>CAYWGD010000047.1:0-49673 GCA_964457335.1 uncultured Enterobacteriaceae bacterium | reverse complement strand
CCTCCGCGCCCAGGCGATCGACCACCGCCGCGCGCACGCCGATACACACCTCGTCGAGCGCGTCGACGACGACCTCGCCCACGATACGCACGAGCGGCGCGACCGCGCGGAGCCGCAGCGCGTGCAGCCGCCGCTGGAACGGCGCGCCGTCCACGAGCGACTCGCGCCCCCACGACCGCGCGGCCGCCCCGCCCGGCCGCGGGTCCGCGGCGCCCGCGAGGGCCGCGACCAGCTCGGCGATCCCCTCCTCGGGGACGCCCTCCACGGCCGCGCCCGCCGGATCCACGGAGGCACGGAGGCTCCGCCATCCGCGCAGCGTCGCGAGGGCCTCCAGGTCGTCGGCCCGGAACGCCCCCCGCGCGCCGATCGACACGTCCCCCCGTGGGGAGAGCGCGGCGAGCGCCCCCACCACGACGCGCGCCACCGCCTCGGCGGGCCCCTCTCCGCGGAAGCGCGCGCGCCCGTCGACGACGGCGGCCCCGCCTTCGATCCCCTCCCCCGCCGCCAGCTCCCGCACGAGCGCGAGCGCGCCCCCGACGAGCCGCTGAGACCGGAGCTCCCAGGCGGCGTCGAGGATCACGGGACGAGCTTCGACGCGTCGAGCCGCCCGGGGCCCCAGTCGTCCGGGTTGTCGCGGAGGTTCGCGGGGCAGTCGGTCGGCCGCGTCCCCGTGGCCGGGTCGGGGCGGCAGGGCACGGTGGAGGCCGCGTCGACCTTCTGGACGAAGCTCGCGAAGGTGAGCGTCGGGTCCTTCGAGAACAGGCAGGCGGCGAGGCCGGCGATCATCGGGCTCGCCATGCTGGTCCCGCCCCAGCAGATCGCGAGGTTCGAGATCTGGTTCTCCGCGCGGTCGCTCACGTCCCCCGGGTCCGTGCTGGCCAGGAACTGGGCGGACATCGCGCTGATGATCCCGCTCCCCGGCGCGAGCGCCTCGATGCGCCCGACGCGGCTGCCGCGGACCGGGCCCGGGCAGGAGAAGCCCGCGATCTCGTCCTCGGCGCGCTCGTTCACGAGGTGCAGGGGGTGGCCCGCCGTGGCCATGTCCCACTCGCGGTTCTGGTTCGTCGTGTCGCTCGTCGCCCCCTGGGCGCGCCAGGTGGTGCGGTTCACGGTGGCGGCCACCGCGACGATCCCGTGGGACGCCGCCGGCGAGAGCAGCAGCGTCTTCTCCGTCGCGTCGAGGAAGAAGACGTTGTCGTTCACGATGAACTCGGGCCCATAGGCGTGCACCTCGATGGCCACGGTCGACGTGTTCTTGATCCGGACCTCCCAGGTGCCGGGCACGACGATCTGCCCCACGCCGCTGTCCACGAGCGTGGAGCTGCCGGAGAGCACGCGGTCGCCGCCGAGCTCGACGGACGGGCGCGCGTGCCGCGAGTAGGGCTGCGGCGGGCCGTTGGAGACCTGCACGCGGGTGATGGAGAGCAGGTGCTCGCCGCCGTGCGGGCCGCCGCGCGGCGCCGCGTCCGGCTGCGGGCCCAGGTACCCGGTGCCGGTGCCGCCGGGCTCGGTCACCCGGATCTCCACCGTGCACCCGCGCACGTTGGCCGGGATCGGCCGCGCGTACACGTTGATGCGGTGCGGCTGGACGCTGAAGTCGCGCACGAACACCCGGAAAGTGTGCTCCGCGCCCGGCGCCAGCGAGTCGACGTGGCTGTGCATGCGGTCCGTGCGCTCGTTGCCCGCCGCGGCGCAGATCAGGCGGCCGGGCCGCCACTGCCCGCCCGGCCGGCGCAACAAGCCGCGCAGCGCGAGGCCCGGGTGGTCGTCGAGCCCGTCGTGGCCGTGGTCCTCGTGGCTCCCGAGGCTCATGTTCACGATGCACGCCTTCGCGTTGATCCGCGCCGCCTCGGCGAAGATCCACTTCGCGCCGTAGAGGTACTCGTCCGAGGTCCAGTCGCGCAGCTTGACCACGACGAGGTGGGCCTTCGACGCCATCCCGGCGTACGGGTAGCCGGTGGCCGTCGCGCCCGCGGCGATGCCCGACACGTGCGTGCCGTGGCCCCCGGGATCCGTGGCGTGGGCCGCGAGGTCGGCGGCGGTGCGGTAGATGCGCCCGTAGTCGACGGCGGGATGGGGGTTGTCGAGGGCCTCCCCGATGCTCGCGTCGGTCTGGGTCATGTCCCAGACCGCCTTGACGCGCCCCGCGAACGCGGGGTGCGTCGCGTCGATGCCGGTGTCGATGACGCCGACGACGACGTCCTCGCCGCCGCCCTCCTCGGCGTGGAGCTTCGTGAGGAGCTGGGCGTGCCGGAGCCGGGTGGCGGCCCGATCGAGCCGCGGCCAGGCGCGGCCGGGCTCGCGGAGCGACACCACCTCCTCGCGGGCGGCGAGCGCGGCCACCTGCGCGGGGGGCGCGAGGAAGACGCGCACCCGGGCGCCGCGCGCGTCGAGCACCGCGTCGTCGTCGTCCTCGCCCGTGGGGGCGGTCGCGCCGGCGATCCCCTCGGCGTCGTCGATCACCGGCAGCACCTCGACGCCCTGGGGCAGATCGGTGAGCGTCGCCCCCGTCCGGACCGTGCCGAGCAGGCGGAGGCGCCCGTCGCGCGTCGCGGCGAAGCCAGGGTGCTGGGTCACGTACTGGCGGATGTCGTCGGCCGGCGCGCCGTCGAGGAAGCGCACGACCGAAGAAGGCAGCGTGGTGCGCGCCGTCTCCGGGACGGCCACGCCGACGCCGTCGTGGGCGTAGAAGAAGCAGAACTGGTTGTAGGTCGTCGCCGCGGGCGGGCGCGGGGCCGCGTACACGACGGTGAGGCCGGTCGGGGCGCCGTCGCCGTCGACCGAGAAGGTCGCCAGGAACTCGAACATCGCGTCGGCCGGCGCGGCGGGGTCCCGCAGGCGCGCGGCGCAGACGCCGTAGACGTAGATCCGGTCCCGTCGCAGGCGCACCTCGGAGACCGCGCGGGCGAGGTAGGCGGGGTCGGCGTCGGCGGGGAAGTTGCGGCCCGACCCGCCCCACTTCGCGAAGCGCGCGCCCTCCTGCCCGCCGTACGTGAAGTGGCGCGCGAGCACGCTCACGAGCGCCGCGGGGACGTCCGACGGCGAGCCGGCCGGGACGCTGTCCATCTGCCGGAGAGAGCGCGCGAAGCGCGTGGCACGGTCGGCATCCCCGGCGATCGCGTCGGCCCAGGCGGTGCCCTGCGGGTGGTGCGCGAGGAGCCGACGGAGCGTGGCCGCGTCGTCGGTGACGGCGTCGCCGAGCTCGGCCAGGTAGTACAGCGGGTGCGCGACCCAGTCGCCCTCGGCGAGCGAGACCCCGGTGAGCGCGGGCTGACCGCCCTCGAGCGGCATCATCGTGCGCGCGACCCGCAGCGTGAAGCGCGGCGTGAGCGACACGCTCCACGCCGTGGACAGCGGGCCCCCCGCGTGCGCGGCGTACACGCCCGCGAGGATCTTCAGGTTCCAGAGGCCGTCCATCCCGCGGCCGAACCCGCCCTCGCTGGCCGGGCGCGACTGGTGCTCGAAGAACCAGCGCGCGAAGCGGGGCAGTTCCGGGTGGGGGGTGATGAGCGTGTCGGGCATGGGCTCTCCGAGGGGACGGGGTCAGCGCGGATAGGCGCGAACGACGGGAGAAACGTGCTGGACGGCGGGATCGCCGGCGACGGCGCGCAACGCGTCGCGGGTGACGGCGCCGAAGAGGAGCGGCTCGTCGTCGGCGCCGGCGAGGCCGTGGATCGCGAGGCGCGCGCGGTCGGCCGCCGTCGCGGCCGCGGCGAGCTGGACGGAGACGCGGACGGCGTCCGCGATGGTCGGGTGCACCGCGAGGCCCTGGCGGACGGCGTCGTGGCCGCCGAGCCAGCCGAGGAGCCGGCCGTCGAGGCGCGCCGCCGCGTGGGCGTCCAGGCCGGTGTGCGGGTCGACGGTCACTGGAGCAGCGCCGGGTGGACGAGGAGGACCTCCTCGGTCGTCTCCACCGGGCCGACGGTCCGCTTCGTCCCGTCCAGCCCGATCCAGTCGACGGTGTAGCGCCAGGTCGACGCGCCGCCGCGGCGCCGCGCCACCTGCCACGTGAAGCCGTCCGCCGGCCCGCTGATCAGCCGCTCCTCGATCGCGTCGGCGCCGGGCAGGGCGTCCGGGTACTCCATGCGGAGCTTGACCGCGAGGAGCTCGGCGGCGGCGAGATCCTGCACGAGGACGCGCACGTCGACGCTGAGGAGCCCGTCGTAGGCGGCGTCGCCGAGGGTCACGCGCGGGTCGCTGGTCTGCACCCACTCGCCCGCGACCACGCTCTTGTTGGCGAGAAACGCGGTGGCCCGGTGGCGGAACACGGGCGTCTCGGCCTCGCTCGCGCGCGGCAGCACCCAGGACGCCGACGGCGCGCCCGCGGTGAGCGTCACCATCCGCGAGCCCCCGCCGCCGCCGATCCGCTCGAGCTCCACCTCGATGCGCTCGTAGCGATTGAGCGGGTCCGCCATCGAGAGCCGCACGGTGACGCTGCGGGACGGCGGCGGGTTGAGCACGAGCGGGTCGGTGCCCGTGCGCTCGAAGGACTGCGTCTCCCGCTCCCCGCCGGCGAGGTGCCAGGTCGCGGTGGCCGTCCAGGTGCGGCGCGTCGGGTTCCGCGGCCGGATCGGCACGAGGTGCGTGGTGTGCTCCCGGTCGAACACCAGGAGGCGCTTCGCGTCGATGCCCGACGCGGGGTCGGCGTACGCGACCTCCACCTGCACGCTCCGCACCTGGTCCCAGTCGATGTCCCCGGCGGTGACCGGCGCGAGGAAGATCGGGCTCACCTGCCGCGGGTTCACGTCCAGGTTGCGCGCGGTCGTCTTGAACCACGGCGAGGTCGTCGTCGGGCTCGTGTCGCCGATCGCGTGGTCGTCGCGGTGCGAGAGGTGCACGCGCCAGGCCAGCTCGGTGCTGCGCTGGTGGTCGACGAAGAAGTCGAACGCCCCGGACTCGCCCGCCGCGCCCAGGAGGATCTCCGCGTGATCCTGCGGACGTGTGCCGTCCTTCTTCACGCCGTACTCGAGCTCCACGTTCATGCGGTTCACGCCCGCCGCCGCGAGGTCCGCGGACGTGGAGACCGTGCCCTTGAAGTGCGTGAAGAAGTCGCTCCGGAGGTCGACCTCCTGGATGCGCCCGGCGAGGCTCCCGTCGCCCGCGAGGGTGCGGATCGTGCCCTGCGGGCCGATCGTGCGCGTGACCGCCGACACCACCTTGAGCTCGTAGGTGGCCTCCTGCAGCTCGTCCTGGTTCAGGGAGCGCAGCAGGTACCCGGCCTGGGGACGTCCCGCGGCGTTCCACCGCTCGACCGCCGTCGGCTCGCGCCGCCCGGCCGGCTGGCCGCCGCTCCCCTGGCCCCCGGTCCCCCCGGACGGCGTCCCGGCGCCCGCGCCGGCCGTCGTGCCCCCGCTCCCGCCCGTCTCGCCGGGCGTCGTCTCGGCGGGGTTGGCGGCGCCCTGGGCGGGGTCCTGGCCGCCGATGCCGCCGGCGCGGTCCACGTGGGCGGCCACCGTGCTCGGGGCCGTGCCGCCGGCGCCCCACTCCAGGATCAGCGGCGTCGTGAAGCCCGCGGTGTGGGCCAGCGCGGCCGCCGTCGGGTCGTTGACCGTGAGCGTGCCGCGGTCGACGGCGACGACGGTCCCCGGGGTGAGCGCCGGCTTGAAGAGCGTCCACGCGGCGAGGTCCTTCGCGAGCTGCTCGAGCCGCGCGGTCTCCGCCGTCTGCTCCTCGGGCGTCATCCCGCGGTAGTCCTCGCTCACGATGGCGATGTCGCCCTTCTTCCGGAGCTGCTCGAACTCGCGGTCGAGATCCGCCTTGAAGTAGAGCGTGTTGACCTGCATCCGGTCGCGCAGGTGCCGGTAGCTCTGCTGGAAGCGGATGCGGATGGACGCCCGGTAGGCGGGCATGAGCCCCTTGAAGCTCAGGTCGTACACGACGCCCACCTGCGTCGCGCCTCCCGGCTCCACGGACGCGCGCATCAGCACGGCGCCCTCCCGATCGAGCTCGAGCGAGAAGGTCGCGGCGTTGTCCCCGTAGAGGCTCGGCTTCTCCGACGCGAGGATGCGCTCGACGAAGCGCGGCGCGGCGTCCTCCCCCTCCCCCGGGGCCCCGCCGGTGCTCGCGCCGAGCGCGCTCACCCGCACGGTCCCGCTCTCGAACTGCACGGGGGCGAGGCGCACCTCGCCGCCCACGCGCGACGACAGCTCGGCCTTGATGGCGGACTTCGTCGACTCCGACACCCCCACGTCGACCGTCATCACGAGGAAGCCCCCGCCCTCCGGGAGGTCCCCCGCGTCCGCGGTGGTGCGCCGGTAGAGCAGGAGCTGGAACAGCGGGTCCGCGCCGCGGCGCGAGAGGCGCGGGTGGCGCGGCAGGTAGTGGAAGAGCCGGGGGTCGTGGTAGTCGCGGTACAGCGTCACGCCGCGCAGTTCGAGGGGGGCGTCCAGGTACAGCATGGTTTCTCCGGCGGATCCGGCGAATGTATACCTCAGCCTGTCGCGACGAGAGAAGTGCCCCCGAATTGTGGTAGACCAGAACGTCGTCCGCCGTGAGGCGGCCTCGAACCAGGGTCCGCATGCTCCTCGCCCCCGCTTTTCGTCGCATTGCCGACGTCACCGTGTTCGCCGACGACACGGTCTGGAACCGCTTCTACCTCCTGGCGCCGACTCCGCAGGTTCGACGCCGAGAAGACGGCCGCCCCCTCCTCGACCTGGTGATCTACGCCTTCGGAGACGAGGACCGGGCGCGCGATCCCGAGCTCCCGCGCGGGGGCGGCTACCTCGCCTTCGACGTCGCGTACGCCGTGCCCGCGGACGTGGAGGCGCGGGTCGTCTCCGAGCTCCAGGCGTGGGTGGACGCCGAGTACGCGCGGCGGCGCGCGACCCCCGAGTACGCGGGGCGCCCGGAGTACGCCGGGCCGGACGCGCCCCGGGTGGAGCTCGCGACGCCGACGTGGTGCAAGTCGACCGCGCGTCTCGACGCGCCGGACGCCGAGGCGCTCGTGCTGCACGCCGTCAAGGAGCAGCCCGCCTCGCTGGTGCACGGCAACACCGCGAGCTTCAGCATGGACCTGAGCTCGCAGGGCGCGGTGTTCTTCGACCAGCTCTTCGAGGGGCAGGGCCAGCCCTCCGACCTCACCGCGCTCTCCGTCGCCTACGACCTCGCGATGTGGGCCCGGATGCCCCCGGTGACGATCCGCGCGACCGTCGACTCGCAGCGCCTCTACTCGCTCCTGCGCAGCGTGGAGGAGGGCCAGAAGACGACGGGGCAGGGCCTCCCCGGGATGCTGAACTTCACCGGCATCCTCCCCCTGATCCTCCGCGGGAAGTACCTCGGCGGCGTCGCCCGCCCGCTCGGCGCCCGCACGAACACGGCCACGGACGAGGCGGTCGACCGCGCCTCCCTCCGCGAGACGGGCATCGTGAACATCACGACCGACGCCCAGGACACGAGCCTCCCGGCCGCGGCGGTCGACGCGCTCACGGAGCGCATCCTCTCGATCGTCGAGAAGTACGTCGAGGAGCGCTTCCTCGAGCCCGCGGAATTGCCCGCGGAGACGCTCGAGCTCGACGGCCCCTCGGCGAAGCCGAGCCAGCCCGGCACGTGGAGCGCGCAGCTGTTCGCCGAGCAGCAGTTCGGCGGGAGCCCCGTCGAGGTCGCCGCGGACGCCCCCGACATCGACGTCCGCTTCCGCTCGGTGCAGGTGCGCGAGGGGCACCGGATCCAGGTCTGGGACGGGAAGAACTACAGCGGGGCGACGCGGGTGATCGACGGGAGCCGCGCGGTGTACGGCGCCTTCTTCCACGCGCGCTCCGTGCGCGTCTACCGCCCCGCGGAGACGCGGAAGAAGGTCCGAAACACCTACGACGAGGCCACGATGAAGATCGAGGTCTCGCTGACGCGGTCGCAGGTGATCGAGTGGCCCTGGAGCGCGGCCGGGATGCTCGAGAGCTTCTTCGAGGGCATGAGCCGGGCGGACATCAAGAAGCACGTCCGGCGCATGACGCTCGACGACCCGATGTTCACCACGCTGGGCCTCGCGATGCGCGTGCAGGCCGACTTCAGCGGGCTGCTCGCGGCCGTCGACGTGGAGGTCTCGTACGAGGGCAGGGACGCGAGCGGCAAGCTCGTGAAGCGCGTGCCGACCCACGACGAGATGCCCCCGTTCACCGCCGCGAACGAGGTGCGCCGCTGGTCGCCCACGCTGCTCTCGGGCAGCCGGACCTACCAGTACCGCTGGCGCGCCGTGTACAAGGGGGGCGCGGGCGACTCGGGCTGGTCGGAGTGGGAGACCACGGACGACCCCTCCCCGCTCATCAGCGTGCCCGACCCCGGGCGGCTCCAGGTGAACCTGATCGCCGTCGCGATGCCGTGGGCGTTCGTGCGCACGGTGGAGGCGCACGTGCGGTACGAGGACGCCGAGCTCGACGTGGCGCCCGTGGAGGCCCTGCGCGTGCTCGAGGCTGCCACGCCGACGGCCGTGTGGCAGCACTCGCTGATCCGGCCCCAGCGGCGCCCGATCGCGGTCCAGCTCCGCTACACCTACACCGACGGGCGCACGGAGGACGGCCCCGCGATCGAGACGCCGGGCGGCGACGTCGTCGTGCCGCCCCCGCCCATCGACGTCCTCGACGTGACGCTGCTCCCCACCGGCGACTGGTCCGACGTGAACCAGGTGATCGTCGACCTGAAGGCGGACGGCACGCCCCCCGACGCGGCGATCCCCATCACCGCGCCCGACCAGGCGCGCACCTGGCAGGTCCTGCTGCGCGACTCGAGCCGCCGCCAGTTCCAGTACCGGGTGCTGGTGTCGTACAAGGGCACATCGCCCGCGGCGCCCGAGCCCGCCTGGAAGACGCGCGACGGCGACGGCACGCTGCTCGTCGAGGTGCCGAGCCTCCCGCGCATCAAGGGGCAGGTGCTCCCGGCGGTCGTGGACTTCGCGCGCACGCCGCTGGTCACGGTCACGCTCGAGCGGGGCGCCCAGCGCGTCGACCTGACCTTCGACAAGCCGGAGTCGCGGTCGTTCGCGTTCGCGCTGGCGCCCGGCGAGGACCCGTCGTACCGCCGCACCATCACCTACCACACGAAGGACGGGCGCACGCTCACCGTCGGCCCGGAGACGAGCCGCGAGGTGGACATCGTGATCCCCCGCCCGTCGCTGCCGGAGCCCGGCAAGCTCGCGGTCACCGCCCGGGGCGACTTCGGTACGGTCAAGGTGGACTTCGCCGCGACACCGCTCGTCGAGGTGCGCCTCTCGCTGACCGACGCGGCCACCGGCCGCACGTCGAGCACCGTGCTGTCGCTCGACGCCACCACGCCCAAGGCGGCTTGGGAGGTGGACGTGAGCGACGTGCAGAACCAGCGCTACCGCTACGAGATCACCTGGTACCTCGCCGACGGCACCCCGGTCCCCGGCCCCTCGGGTGACAGCGCGAGCCCCAGCCTCATCGTCCCCGCCTACACCCCGCCCGCGTAGGAGCCGCCCATGCTGAAGGCGCCGCCGTTCAAGCAGTATCCCGACGTCACCGTGTTCCAGGACGACACCGAGCTCTGGCGCTTCTACCTCGTCGCCGGCTTCCCCCGCGTGCGCCGGGCGGCGGACGGCTCCCCGGTGTTCCTGCTCGTGAAGTACGCCCACTCCGACCAGGCGCGCGAGGCCGACCCGACGCTGAAGGTGGGCGGCGGCTACCTCGCCTTCGACGCCGAGCTCTCGGTGCCCCCGGAGCGCGTGGCCGAGATCGAGGCCGAGCTCCAGGCCTGGGTGAACGCCGAGTGGGAGCGGCTCAAGGCGATGCCGCCGAGCCTGTCCCGCAACATCCGGCTCAACGCGAAGCTCGACAGCGGGCCGGTGAGCGGCCACTGGAAGTCGAGCAGCGGCTTCACGGGGCGGACCGGCCCCGCCCTGCACGGCGACCTCGGGAGCCTCGGCCCGAGCGTGGACCTCGGTCGGCCGGATGCCTGGGCGCCGCCGCCCGACGCGCCCCCGCCCAAGGTCATCTTCGGCGAGCCGCTCTACAAGTCCGGCAAGGTGAAGATGGACGCGCCGCAGTCCGCCGCGCTGGTGCAGAGCCGCGTCGCGGAGCGCACCGCCTCGCTCGTGGGCAGCAACGTGGCCGCCTTCGCGATGGAGCTCACGACCGAGGGCGCGACGTTCTTCCAGAAGACGCTGCTGGGCGACGACGGCGGCGGCGCCACCGACCTCACCCCCATCTCGGTCGAGTACACGCTGACGATGGTGGCCCGGGTGCCACCCGCGTCCGTGCGCGTGACCTTCGACGGCGCGCAGGTCTACCAGCTCATCCAGGACCTGTTCCACGAGAAGGACAGCTCCACGCGCCCCGGCGTGGTCTACGACGACTTCTTCACCAGCGAGTCCGCCATCCAGATGGCGATCACCGCGGGCGTGCTCGAGGTCCAGGTGGATCCGGGCGGGATCACCGACCCGGAGACCATCAACCTGCTCACCACCGAGGCGAACAAGCTCGCGACGGAGCTTGCGGTGGGGTTCGCCACCACCAAGGATCGCACCGGCCCCACCAACATGACGGGCGATGCCACGGGTGACATCGTCGGGAGCGAGGCGGAATTCTACCACCTCAAGCAGGAGTCGGACATCGAGCGGAAGAAGGTCGAGTACACGACCACGCTCAAGGCCAACATCGACTACACAATCTCCGCCCAGGGCATGCTCCAGACGAGCTTCGCGGACCTGAGCCCGGAGCAGATTGCGCGCTGCGTCCGCGAGATCGACCTCGACGACGACTTCTTCCAGACCTTGGATCTCACCGTCCGCGCCTTCGCCAACTGGGAGACCGACGGGATCCAATTCGTGGAGGTGGCCGTCGAGTACGGTGAGGTGACCCAGAGCTTCACGTTCGACGCTGCCAACCGCGACCCGCAGAAGTGGAGCCCGCGGCTCTCCGATCGCAAGCGCACCTACCGCTTCCGCTCGCGCGTGGTGTTCAACGGGCGCGGCGCCGACGAGTCGGACTGGTCCGCCTGGAAGACCGAGTCCCGCCGCGACCTGAACTTCTCCGTGGCGACGCCCGGCAAGATCGCGGTCGAGGTGATCCCGGCCGGGCTCGACTTCACGCAGGTGCTCGACGCGGTGATCGTGAGCCTCACCTACGCGGATCCGGCGCGCGGGGTGGAGCCCGTCGGCACGTCGGTGGTGCTCACGGCCGACCGGCTGTCGGGCAAGTGGGAGCGCCTGATCTACGCGCCCTGGGACAAGCCCGTCAGCTACCGCCACCAGTACCTGCTGAAGACGGGCACCTGGTACGACACCGGCTTCACGCCCACCGACGGGGTGAGCCCGGTCGTCGTGGTCCCGCGGCCGCCGGTGGACATCCTGGACGTCGCGGTCGTGCCCGTCGTGGACTGGGCGGCGGTGAAGCTCTGCGCGGTGTCGCTCGGGTACACCGACGCGGACGACCCGGCCTACCAGCCCGACGCCCAGGCCCAGATCAAGGGCCCGGACACCTTCTTCAAGTGGTCGGTGCTGCTCAAGGACCCCTCCCGGCGCCGCTTCCGGTACAAGGCGCTCGCCACCTTCGCCGACGGGACGGCCAGCGAGTCGCCCTGGAAGGACGCGACGGGCGACCAGACGCTGCTCATCCCCATCGAGACCCCTCCTCGGCTCGCCGTCCAGGTGCTGCCGCTCGGCGTGAACTTCGCGGAGACGCCCACGGTCAAGGTGAACCTGACCTACCAGGACCCGGGCGGCGTCGGCACGGTGACACAGACGGTCGTGCTGTCCAAGCGCGACGAGATCGGGGAGTGGTCGCTGAACCTCCGGAAGGGCGCCCACAAGAGCTACACGTGGCAGATCAGCTACTTCCGTGCCGACGGCCAGGAGGTGAAGCTCCCGCCGCAGTCCGGCTCGGACAACCGGCTGATCGTCCCGGCGCTGCGCATCCCGCGCGTGGGCGCGAAGGTGTCCCCGGTCATGGTCAATTGGGAGGTGACACCCGCCATCGAGGTGCACCTGACCTACAGCGACCCCTCCCGCGGCGTGAGCGAGGCGAAGACCTTCACCTTCGCGAAGGGCGACCCGCCGCAGGAGTGGTTCGTCCTGGTTCAGGCCGACGCGCCCCGCACCTTCTCCATCGAGGTCACGTACTACACGCCCGACGGCGCGCCCCACGTCGCCCCGCGCGTGCAGACCACCCGCGAGTCCTTCCTCGTCCCCCCCTACAAGCCCGAGTAGCGCATGCTCAAGCTCCCGGCCTTCCGCCAGTACGACGACGTCACGGTGTTCCAGGACCACGCCGAGTTCTGGCGCTTCTACCTGATCCCGGGCTACCCGACCGTGCGGCTCGACGCCGACGGGAAGCCCGTGTTCCTCCTGGTGAAGTACGCCTTCTCCGACCAGTCGCGCGAGGCCGACCCCACGCTCCCGCGCGGCGGCGGCTACCTCGTGTTCGACGCCGAGCTCCGCGTGCCCGAGGCCCGGCGGAAGGAGATCGCCACCGAGCTCCAAGCTTGGGTGGACGACGAGTGGGAGCGGCGGAAGAACCAGGACGTCGAGACGGTCAAGAAGCTGACCACCCAGGCGCAGCTGAAGACGCCCGTGGGCCCCATCTGGCGTCGCAACGCCGACGGCGGGTCCAACGCGGGCTTCACCGGCCGCGGCGGGCCCCTGGTGCACGACGAGCTCGAGGGCGGCGGCCCGTCCGCGCGGTTGGATCTCCCGACCCACGCGGACGGCACGCCGCTCGAGGGCGACGCCCCGGCGGTGCTGTTCGGCGAGCCGATGTGGCTCGGCGGAAAGGTGCGCATGGAGGCGCCCCAGGCGGCGGGCCTCGTGCGGGCGCGCGTCGCGGAGCGCCCCGCGTCCGCGATCGGGAACAACGTCGCGGCCTTCTCCATGGACCTCACCGAGGACGGCGCGACGTTCATGGAGCGCACGTTGTTGGGGACCGGCAACGGCGCGGCCACCGACCTGAGCCCCATCCAGGTGACCTACGAGCTCAAGCTGGCGGCGCGCCTCCCCCCGGCGCGCGTGCGCATCCGCTTCTCCACCGCCTCGCTCTACAGCCAGATCCACGAGCTCTTCCACGAGCACGACAGCGACTGCACCGACGACTACTTCACCTCCGAGTCGCTGCTCACCACCGCGATCCAGGGCGGCCTCATCACGGTCCAGATCGACGCAGGCGGCATCACCGACGAGGACGTGATCCAGACGTTGCAGCAGCAGGCCAACTCCACGGTGACGAAGCTCCTCACGGACATCTTCGCGAAGAAGGAGCGCGCGCCGGCGAGCGAGTGGGGCGACGAGGTCGCGGACTCCGGCGACGAGATCTACCGGCTCAAGCAGGAGACCGAGATCTCGATGGTGGACTTCGAGCAGGTCATCGAGCTCTCCACCAACGTCGAGCACACCATCGCGCCCCAGGGCACGCTCCAGACCTTCCTCTCCCGCGTCGAGGACACCTCCCGCTACGTGCGCCGCGTCGACCTCGACGACGACTTCTTCAAGACGTTGGATCTGTCGGTCCGTCCCTTCGCCAACTTCGCCAAGGACGACATCGCGGTGGTCGAGGCCGAGGTGCGCTACCGCCACGGCGGCGAGACCAAGACACAGACGTTCACCTTCACCGCGGCCGACACCGACCCCAAGCGTTGGAACCCGAGCCTCATCGGCAACGCGCGCACGTACGAGTACCGTTGGCGCGTGGGCTTCAACGGCCGGGCCCTGCCCGCGTACACCGAGGCGGACTGGCAGGAGACGTCCACGCGCAACCTCAACCACGTGGTCGAGACGCCCGGTCGCCTCTCGGTGGAGGTGTCGGGCGTGGGGCTCGACTTCGCGACGGTGCTCGACGCCGTGCTCGTCGAGCTGAAGTACGCGGACCCCGCGCACGACGTCGCGCCGATCGCGCACGCCGTGGTGCTCACCGACGCGGTGCGCAGCGCCACCTGGGAGCGCCTGCTGTACGCGCCGTGGGCGAAGCCCGTGGACTACCGCGTCGGGTACCTGCTCAAGACGGGCTCGCTGCTCTGGACCGACTGGACCACCCCGGAGGGCACGACCGGCAAGATCGTGCTCACGCGGCCGCCCGTCGACGTGATGGAGGTGACGCTCCTCCCCGCCGGGAACTGGCGCGACGTGGAGCAGGCGGTGGTGTCGGTCCGTTACACCGACCCGACCGACCCGAGCTACGACCTCTCGGTCGTCCAGGCCTTCAAGGGCATCGGCGAATTCAGGAAGGTGGAGTTTTTGCTCAAAAACCCCACCGCCCGCGCGTTCCAATGGAGCGCGGTCGCGAGCTACAAGACGCCGCGCGACGCCTGGAAGCTCGAGGGGCAGGAGGCCGAGGGCGACCAGGTGCTCGAGATCTCGCCGGCGGTGCCGAAGGCGCTCGACCTCACGATCCTCGGGCTCCAGGTGGACTTCTCGGTGGTGTCCATCGTCAAGGTGTCCCTCGCCCGCGGAGAGCCGGGGAGCGACGACGAGGTGACAGGCACGCTCACGCTCACGGCCGCGACCGACACGCCGCGCTGGACGGTGCCGCTCCCCGAGGGCGGCGACGATCGCTACCGCTACCGCTTCACCTGGTACACCAAGAACGGGGAGACCATCGAGGGCGAGTGGAAGGTGTCACGCGACACCACGCTGATCGTGGAGCCGTGGCGGACGCGCAAGACGGGCGGCCGCATCTCAGCCGCCAAGGTCGACTTCACGCGGGTGTACGCAGTGGAGGTCGACCTCCGCTACGTCGACGAGGCGCGTGGCGTCGAGGAGGGCGAGACGCTCCTGTTCACGGCCGCGGGCGAGCAGGAGTGGAAGCTCGTGATCCCCGAGGACGCGCCGCGGGCCTTCAGCGTCGAGGCCACCTACCACCTCCCCGACGGCAAGACCGTCGTGCTCCCCCGCGTGGAGACCGAGCGCGCGCTCGTGCTCCTCCCCGCGTTCCCCGAAGCCACACCGGAGTAGCCCATGCTCAGCCTCGGCCCCGGCGTCCGGCAGTACGACGACATCGTCGTCATGCCCGACTATTCGGATCCCCTCCAGTTCTTCTACCTCCCGCCCCACCCGCACCTCTCGACGCTCCCGGACGGAAAACCTGCCATCCGCCTGATCCTGTTCAAGAAGGATCTCTCGGAGGTGCCCGACGACGCGGAGGACGCCGTCGGCTTCCTGCTGCTCGACGTGGACCTCTCGGTGGACCCCGAGCGGCTGGAGGAGGTGCGCCGGAAGATCCGCTCGGAGATGGAGCTGCCCGAGCTGCCGCAGCTGTCCCCCATCTTCTTCCGCTCGGGCACCGCGGAGCTCCTGCTCCTCGACGCGCGCTCCAAGCCGGAGGACGCGCCGGGTGACGAACCCAAGCCGACCGAGTTCGTGACACGGGTCTTCGGCTCCGCCTCCCCCTCGCTGTTCGGGGACAACCGCGCCATCTTCCAGGCGACGCTGACGAAGAAGGGCGCGATCGCGGTGGTGGGCTCCCTCGAGGGCCTCACGCCGATCGGCGTCGTCTACTCCCTGACGTTCGCCGGCCTCCAGCCCGCGTACACCATCAAGGTCGACGTGGACTGGGACAAGGCGTACAGCCACATCAGCGAGCGCGACCAGTTCACGTTCCTGTTCTACCGGCACGACGTGACGAAGGTCGTCGACGAGCTCGTCGACAAGCGGATCATCAACGTCGTGGACGTGATCGAGGGCGTAGACGCGGAAGGTGCGGTGTCCGACCACGACGCCGTGATGAACCAGGTGCGCCAGCTCATCCTGGACACCTTCTTCAAGCAGGAGCTGGATCCGGAGACCCCGGTGGGCGGCGGCATCGTGGGCGAGGTCCTCGACTCCATCGTGTTGTTCCCCGGCTACTGCTACCGGCGCAAGGAGCTGAACCAGCACGAGGTGCGGAGCCTCGACCTGAACTGGAGCGTGCGGAAGGCCGTCAACCGCACGATCTACCCCCAGGCGCACCTCCACACGCTCGTCGGCGCCACGCTGACGCGCGACGACCTCGTCACCGTGGTGGACGGGACCGGCGCCGACTGGCGGGTCCTGCCCATCGACGTGTCGGCCGTGGCCGCGTGGAAGGAGGACGGCGTCGCGGTGATCGCCGCCTCGGTCAGCTACGGCGACCCCGCGGATCCGGACTCGCGCACCTGGGACCTCCGCCTCACCGAGGCCGAGCCCCGGGCGCAGAAGCGCGACTGGCTCGACCCCGCGTCGCGGCACAAGCTCCGGTGGCGGTACGCCGTGGAGTTCGGCCCCGACGCGCCGCCCGGCCCCTCCACGCGCGTGGAGGCCCCCGAGATCGAGCAGGACGGAGCGGTGGTGGTGATGAACCCGCGCGCCCTCTACGACGCCGGGAAGGCGGAGGTGGAGGTCTCCTCCGCCTACGGCTGGGACCGCTGGCCGACGGTTCACGTGGCGTTCCGGTACGTCTCCGCCGACGAGTCCTTCCGGCACGAGGCCGGCGCGCTGCTCACCCGCGACAACCGCAAGTTCACGACCCGCTGGCGCACCCTCCCCGGGGACGCCGGCCGCCGCGAGCTGCGCGTGCGCCACCACGCCCCCGGCGGCGAGCCCGTCGACACGGGCTGGCTCCCCATGGAGGAGGAGCACGCGAGCATCGGCAACCCCATCAGCGGGAAGCTGGACGTGCGCGTGATCCCCGCGGTGGATGCCACCGTCGCGAGCTTGATGGTCGCGCTCCGCTACGACGACGACGACGGCGGCGTGCACGAGAGCACCATCCTCGCCTTCGACCAGGACAACATGGGCAAGGGCCAGGCCTGGTCGATCGCGCTCGCGAGCCCCGAGGCGGACCGGCGCTACGCCTACCAGGTCACGATCGTGAAGAAGACGGGCGAGCTGATCGAGACCGACTGGATCACCACCGACAAGGCGGCGATCGCCATCGGCGAGACCACGCTCGGCACGCTGGAGGTGGAGGCCGAGGTGGACGGCTGGAGCCGGAAGGTGCGCTCCATTCGCGTCGACCTCGTCTACGAGGACGCGGTCAACGACCTCCGCGAGGAGGCGACGCTCTCGCTCGCGCCCGGATCCTCGTCCACGTGGAAGATCCGCATCAAGGACCCGGCGCGCCGCCAGTTCCAGTACACGGCGACCTGGGAGTACGTCGACGGCTTCGAGGATCGCGTCGGGCCGCTCACCGAGACGCGCAACCTGATCGTGTTGCCCCCGACGCCCGCGGACCGCTGACCCATGCTCGCGCTCGACCGTGTCTACGGGCCCTGGGAGGGGCTGACCGTGTTCGGCGACCACGCCGATCCCGCCCGGTTCTACTACCTCCCCGACCGCCCGCGGCTCGCGGTGCGCGACGGCGTGCCGCAGCTCTCGTTCCTGGAGTTCGTGCGGTCCGAGGACGAGGTGGCGGGCGGGCTCGCGGGCGGCGGCATGCTCACGTTCACCGCCGAGCTCAGCGTGGACGCCGCGCGTTTCGAGCGCTGCCTCGAGGCGCTCCGGCGGCTCGGGATCGAGTCCCCCGTGCTCGGTCCGGCGCCCGTCCGGAGCGGGCGCGCGCTGCTGGTGACGGCGCTCGTGCGCGACGCCGGGGAGGGAGATCCCGTGGTCGCCGAGGCCGTCGTCGGGGAGACGCGGCCCGATCTCACCGGGGACAACGCCGCGCTCTTCTCGCTCTACCTGCCCACGCTGGAGGCGGCCGAGCTCGTGCGGGGGCTCTTCGACACGCCGGGCCCCTCCCCCTTCGGCGTGCGCTACGAGCTCGAGTACCTCGGGCTCCGGCCCGCGGGGCAGGTGCACGTCGAGGCCGACTACGCGCGCGTCCGCGACGAGCTGTCCTGGCGCTTCGGCGTCGGCGTCACCTACATGGGCTGGTCGGTGAAGGCGGCCGTCGAGGAGACCACGCGCTCGCTCGTGCAGGACGGGGCGATCCGGGTCGAGGTGCTCCACTTCACGGACGACGCGGACATGCGCCGCCGCACGGACCAGGCGCTCGCGTGGTTCCAGGACCAGGTCCTGCGCGACTTCTTCAGGACGGCGTTCGCGCCGCAGGAGCGCTCGCTCGCCGAGCGGCTGGAGGAGGTCGCCCGCGAGATCGGCGCAGCCGCGCTCTCGGACCTGCTCACCAACAACGACCTGCTGACCAAGGCCGCCCGCGCGCTCGGCATCTCCCCGGACGCCACCCGGCAGGCGATCCAGGGAGCCGGGAACAACCAGGGCAACGCCGCCTTCTCCGTCCAGCTCGGGTTCACCTACACCGACGTGCACGAGGACGAGCGGAAGTTGGTGCGCTTCGACTGGAGCGGCGCGGCCGCGGAGCCCCGCATCGCCGCCCCGCAGGGCCTGCTCGGCGAGATGGGCCTCCCGGCGGAGCGCGCCCCCTTCCGCCTCCGCGGGAGCGTCGCCGACGGCCTCCGGAGCGTCCGCGTCAACGTGCGCCCGGTGGGCGACCTCGCGGCGATGGGCGTGCAGCGGCTCGACGTGCACTGGCGCTACGGCGAGGGCGAAGACGCGGCGGACGGCACCGTGTCCTTCCTGCCGGGCGAGGCCGGGCCGGCCACGTTCGCCTACTGGGTCGGCTCCGCGGGGCTCGCCTACCACTACCAGGTGCAGGCGGCCTTCTCGCCCGAGGCGCCGTGGGAGGGGCGCGCGCCGGTGCAGGCCGGCGCGTGGGTGGAGAGCACGAGCCGGGAGCTCCTCGTCCACCCGCTCCAGCACCTGCCGACGCTCGCGGTGGAGCTCGACGCGCGCTCGGTCGACTTCACCCGCCACCCCGACGTGTCGGTCGAGCTGCGCGAGGGGCCCGACGACGACGCGCTGGGCGAGCGCTTCACGCTGAACGCGGAGACGCCGGCCGCCACGTGGCGCGTGCGGCTCCCGGGCGACCGCCCGGCCGACGTGCGCGCGCGTGTGTCCTGGTCGATTTCGGGCGAGTGGCTCGAAGGCGACTGGGAGCCGGTCATCGGCGGCGCGCTCGTGCTCCAGGCGCCCTGGCGCGGCCGCCGCGAGCTGCGCTTCGTCCCGCTGCTCCCCGAGGACTTCCTCGACGCCTCCGTGCGCGTCCGCGTGGTCGGGGACGGCCCGGCGCGCGAGGAGCTCGTCACCTTCGCGCCGGGCGAGCGGGCGAAGACACTCTCGCTCCCGACGCGCCGCGCGGACGGCGTGGCGGAGGTGGAGGCCACCGTGGTCGTCGTCCGGGCGGACGGCGACGTGTTCGAGGGGCCGCCCACGCGGGTGGAGGGCGGCACCGTGATCGTGTCCGATCGTGTCGGGCCGCAGCGGCGGGTGCGCGTGCGCCTCGTCGCCGGGGACACGCTCGCGGCCGCCGGCGTGTCGGCGGTGCGCGTGACGCTCTACGACGCGGACGATGGGACCGAGGAGGCCGACCGCGTCGTGTTCACCGAGCGCCGCCGCGAGCCCGCCGCCCTCCTCGTACCCGCGCGGGGGGACACCCTCCGCTACCGCTACCAGGTGACGCGTTACGGCCCGGACGGCGCGGCGCGGGCCGACGATCCCGTCGACGGCACGCTGCCGGAGCTGATCGTGGGCGCGGCCGGGTAGGGCCGCGTCCGGCTCAGTCGACCGTCACGTTCCAGGTGTTGTCGAACGCGATGCCGATGTCGGGGCTGTACACGTAGAGGTGCAGCACGTGGTCCCCGGCGGAGAGCGGCTGGCCGACCATCCCGAGGCCCTTGATCCACACGGCGCCCGTGGCCCCGTAGTACGGCGTCTCGTACTGGATGACCTCGTCGAAGTAGGTCGCGCCGACGAGGTAGTCGGCGAGATCGGCGTCGTCGCTGGAGAGGATCACCCGGTCGTCGACCGTGACCTCGAGCGTGACGCCCGTGAAGATCGCGTCGTCGAGGGAGTCCGGGTCGGGCACCCAGCCGTCCTCGTACTGCTCGCCGATGGCGAAGAACATCGGGAGCGCGAAGGCGTCGCCCGTCCCGAGGGTCACGTCGGCCTCGCCGCTGAGCGTGAACGGGTCGTCGTCCGTCGGCACGCCGTCGGGGACGGGCAGGTACACGACGTTCCCGTCCCGACCCTCGCCCTCGCCGCCGAGGAGGTACTCCCAGGCGCCGACCATCCACCCCTCGAGGGTGTCCCCGAAGGCGTGGGACCCGCCGGGGACGCCGGCGAACGCGGAGGACACGAAACCGAAGGACAACGCACAGGCGATCAGGGTCTTGCTCACGGGGGGCTCCTCGCGGGGAGCGCCCCGCGTCGTTTGCAGCGGGGCGACGGCCCCGACGCCGAGGAACCTACGCGAGCGGGCCGTGCGTCGCCAACGAGGGAGCGCACGGTAACAGGGCCCGATTTCGGGTCAACCGCCCGTCGTTCCTGCACTCTTTCAGTTGTTACAGACACCGTTTGGTACGTTACAGATGATGTCGGGTCGTCCGTGTCGTCCTACCCCACCACCCAGACCACCCCGAGCCCCCCGTCCCCGAGGTACACCGCGCGCCCCACTCGCCGGACCGTCGCCTCGCGCGTGACGAGGTCGTGGAGCGCGGCGACCGTGTCGTCGCCGCCCAGGCGCAGCGCCACCGACGCCAGCGCGCGCGCTTTGTCCGCGTCATCGGCGAGCCGCGCCCAGCCCGAGGTCCCCACGCGCACGCCGTCCGGCCCGCGGCCGACCGCCCAGCGGCCCGCCCAGCGGAAGCGGGCCTCGGGCACGCGCAGGAGCTCGGCGAAGGACGGCGCCAGCACCTCCCAGCCCGCGCGACCGAGCGCGCCGACCGCGTGGCCGACGGGGTCGTGTCTCGGGGCGAGCGCCCAGTCGACCGCGCCTTTGGCGGAGCGCTCCGCCGACCACGCCCCCTCCTCGCCTCCGGCGAGCCGCACCTCCGTCGCGCCCTCCGCGCCGACGAAGCGCCACCGCCCATCCGCCACGCGCACCCCCACGCGCACGTCCCCGCCGGGCGCGGAGGCCCGCACGAGCACGCGCGCGCCCCCGTCCACGCAGGTGGTGCCGCTCCCCACGTCCTCCGCGAGCGCGGCCTCGGCGAGCGCGGCCGCGCGCGGACCGAGCCCGCCGAGCTGGTAGACCCGGGTGAGGAGCCCGACCAGCGGCGTCACTGGAGGACGAGCAGCTTGTCCCCCGTCTCGATCCACGCGCCCACCTCGGGGGCCGCGCCCGTGCGGAAGCGGGTGACGCGGTAGCGGTACGTGCGCCGCGTCGCGTCCCGGAGCGGGATCGACCAGGTGAACGTGCCCGCATGCCCGGCCCGGATGAGCTCCTGGTGCTCCCACGCGACGCCGTTCAACGCGTCCTCGTAGGCGAGGTCCACCTTGACGGCGAGCAGATCCCCCGCCGGGAGCGGCCCGCCGAGCCAGATCGCCTCGACGGGGAGCACGTCCGCGGCGCGCACGCCCACGAGGAGCTGCCCGCCCGAGCCGTCCGTCCAGTCGCGCGTCTCCACCGCGCCGCTGTCCTTGATGAGCACCGCCTGCCACTTCCAGTCGCGGCGCGTGGCGTCCTCCAGGCGCACCGCCCACTCCTCCATCTGCGCGTGCTCGGTCAGGTCGAAGCCCTGCTCGACGACGCGGTTGTCGTCCTCGTAGCGGAGGGTGACGCGCGCGGAGCGGTACTCGCCCATCGGGTCCATGAGCAGGACGCGCACGCGGAGCAGGTTCTCCCGCGGCTCGTTGAGCACCACGAGCGAGCCGCGCGTGGCCTCCTCGGGCAGCGAGACGCGGGCGCCGTCCGTGTAGAACAACGTGCCCGCCGTGCGCACAACCGGGTCGGTGTCACCCGGCTCGGGGCGCACGACGACCCGCGCCTCGGTGTGCTCGCGGTCGAAGCGGATGGGGTGCACGAAGCTCCCGAAGCCGAGCTGGGCGTGCACCTCGCGCAAGAGATCGAAGCGCATCACGCCCGTCATGATCGTCAGCGGGATGATCGTCGTCACGTCGCGCGGGTTGATGACGAGGTGCCGCGCCGTCGTGGGGATCCAGCCCTCGGCGTCCGCGCCCGGCGCGCCGACGCTCGTGGCCTGACCCGCCTGGTCGCCGAGCGTCACGCCGCTCCGGAAGTTGACCGTCACCCGGTACTCGTACGCCTGGTCGAGCGGCGAGTCGGGATCCGCCGGATCGCGCCGGACCGCGTGCCACTCCTTCCGGCCGGTCGCCGCCGCCTCGGTGAGGAAGATCTCCTCCTGCACCTCGAAGGTGCCGTCGCCGCGCGCGCCCTGGCGGAGCTGGACGGCGATCGAGTCCACGCCGTCCCCGGCCCAGTCCGCGGTGGTCGAGGCCTCGATCACCATCCGCTGGAAGAAGTCGATGGCGAGGTCGGCTTCGAGCACGTACCTCCCGAGCTCCGACGCCGGCGCGTCGAGCGCGAGCTGCCCCTGCGGGTAGATCCACTGGGTGCGCGCCTTCCGGGTGTTGAGCTCGTAGGTGCGCGTGATGTGCTCCTCGCGCTCCACCCAGGAGAGGTTCACGGCGAAGGCCATGTTGACCTGCATCGTCGACGGCGCGGGCGTCGGCGGGGTGGTCGGCGGGGGGCTCGGGGAGGGCGACGGAGAGGGCGAGGGAGACGGCGTGGGCGTCGCCGCGGCGGCGCGGCGGAGCTCGCCGCGGACGGTGACCGGCTGCGCGGTGCCGTTGGTCACGCGCCCCACGAAGACCACGTTGCGGTCCTGCGGGTCGGCCTGCCGGTTGGCCGCGCGCGCCTCGGTGTCGCCGTGCGCCGCGCCCGTGCCGTTGGTGATCGTGATCGCGGGGCTCGCCGCCTGCACCATGTGCCGCGCCACCGCGAGGCGCCGCTCGGAGAGGGCCTGGTTGTGCGCGCCGGCGCCCTGGTTCTCGATGGAGGCGTGCGCGTCGAGCCGCACGCTGCGCGGCGGGGCCAGCCGCGTGAGCCACTGCTCGAGCTCCTGGTAGTTGAACGCCGCGTCGTTCGCCGTGGGCGGCCGGGCCGTGTACCGGGCCGTCTCGTCGTTGGGCGGGCCGTGGGGGCGGTCGTAGGTGAAGAGGAGCTTCTTCGTCTCCTCGACGGTCGGCGCCGTGCCCGGCCACGTGACCACCACCTGCCGCGGCGCGCCGCCGGGCGCGATGTCGAGGGTGACCCGGTTGTTCGTGATCGTCTGCGGCGCGCCGTCGACCGTGACCGTGGCGCCTTCGCCGACGATCTCGAGCGTCTCGGTGTTCCCGCTCGTCGCGGGCGTGTGGCGGACGTTGTAGCTCGTGGCCGCGGCGGTGGCGGGCTCGCGCGCCGTCTCGTGCCAGCTCGCGGGCGGGTGCGCGGAGGGCGCGGGGGACGGGGCCGGCGTGGTCGGCGACGGAGACGGCGTGCCGGTCGTCGGCGCGGTCGTCGGCGCGGCCGTGCCGGCCGTGGGCGCGCCGGTGATCGGGGCCACGGAGGGCGCCCCGGGGTTCGTCGGCTGCGGCATCAGCTGGTCGTTGGCCGCGAGCGTGGGCCGGAACCAGTTGGGACCCATCAGGTCCGCGATGATGCGGTTGATCTGGTCCTGGTCGACGGAGGTGGAGCCCTCCTCGGGGTTCGGGTCGGTCACCTCGACCTGGATCGAGCCGTTGTCGCGGAGCGACTGCACGAGGCGGTCGACCGCGACCTGCCCCATCAGGTTCACCGAGCCGTTCCCCGCGGCGACCGACGCGCCGAGGTGCATCCGGAACTCGCTGAACACGCGATCGTAGTGGATGGTGACCTTCAGGTTGTAGGCCGGCGGGATGGCCGCGTACTTGAGCCGGTAGTGCGCCGTCGCCATCGTGAGGCCGCCCGTGCGGATGACCTCGTGCATCAGCGCGGCGCCCTCGCGGTCGAGCACCGCGCTGAAGGCCGCCCGCTGCGAGCCGTAGAGCGACGGCTTCGCCGCGCCGACGATGCGGCGCACGAACGGCGTCGCCTCGCCCTCCTCCTCGACCGCGCCGCTGCGCTGCCCGAGCAGCATGAGCTCGACCTCGCCGTCCAGGAACGGCACGGGGACGACGTTCACGTCCCCGCCGAAGCGGGCGCGGAGCTCCGTCCGGAGCGCCTCGCGCTCGGCCTCGCTGACCGCGAGGTCGACGTCGAGGTTCAGGAAGCCCCCCTCGTCGGGCATCCCCGCGGGCGCGGGGCCCGCGTCGAGGTCGCGTCGGTACAGCACGAGGCGCAGGGCGTAGTCGCCGCCCTCGTCCGCCGTGCGCGCGATCCGCGGCCGCTCGGGCGGCAGGTAGTAGTAGGTGCTCGGGTTCGAGAAGTCGCGGAAGACGGTGAGGCCGCGGACCATCGTGACCGGATCGGCGTAGAGCAAACGGGCCTCCTGGGAGCTTCGGACGGCGAGAGCACGGGAATGGTTACATGAAGCGTCCCGACGCAACAAGCGAGGTGCGCCATGATCGACGCCGGCCGACCACCGCTCTTCGCCGACGGGCTCGCGCTCCTGCGCGACCACGCCGACCCCGCGCTCCTCCACGTCCTCCCCGGCCCGCCGCGGCTCCGGCGCGGGGCGGACGGCGCGCCGCGGCTCCGGCTGGACGTGTACCGCTCCGAGCGGGCCGACGGCGGGCTCCTGCAGCTCGAGGTCGACCTGGGGATCGAGCCCGAGCGCCTGGAGGAGCTCACCCGGTCGCTCACCGCCTCCCTCGGCGTGGCCGTGCGCCTCGCGGTCCCCGCCTGGCGCGCCGGGGAGGCCGCGCTGATCGGCGCATGGCGCCCCGCGGACGCGCCGCCCGCCGACACCCCGCCCACGAGCAACGGCGCCCTGCGGGTCGCCGTCACCGCGCCGTCGCTGGAGGGCGACTGCCCCGTCGTGATCGCGGCCGCGCTCGATCGCACGGCCGCCGCGCTCGCGGCGGAGGCCCTGCGCGCCGGCACCCTCCCGATGGGGGTCGTCTACACCCTCGAGGTCCTCGCGCTCGAAGGCCCGCTCGCCGTGGAAGCCGAGGCCGAGCTCCACCGCGTGCACGAGCGGCTGCGCCTGCGCGGCGGCTTCGAGACGGCGTGGGGCTCCGCGGAGCTGCAGGGCTTCTTCGAGGAGCTCGTGGAGGAGGGCCTGATCCGCTTCCACGTGCACGACGAGGTGCCGGACGCCGACGCGGCGCGCGCGGAGGCGCTGCGGAGGGTCGGCGAGGACCTCCTGCGCCGCATGTTCGACCCCGGGCCCGGGCCGTCCTGGGGGAGCCCCGACCGGTCCCGGTCCGGCGTCGGCCAGCTCTCGTTCTACGCGCGCACGGATCGCGCCACGCTGGAGGAGACCGCGCGCTGGTCGTGGTCGGAGCGCCGGGCGCGCGTGCTCGTCCACCACACCGGCGCGAGCCTCGTCGGCCTGCTCCGGCCGGACGAGCCCGCCCCCGTCACCGAGCACACCCTGCGCGCGACGGGCGCCGGCCTGCGGATCCACGTCGAGGCCGGGATGGAGGAGCTGGGCCTCGCCGCCGTCGAGGTGCTCGTGCAGTGGGGACCCGCCCCGACCGAGCCCGACGACGCCGCGCCGCTCGCCGAGCGCACGGTGCTGCTCCGGCCCGACGCCGCGGACGCCGACCTCCTCGTGGAGGCCCCCCCGCTCACGCCCTGGCGGTGGCGCGCCACGCCGCACGGCGGCG
Organism: uncultured Enterobacteriaceae bacterium; assembly: GCA_964457335.1. Classification (GTDB taxonomy): domain Bacteria; phylum Myxococcota_A; class UBA796; order UBA796; family SXON01; genus CAJBVW01. The sequence goes on along the minus strand of CAYWGD010000047.1, from coordinate 24,238 downwards.
GGTCGAGCACGCCGACCCCCTGGCAGGCCGGCTCCGGCGGCGCCCTCGTGGTCACGCCGCGCCGGATCGCCCCCTTCCGCGAGGCCTGGATCCTGCCGGGCGACATCCCCTTCGACTGGCTCGACCGCGTCGAGCTCGAGGCGCGCGCCGGCGACCACGCCCGTCACGTCACCCTCCGCCGGGGCGACCCCGCCGTCCGGCTGCGCTTCCCGGGCGACACCCCCGATCCGCGCCTCCGCGCCACCTGGCGCGGCCGCCCCGGGGAGCCCGATCACGTCGACGCCGACGGTCCGCTCGCCGATCTCCTCGTGCTCGACGCCCCCTTCGGCCCCGACCTCGTCGTCACCCTCGTCCCGGCCGTGGGCGCGGACGTCGTCTCCCTGGAGGCCGAGGCCACGCGCGACGGGCCCCTCCCGGACACGCGACGGGCGCGGTGGGACGCGCCGCCCTTCGACGCGGTCCCCCTCTCGCTGCGCCGCCTGCGCGGGGCCGACGACGCCTGGCGGCTGACCTGGCGAGAGGAGCGCGAGACCGGCGAGCTCGTCGAGCACACCTCCACCCCCGACACCCGCGCCGCGGTGCTCGGCGCGCCCGGGACCCGCATCGAGTGGCTCGACGTGGCCCTCGTGGCGGACGCCGAGCTCCTGGGCGTCGCGCTCACCGTCACCGCGACCGACGGCTCGCCCCCGGCGCGCGTGTTCCTCGGCCCGGGCGAGCGCGATCGCCGCGTCCCCCTCGTGCTCGGCGTCGGCGCGCCGCTCCGTTGGAGCGCGGCGATCGAGCGTTGGACCGCGAGCGGCGCCACCCGCGACGTGATCGAGGGCGAGGGCCGGATCGTCGTGATCAGTTGACGCGCGCCGTGTCAACCCCCCGTTTCGCGAGCTCGGGGCTGACACGACCACGGTAGGATGCTCCGTTTCCCGGAGCGCCCGCTGCGCTGGCTCGTGCCCGTCCCCCTCGTGATCGCGTGCGCGGAGGCCCCTCCTCCCGCCGACACGGCCCCGACGCCCGCGACGCCCGACGCGGACGCCGGGATCTCGCTGGGCGAGGTGCGGGCCTGCGACGCGCCCGCGGCCGAGCCGTCCTGGACGGACCGGGCGGAGACGTGGGGGGTGAAGGGCCCGGGCGAGGGCGTGGACCACAACGACGGTGGGGGCGCCGTCCTCGACGACGTGGACGCCGACGGAGACCTGGACCTCGTCCTCTTCTTCGCCCGCCGGCAGGGGGCGCTCTACCGCTGGGGCGGGACGGGCTACACCTCGGAGACGCTCGACAGCACCGCCTGGAGCGCCACGCTCCTCGACCTCGACGGAGACGGCGCGCGCGACCTGCTCGGCGCCGGCGCGGCGTGGGGCTGGCTCGCCGCGCGGGACGGCACCTGGGTGCCCGACGAGCCGGACTGGGCGACGGCGCTGCCCGAGGGCATGACGGTCAAGGAGTTCGCGCCCGGGGACGCCGACGGCGACGGCGACATCGATCTGCTCGCCGTCACCATCGCCATGGGCGTGGGCCCCTTCGCCGACGTGGACCCCACCCTCCAGACCGACTTCCTGCTGCTCGACGAGGGCGGGCACTACGTCCAGGGCCCGGCGCTCGACCCCGGGAGCGCCGCGCGCGCGGGCTTCGCCGCCGCGTGGCTCGACGCCGACGAGGACGGGCGGCTCGACGTGTACGTCTCCAACGACCACGGGGAGACCTACGGCCCCAACGTCCTCTGGCTGAACCGCGGGGACGGCTTCGTCGATGCCGGGCACGAGTGCTTCTGCGACTTCATGGGGCAGGCCATGGGCGTCACCGCGGCGGACGTCGACCGCGACGGCCACACCGACCTCTTCGTCTCGGCCACGAGCCGGAACCTGCTGCTCCGGGGCCAGGGCGACGGCACGTTCGTCGACGTCACGGCCGTGGCCGGCGTGAACACCCTGACCGAGCTCTACCACATGGGCTGGGGCGCGGCCGTGGCCGACCTGGACAACGACGGCCTCCCCGACATCCTGGCCGCCAACGGCGACTCCTGGTCGCTCGAGGAGACCGATCCGCCCTACGTGTTCGACTCGTGGACGGACGTGCTCGTCCAGCGCGAGGACGGAACCTTCGAGGACCAGCGCGAGGCCTGGGGCTTCCCGACCGGCGGCTCCTTCCGCGCGATGCTCCCGTGGGACGTGAACGGCGACGGCGTCCTCGACGTGCTCGTCACCGAGGTGGCCGAGGCGCCGCACTGGATGGTGTCCGACGGGTGCACCACGAACAACTGGCTTGCCGTCGACGCGCCGGAGGGCTCGACCGTGGAGGTGTGGGCCGGCGGGGTCCGGTGGGTGGCGCGGGCCACGAGCGACGTGGGTTATGCCGCCTCCGCGCCCCCGCGCGTCCACGTCGGCCTCGGCGCCGCCGAGCGCGTCGACGAGCTCACGGTGCACCGCCCGGACGGCTCCTCCGTGACGGCACACGACTTCGACGCGCGGCGGGTCGTGACGGTGAAGTGAGCCGCTCCCGGCCGCGAAGGCGATAAGCGGCGGGGATGAACCCCCGCCCGCCCGCTCCCGCCCGCCTCGCGCTCCTGGCGCTCCTCGCGCTCGCGGCCCTCCCCGGCGCCGCCCGCGCCGTCGACGTGCAGTCCGACGCGGCCGTGGTGAGCACGAAGTCGCTCGGGGACTACATCGAGGACCTGTCGGGCGACTCGGACCCGGACCGCCTGTTCGCCGCACGCGTCCTGCGCGGCGAGCTGAAGCGCGCGCTCCGCGTCGAGGCGCGGGCCGCCGAGGGCTCCCTCACACAGCTCGACGCCCGGGCGCTCCTCGTCGAGCTCGGCGCGCGGCTCCCCGACGCCTGCTCGGCGGCCGTGCGCTTCAAGAACACGGTCGAGCCCTGCGCCGACATCCTCGCGATGCTCGAGGTCCGGGGCGCGCTCCCGATCCTCCGGGAGATCCTCGCGAACGAGACGCGCAAGGGCGCGCGCAAGCACCTGGAGGCCGCGATCGCGGCCCTGGAGGCCCTGCCGCCGGAGCCGGTCCCCGCGGTCCCCTCCCCGCCGCCGCCCGCCGTCACCACGGATCCCGCCGTCCCCGTGCCCGGCCTCCCGCCGTTCGTCCCGCCGACGCCCGACGGTGGGCCCACCCCCGAGCCCGCCCCCGCCCCGGGCGGCGCGCCCTGATGCGCACGGTCGGTCTCACCGGTGGCATCGCCTGCGGAAAGAGCACCGTCGCGGCGCTCCTGCGCGCGCGGGGCGTGCCCGTCCTCGACCTCGACCAGGTGGCGCGCGACGTCGTGGCGCCCGGGGAGCCCGCGCTCGCCGAGATCGCGGAGCGCTGGCCGTCCGTCGTGCGCGACGGGGCGCTCGACCGGAAGGCGCTCGGCGCCATCGTCGTCGCCGACCCGGACGCGAAGCGCGCCCTCGAGGCGATGACGCATCCGCGCATCTGGGAGCGCATGGAGCGCTGGCTCGCCGCCCGCGCGGCCGAAGGGACCCCGATCGCGGCGGTCGAGGCGGCGCTGATGGTCGAGACCGGGAGCTGGCGACGCTACGACGCCGTCCTCGTCGTCTCCTGCTCGCCGGAGGTCCAGCGGGCGCGCCTCGCCGCGCGGGAGGGCTACGACGCCGCCACCGTCGAGCGGTGGCTCGCGGCGCAGATGCCGCTCGCCGAGAAGGAGCAGGTGGCCACCGTGGTGGTGAGGAACGATTCGTCGCCCGACGTGTTGGCGGCGGAGTTGGATCGGGCCTGGTTTGCCCTCACGGTGGCCCTCTCCGCCTGATCCGGAAGCGGTCGCGCTTGCGACGATGTGTCAGGTGTGTATCAGAGTCCCCTACGAGGGGATCGATGGCGACCAAGCAGCGCGGCGGAGGGGCGGGGAGCGCACCGGGCACCGAGGACGTACGGCGGGCCGGCCCGCCCCCGGAGACCCCGCTCGAGCGGGCCGCCCGGCACGAGGCCGAGGGCCTGGACAGCTTCGAGTACGTCACCGGCGAGGTCCCCTACCTGACGCAGGAGGAGATCCTGCTCGACCAGGAGCGTCCCGACAACCGCTCGCGGGACGGGCGGGACCAGGAGGCCCCCGAGGAGGTCGTGGCCGACCGCGTGGCCTTCGACGAGCGTGACGACGTCAACACGAGCGACGACGTGGACCGGCAGGGCCGCCGCGGCCAGGAGGAGCGCGACTGGTGGGGTGACATGTACGCGGACAGCGGCCGAGGGCGCCCCAACGACGGGACCCGTCGCCGCCGCTGATGGTTCACTGATACATCAGTGATACATCGGTTGTGTCAGTACTGCACGATGGACTGGGTCGGCACCGGGGCGATGGCCGCGCGGCCGTCCAGGAAGCAGAGCTCGATCACGAAGCAGCACGCGACCACCTTCCCCCCGAGCCGCTCGACGAGCCGGTTGGTGGCGACCGCCGTGCCGCCGGTGGCGATGAGGTCGTCCATCACGAGCACGCGCTGGCCGGGCAGGATCGCGTCGATGTGCATGTCGAGCGTGGCCGTGCCGTACTCGAGCGCGTAGGACTCGCTCACCCGCTCGTAGGGCAGCTTCCCGGGCTTGCGGGCGGGCACGAAGGCCGCGTCCAGCGCCAGCGCCAGCGGGGCGCCGAAGATGAAGCCGCGGGACTCCATGCCGACCACCGCGTCGATGCCGGCGTTGCGGTAGAGCTCGGCGAAATGGTCGGTGATGCCGCGCACGAGCGCGGGCTTGGCGAGCACGGGGGTGATGTCCTTGAAGAGGATCCCCGGCTTGGGGAAGTCCGGCACGTCGCGGATGGTGCTCTTCAGGACGCTCTCGAGATCGGTCACGGAAACCTCCGGCGGGCGGCCGGAGGGGCTTCCGGCGCGCGGGAGCCGCACCATTTCACGATCCGGACGTGCCGCCAAGCCCTCCGCGACGCGCCGGCGCGGAGTCCGGCCGATTCCTGCCGCATCTCCCGGGGGATCAGCCTTCGAACCGCCACGCGCGCAGGTCCCCGAGCACCTCGTGCGCCGTGAGGTCCATGTGCAGGGGCGTGAGCACGGCGAACCCCGCCTCGCAGAGCGGGCCGTCGGTGTCGGGCAGGTCGTCGAAGCGGTCGTGGTCTCCGCCGATCCAGTAGTACTTCCGCCCGCGCGGGTCCGTGTTGACCGCGACCGACGGGTGGTAGTAGCGCCGCCCGAGCGGGGCGACGCGGAGCCCGCGGAGCGCGGCCGTCGGGAGGTCGGGCACGTTCAGGTTGAGGAGCACGCCACGCGGCAGGCCGCGCCGGATCGTCTCCTCCACCACGCGCCGCGCGACCGCCTGCGCGGTCTCCCAGTGCGGGTCGGCGTCCTTGACCCAGAGGCTCACCGCGACCGCCGGGATGTCGAAGGACGCGGCCTCGCGTGCGGCGGCCACCGTGCCCGAGTACATCACGTCGTTCGACAGGTTCGAGCCGCGGTTCACGCCGGACACCACGAGGTCCGGCTTGCGCGGGAGCAGGTGGTGCGCCGCGAGGTACACCGAGTCCGCGGGTGTGCCCGACACCGCGAAGCGCCGGTCCCCGTGGGGGGTGACGCGCAACGGCTCGTGCATGGTGAGGGAGTGGGACTTGGCGGACTGCTCGGTGGCCGGGGCCACCGTCCAGAGCTCGCCGAGGCCGGCCATGGCGGCCTCGAGCGCGCGCAAGCCCGCAGCTTCGATGCCGTCGTCGTTCGAGAGGAGGATCAGCATGTTGGGGAAGTGGCGGGCATAACCCGGGGCCGGCCTGCTATGCTCCCCGCGCTGATGCGCCCCCGATACGCCGACCTCTTCCGCCGCATGCGCGACCCCGACCCGGTCGCGTCCGACGCCGCGTTCGACGCGGTGCTCTTCGATCGCGCCGAGGCGCTCCCCGACCTCGTGGAGTGCTTCCGCAAGAGCAGGAAGGATCCCCTCCTCCGCTTCCTGTGCGTGCAGCTGCTCGGCTTCTCCGAGGCGCCCGAGGCGCTGCCGGTCCTGCTCGAGGCGCTGGAGGACAAGAGCCCGCTGGTGCGGGCCGAGGCCTGCCGCTCGCTCGAGGACCTGGCCAACCCCGCCTCGGTGCCCCACCTCGAGGCGCGCCTGTCCGACGTCGACCCCGAGGTCCGCCTCGCCGCGGCCGACGCGCTCGAGGCCGTCCACCGCGGCGGCGCGGGGCGCGAGACCGGCTGATCGCGGCAGCCCGCGGCGCGTCGAGCGCGAGCGAGCGCGCCCGACAAGCCCAGGGCGGAGCGGCGTGCTAGCATGCCGCGTGCTCGCCGCCCTCCTCCTCGCCTCCTCCGTCGCCCACGCAGAGACCGCCGAGGCGCTCATCACGCGCATGAAGGGCGCCTGGGACGCGCTCGCGTCGTACCGCACCGGCCAGGTCATCCAGGAGCGCGTCCGCGGGGAGCTCGGCCCCGAGCAGCGCGTGCGGGTCGCCTTCCGCAAGCCCTGGGAGATCCAGCTCGCCTGGGAGACGGTGCACCCCGGCCGGAAGGTCTACTGGTCCAAGGACCGGCACGGCGGCGAGGTGCAGGTGTACCCCGGGGGGCTCACCGGCCGCACGCTGGGCATCCTCAGCTTCTCGATCGACAACCGGATCCTGAAGCGGGACACGAACTACACGCCCGCCGCGGGCGGCTTCGGCTACCTCGTCGAGACCATCGTCAAGGAGGCGGCCTCCGCCAACCGGCCGACCGCCGCGGCGCCCGTGACGCAGACCGTCGGCGGGCAGGCCGCGTGGCTCGTCAAGCTCACGAACATCGCCAACCCCCGGTACACCAGCGCCGAGCTCGTGCTCTCGCAGGCGACCGGGCTGCCGCTGCGCTTCACGTCCTGGACGCCCGAGGGGGAGCTGGCCGAGCGCTACGAGTGGTTCGACACGGCGTTGAACGTCACGCTGGTGGACACGGTCGACTTCGACGTGGGCTACCGGTAGCGCGACGCACCGTGACGCGGCCCGCGCTGGTCGGGCGCCGCTCGCAGCGGTAGGACCGTGCCCATGGGAGGGGCTCGGATGGCGGGACGGTGGACGGCTGGAAGGTTCGCGGGCGTGCTGCTCGTCGCGCTCGGCGGCGGAGTGGCCCGCGCGGACGTGCCCGCCCCCGCGGCCGAGGTGGCCGCGCAGGCGCTCGCGCCGGGCCTCGACCCCGCGGTCCTCGCCCTCGCGCTGAAGGCGCGGTCCTGCGCGAGCCGGGACGGGGCGTCGCCCTCGACCGTCCTCTCGGTGATCGACTTCCGGCTCCCCTCCTCCGAGCCCCGGCTCTGGGTCATCGACACGGCCGCCGGCCGCACGCTGCACCACGAGCGCGTCTCGCACGGGCGCACCACCGGCGAGCTGGAGGCCACGGCGTTCTCGAACGTGCCCGGGAGCAACGCCTCGAGCATCGGGCTCTACCGCACCGCCGAGGTCTACACGGGCAGGCACGGCCGGTCCTTGCGCCTCGACGGGCTCGATCCCGGCTGGAACGACCGCGCGCGCGACCGCGCCATCGTGGTGCACGGCGCGGAGTACTGCACGCTGGAGCACGTGGCCCGCTGGGGGCGCCTCGGCCGCAGCCAGGGCTGCCCGGCGCTCGACCCCGCGGTCTCCGACGCCGTGATCGACACGATCCGCGACGGCACGCTGCTCTTCGCCTACTACCCCGACGCCGACTGGCTCTCCGCGTCCCCCTGGCTCAACTGCGAAGGCGGGGTCGCCGCGAACTGAGGCGGCCGGTCAGGGCAGGAGCGCCTGCAGCACGTCGGCGAGCTCGTCGAGCGTGTACGGCTTGAGGAGAAAACGGGTCGGGCCCTCGCCGTGCGCCAGGTCCGCGCTCCGCTCGAGCCCGCTGCAGAGGACGACGGGGAGCGTCGGGTGCGTCCGACGGAGGCGCGCGAGCGTCTCGTCGCCGTCGAGGCCGGGCATCGTGCGGTCGAGGATCACCGCGTCGACCGGGGCGGTCCCGAGGAGCTGGAGCGCCTCCTCGCCGCCGGGCGCCTCCCGCACGTCGTAGCCGAAGAACTCGAGCATGAGCCCGAGCGTGGCGCGGATCTCGGGCTCGTCGTCGACGACGAGGACCGTCCGTGCGCGCGCTGGCTCGTCCATCTCGACCGCTCCCGCGTGTGGAGTGACAGCGCCATAGTTCAAGGAGGGGCCCCCCGCCTGTCAAGAACACGAAACCAACACAAGCGCGCGGCCGACCCCGCGCCCGCATCCGAACAACCGGGTTAGAAACACACATGTTCATCGTCGCCGTGGTCAATCCGAAGGGCGGGTGCGGTAAGACGACCATAAGTTCCCAGCTGGCGGCGCGCTTCGCCCGGGAGGGGCACCGCTCCGTCCTCGGGGACCTGGACCGCCAGCAGAGCGCCCTCCGCTGGGTCGCCCGGCGCCCGGCGCACCTGCCGCTCATCGAGGCCGCGGACCTCGATCCGGACGCCATGGTGCTCCCCTTCGGCGAGGGGCGGATGGTGATCGACTGCCCCGCCGGGCTCCGCCGCAAGCACCTGGAGGTGGTGGTCCGGGCGGCCGACGCGCTGGTGGTGCCCGTGCTCCCCTCCGCCTTCGACGAGGACGCCGCCGCGCGGGTGCACGCGGCGCTCCAGGAGATCAAGCCGGTGCGGAAGGGGCGGCGCCCCCTCGCCCTGGTGGCCAACCGCGTACGCCCCCGCAGCCGGGCCGGCCGCCACCTCGCGGAATTTTGTACGGGGCTGGGCGTACAGGCCGTGGCGAGCCTCTCCGACGCGCAGCACTACGTGACCGCGGCGGCCACCGGGGTGACCCTCTTCGATCTCCCCGCCGCGCGCGAGGAGCGGCTTCGAGCCGAATGGAGGCCGCTCCTGGCGTTCCTCGACGCACGCGCGGTCGGGACGGACGCCGCGGACGCCGCGGCCAGCTGAGCGGGCCCGCGCCCTCCGGGTGCGTCCCGCCCGCTTCCCCGGCGCGGCGGCGCTCCTATCTTGTCCCCAGAAGGGGGGAAACGAGGGATGCAGCGCCTCGGATGCGGGCTCCTGCTCGCCGTCTGCGCGGGCCTGGGGTCGTCGGCCGTGCACGGCCGGGCCCGGGTCGCAGCGGTCGGCCCGCCGGTCTCCGCCGCGGGGGTGGCGAGCCTGGACGGGAGCCGAAGCGACGCGGGGAGCGTGGACCGGGTGTGGGCCGACGATCACGTGATCGTGGCCCCGCGCGTCGCGGAGGACCTCGAAGGGCTGGCCCGCGAGCTCGGCGCGCGCGTGATCCGCGGGGTGGGGCCCGCCGGGTACGCCGCGCTCGAGATCCCCCGCGAGGTGGACCTTCGCGCGTTCCTGGCGGTCCTGCGCGACGATCCGCGGGTGGCCGAGGCCTCCCCGGACGGGGTCACGCGCGGGGCGGGCGGGACCGGTCGCGCCGCGCCGAAGCCGCGCCGCGCCCGCTGGCACATGGTCGCGTCGAACCCGCCCGCGGAGGGCGACGCCCGCGGCGTGACCGTCGCCATCCTCGACACCGGCGTCGCCTACGAGGACCGCGCGGACGGCGCGATCACGTGGAAGCGCGCGCCGTCGCTCGCCGGCGTGAACTTCGTGGCGCCCTGGGACTTCATCAACGACGACGCGCACCCGAACGACGACCACCAGCACGGCACGCACCTCGCGAGCCTCGTGGCCGCCGCCGGGACGTACCCGGGGATCGCGCCGGGCGTGTCGCTGATGCCGATCAAGGTGCTCGACCAGGAGAACGTCGGGACCGAGCTCGCGCTCGTGGACGGGATCGTGCACGCCGTGCAGAACGGCGCCGACGTCATCAACATGAGCCTCTCCTTCGGGCGCGGCTACGTGCCGTCGAAGGCGCTCGTCGACGCGCTCGAGTCGGCCGCCGCGGCGGGCGTGGTGCTCGTGGCCGCCGCCGGGAACGACGGGGGCGAGTACGTGTCGCAGCCGGCCGCGAACCCGCTGGTGATCGCCGTGGGCGCGAACCGGCCGGAGGGCGTCGACGTGTACGGCGCGGCCCCCTACAGCAACGCGAGCCCGCGAGTGGACCTCGTGGCCCCGGGCGGCTCCGTCGACCGGGACCGCGACCACGACGGGCTCCTGGACGGCGTCATCGGCGAGACCATCGCGCTCCAGGACCCGTCGCGCACGGGGTACTGGCTCTACGCCGGCACGAGCCAGGCCACCGCCATCGTGAGCGGGGCGGCGGCGCGGCTGCTCGCGGCGGGCTTCCCGGCCGAGAGCGTGCGCGTGCTCCTCCAGGGGAGCGCGGCGGCCGAGGCCTACATCCGGAGCCCGTGGATCGACGGGCGGGGCCGCGGGCGGCTCGACCTCTCGGGCGCCGTGGCCCTGGGCAAGAGCGAGGCGGCGCCGGCGCCCCGCGACCTCTCCGTGGCGCTCCTCGGCTGGCTCGCGCCGCTGGGGACGGACGACGTGCGGCCGGCCGCGCGCGTGACCGTGCTCGACGAGCGGCAGCGGCCCGTCGCGGGCGCCCAGGTCGTCGGCACCTTCGCCGGCGTGTCGGACGTGGCGTTCACCTGCGTCACGGACGCGGCGGGCGCGTGCGTGGCCGTGGGCCCGAGCGCGCCCGCGGCGCTCGGCGCGGCCTGGAGCATCTCCGCGGACGACGTCGTCCTCGAGGGCCTCTCCCACCACCCGCGCACCGCGCTCTTCGTGAACGACGGCTTCCAGGCCCTGGTGTCCGCGCTCGGCGCCCGGGAGGAGCTCGAGGGCGCCGTGCCCGCGTGGCGCTGGCGCGCCCAGGAGCACCCGGTGCTCGGGCCCGTGGCCGACGGCGTGCTCGTCGGGAACCACGGGCGCGGCCTCGCGACGAGCCCGCAGGTGGTCGTGGCCACGCCCGGCGCGCTCGGCACCGCCGACGTGCTGGAGAGCGGCACGCTCGCCATCACGGGTGCGGCGCCCGCGTCGGCGCGGCTGGTGGTCCGCGCGCGCGCGGCGCCCCGCTGCGACGCGGGCCCGACGGCGTACGAGCTGGTGCACTTCACCACGGCGGACGTGACGGCGGTGCTGCTCGACGCCACGGGGCTCGGCGAGACGCCCCTCGCCGTGGGCGCGCCCGAGCTGCTCGCGGGCGTCGGTCCGCGCTTCGACGGGCTCACGGCCCAGCCGGTGACGCTCTCGAAGCCGGGCGGCGGCTGTGATGCCTCGTTCACGTCCACGCCGGTGGGAACCGTGCTGGCGCGGGGCGGGTGGACCGCGCACGGCGGCGAGCCCGCGGCGTCGGCGCTGGCGGCATCGGCGGACCCCGGGCTGGCCCACGTGCGGCTCGCGGGTTCGGCCGGTCCGCGGTAGGGCGGGGCGGGAGGGGGATCCGGGCACCCGGCCGCCCCCCACCCCGGCACGTCCCGGGGCTCCCGTGGGCGTCCGGTGCGTCGGCGCCCTGCCCCGGTGGCGCGTCGGCCGCTCCCGCGCCGTCACGAGGCCCGCCCCATCGACAAAGCCGACGCGTTTGGGCATCGTTGGGCGCGCGAGGCTCCCGATGCTCCTCCTCCTGATCGCCTGCCAGCCCGACGAGACGCCGAAGGACACGGCGCCGCCCGACGAGCCCACGCCCGCCGAGCCGCCCGCGTGGGACGAGGCGGCCGCGGCGATCGACTGCGCCCCCGGTGGGGACGCGCCGCTGCTCGACGCCGCGCTCACCGACGCCGGGCTGGGCCGGGACGAGCTCGGCTACGAGGACCGCCAGTGGACGCAATGGGGCGACTACGTCGACAACCCCTTCGTCCTCTCCTGGTTCCTCGACGTGCACCACGCCCCCGAGCAGGTCCCCTGCTTCGCCGGGCAGCTGACCGTTGACCTGGACGCCGCGGCGGCCACGCCCCACCCCGTCGCCGGGCTGATCGGCGCGCTGGCCACGCGCGCGGACTACCCGCTCGCCCTCGACCCGGTGGACCCCGGCGCGGAGACGCTCGACACCGCGCTCCAGCGGCTCCTGGACGTGACCGGCGGCGACGCCGAGGTGGACGTGGGCGCGCTCGATCCGGACCTCGCGGACGCGCTGGTGCCGATCGTGATGGCGGTCACGGACGCCGTGGCCGCCCGCTACGCGGTCGACGAGGGCCTCGACACGATCGGCTGGGGCGCGACGAAGGTGTTCAACCAGGGGCCCGGGCTCGTGGTGGACGTGGGGCGCTCCTTCCCCGACCCGGGCGACGCCGAGGAGATGGACACCTTCTACGAATGGCACCTCGGCGAGGAGGGCCCGCGCGTGCTCGCGGACCACGCGCGGCGCATCGCGTTCGCGATCGAGGACGCGGACCTCGGCCGGTTCGAAGGGGCGGCGGATCAATTCGGGATCGAGACGCCTGCCGGGGTCGTCGTGATCGCGGGCGGGGGCGACGACGTCCACGAGGGGCAGGACACCCCGGTGCTCCTGCTCGTCGACCTGGGCGGCGACGACGTGTACCTCGGCGGTGCCGGCGCCACGCTCGACGGCGACAACCCCGTCTCCGTGGCGATCGACGTGGGCGGCGACGACACCTACGGCTACGACGAGGTCCCCGACGAGCACGACGGCGCCGCGCTCGTGTCCGACGAGGACGGCCGGTCGAGCTCCGGCGGCTACCACCCCTCCGCCTCGGAGACCGGGCGCCAGGGCTCGGGCCGGCACGGCATCGGGCTCCTCTACGACCTCGGCGGGACGCGCGACAGCTACCGCTCCCTCCGCATGAGCCAGGGTTTCGGCTCGATGGGCGTGGGCGTGCTCGCCGACGACGGCGGCGACGACACCTACGCGTCGGAGGCCGCGTCCCAGGGCGCCGGCGTGTTCGGGCTCGGGCTCCTCTACGACGGCGGCGGGACCGACACCTACACGGCCTGGGCCTTCTCCCAGGGTTTCGGCTACGTCGGCTCCGGCGGCCTCGCCTACGACCGCGACGGCGACGACACATGGTGGTCCGACCCCGGCAACGACTACGGCGGCACCACGCTCTACTACTCGCCGCAGCTCGCCAGCGGCCAGGGGAACAGCTCCTTCACGCAGGGCGCGGGCTTCGGGCTGCGCGGTGACAGCTACGGGCTCTGGCTCGCCGGCGGCATCGGCGTGCTGCGGGACGCCGCGGGGAACGACGCCTACACCGCCGGCGTGTTCGCGCAGGCCACCGGCTACTGGGAGGGCACCGGCGTCCTCGCGGACGGCGCCGGCGACGACACCTACGACGCGCTCTGGTACATCCAGGCGGGCGCGGCGCACTTCGCGCTCGCGATCCTGGTCGAGGGCGGCGGCAACGACCACTACAACCCGAACTTCACGCCGTACAACGTGCTCCTCGGGTCGGGGCACGACTTCTCGGTGGGCGTCGCGATCGACCAGGGCGGCGACGACGTGTACCACTACACGACGTTGGCCGCGGGCGCGTCCAACTGCCAGGGCATCGGCGTGCTCGTCGACAACGACGGCAGCGACACCTACCAGGCGGACTCGGCGTACTCGACCGGGCTCGGCAACCACTCCGGCGAGTGCGACACCCGCACGAACACGCAGTCCGAGGGCTTCTTCCTCGACTCCGGCGGGGACGCCGACACCTGGGTGTGGCCCGCCGGTGACAGCCGCGCGCCCGCCGACGACACGAGCTTCGGCATCGCGTGGAACAGCGGCTCCGACGAGTTCGGCGGCGCCGTGGACGGCGACGGCGGCACGGGCTTCCGGGTCTACTGACGCACGGCCCTGGGGCGGCGGCGCGCCCCGATCAGCGCGAGGAGGACGGCGAGCGGGCCGACCCCGGAGGTGGCGCTCCCGCACGCGCAGCCGCCCTCCGCCTCGGCGATGCGCGCGCGGCCGGGGATGGGCGCGGGCTCGTCGGTGTCACCGGGGGTGGCGGTGTCGTCGGTGGTGCCCGGGTCGTCCTCGGGGACGTGGCTCGCGGCGTCCACGGCGGCCCACAGGGCCGGATCGTCCCCGTCGTAGCCGATGGCCCAGAAGCCGAAGCCGCCGAGCCCCTGGTCCACCGCCCACTGTGTCTTGATCGCGAGCGAGTCCGCGTCGTCGTACCAGGCCTGCCGCGTGCTCGTGCGCGCGTACCAGGGCGTGTCGCTCACCGCGTCGTAGCCGCGCCCGTAGGTCGCGGCGTCCGCGACGGCCTCGGCGTAGGTGACCGACCAGCCGTCGTCGGTCGCGTCGGCCGGCACGGCGCTCCCGTCGGTGACCGGCCACTCCTGGCCGTAGGTCGGGAGCCCGAGGATGACCTTGGCGGGGTCCGCGCCGGCCGCCAGGTAGTCGTCCACCGACCACGCGAGCGTCCAGCGGCTCCAGAGGTCTCCCGCGGCGAGCGGCGCGTTGGGTCCGGGGCCGCCGCCCGTCCAGTGGTAGCCGTAGCCCATGATGAAGAGCCCGTCGCTCGCGTCGGCCAGCGCGGCGTAGTCCCAGGCGTCGCTCCAGTCGACGGCGGGCGTGGCGAGCACCACCTCGCCCACCCGCGCGCGCAGCTCGGTGACGAACGTGACCAGGTCGGCCCGCCGCGAGGACGGGAGCCCCTCGAAGTCGACGTTGACGCCGTCGGCGCCGTAGGCGTCCACGAGCTCGCCGAGCGCGGCCACGGCGGCGGCGCGGCGGCTCTCGGAGGCGAGGACGGCGCTCATCACGTCGGAGTCGAAGGACGTGACACACAGGTGGACCCGGACGCCGTGGGTGTCACCCAGCGCCACGGCGTCGGCCGCGACGGAGGTCCACCGCGAGGTGTCGGAGAGCGACCCGTCCGACTCCAGGTCGACGTTGAAGATGGCGAGGTGGGTCAGGTGCTCCCAGGGCACCTCGTCGACGCCCACGGTCCAGTACGGGAGGTAGCCGTAGACGATGCGGTTCGGCCGCTCGGAGGGCGGCGGCAGCGCGGCGCGGCTCCGCGGGCTGGGGATGACGAGCGGCATGCCCCGCTCCGCGAGCGCGGCGTGGGCGGCGTGGGCGCCGGGGCCGGCCGCGGGGGCGCCCGTCGGCGCGGGGGGATCGGTCGCGAACAGCGCCGGGACGAAGGCGAGGATCGGGGTCACGCCGGGCAGTCTACCAGCCGGGGGCTCCCCGTGCGGGCACCCGAGCCGCCGACGCGCGCGCCGGCACGACGTCGACGCAGTGGCGCGCGCCCCCGGCGCGCGGCCAGCTGCCCGACTGGAAGCTCACCACGCCGGCTCGTCCCAGCTCACGATCACCTGGTAGAGCGCCAGGGCCTCCTCCCGGTTCGGGCTGCGCACGAAGATGGAGCGGTCGCCCCGCACGAGCCCGTACACCATGCTCCCGGGCCGCACGCGCGGTCCGCCGTCCCACCAGGTGGCCTGCCGCCAGTCGGCGAAGTCGTAGCTGCACACGCGCGCGGGCGCGGCCCCCTCGCGCTCCACGCGCCAACAGGAGATGCCCTCGAGCCCCGGGGCGTCGGTGAGGCCCACGCGCTCCTCGTCCTCGGCGGGCGCGCGGTGGAGGCGGTAGCCGGCACGGGCGAGCCACGCCGCCTCGGGGAACGGATCCTCGGCGCAGCCGAGGAGGAGCGGCAACATCACGCCCCGAACCCCAGCGCGCTCGACAGCAACGCTTCCCCGGCGACGAGCCGGCCGGAGCGCGACTCGGCGGGCCCGAAGGTGCGCTTCACGCGCACGGTGCAGTCGAACGCGAGCCGCCCCCGGTAGGCGGTCATCTGCATCGGCATCGAGCGCGTGGCGCCGCCGGAGCTGCCCGCGGTCTGGCTCTCGCTGCCGGACACCTTGGCGCTCACGCCGTTCATGCCCACGCCCGCCTCGGCGCCCGAGGTGGCGGCGCTGCCCGCCTGGAAGCCCGTGTTCGTGGACATGCTGCCCTGCGCGGTCTGGAGCGCCTCGAGGTCCCCGGCGAGCACGTGGATCTCGATCTGCGCCTTGGCGAAGGGCGTGTTGAACAGCCCGTCGGCCCCGGGGACGCCCATGGCGCCGACGTCCACCCACTCGGACACCCAGCCCGCGCGCTGGGCGAGCTCGCCGGAGAGGGACCGGTCCCGCAGCGTCGTGGCGAGCCCGGAGGACTCGAAGGACCCGATCGGCGTCTCGGGTGTGAGCGACACGCGGCCGGCCGCCTGGGCCGTGAGCTGGCCCCAGAGCGCGCCCACGTGGTTCGCGAGCTTGTCCACCTCCGTGCGCGACTCGAGCACCATGCCGGGCGAGAGCTGCGTGAAGGTGCGCCCCTGCGACGCCTCGAGCTTCTCCTGGGCGACGCCGTTGGACGCCCCGGCGCGAGCCGGGCCCGCGGGTGCGGACGTGGGGCCGGACGTGGTCGGGGACGACTGGGCGGCGGCCACCTGTGGGGCCCGGGACTGGGTCTGTGCCAAGGGGACCTCGGGGGTACGGGGGCAACATATAGAGCCTGAAAGCCAGCTGACAAGGCCGTTTTTCATTTGGTCGCACGATGTCGTCTAGGCGGGTTACAGCCTACTTACAATCCGCAATTGGCGGCGCGACAGTTGTCACCGGCCTCGCGCGGACCGGCGGCGCGCGTCCGGATGCGTGGATGCAAGGATGCGCACCCGGCGCTCCTCGACGTCCACGTCGATCGGCTCGACGAGCGGGCGCTCGACCTGTGGCGCCTCGCCGCCCCCCACCGCGGTCGGGACCCGGGCTACCCGAGCCCGCCTACCCGCCCTCGGGCCGCCTCCACGACGCGGGCACCTCCACGCCCACCGCCGCCTCCGTCTCCCCGAGCAGCCGGCTCCGCATCCGCGCCTCGCGCGCCTGCCCCCGCTCCCGGGCCCGCTCGGCCTCGCGCTCGCGCGTACGCGGCGGCCCGCTGCTCACGAGCCGCTCGCGCACGAGCCGCGCGGTGATGGCGGCGATCTCGTCCACGGCGCGGTCGAACGCCTCCTGGTTCGCCTTCGACGGGCGCGTGGTCCCGCCCACCTTCCGGACGTACTGGAGCGCCGCGGCGCGGATCTCGTCGTCCGTGGCCGGCGGCTCGAAGTTGAAGAGCGGGCGGATGTTGCGGCACATGGCGGGCTCCTGGCGCGGGGATCATAGCCCCCGGCCGTCACGACACCCGGCCGCCGGAGTAGCATGCGCCATGCGCCCGCTCGCCCTCCTCCTCCTCCTGTCCGCCTGCGAAGAGCCGAAGGACGGCGCCGTCGACGCCCCCGTCCGGCCCGCCAACCCGACGTGCCTCGCGCCCGAGCGCCCGTCCACGGGCGCCGACGTGGCGCTCGAGCGCGTGTGGCCCGGGCTCTCCTTCGACGCGCCGGTCGAGCTGTTGCAGGCCCCCGGCGACCGGCGCCGCTGGTTCGTGCTCGAGCAGGGCGGCCGCGTGCTCGCCTTCGACGCGGACGGGGACACCGCCGACGCCACGGAGGTCCTCGACCTCACCGGTTCGGTGGAGGCGGGGTTCAGCGAGACGGGCCTCTTGGGCATGGCGTTCGACCCGGACTTCCTCGTCACGGGCGAGGTGTACCTGTCCTACACGCGCCCGGACCCGCTCACGTCGGTGGTGTCGCGCTTCACGTCGCTCGACGGCGGCGAGACGCTCGACCCCACGAGCGAGGAGGTGCTCCTGACCCTCCGGCAGCCCTACTCCAACCACAACGGCGGCCACATCGCGTTTGGGCCCGACGGCTACCTCTACGTAGGGTTCGGCGACGGCGGCTCCGCTGGCGACCCCGAGGAGAACGGCCAGGACACCGGGACGTTCCTCGGGAAGATCCTCCGCATCGACGTGGGCGGCGAGCCCTACGGCATCCCCGCCGACAACCCCTTCGCCGACGGCGAGGGCGGGCTGCCGGAGATCTACGCCTGGGGCCTGCGCAACCCCTGGAAGTTCAGCTTCGACACCGCCTCGGGGGAGCTCTGGGTGGGCGACGTGGGTCAGGATCGGCGCGAGGAGGTCGACCTCGTCGAGCTCGGCGGCAACTACGGCTGGAACCTCAAGGAGGGCACCCAGTGCTACGCCGCGGAGGACCCTTGTGACGGCGGCGGGCTCATCGATCCGATCGTGGAGTACCCACACACCCAGGGCGAGTCCATCACCGGCGGCTTCGTGTACCACGGAACCGAGATCCCGGCCTTCGACGGCACCTACTTCTACGCCGACTACGTGAGCGGCACGGTGTGGGCGCTCACCTACGACGAGGCCGGCGAGCCGGATCCCACCGTGGTCGTGGAGGCGGGCTTCTACGTCTCGACCTTCGGCCAGGGCGAGGACGGCGAGCTGTACCTCGTGGACTACCTCGGCGGTGGCATCCGGAAGCTCGTGGCGACCGACGGAGAGGAGCCCGCGCCCTTCCCGGAGACGCTCGCGGAGACGGGCTGCTTCGACGCCGACGGGACGCCCGTGGAGGGGCTCATCCCCTACACCGTGAACGCGCCGCTGTGGTCCGACGGCGCGGCCAAGTCGCGTTGGTTCGCCATCCCGGACGGCACCACCATCGAGGTCGACGAGGCGGGCGACTTCGACTTCCCGGTCGGCGCCGTGCTCGCCAAGCACTTCGCCCTCGACGGCGAGGACGTGGAGACCCGGCTCTTCGTGCGCCACGAGGACGGCGAGTGGGCGGGTTACAGCTATGCCTGGCGGGACGGCGCGGCGACGCTGCTCGCCGGCGCGGAGACGCGTGCCTTCGGCGACCAGCTGTGGGAGTACCCCAGCCGGGCGCAGTGCCTCCAATGTCACACCGGGGCCGCCGGGCGCGCGCTCGGACCGGAGGTGTCCCAGGTCGACCGCGTCGGCGAAGACGGCGAGGACCAGCTCGCCACGTGGCACGCGATGGGCCTGTTCGCGGGCGGGCTCCCCGACGTGGCCGCCCTCCCCTCCCCGACCGGCGACGCGCCGCTGGAGGATCGCGCCCGGGCCTACCTCCACGCCAACTGCTCCAACTGTCACCGGCCGGAGGGCACGGGCCAGGGCCCGGCCGACTTCCGCGCCACCACCGCGCTCGCGGGCATGTCCATCTGCGGGCAGGAGCCCCAGGAGGGCGACCTCGGGGTGGACGGCGCCGTGCTGCTCGACCCCGGGAGCCCGGAGACCTCGATCCTCTCGCTGCGGATGCACGCGCTCGACGCCAACCGGATGCCCGAGGTCGGCACGCGCGTCGTGGACGAGGACGGCGTCGCGGTGATCGACGAGTGGATCCGGTCGCTCTCCGGCTGCCCCTGAGCCACGGCCCGCGCGCGACCCGGAAGCCGGCCGCGCCGCGATTCGCCCGCCGAGGTGGACCGCGCCCCCGCGGCCCTTAGCCCAGTTCGGAGGAGGACCGAATGAAGGCTGTCGTGTTCCACGGCGTGGGGGACATCCGGCTCGACGACGTGCCCGAGCCCCGCATCGAGGCGCCCACCGACGCGATCGTGCGCATCACCGCGGCCGCCATCTGCGGCACCGACCTGCACATGATCCGCGGGACGCTCCCGGGCATGCGCCCGGGCACCATCCTCGGCCACGAGGGCGTTGGCATCGTCGAGCAGCTCGGCCCCGACGTGCGCAACCTCATGGTCGGCGACCGCGTGGTCATCCCGTCGACCATCGCCTGTGGCGTGTGCTCCTACTGCCGCGAGGGCTACCACTCCCAGTGCGACCGGGCGAACCCGAACGGGAAGCTCGCCGGCACCGCGTTCTACGGGGGGCCGGAGGACAGCGGGCCCTTCCAGGGGCTCCAGGCCGAAAAAGCGCGCATCCCCTTCGCCAACGTCGGGCTCGTCAAGCTGCCCGACGAGGTCACGGACGAGCAGGCCGTGTTGTGCTCGGACATCTTCCCGACGGGCTGGTACGCGGCGGACCTGTGCTCGCTCCACCCCGGGGCGACCGTGGCCGTGCTCGGCTGCGGGCCGGTCGGGCAGTTCACGATCGCCAGCCTCAAGCTCCAGGGCGCGGGCCGGATCTTCGCGGTGGACAACGTCCCCGCGCGCCTCGAGATGGCGCGCCGCCAGGGCGCCGAGGTGGTCGACTTCGACCGGGAGGACCCCGTCGAGACCATCCGCCGCCTCACCGACGGCATCGGCACCGACCGGGTGGTCGACGCGGTGGGCGTCGATGCCTGTCACGCGCACGGCGGGCCCGCCGCGGACACGGCCGACCCGCAGCGGAACGAGCAGGAGCTCGAGGAGGTGGCGCAGCACCACCTCGCCGCCAACTGGAACGTGGGCGACGCTCCCAGCCAGGCCTTCGAGTGGGCGGTCGACATCAGCGCGAAGGCCGGCACGATCGTGGTCGTGGGGGTGTACCCCTCAGGCGACCGCTTCTTCCCGATCGGGCGCGCGATGAACCGCAACCTCACCGTGCGCATGGGAAACTGCCCGCACCGGCGCTACCTGCCCGAGCTCATCGACCTCATCCGGGCGGGCATCATCGACCCGACGGAGGTGCTCACGCAGCAGACGCCGCTCGCGAACGCCGTGGACGCCTACCGCCACTTCGACCGCCGCGAGGCCGGCTGGATGAAGGTGGAGCTTCTCCCGGTGCACTGACGTTGCGGGCGGGCCCCCCTCGCGGGGGCCCGCCTGTCACCGCGGGATCAGGCCGTGGAGCGCGTGAGCGCCTTGGCCGGCGTGAACTGCGCCGTCTCCGTGGACTCCCCGAGCGCGGTGGTGGACGACTCGCCGCCCGCGACGATCTGTGCCACCTCGTCGAAGTAGCCGGTGCCGACCTCCGCCTGGTGACGCACCGCCGTGTAGCCGTCCGTCTCGGCGCGGAGCTCCTCCGCCTGGAGCTCGGCGTAGGCCGCCATGCCCCGGGTCCCGTACGCCCGCGCGAGCGTGTACATCCCGTGGTTGATGCTGTGGAAGCCCGCGAGCGTGACGAACTGGAAGGCGTAGCCCATCGCCGAGAGCTCGTGCTGGAAGCGCTCGAGCGCGGCGGGCTCCATGTGCAGCTTCCAGTTGAAGGACGGCGAGCAGTTGTACGCGAGCAGCTTGCCCGGGAACGCCGTGCGGACGGCCTCGGAGAAGCGGCGCGCGGCCACGAGGTCGGGCGTGGAGGTCTCGCACCACAACACGTCCGCGTAGGGCGCGTAGGCGAGCGCGCGCGCGATGGCCGCGTCGAGGCCGCCCCGGTAGTGGAAGAAGCCCTCGGGGCTCCGCGTCCCGACCAGGAAGGGTTGGTCGCGCAGGTCGATGTCACTCGTCACGAGCTTCGCGCTCTCGGCGTCCGTCCGCGCGATGAGCACGGTGGGCACGCCCAGCACGTCCGCGGCGAGCCGCGCCGCCACGAGCGACCGCACGAACTGGCTCACCGGCAGGAGCACCTTCCCGCCCATGTGCCCGCACTTCTTCTCGCTCGCGAGCTGGTCCTCGAGGTGGATGCCCGCGGCGCCCGCCTCGATGAGGCCGCGCGCGATCTCGTAGGCGTTGAGCGGCCCGCCGAAGCCCGCCTCCGCGTCCGCCACGATCGGGGCGAACCAGCGCGTGCCGTTCTTCCCCTGCGCGCAGTCGATCTGGTCGGCCCGCTGCAGCGCCTGGTTGATTCGGCGCACGAGCGTCGGGACGCTGTTGCTCGGGTACAGGCTCTGGTCCGGGTAGGTGTGGCCGGCGAGGTTTGCGTCCGCCGCCACCTGCCAGCCGCTCACGTAGATGGCCTCGAGGCCCGCGCGCACCATCTGCACGGCCTGCATGCCCGTGGACGCGCCGAGGGCCGCCACGTGACGCCCGCGGTTCAGGAGCTCCCACAGCCGCTCGGCGCCCACCTCGGCCAGCGTGTGGCGCACGGCGAGCGTGCCCCGCAGGCGCGTGACGGCCGCGGGGTCGTAGGGGCGGACGATCCCCTCCCACCGGCCCGGCGCCGGCTTCTTGGAGGGAGAGGTCTTTCGGCTCGGCATCGTTTGTTCACTCCGATGATGGCGGGAGGAGCGTGACGATCCGCTCGTAGGCGAGCGAGGTCACGAAGGGTGGCAGGCGGCGGGCGGTGCATGCGCGGTGGAAGATCGCGCGCGCGTCCGCCCACCGGCCGCGGTCGAACGCCTCGGGGCCGATCTCGGCTCGCAGGCGGTCCATCTCCGCGTCGAGCACGAGCTCGAAGCGGGACAGGGTCAGCTCGGTCCCGTCGTCGAGGCGCGCCCCGTGCCGGATCCACTGCCAGATCTGGCTGCGGGCGATCTCGACCGTGGCGGCGTCCTCCATCAGGCCGCCGAGCGGCACGCAGCCGATGCCGCGCAACCAGGCCTCGAGGTAGCGGACGGAGACGTCCACGTCGTGACGCAGCGTGGCCACGGTGCGCGGGCCTTCGGGCGTGCGGCACAGGTCCGTCGAGCGCGGGGGCCCGCCCGGCGGGATCTTCCCGAGTTGGTTGGGCCCGGGCATGTGCGCGTCGAACACGTCGCGCGCCACCGACACGAGCGCGGGGTGTGCGACCCAGGTGCCGTCGTGGCCGAGCGCGACCTCGCGCTCCTTGTCGGCGCGCACGCGCGCGAGCGCGCGGGCGTTGCCGTCGGGATCGTCCTTGAGCGGGATCTGCGCCGCCATGCCTCCCATCGCGTGGATGCCGCGGCGGTGACAGATCGTCACGAGCGCGCGGGCGTAGCTGGCCAGAAACGGCAGGTCCATCGTGACCGCGCCGCGGTCCGGCAGCACCTTGTCCGGGTGCTCGGCGAAGGTCTTGATGTAGCTGAAGATGTAGTCCCACCGCCCGCAGTTGAGCCCCGCCGAGTAGTCGCGGAGCTCCCACAGGATCTCGTCCATCTCGAACGCCGCCGGGAGCGTCTCGATGAGCACGGTGGCGCGCACGGTGCCGTGTTGGATCCCGAGCGCGTCCTCGGCGAACGTGAACACGTCCGCCCAGAGCCGGGCCTCCTTGTGGCTCTCCATCTTCGGCAGGTAGAAGCAGGGTCGCTTCCCGCGGGAAACCAGCGCTTCCGCGTTGTGCCAGAAGAAGAGCCCGAAGTCGAACAACGCGCCGGGCACGGGCTGCCCGTCGACCAGGAGGTGCTTCTCCCAGAGGTGCCAGCCGCGCGGGCGCACGAACAACACGGCCGGGTTCGGGCCGAGGGCGTAGATCTTCCCGGTCTCGGGCGCGACCCAGCGGATCGTGCCCTCCACCGCGTCGACGAGGTTGCGCTGGCCCTCGACGAGGTTGTTCCAGGTGGGCGCGTTCGCGTCCTCGAAGTCCGCCATGTAGACGTTCGCGCCGGACATGAGCCCGTTGATGACCATCTTGCGGTCGACTGGGCCCGTGATCTCCACGCGCCGGTCCTGGAGCTCCGGCGGGATGGGCGCGACGGTCCACGCCGACGTGCGGATGCCCACCGTCTCGGCGAGGTAGTCGGGCACGCGCCCCCGGTCGAACTCCGCCTGCCGCTCGCGCCGGCGCGCGAGGAGCTCCTGGAGTCGCGGGGTGAAGCGGCGGGCGAGGTCCGCGACGAACGCGAGGGCCTCGGGGGTGAGGATGGCGGTCGAGGACGCGGTTCTCGGTCCTCGAACGTCGATCCTCGTGTTCTTGGGGGGGGCGGTTCGAGCTTCCATGGACAGAGGCATGGGCCCCGAGCCCGGCTTCGTCCACTTCCTTTTTCGTCCAGGTTCGAGCTGGACTACGATCGGTCGGGACGGCCATGCGCCCGGTCGACCGACTGGAAGAGGCCCCCCTGCCCTCTCCGGGCAGGGAGGCCTGGCCCCTCCCGACTCAGCGATCGTCGGGGCGCCCCTGGCGCCCCCCGTCCTGGATCTTGCGTTCCCTGCTCCGTGCCGCCTGCCACCACCAGAGCCCCCCGGTGGCCAGCACGAGGAGGACGAGTACCCCTACGGGTACGCCTCCGTAGAGGACGCCCAGGACCGCCGAGGTGACCCCGACGATGCCGAGCAGCGTCCAGGCGATCGCCTGGAACGCGGGCCGAATTCCTTCCGGGTTGGAGGCTCCCATCCTGCCATCGAGCTAGCCACGTCGCCGCGCCCAACAAGCCGCCCGGGATGTTTACGTTCCCGTGCGGAGGAGGCGAACATGAGCACGAAGGGACCGCGTGACACGGGCAGCAGCCTCCTTCGCCAGGGGGACCTGGGTGGGGGGCAGGCCGAGGCGGTGGAGAGCCGGCCGCCGGGCACGGCCCCGGTGGGGCGCTTCGCGGACGAGGGCTGCGACGAGAACCCAGGCGCGAGCGGCGCGTGGGCCACGGCGGCGGGCGAGGCGGAGGCCGCGACGGAGGACGGCTTCCCGGGCAGCGAGGCGGTGCGCCGGGCGGACGCGGTCGACGCGGGCCTCTTCCCCGGCGAGACCGCGCGCGGCGCGCTCTACGACGGCCCCGAGCGCCGCAAGGCCCAGCTCGATTGGGGCCGCTGGGAGGGGTCCGACCGTCGCGAGCGCCCGTTCGTGTACGCCAGCCAGCAGCGGACCTGAGACCACTGGGCGTGTCACCGAGTGCGGACGCCGCAGGTGGCGCGGAGCGGCCGGCGGCGAGCGGCGCGGCCGGCGGCGAGCGGCGCGGCGCCGCGCG
>CAYWGD010000046.1:0-49942 GCA_964457335.1 uncultured Enterobacteriaceae bacterium | reverse complement strand
CCCGGCGTGTGCGCGCCGCGGTAGCCGTCACCGCCGGCCGTCGCCCCACGCCGGCCACCCCGGCGTGCGCGGGTGTCGGTACCCGTCACGGCCGGCCGTCGCCCCGCGCCGGCCACCCCGGCGTGCGCGGGTGGTTGGTACCCGTCACGGCCGGCCGTCGCCCCGCGCCGGCCACCCCGGGCGTGTGCGCGCCGCGGTGGCCGGCGCGCGCGGTGGCCGTCACGGCCCGCGCCGAAGGGCCGCTCACCACCCGTCCAGCACCCAGATCGTCCCGACGCCGAGGTCGGTCGCCTCGAGGGGGGCGCCGACGGCGAGCTCCCCGCCGCCTAGCTGAGACGGAAATGCGCCGAACAGGGCGTACTCCTCCGCATAGACGCGCCTTTCCGCTGCACGCGCGTCCACCACCCCTTCCGGCGCGCCCTCGAACACGTAGAGCGCCCCGCGCAGGTTCCCGGCGCCGGTGTGCCAGGGCCAGTACGTGTCGGTGACCAGGAGCTCCCGCGCGCCGTCCGCGCCCAGGTCCGCCGCCGCCACGAACAGCGCGCTGTCGCCCTCCGCGTCGTTCTCCGGGCCGATGCGCGCCCGCGCCACGTCCGCGAGCGTCCCGGAGCCGACCGTCGAGACGACCCAGATGCGCGCCTCGCGCAACCCCACGTCGTCGACGCCGTCCCCGTCGACGTCCCCGAGCCCCACCACGTCGTCGAGCGGCGGCGTGGTCACCGCGTGGTCGGCATCCCCGGCGTCGGGGAACCCCACCAGCGGGCCGCGGTGCACCACGAGCGTCCCCGCCGCGTCCTCGCCGTAGCTCGCCACGTCCGAAAAGCCGTCGCCGTCGATGTCCCCGAGGGGCGTCACCAGCATGTGGCGCCCGGCGACCTCGTCCTCGGCCAGCAGGACGTTGGTGACCTCCGTCCCGTCGAGCCGCCAGACGCCCAGCTGCCCGGGCGTCCCCGCGCCGCTCCCGAGCACGTACCACCCCTCCGGGACGCCGTCCCCGTCGAGCTCCGCGACGAACAGGCTCTCGTACGCCCCCTCCGACCGCACCGGCGCGAGCTCTGCCGACCACGCGCCCGCCGCGTCGGCCAGCGGCCCGCGGGTGACGGTCAGGGTCGGCGCCGCGACGACCGCGTCGCCGTCCGGCGTGAGGGTGCCCGAGGGCGCGAGCAGGTCGAGGAGCCCGTCCCCGTCGAGATCCCCGAGCGACGGGCGCGACCACGTGGGCGCGTCGTAAACGGCCTGGGTGGCGGCCGAGAGCGGGGTGTCCGCGATCGGGACCGTCGCCACGAGGAAACGTTGGTCGGTGGACACCAGCGCGAGGGCGTCCGACCCGTCCGCCGCGAGCGCGCCCGCGCCGAGGAGCGACCAGTACGCGGCGCCGTCGTCGAGCAGGAGCCGCGCCCCCGCGAGCGTGCTCTCCGCGCCCTCGGCGCAGTCCCGGCCGCGGTCCACGTCGGTCCCGTCGCAGTCGCCGCCGGCGGTCGCGGCGTCGCCCGGGTCGCACACGCAGGTGGGCTCCCCCTCGCCGAGCCCGTCCCCGTCGGCATCCGCCCACGTGTCCACGCAGCCCGCGGCGCCGACCGGGTCCGCCGCGCCGTCGCAGTCCTCGTCGGCCGGGGTGGCGCAGGTCTCGACGGCGCCGGGGTGCGCGGCGGCGTCGCCGTCGTCGCAGTCGCCGCCGGCCTCGGCGTAGCCCTCCGGCGCCTCGCACGTCGTGAGCGCGGTGGCGTCCGTGCCGTGACCGTCCCCGTCGTTGTCGGCGTACCAGGTGCGCTCGAGCCCCTCGTCGACCGTCCCGTCGCGGTCGTCGTCGCGCCCGTCGCACCGGGTCTCGGCCGGCGGGTCGTCGGGCGCGCACGCGAGCAGGAGGAGCAGCATCGGCGCGTCTTTAGCCGGTGTGGCTCCAGGGCGTGCCCGGCGGGCGCGGACGCCCGCCGGTCGGGCCCTTCCAGGCTCGGGGCGGAGCCCCTCGGTCCCGGCCCGCGCGGACGCGGCCCGGGACCGGCCGCGCGGGGCGCGGCCGCCTTGCAGGCCCCTCACGCGCGGCGATCCGGATTCCATCGTGGCCGGCGGCGTGACCGCCGGGCCGACCCTCCGTCGCGTCCAATTTTGTCGCGGCGGTTGGCAATTCCGACCCTTCTTCCTTTCCACCCCCGCGATGGAGCAGCGGGTGGCCGCGGCTGTGTGTACCTGTGGAGCAGAGGCCCCTTCGGACATGAGCCGGCGCTGGAACGTCGTGGTGGTGTCGCCCCCCCCGTCCGAGGCCCGCTCCACGCGCACGACGCGACCGGTCGTCGTCTACGCGGGGGCGGAGCCGGCCCCCGCCGAGCGCGCCGCCGCCGCGCTGCGCGAGCTCGGCGCCGAGGTGGTCGTCGTCGAAGGGGACGAGGGCGCGCTCTGCGCCGCGCACCCGACCCAGCTCCGGGGCGAGGCCTGCGCCGACTGCGGGCGCCGCATCTGCGCGGCCTGTCGCCTCGCCGCGAACGGCGCCGCGCGCTGCCCCGGCTGCCACGCGAAGGGCCGGAACGTGGCGCGCAACCGCCGCCTCCGCCAGCTCTTCTCGCTCTTCCTGTTCGTGGTCTTCCTGCACCAGGCGTGGTTCTGGGTGGCCCGCGAGCGTGCGCTCGTCGACGCTACCGGCCCGGTCCGCGTCGCCCTCGTCCAGTTCGTGCAGCCCGACGCCGCCGGGGCCCCGCTCGTCGCGGCCATGAACGCCCCGGGCGGCCTCGACGCCATCGGGCCCTGGCTCGACGCCGAGCGCCGCCGCTACCTCGGGCCCCGCGCCGACACCTTCCAGGTCGACGTGCTCGGCCCGTGGACCGCCACCGTCGCGCCGCCGACCCTCCCCCCGCGCGACCCCGGGTGGATGGACCTCCTCCGCGTCTCGTTGTCCTTCCCCCGCTACTTCCACGACCTCGCGCGCGCCCACGGCGTCGACCCCGACGCCTACGGCGCCCGCGTCTACGTCGTCTACGGCGGCGGCGGCGACCTCTCCGCGGACTCCCGCGGCTCCCGCAAGGGGCGCCTCGCCGTCAGCTTCCTGCCGCTCGACAGCACCGTCGCCTACGCGCAGGTCACCGTCGCGCACGAGCTCGGGCACATCCTCGGCGCCGCCGACCTCTACGACGAGGGCACCTGGCTCGCCCGCTTCCCCGAGGGCTACGTGCAGCCCTGGGCCGACCCGCCCTGGCCGCAGCGCTACGCCGAGGTCATGGCCGTCGACGTGCCGCTCACCCCCTCCTCCGAGCGCGAGATCCGCTCGCTCGACGAGGTGCGCGTCGGCTACCGCACCGCCGCCGACTTCGGCTGGATCGACGCGAAGCACGCCGAGCTCTACTACACGCCGGCGCTGTCCGGCCCGGAGCAGGCGCTGGCCACCGCGGAGGCGCTCCCGGGGGTCGGGACGCGGTAGGGGGCGTCCCCCCCATCTCCGCCTGTGCGGTTCCCGCCGCCGCGCCGCGCCACCATCCGCCGCCGCGATGAGCTCCGCGCCGCGCGCCACCGCCACCCGCGCCGAGCCGAGGCCGGAGGCCGAGCCTGGAGGACGCCGACGGCGGCCTCCGGCCGCCGGGCCGCCCAGGACCTCCGCCGGAGTCCGCCCTACAGCGCCTCGACCGCCACCCGGCCGACCGCGATGCGGATCTGGCCGGAGCCGCGGCGGCGCTCGAGCAGGGCGTCGGCGCCGGGGATGCCGGCCTCCTTGAACTGCTGGCGCACGCGGAACACCGCCATGTTGAAGTGGCCGATCGGCAGGCCGAGGCCCCGCGCCAGCTCGTCGTGGTAGAGCCAGCCCTGCTCGGACTCGGGCAGCGTGGGCTCGGCACCGAGCCGCGCGCGGGCGAGCGTGAGCAGCAGGTAGGCGTGCGCGCGGTGGGGGAGGCGCCAGGTGCGGCCGCCCGCGGTGGCGGTGATCTCGATGTGCTCCTCGTCGCGGCTCACGTGGAAGGCGAGCGCGAGGTCTCCGACGCGCGCGGAGTCCTCGCCCTCCGCCTCGCGCGTGGGCGAGAGCACGCTCGGCAGCTGGAGGATCCACCCGCGGCCGCCCGCCGTGATCTCGCCGCCGTCGGCGACCTTCCACAGGCGGTCGCCCGCCTCGGCCGTCCAGCCGCCGCGCCCGTCGGCGTAGACGCAAACCTCGGCGGAGGTCGCGTCGGGCAGCAGCAGGAGCCCGTCCTCCGCCCAGCGCTGCTCCGCGCCGCAGACCGCGCCGGGCACCGGCGGCCCGGCGTCCGCGAGCGTCCAGGCCTCGCTCGGCCGCCCGAACACGATGGCGGCGCCCTCGGCGAGCCGCGCGCGCTGCCCCGGCTCCAGGCGGTGCCCGCCGAGCCAGGTGCCGTTGCGGCTCGCGAGGTCGCGGATCTCCCAGGCGTCGCCGGTCCAGCGGATGGCGGCGTGTTCGGACGACACGTAGGGCGCGTCGACCCGAACCTGGCAGCTCGACGCGCGCCCGACCACCACCTGGGCCGACAGCCCGTGGTCGACGCCGCGAACCGTGTCCCTCAGGATCCCCATGATTCCCTCGCGTGCGGATGCTACGACGGTTGCGCTCGCGATGCCTCCTCCCGATCCGCCGATCTCCGCGCCGACGCCTCCGCTGGACGCCTCCGGCCGCTACGAGGATCGCTGGCTCGTGGGCCGCGGCGGCATGGGCGAGGTGCGGCTCGTGTACGACCGGCGCCTGCGACGCACGGCGGTGATGAAGATCGTGCGCCCGGAGCTCGCCGGCACGCGCGCGGCGCGGCGCCTCGCCGTGGAGGCCGAGATCACCGCGCGCCTCCAGCACCCGGGCGTCGTGCCGGTGTACGACGCGGGCGCGCTCCCCGACGGCCGGCCCTTCTACGTCATGCGCGAGGTGCGCGGGCAGACGCTCGCGGAGGTGATCGGGGCGGTGCACGGCGCGTCGCCGCCGGGGGAGTGGCGCGCGGCGGAGGGCTGGACCTTCCGGCGGCTCGTGGACGCGCTGCGGCGCGTGTGCGAGACGGTCGCCTACGCGCACACCCACGGGGTCGTGCACCGCGATCTGAAGCCGGCGAACGTGATGCTGGAGGGGCTCGGCGCGGTGCTGGTGCTCGACTGGGGCATCGCGAAGCTCGTGGGCCCGGCCGAGGAGGCGCAGCCGCGGCGTGCGGTGCTCGACGCGGCGGCGGGGACCATCGCGCTGGAGGAGCCGGAGGGCGAGAGCGGATCCCTGGCGCCCGCCGGGACGCTGGTGTTCGAGCCGCCCGTGGAGTCGCCCCGCGAGTGGAGCGGCGGCACGGCCGTCGGCGCGGTGCTCGGCACGCGCGGGTTCATGGCGCCTGAGCAGGCGCGCGGGGACGCGCTCGGGCCGCCGGCCGACGTGTACGCGCTCGGCGCCACGCTCCACGTGTTGCTCTTCGGCGCGCTCCCGGACGACGCGGTCGGGGGAACCCGCGCCGATCCCCGCGTGCCCGACGCGCTCGACCAGCTCGCGCGGCGCGCGATGGCGACCTGTCCGGAGGACCGCCCCACGGCGGTGGAGGTCGCCGCCGACATCGGCGCGTGGCTCGACGGCGTGCGGCGCCGCGAGGAGGCGCTGGCGCTCGTGGCGCAGGCGGACGAGCTCCGGCCGACCATCCTGGCCGACCGCGCGCGGGCCGCGACGCTCCGGGCCGACGCCCGGCGACGGCTCGCGCAGGTGGCGGCGCACGCGCCCGCCGCCGACAAGGTGGAGGCCTGGCGGCTCGAGGACGAGGCCGAGCAGCTCGTCACGCACGCGGTCGCGCGCGAGGAGGCGTGGACGCAGCTCCTGCACGCCGCGCTGCAGATCGTGGACCTGCCGGAGGCGCACGCCCGCCTCGCCGACCACTACCGGGAGCGCCACGCCGCCGCCGAGTCCGCCCGCGATCGCGCGACCGCCACCCGCGCCGAGCTCCGCCTGCGCGCCCACGACCGTGGGCGCCACGCGGCCTGGCTGCGCGGCGACGCGACGCTCACCCTCGCCACCGACCCGCCCGGCGCCGAGGTGACCCTCTTCCGCAACGTGCTGCGCGACCGCGCGCTCGTGCCCGAGCCGGTCGGGAGGCTCGGCCGCGCGCCGCTCACGCGGGCGCCGATCCCCTGGGGGAGCCTGCTGTTGCGCGTGGAAGGGCCCGCCGGCGCCGTGGACCTGCCCATCCTGGTCGGGCGCGCCGAGGACTGGCAGCTCGCGCCCCCCGACCGCGCGCCCATCCCGCTCTGGCTCCCGCGCCCGGGCGAGCTCGGCGCCGACGACGTCTACGTGCCCGCCGGCTGGTTCCGCGCGGGCGGCGACCCGCACGCCGGCGACGCGCTCCCCGCCGGGCCGCGGTGGCTCGAGAGCTTCGTGATCCGCCGGTACCCGGTCACGAACGCGGAGTACCTCGCCTTCCTGAACGACCTCGTGGCCGCCGGGCGCGTCGAGGCGGCCGAGGCGCACGCGCCGCGCCGCGGCGAGGGCGCCGAGCAGGAGGCGGGCGAGTGCTTCTACGGGCGCCGGCCGGACGACGGCTTCTGCCTCGCGAGCGCGGGGCCGGGCGCGGACTGGGCGCTGGACGAGCCGGTCACCAGCGTGTGCTGGCACGACGCGCGGGCCTTCGCCGCGTGGGAGGCGGCGCGGACGGGCCAGCCGTGGCGCCTCCCGCACGAGCTCGAGTGGGAGAAGGCCGCGCGCGGCGTGGACGGGCGCTTCCTGCCCTGGGGAGACTTCTTCGAGCCGAGCTGGGCGAACAACCTGGAGGGGGTCGTGCGCCCGCCGCGGCGGATGCCGACCACGAGCTTCCCCACCGACGCGAGCCCCTACGGGGTGCGCGGCATGGCGGGGAACGTGCGCGACTGGTGCGCCAACACCTGGCGCGAGGGGACGGACCCCGGGGATCCCGAGGCCTTCGTGTCCCTCCGCGGCGGCGCGTTCTCGGGCAACCGGAACAACTGCCGCGTGGCGACGCGCTTCGCGGCGCCGCCGGGGCGCCGCTATACACAGGTCGGCTTCCGCCTCGCGCGGCCTACGGGGTCGTGAGGTTGTCCGTCACGCTGCTGACGGAGCCCATCGCCGCCTGCACGGTCGACCACTGGACCTGCTGGAACTTCAGGTTGGGGCCGTTCGTGCCGATCGTGAACCACTGCGGCGCCTGCCCGGACGCGGCCTCGTACCACACCATGCGCTGGGGGCTCGCGGCGTAGCGGTTGACCCAGCCGGCCTGCGTCGGCGACTGGCTGTCCCAGGTGATCGACCACCAGATGCCGGCGTTCGGCGGGTCGCCCTGGCCCGTGGAGCTCGGGAAGGGCTTGCTCTCGTAGACGGCGGTCGCGGAGCCCGGCGAGATCGTGCTCGGGGGCGTGGTGCCGTCCGGCTTCACGACGAACGTGCCGGGGAACGGCGACCCGTTCGTCCAGCACCAGTACTCGCGCTTGGACTTCCACGTGTTGCCGCCGATCGTCACGTCCTCGTCGGCCACCGACACGACGTACCCGAGGATCGTGCCGCCCACGTTGGTGATGGCGTACACGCCGAGGTCCGTGCCGGGGTCGAGCTCCTCGATGGGGGAGGGCATGGGGCGCGTCACGTCGGGGGCCGTCTTCGGCCCGGAGGGGTAGGCGAAGGGCACCGCGGCCTCGCCGTCCGGGCCGGAGAAGGTGGGCGCCTGGTTGAAGGCGTCGGCCACGAGGAGGTGATGCGCGCGGGTCAGGAGCTCGCCGTAGGAGATGCCGACGTAGCGGATGCCGCCCTCGTCGTGCGCGATGCCCCAGCGGTTGAGGACCGAGGTGAGGGCCCAGGTGAACGCGCCGTGCCACACCGTCTGGAACGTGTACTCCCGGGCGTTCTGGCTGGCGCGGCAGGCGCCGAGGATGCGGTCGTGCGCGCGGAGCGCGGGCGCGGTGAGGGGGGTGCCCGCCGGGGCGCGGCTCCCGAGCGTGCGCCCGCCGACCCGCCCGAAGGCGCCGCCGAGCAGGCCGGTCGCGCCGGCGTGGCAGGTGTCGAGCACCACGGTGAGGCCGTGCTCCGGCACCACCGCGTCGAGCGCCTGCTCGAGCACGGGGAAGGAGAGGGCGCGGCCGAGGGAGGCCGTCACGTCGGACGGGCAGAGGAGCAGGGTGCCGTCGGAGTCGGTGGCGCCGTGGCCGGAGAAGGTGAGGAGCCCCTGCGCCACGTCGCCGGCGAGGGCCTGGCCGAGCTTCTGGACGCCGTCGAGCAGGCCCTCGCGGGTGGCGGGCCCGAAGCGGGTGCCGGTCGCGTCGATGGGCATGTCCGCCGCCGCGAGGAGCGGCGAGGTGCGCACCTCGATGGCGTCGGCCGGGATGCCGAGCGCGCGTGCGGCCACGTACCAGGCCTTCACGTCCTGGAGCGCGCCCCGGAGGTTCGAGGTGCCGGGCTGGTGGCCGGCCTCCGCGTCGTAGGCCGAGTAGTCGTCGACGCCCACGAGGAGGGCGGCGGAACGGGGGGAAGACTTCATGGTGGCTCCGGAGTCGCGCGCGAGTATACGACCGCGGTCGCGACCGGCCGGTAACCGGCCATCACACACACGAGGTGAGCATGAGCTGCGACCCGACCTACGACTTCAGCACGGGCCCCGAGCACGACGCGCTCGCCACCTTCTGCGGCGAGTGGCGCGGGGAGGGCGCGCTCTGGCTCGATCCGAGCGCCGCGCCGGACCGCGCGACGTGGGAGGTACGCGCCACCGCGCTCTTCGGCGGGCGCTTCGTACGGTTCGCCTACACGCACTCCGTCGGCGGCACGCCCCACGCCGGCGAGCTCACGCTCGCCTACGAGCGCGACGAGAAGCGCTACACCGCCGCCTGGATCGACAGCTTCCACACCGGGACGATGCTCCTGGTCTCCCACGGCGAGGCCGACGACGCCGGCATCGTCGTGCTCGGGAGCTACCCGGCCGGCCCGGAGCGCTGGGGCTGGCGCACGCGCGTCGCGCGCGAAGGCGAGGGCCTCGTGATCACGATGTGGAACATCACCCCCGCGGGCGAGGCGTTCCCGGCGGTCGAGGTGCGGCTGGCGCGGGTCGGCGGCTGACCACGGTGTCGACGCGCGGGACGCCCGCGCTGGTCGTCGCCGCGCCCGCGACCGGGAGCGGCAAGACCACGGTGGTGTGCGCCGTCGCGGCCGCGCTGCGGGCCCGCGGCGTGGACGTGCGGCTCTTCAAGGCGGGCCCGGACTACCTGGACCCCACCTGGCACGCCCTGGCCGCGGGCCGGCCCTCGCGCAACCTCGACGGGTGGATGACCGGCCCCGACGGCGTGCGCGCCTCGTTCGCGCGCGGGGCGGCCGGCGGCGACCTCGCGCTCGTCGAGGGGGTGATGGGGCTCTTCGACGGGCGCGATCC
Source organism: uncultured Enterobacteriaceae bacterium (assembly GCA_964457335.1). GTDB lineage: Bacteria > Myxococcota_A > UBA796 > UBA796 > SXON01 > CAJBVW01. The sequence goes on along the minus strand of CAYWGD010000046.1, from coordinate 40,634 downwards.
GACCACGCTGGAGGGCTCGGGCGCGGAGCTCGCGGTGCTGCTCGGCGCGCCGGTCGTCCTGGTGGTGGACGCCTCCGGCATGGCCCGCACCGCGGCCGCCGTGGTGCACGGGCTCGCGACGTTCGAGCCCGCCGTGCGCGTCGCCGGGGTGATCTTCAACCGCGTGGGCGGGCCCGGCCACACCCGCATCCTCGCCGAGGCGATGGCGCGGCTCCCCGACGTGGCCGTGCTCGGCGGGCTGCCGCGGCGCGACGACCTCGCCGTGCCCGAGCGGCACCTCGGGCTCGTCGCGGCGGACCTCGTCGCGCGCCCGGGGCAGGTGGAGGCGCTCGCGGCCTGGGCGGAGGAGTGGCTGGACCTCGATCGGCTCGTGGGCCTCGCGGCCGGGTCGGCCGGCGCGAGTCCGGTCGCCGCGGGCCCGGTCGCCGCGGGCCCGGTCGCCGCGAGTCCGGTCGCCGCAAGTCCGGTCGCCGCGGGCCCGGTCGCCGCGGAGCCGGTCGCCACGGGGCCGGCCCCCGGTGCGGGAGCGGTGGCGGCGCGCCCCGTGCGCATCGGCGTCGCCCGCGACGCGGCCTTCTCGTTCTACTACCCCGACAACCTCGAGCTGTTGGAGGAGGCGGGCGCCGAGCTCGTGCCGTTCTCGCCCCTCGCGGAACGGGCGCTCCCGGCGGTGGACGGCCTCTACCTGGGCGGCGGCTACCCCGAGGAGCACGCCGCCGCGCTCGCCGCCAACGCGCCGATGCGCGCGTCCGTCCGGGCCTTCCGCGGCCCGATCTACGCCGAGTGTGGCGGGCTCATGTACCTGGGCGACGCCCTCGACGGGCAGCCCATGTGCGGCGCGCTCCCGCTCACGACGCGCATGACGCCGTCCCTCCGGAGCTTCGGCTACCGCGAGGTGGTCACGACGGCGCCCACCTTGTTCGGGCCCGCGGGCACCACCTGGCGCGGCCACGAGTTCCACCACTCGGAGCTCGCCGCCACCACGCTCGCGCCGGTGTTCCGCACGACCGGCTGGGCGGGGGAGGGCGTCGAGGGCTGGGCCCGCGGGAACGTGCTGGGCACCTACGTGCACGCGCACTTCGGGTCGAACCCGGGGATGGCGGCCGCGTTCGTGGAGGCGTGCCGGCGGTAGGGTGGGGCCTACTCCCCCACGTGCACGTCCATCCAGGCCGCGCGCTCGATCGCCCAGTCCTCGAGCCAGCGCACCTCGTCGTCCCAGCTCGTGCCGACGTACCAGTTGGGATCGACCGGTTGGCCGATGGTGGGCCAGCGGGTGTGGTCGCGCACCTCGGCCTCCGCGAGCTCGGCCTCGAGCGCGGCGACGCGCTCGCGGATGGCGGCGTCGGAGAGCACGTCGACGCGGAGCTCGTCCCAGCGCGTGCGCAGGCGCTGGCGGAAGGCCGGGTCCTCCTCCAGGCGCGCCCACCACATGGGGAATTGGTCGCCGACGCCACAGTTGGCCAGGTCGTCGCGGATCCAGCCGCTGGTGTTCCACGTGTCGCAGTAGTTGCAGTTGCCCCAGGCCCGGTCGAAGTCCCAGAGCGGCCCGGCGCGGAGCGTGCCGACGCCGGGCGGGCCGTCGGTCCAGAGGTACGCGGAGAGGCGGTAGGCGTCGATGTTGTGGGTGAGCTCGTTCAGGAGCCAGTGGTCCACCCAGGCGTCGACGTCGAGCCACGCGGGGTAGCCGGTCACCGGGTCGGCGAAGCCGTCGGACGCGAGCACGGCCTCGGCCTGGTCGAACCAGTCGCGCAGGTACGCGGCCTCCTCGGCGGTGACGGTCGTCCGCTTGGGTGACACCCAGTCGATGGGCGTGCCGAGCGTGGTGTCGAAGCCCTCGCTGCGGTGCTGGTCGACCTTCACGATGAACCCGCCCGCGACGCTGCCGTCGTCCAGCGTGGTCCGGGGGATGTCGAGGCGGTCCACCTCGCGGGCGATGCGCTCCACGAGCAGGTAGACACCGTCGTACGAGCCGTCGAGCACCACCTCCACGAACTGGGTGCGGGGCTCCCAACGCGCGTCCGCGGCGGCGTCGCGGCCGAGCCCGTAGGCGAGCGCGTTCCGCATCAGCGTCTTGTCGGAGTAGGGCGCGTGGAGCACCCAGTCGCTGCCCTCGGGGAGCCCCACGAGCGGGCAGTCGTCGTCTTCGCCGGCGGCGTCGCGGCACTCGAACTTGTACCCGAGCTTGGGTTGGTAGAGCGAGGAGGAGCCGTGGAGCTCGATGCCGATGGCCGTGACGTACGCGACCGGCGCGGCGTCGAGGCCCTCGAGCGTGCCGTCGTGCTCCTCGATGACGGTCAGGAAACCGTCCACCTTGGTGGTGTCCGTGATGCTCCCTGCGGTCTCCAGCAGGAACACGGGGAGGTGGGCGAAGCCGGGATCGACGACCGCGGTGTCCCCCGTCTCGGCGCTGCCGGCCGTGTCGGCCGTGTCGGCCGTGTCGTCGGGAACGACCCCCGTGTCGGTGTCGGGCGCGGTGTCGTCCGCGCTGTCCGCCGGCGCGGTGTCACCGACGGAGAGGCCGCCGGTGGAGCAGGCGACGAGGGCGAGGAGGGGGAGCACGGGGCGCAGTATGCACCCGGAGTGATACGGCGCCGTTCTCGGAGGGCCGGTGCGCAGAGGGGTCGTCGTCGTCGTCGGGATCCTCGGGCTCGGCGCCGCGGGGGCGTGGTGGACGTGGGGGCGCGCGGAGGCGCCGCCGGCGTGGCGCACCGCGACGGTCGAGCGCGACGACGTGCGGCAGCTGGTCTCCGCGACGGGCACGCTCGAGGCGGTCCAGACCGTCGAGGTCGGCGCCCAGGTGAGCGGCATCGTGGCGGCGCTCGGCGCGGACTTCAACGACCGCGTGGAGCGGGGGCAGGTCCTGGCGCGCATCGACCCCGCGCTGCTCGAGGCCGACGTGGCCGCCGCGGCCGCCCGCCTCGCCGAGGAGCGCGCGACCACCGATCGCCTGGCGCTCGAGCTCGGGCGCATCGAGAAGCTGCACGTGCAGCGGGTCGCCACCGACGCCGAGCTCGACACAGCCCGCGCCGACCACGCCGTGGCCACCGCGCAGCTGAAGTCGGCCCAGGTGGCGCTCGACCGCGCGCGCCGCAACCTCGGCTACGCGACGATCACCGCCCCGATCGCGGGCACGGTGATCCGCCGCGACGTGGAGGTGGGCCAGACCGTGAACGCCGGGCTCTCCGCCCCCAAGCTCTTCCTCCTGGCCGGCGACCTCGCGCGCCTGCGCATCCTCGCGGCCGTCGACGAGTCCGACATCGGCCAGATCCGCGAGGGGCAGGCCGCGACGTTCACCGTCCAGGCCTTCCCCGACCGCACGTTCAGCGGGACGGTGAACCAGGTGCGGCTCCAGTCCGCCACCGCGGAGAGCGTCGTCACCTACACGGTGGTCGTGGACGTGGAGAACCCCGACGGCGTGCTGCTCCCCGGCATGACGGCGACCGTGGAGTTCGTGGTCGCCGAGGAGCCCGGCGCCGTGTGCGTGTCGAGCGCGGCGTTGCGCTACCGCCCCGACGAGACCGTGCCGATCGTCGGCGGCGACGCCGCCGGAGCATCCGGCGCGTCCCAGGCGTCGACGGCGGGCGGGGCCTCGGCGCCCGGCGCGAAGGGCGCGTCCGCGGGCGGGAAGGGCGCGCGTGGCGGCGGCCGGAAGCCGCGCGCGGACGCCGACGAGGGCACGCTCTGGCTGCCGGAGGGCCAGGCGCTCCGGGCCCTCCCGGTGAAGATCGGCCTGCGCGGCGCGAGCTGCGTGGTCGTCAGCGGCGAGGGCGTCGAGGAGGGCCTCGTGGTGGTGACCGGCGTGGACCGCTCCGAGGCGGCCGGCGGCGCGTCGAGCCCGTTCGGGACCACCGACAAGCAGCAGCGGCGTCCCGGAGGCTTCTGATGGCCGGGGGGAACGGGGCGACCGGGAGCGGCGGCGTCCCCGTCGTCGACATCCGCGCGCTCGAGCGGTCCTTCCCCGCGGCGGGCGGCGTCGTGCGCGCGCTCGCGGGGGTGGACCTGCGCGTCGAGCACGGCGAGATGGTCGCGATCATGGGCCCGTCCGGCTCCGGGAAGTCGACGCTGCTCAACGTCCTCGGCTGCCTCGACCGCCCGTCCGCCGGCCAGTACCTGCTCGACGGCGAGCCGGTCGAGTCCCTCAACGACGACGCGCTCGCCGACGTGCGCAACGCCCGCCTCGGGTTCGTGTTCCAGGGCTTCAACCTGCTCCCGCGCACCACGGCGCTCGACAACGTGATGCTGCCGATGCTCTACGACCGCCGTGGCCGCTTCCCCGACCCGGAGAAGCGCGCCCGGGCGGCGCTCGAGCGCGTCGGGCTCGGCAACCGGCTCGACCACCTCCCGAACCAGCTCTCCGGCGGGCAGCAGCAGCGCGTCGCGGTCGCGCGCGCGATCGTGACCCAGCCGAGCCTGCTCCTCGCCGACGAGCCCACCGGCAACCTCGACTCCCGCACCACCGTCGACGTGATGGTGCTCTTCCAGGAGCTGCACGCCCAGGGGATGACGCTGCTCGTCGTGACGCACGAGGACGAGGTCGCGGCCTACTGCGACCGCGCGCTCGTGCTCAAGGACGGGCGCATCGTGTCCGACCGCCCCGTTACGCCGAAGAGCGCCGCGGAGGACCTGGCGCGCCTCGACGCCCGCGCGAAGGCGGGCGCGTGAGCGTGCTCCAGCTCGTGCGGCTCGCGCTCGGGAGCCTCCGGCGCAACCTGGCCCGGTCCTTCCTCACGATCCTCGGCGTGGTCATCGGCGTCGGCGCCGTCGTGGTGATCGTGGCCATCGGGCAGGGCGCCCGCGCGCAGATCGAGGCCCGCGTCGCGAGCCTCGGCCGCAACCTCGTCGTCGTCACGCCCGGCGCGTCGGACCGCGGCGGCGTGAGCGGGGGCGCGGGCAGCCAGGCGAGCTTGGAAATCGAGGACGTCGAGGCGATCGCGCGGGAGGCCCACAGCATCGCGGGCGTCACGCCGGTCGTGCAGACCTTCTCGTTCGCGGTCGTGGGGAGCGCGAACTGGCGCACCTCCATCCAGGGCGTGGACGCGAGCTGGTTCGAGATCCGCGACTGGGACGTGGCGAGCGGCCGCCCCATCGAGGAGGCCGACGTGCGCGGGGCCCGCAAGGTCGTCGTGCTCGGCGCGACCGTGGCCGAGGCGCTCTTCGGCGACGAGGACCCCGTGGGCCGCGAGCTGCGGCTCCGGCGCGTGCCGCTCACGATCGTGGGCGTGCTCGCGAAGAAGGGCCCCACCGCGGAGGGCAACGACCAGGACGACGTCGCGATCGTGCCCTACACCACCGTGCGCGCGCGCATGTCGGGGCGGCAGTTCCTCGCCCAGATCCTCATCCAGGCGGCGTCCCCGGAAGAGGTGACCGAGGCGCTCGGCGAGGTCCGCGCCATCCTGCGGGAGACGCACCGGCTCGGGCGGAGCGCGCCGGACGACTTCACGGTGCGCGACCAGTCGCAGATCGCCGAGACGGCGCGCGGCGCCACGAAGGTGATGACCACGCTGCTCGCGGCGGTGGCGAGCGTGTCGCTCGTGGTCGGCGGCATCGGGATCATGAACATCATGCTCGTCTCGGTGACGGAGCGGACGCGCGAGATCGGCATCCGCCGCGCGCTCGGGGCCCGCCGCGCCGACGTGCTCGCGCAGTTCCTCGTCGAGGCGATCGTGCTCTCCGGGCTCGGCGGCGTGCTCGGCGCGCTGCTCGGGATGGGCGTCGCCTGGGGCGTCGGCCGCGTCACGGGCTGGGCCACGCCGGTCACGGCCGCGAGCGTGGGCGTGGCCATGGCGTTCTCGGCCGCGGTCGGCGTCTTCTTCGGGTGGTACCCCGCCCGTCGGGCCGCGGCGCTCGACCCGATCGAGGCGCTCCGGTACCAGTAGCGGGCGGCCCGGCACGCCCGCGCGTCGCCGCGCGGGCGTGCCGTCGGCGCCCTCTGGGCTCGCTGCGCTCGGCTGGCGCGACCGGCCGCCTCCCGGCGGCCGGTCGCGCCGAGCCGGGCGGCGCGGACGCCGCCCGCCCGCCGGTCGCCTGCCGCGTGGCGTCAGACCGACAGCATTCGGGCGCCGTTCGCCCCGACGACGCGCAGGGAGCGCACGTCCTGGCCGGCGGCCACGTCGAAGTTGAGCGTGGGGCGGCTGATCACCGTCGCCGCGACCTTGTCCGGCCCGGGGCCCTTGCCGAGGAGCTCGACGACGAGCACGTCGCCTTCGCGGTGCCAGCGCGCCTCGGCGGTCCAGCCGGCGGAGGGGAACTGCAGGCGCGCGCGCACGACGACCATGGCGGGGCCGACGCGGTGGGCGCTCACTTCGAGGATGTTGGCGAGGGACAGGGGGACCTCCGTCGGGAGCGTAGCTCGACCGGCGTGGCGTGACGCACGAGGGCGTGACGTAGCGCGGGAGATGGCCGGCCATCTGGGGAGCTACGTCACGCGTGGCGTGACGTAGCGCGGGAGATGGCCGGCCATCTGGGGAGCTACGTCACGCGTGCGCAGGCGTTGCCGCGGAGCCGGACCAAGGACGCGCCATTGAGGCGCGTCCGACTCCGGCGACCACGGAAGCCCCGCACGAAGCGCGGCCGACGGGGCCCCGCCTGTTTCGGGGGCGGCTCTGCGCCCCCGGAACAGGTGGGGTCAAGGAGGCCGGGGGCCCCGCCTGTTTCGGGGGCGGCTCTGCGCCCCCGAAACAGGTGGGGTCAAGGAGGCCGGGGGGGGCGTTACGGGGGGGCTCCGCCCCCCCGTCCCAAGAGGAAGAACCCCATGCCGCGCATCAACCTACTGGCGACGCCGAGAGGGCGACTGGTGGCGTTCTCCCTGCTCTACGTGGGCGAGGGGCTGCCGCAGGGCTTCACGGCGACGGCGGTGGCGATCGAGTTCAAGCGCATGGGCATGGGCGCGGAGACCATCGGCACGTTCGCGGCCACGATCCTGCTCCCGTGGGCCTGGAAGTGGCTGTTCGGGCCGCTCGTCGACAACCTGCACCTCCCGCGCTTCGGGCGGCGGTCGCAGTGGATCGTGGCGGCGCAGGTCGGCATGCTCGTGTCGCTCGCGGCGGCGCTGTCGGCGTTCCCGACCGGGGTGGCGGCGGACGGCACGGTGCCCGGGCTCGCGCTGTTCACCGCGTTGCTCTTCACCCACAACCTCTTCGCGGCCTGCCAGGACGTGGCGATCGACGCGCTGGCCGTCAACGCGCTCGACGAGTCGGAGCGCGGCCGGGCGAACGGCTTCATGTTCGGCGCGGCGCAGCTCGGCATGGCGATCGGCGGCTCCGGGGTGATCTGGCTGAAGGGCCTCGTCGGCTTCTCGATCGCGAGCCTGCTCGTGCCGCTCTGCCTCGTGGGCATCCTGTCGATGATGCTGCGGCTCGTCGCGGAAAAGAGCCTCCGGGGCGCGGCCGGCGCGGATCCCGTGGCGCCCGCCGGGCTCCGCGTCGTGGGGGCGCAGATCGCGGACTACGTCACGACGGTGTTCCGGGTGTTCTTCACCACGCGGCGTGGTTTTCTCGGGCTCCTGCTCGCGGTCCTGCCCGCGGGGGGCCAGGCGCTCACGCTCACGGTCTCGAACGTGGTGACGCCCACGCTCGGCATGACCGACGACGAGATCGCGTTCTGGGGCCTCGTGGGCTCGCTCGCGTTCACGATCGCGTGCGTCGCGGGCGGGGCGGTCTCCGACCGCTGGGGGCGCCGCCGGTCGCTGGCGGTGTTCGCGTCGGGGACGGCGCTGCCGACGCTCTACCTGGCGTGGCGTTTCCAGGGCGCGGGCTGGCTCGTGCCGCCCGAGGCGGTCGACGGCGTGTGGCCGCGCGCCGAGGCGCTCATCCTCGAGTGGAACCTCGCGGGCACCGTGTTCGCGGTCTTCATGGGGCTCATGTACGGCGTCCGGAGCGCGCTCTACATGGACATCGTGGAGCCGCGGATCGCCGCCACGCAGTTCACGGCGTCCATGGCGCTGCTCAACCTCGTCACGGTGTACTCCTACTGGTGGCAGGGCAAGGCGCTCGCGCCGGCGGCGGAGGGCGGCTGGGGCTTCACCCTGCCGCAGGCGCTGCTCGGCGACGTCGCGCTCGGGCTCCTGTTCCTGCTCGTGCTCCCGTTCCTCGCGCCGCGCCCGCGGGAGGTGGTGACGGAGGCGGCGGCGAGCGCGTGACCGCGTCGGCGCGATACACAGGGCGGCCGTGATCTCCGACGCCGTCGTCTCCACCCTGATCCAGGACCTCGTGGACCCCGAGGGGCACGGGCTCGACCGGGCGCACCTCGCGGGGGCCGTCGCCGACATGAAGGCGCGGCTGCGCTACATGCCCCGCTACATGGGCGCGGGGATGGTGGCGCTGACGACGCTGTTCGCGGGCGTGGGCTACCCCGGGCTCCCGCGGGAGCGCCGCGTCGCGCGCATCGAGCGCTGGCGCCGCGGCCCGGTGCCCCTGCAACGCGACTTCGTCGAGTTCTGGGAGAAGATGGGCACGTTCACCTACTACTCGCGCGTCGAGAAGGCGGAGCTGGCCGCGGGGACGCACGGCCACGGCGCGCACGGCCCCGGCGCGCACGCACCCGGGTCGGATCTCGGGAGGGGCGCGTGAGGCTCGACGCCGACGTGCTCGTGGTCGGGTCCGGGCCCGGCGGCTCGATGACCGCGTGCACCCTCGCGGAGGCCGGGCTCGACGTGCTCCTCGTCGAGGAGGGCGACCACGTGCCGGTCGGCGCCGTGGAGGCCTACTCCATCGACGACATGGAGCGGAAGTGGCGCAACTACGGGCTGACGCCCGCCTTCGGCAAGGTGAAGGTCACCTACGCCGAGGGCCGCTGCGTCGGCGGCGCCAGCGAGATCAACGCCGCGCTCTACCACCCGCCGGTGCTGTCCACGCTGGACGACTGGGCGCGCCAGTACGGCATCGCCGAGCTCGGGGACGGCGCGCTCCTGCCCCACATCGAGGCGGTCGAGCGCGAGTCCTCGGTGACGCCCTACCCGGGGAGCCCGGGCATCGCGTCCGAGCTCCTCGCGGCGGGCGCCGGCTCGCTCGGCTGGAAGAGCGTGCAGGTGCAGCGCTTCTGGAAGTACGACGGCGCCGACCCGCTCGGCCGTCGCCAGTCGATGACGGAGACGTACATCCCGCGCGCGCTCGCGGCGGGGGGCCGGCTCCGGCACGGCGTGCGCGTCAAGCGGCTCGTGATCGAGGGGCGACGCGTGGTGGGCGCGGTGGGCACGGACCGCGAGGGGCGGCGGGTCGACATCCGGTGCGGCCGCGTCGTGCTCTGCGGCGGGGCGGTGCAGACGCCCCTGATCCTCCGGCGCAGCGGCGTGCACACGCGCATCGGCAACACGTTGACGATGAACCCGATGATCCGCGTGGCGGCGGAGTTCGGAGAGCTCGTCAACCAACCCGAGCTCGGCGTGCCCGTCCAGCAGATCGAGGCTTTCAAGCCCGCGATGACGTTGGGGTGCTCGCACAGCTCGTTGGCCCACCTCGCGCTCTGGCTCGTGGACTCGGCCCGATCCGAGCGCGACCGCCTGCTCGCGGAGTGGTGGCGCCTCGGGGTGTTCTACGCCAAGGTCATGGCGAAGGCGCGCGGCTACGTGCGCCCGGTGCCGGTCACGGGCGAGGCGCTCGTGTACTACGCGCTCCAGAAGCAGGACCTGGAGCTGCTCGGCCTCGCGGCGGAGCGGCTCGCGCAGGTGCTCCTCGCCGCGGGGGCGAAGGCCATCATGAACCCGGTGCCCGGCGGCCCGCCGATCCGCACCGCGGCGGACATCCCGGCGTTGCGCGCCGGCGTGGCCGCGGGCAAGGCGCAGGTGACCGCGATCCACCTGCACAGCACCGTCCCGATGGGCGACGAGCGCCACCCGGCCGACAGCTTCGGCAAGCTGCGCGCGCTCGACAACGCCTGGGTGAACGACGCGAGCCTCCTGCCGGACACGCCCGGGGTGAACCCGCAGGGGACGATCCTGGCCATCGCCCGCCGCAACGCCGTGCGGATGGTCGGGTAGGTCTTGGGGCGGGGGGGCGCGCCCCCCCGCAACGCCCGCCCACGCTTCGAGCGGCCCCGACCCGCTGCAAGCCGCCTGAAAGCCGCCGCCGCCGAAGTGGCAGTCCCAACGGATACAGTCGCGGCATGGAAGACACGCGCGTCCGGTTGGTCGGTGTGCCGTGGGCCGCGCTCGCCGCGCTCGCGGTCGGTTGCGGCGACGGGGGCGGGTCGTCCGGGGATCTCGACTTCGTCGCGGTGCACGGGCCCGCGGTCACGCTGGAGGTGGTCACGGCCGACGTGGACGCCTTCGTGCTGGACGACTGCGAGGGCGGCGCGGTGACGGTCGAGGTGGGGGACACGCTCGACCTGCTCCGACCGCGCCCCTTCGGCGTGCGGGACGGCGACTACTGCGCGATCGGCGTCACGTTCGCGGAGGCGCCCTTCGACGGCGCGCTCCGCCTCGTGGGGACGACCGCCGCCGGGACGCGCTTCGACGTGGCGCTCGATCCGGGCCTCGCCATCCTCGAGGAGCCGCTGCGCTACGACGGGCAGGAGGGCGTGCTCGTGCTCGACGGGGGGCTCCTGCTCGACCCCGCCGCGCTCGACGCCGCGGGGCCCGACGTGGTCGTGCGCCCGGACGACGCGGTCGCCGAGCCCCTCGCGGACGGCGTCGGCGAGGCGCTCTGGTTCGGCACCCCGGAGGAGGCGCGCGGGGTGTGGATCGACCTGTGGCCCTTCGACGAGATGGACTTCGAGGTGCGCGCCGAGGTCGACGTGGACACGCGGGGGTGCGGGGGCGGCGGCGAGGCGGACGCGGACACCGACACCGACGCCGACGCCGACGCCGACGCGGACACCGACACCGACGCGGACGCCGACGCCGACGCCGACGCGGATGGCGACGCCGACGCGGACGCCGACGCGGACGCCGACGCCGACGCCGACGCGGACGCCGACGCCGACGCCGACGCCGACGGCGACGCGGACGCGGACGGCGGGTCGAGCGACGAGGGGGGCGGCGGCTGCGACGGCGGCGGGGGAGACGACGGTGGGGGAGACGACGGCGAGGGCGGCGGGAGCGGCGGCACCGGAGGTGGCGGCGGCAGCGGCGGGGGGAGCTGTGATGGGGGCAGCGGTGGTGGCGGCGGCGGCGGCGGAAGCTGCTCCGGCGGGGGGAGCTGTGGGGGGGCCGCGTGCTCGGTGTCGTCGCTCCTGCCGCCCGGATGGGTGTCGGTGGCCGCGCTCGTCGCGGTGGGGCGGCGGCGGGCGCGGCGCCGGGGCCCGACGTAGGCGGGGCGCCGCGGGAGCCGCCGACGCGCCTCCGGGGCACTCCGTCGACGCACCGGCCGCCCGTCCTCGGGCGGTCCGGGTGCCCGAATCCAGGCCTCCCTTGCGCCGCCCCGACCATGCGTTAGGCGTCTCTCTACCATTCGGTAGAGAATGACCCAGGACCCCGTCCGCACGCGCATCCTGCGGGAGGCCACGCGCCTGTTCGCGGCCCAGGGCTACGCGGGCACGCCGATCCAGGCGGTGGCGGACGCGGCGGGGGTGACGAAGCCGACGCTCGTGTACCACTTCGGCAGCAAGGAGGGCCTGCGCGACGCGGTGCTCACCGGCGTGCTCGACCACTGGCGCGCCGAGCTGCCGCGGCTGCTCGCGGCCGCGACGGGCGGCGGGCCGCGCCTCGACGCGCTGCTCGAGGCGCTGTTCGGCTTCTTCCGCGCCGAGCCGGCCCTCGCGCGCCTCGTCCTGCGCGAGATGCTCGACCGCCCCGACGACATGGGCGCCCGCCTGCGCCGCGAGCTCCAGCCGTGGACGGCGCTGCTCGCGGAGGCCGTGCGGATGGGCCAGGCCGCCGGGTTGCTGCGCCCCGACGCCGACCCCGAGGCCTTCGTGGTGCTCGTGATCTCCGCGGCGGTGGGCGTCGTGGCGATCGGCGACCACGCGGGCGCGCTGGTCTCCCCCGAGCCGCCGGTCGACGCGCAGGCCCGCGAGCTCACCCGCATCGCGCGCACCGCGCTCCTCGCGCCGCGGGAGTCCCCATGAGCTTCTACGACGACAACGAGGACCTCCGCTGGTACGTCGAACAAGGCGTCGACTGGGAGCCGCTCGTGCGGCTCACCGAGTACGAGATGCGCGCGCCGGACGCGCCCGCCACCGTCGAGGACGCCGTCGCCGGCTACCGCGACATCCTCGGGCTCGTGGGCGGCTTCGTGGCCGACGAGGTCGCGCCCCGCTGGAAGGAGCTGTTGCACGCGCACCCGACCCTCCGCGACGGGGAGGTGGTCGAGGCGCCGGTCGTGCGCGAGGTGGTCGAGGGCCTCGGCCGGCTGGGCATCTTCGGCCTCTGCGTGCCCCGCGAGCTCGGCGGCACCAACGCGCCGCTCTTGCTCTTCCAGCTCACGCAGGAGATCCTCGCGCGCGCCGACACCAGCGTGTGCGCGCACGTCGGCTTCCACGGCGGCATCGCGATGGCGGCGCTGCTCTACAGCGTGCTGGAGGGCAGCACCACCTTCGCCGCCGACCCGCCGCGCATCGCGGACACGCGCTTCCGCGAGCTCATCGACGAGATCGTGGCCGGGCGCGCGTGGGGCAGCATGGACATCACCGAGCCGGGCGCGGGCAGCGACATGGCCGCGCTCCGGACGCGCGGGGAGCAGCTCCCCGACGGGTCGTGGGTGGTCACCGGGCAGAAGATCTTCATCACCTCGGGGCACGGGCGCTGGCACTTCGTCGTGGCGCGCACGGAGGCGTCGCGCGGCGGCATGGGGCTCGACGGGCTCTCGCTGTTCCTCGTGCCCGCGTGGGACTGGGCGCCGGACGGCGGCAAGCTCTGGCGCGCGTCGTTCACCGGCGTGGAGGAGAAGCTCGGGCACACCGCGAGCGCGACCGTGACAATCAGCTTCGACCGGAGCCCCGCCCTGCTCGTGGGCGAGCGCGGGCGCGGCTTCCAGCAGATGCTCGTGCTCATGAACAACGCCCGCATCGGCGTCGGCTTCGAGAGCCTGGGCGTCGCCGAGGCGGCCTGGCGCGCCGCCACGACCTACGCGGCGACGCGCCCGAGCATGGGCAAGACCATCGACCGGCACGAGATGATCGCCGAGATCCTCGAGACCATGCGGACCGACATCCAGGCCATCCGCGCGCTCGGCGTGACCGCGTGCTGGCACGAGGAGGTCGCCCAGAAGGTCGAGCTCGTGACGCGGTTTCTGGACCTCGACCCCGCGCGGGAGGAAGCGCTGCTGGCGCAGCAGCGCGTGTCGCGTCGCAAGTCCCGGGCGCTCACCCCGCTGCTCAAGTGGCTCGCGTCGGAGCGCTGCGTCGACATCGCGCGGCAGGCCGTCCAGGTGCACGGCGGCAGCGGCTACATCGTCGAGACCGGCGTGGAGCGGCTCCTGCGCGACGCGATGGTCTTCCCCATCTACGAGGGGACGAGCCAGATCCAGGCGCTCATGGTCATGAAGGACACGCTGCTCGGCGTGGTGAAGGACCCCGGCGCCTTCGCGCGCGACCTCGCCGCGGCGCGCTGGACGAGCCTGGCCGGCGGCGCCCACGCACGCCGCGTCGCCGGGCTGCGGCTCCACGCGCTGCGCGCGGTGCGCTTCCTCCTGATCCGGCTCGCCGCGGCCAAGGCCCGCGAGCTCCCGCTCAACCCCGCGAGTTGGAAGGCGGCGTTCGCCGACTGGGACCCCAAGCGCGACTTCGCGCTCGCCATGCTCCACGCCGAGCGGCTCACGAGCCTGCTCGCCGACGCGGCTGTCGCCGAGACGCTGCTGGAACAGGTCGCGCGCGACCCCGCCCGCGCCGAGCTCCTCGACCGCTGGCTGGAGCGCGCCGAGCCGCGCGCCCGCTGGCGCTACGACGAGATCGTCTCCACCGGCCCGCGGCTGCTCGCCCGGCTCGCCGCCCCCGCTCCCTCGGCCGCCGTCGCGAACCCGACCGCGAACGCCGCGAAGTAGCCCCCACCGGAGGCCGAATGTCCGACCGCCTCGTCGCCCTCTCCGGCAACTCCGCCGCCCGCTCCCTCGCCAAGGCGCTCGGCGTCTCGCTTCCCCCGCGCCTGGAGCGCGATCCGTCGCGGTGGGCCGAGCAGCCGCTCGTCGACCGGCCCGTGCACGTGCTGCTCGGGCCCGGCGCGGAGCTCGTCGACGCGCTCGCCGGCTCGCTCGCCCGGCTCGGGGCCGACGTGGGCGTCGACGGCGCGCTCGCCCCGTTCGCGGCCGCCGCCGAGGCGTGGGCGCGGAAGGGGTTCGTGTTGCCCGCCGAGCAGGACGGCGCTGGGGACGCCCCCCGAGAGGCGCGCCCCTGGGCCTTCCTCCTCGACGCGAGCGGCGTCACCGACGTGGCCGGCCTGCGCTTCCTCTGGGCGGCCGTGGCGCCGCGGCTCCGGGGCCTCGCGAAGAGCGGCCGCGTCGTGGTCCTCGGCCGCCCGCCGGAAGCCGCCGACACGCCCGCGGTCCGCGCCGCCCGCCGCGCGCTGGACGGCTACACCCGCAGCCTCGCCCGCGAGCTCGGCCGCACCGGCGCCACCGCCAACCTCGTGAGCGTGCCCGTCGGCGCCGAGGACCGCCTCCACGGCGTCCTCCACTTCCTGCTCTCGCCGAAGAGCGCCTACGTGAGCGGCCAGCCCTGGGTGCTGGGGACGACCATCCCCGGCGCGTTCTCGGGCACGCGCCCGCTCGACGGCCGCGTGGCGCTCGTCACCGGGGCCGCGCGCGGCATCGGCGAGGCCACGGCGCGCGCGCTCGCGCGGGAGGGCGCGCGGGTGCTCGTCCACGACCACCCGAGCGCCAAGGCCGACGTCGACACGATCGCCGCGGAGCTCGGCGGGGTCGGCCTCGTCGCGGACCTCGCCACGCCCGAGGGCCGCGCGGCGCTCGTCGACGCGGTCGCCGCGAGCGGGCGCCTCGACGTGCTCGTGCAGAACGCGGGCGTCACCCGCGACAAGACGCTCGCGCGCATGTCCGCCGAGCAGTGGGACCTCGTGCTCGCGGTCAACCTCGGCGCCGTGCTCGATCTCGCCGAGCGCCTCGGCCCCACGCTCGCCGACGGCGGCGCGATGGTGTGCCTCTCCAGCATCGGCGGCCTCGGCGGCAACGTCGGCCAGGCCAACTACGCCGCCACCAAGGCCGGCGTCGTCGGCCTCGTGGAGGCGCTCGCCCCCGCGTACGCCGCCCGCGGCGTCGCCGTAAGCGCAGTCGCCCCCGGCTTCATCGAGACGCGCATGACCGCCGCCGTCCCCTTCGCCACGCGCGAGGTCGCGCGCCGCCTCGCCAACGTCTCCCAGGGCGGCCGGCCCGAGGACATCGCGGAGGTCGTCACCTTCCTCGCGAGCCCGTCGGGCCGCGCGCTGACGGGGCGGGTGCTGCGCGTGTGCGGAGGAAACCTGCTCGGCGCTTGAGTCTTCTTCTTCTTGGGGCGGGGGGGTGCCCCCCCCGCAACGCCCCCCCAACGTGTCAGAGCGTCTTGAGGTACTCGACGAGCGCCCAGCGGTCCTCGTCCGGCAGCTCCGTCCCGTAGGTGTGTCCGACGTTGGAGCTCCCGGCGGCGCGCGTGTCGAACCGGAACGGCGCCTCCCCGTCCTGGACCGGGCCGACCTTCACCGGGTCGAGCTCCCGCCGGCCCACGGAGAAGGTCGTCGGCCGCTGGTCGACGGGCAGGAGCAGGTCGTAGAGCGTCGGCACCGACCCGTTGTGGAGGTACGGCGCGGACGCCCAGATCCCGTTGAGCGGGCGGGCCTTGTAGGCGAGCCAGGAGGCGCGCGGCGCGGTCTCCGAGTCCGAGGCGTAGGTCCCCTGCTTCTCCTGGTCCTCGAGCCCGTGCGTCTTGGCATACGCCGTCCCTTCGAGCGCCGCGGCGGGCATGCCCGCGATCGCCCGCGTCACGAGCGTGCCGAGCAGGTTCACCGTCGGCGTCTCGGCGCCGAGGGGGTTGCCCATGGCGTCCACCGAGCCGTTCAGCTTGCCGGTGGGCGCGACCGCCTTCACGAGGTTGCGCGCCGTCGCCGGGTCCGTCCCCACCTCGTCGAGCCCGTACACCTGCGCGCGCACCCGGCGGTCCGGGTCGTCGCGGTCGAGCACGGCGTGGCAGGACGCGCAGCCCTGCTGGTACACGGCCGCGCCGCGGTCGGCCTTCGCGCGGTCGATCGGCGGGAGGATGTCCTCCGGCCAGGCCGGCGATTGGAGCGACCAGAGGAGCGCCTCCATCTGCACGAGGTTGTGCCCGTTGACCGTCGACGTGTAGCCCTTCTGCGCGTCGCGGGCGTCCGTGTACGGGACGACGTCGATGCGGCCGAAGACGCCGGTCACCTCGCCGACGTTGCGCCCGAGGCTGCCGAGGCCCGCGTTGGGGCCGAACGCGGCCCACTGCACGTAGTCGTGGCGGGGCGCGTCCCAGAGCACCGGGAAGCTGGTCGGCGCGTCGGGCGGCACGCTGTTCTCCGACCCGCTCGTCAGCCGGACGACCTGGTTCAGGATCCGCCCGACCGCGTCGATCCGCCCGAAGCCGTCGGTCACGTCGGCGTGGTTCGCCTTGTTGTAGTCCACGAACCACTCCAGCGTGCCCCGCAGCTCCGCGGTGGCGGCCTCCCGCTCGGCGGCGGGGATGGCCGCGAGGTAGCGCCCGAGCTTCGCCTCGTCCGCGAGCGTGGCCGCCATCGCGCGCTCCATGGCCTCGAGCATGCCGTCCACGTGGAGGAGGCCCTGCCCACCGTCGATGCGCATCGCGGTGTCGCCGTACTCCAGCTGGGAGGTGTGGCACGCGGCGCAGGTCAGGCCCACCTGGTCGCCGTGCCGCGCGAAGCCGACCGGCAGCCCGTCCGGGTTGTTGGGCGTCACCCGCTGGGGGAGCAGGCGGAGCCGGGTGAGGTGCGCGGGGTCGAGGAACTTCGCCGAGGCGTCCGGCTGCTCGAGGTTCACGAGCACCCGCCGCGGGAGCAGCACCGAGCCCTGGTCGGCGTAGTAGAACCAGAGCGTCTCGGCGGGGCCCCAGCCCTGGTCGAGGTAGACGAGCTTCGTGGCGCCGTCCCCGAAGCCCTCGTCGGGAAGGACCAGGCCGGCCCGCTCGTCGATCACCTGCCCGACGGGGGCCGGCGCGGGAGGGGGCGAGTGGCGGGAGCCGCAGGCGGCGATCAGCGGGGCGGCCAGCAGGAGGGTCGGTAGTGCGCGCATGCTCACCTCGTCGGCGGAGGTAGTGCGCAGGCGCGACCGCGGGCATGTCCGATCTTCAGCCAACGGTGGCAGGATCCTGACATCCGCGCCGCGCCGGGGGCGGCCGAGCGCTCGGTCGCGCCGCGCCCCCTGCGGCGAGCTCGACGCGCATTACGTTGCGCCCATGTCCCGCGCCCTCCTCTGCGGCGGCGCCCGCACCCCCTTCGTGCGGGCCTTCGCCGAGTACACCGAGCTCGACACCATCACGCTCGGTGCCATCGCCGCCCGCGGCGCGCTCGAGCGTGCCGGCGTCCGCCACCAGGACCTCGACGCGGTGGTGTGGGGCGGGGTGATCCTGCCGCCCACGGCGCCCAACGTGGGCCGCGAGATCGCGCTCGAGCTCGGCCTGCCGCGGGTCGAGGCGCGGACGGTCACCCGGGCCTGCGCGAGCGGGCTCCAGGCGATCACCGACGCGGTCGCGGCCGTCGAGCGCGGCGACGCCGAGGTGATCCTCGCGGGCGGGAGCGACTCCACGAGCAACGCGGCGCTGACGATGCCGGAGACGCTCATCCGCAAGGTGGGCCCGGTGGTGATGGGGCGCAAGGCCGGGGTGGGCGATTACCTCGGGCTCGCCGCGAAGCTCTCGATCAAGCGCGACCTGTTGCCGCGGCAGCCGCGCGTCGCCGAGCGCAGCACCGGCCAGCTCATGGGCGAGGCCGCCGAGGACATGGCCCGCCGCCACGGCATCTCCCGCGCGGCGCAGGACGCCTTCGCGGTGCGCAGCCACCACCGCGCGGCCGCGGCGTGGGAGGCCGGCCGCTTCGCGGACGAGGTCGTCCCCGTCACGACGCCCGACGGGCGCGTGGTCGCCCGCGACACGATCGTCCGGGCCGACACGAGCGTGGAGGCCATGGCGAAGCTCCGCCCGGCCTTCGCGAAGGACGGCACGCTCACCGCCGCCAACAGCACCCCGCTGACCGACGGCGCCGCCGCCGTGATCGTCGCCAGCGAGGCCGCGGCCGCGCGGCTCGGCCTCACGCCCCTCGCGGCCGTCCGCTCCTGGGCCTACGTGGGCGTCGACCCCGCGGACCAGCTCCTCATCGGCCCCGCCCTCGCCATGCCGGCGGCCCTCGCGCGCGCGGGGCTCGAGCTCGACGCCATCGAGCGCGTCGACCTCCACGAGGCCTTCGCGGCCGTCGTCCTCTGCGTCCGCAAGGCCCTGGAGAGCGACGCCTTCGCCCGGGAGCGCCTCGGCCGCGACCGCGCGGTCGGCCCCATCGACGACGCCCGCCTCAACGTGCACGGCGGCAGCGTGGCGCTCGGCCACCCCTTCGGCGCCACCGGCGCGCGGATGGCGCTCACGATGGCCCGCGAGCTCCACCTCACCGGCGCGAAGACCGCGCTGCTCGGCATCTGCGCCGCCGGCGGCCTGGGCGCGGCGGCGGTGCTGGAGCGGGTGTAGCGGCGGCGTGGCAGCGCAGGAGTGGCGGCCAGCGCAGGGTTTGCGCCCGCCGGATCCGCGGGACCATGCCCCCCATCTTGCGACTGGCCCCGGGCCAAGCCCCTTCGTTTGCGACTCGGAGGGGGCGGTGCGTGCCGGCCCGCCGCGCCGGGTCATGGAAAATGGAGCTTTGCTCGATGCGACGCGGCGCATCCTTCCTGGCGGAGGCGCCCGATCGGGCGGGAGAGTCGCAAACGAGCGGGCATAGCGCGCGTCGAGTCGCAAACGAGCGGGCATAGCGCGCGTCGAGTCGCAAACGAGATGGGACAGCCGGGGCGCTGCCGCGCCGGGGCGCGTCCGGGCGCGCCGTTCGCCCGCCGCCCGAGCTGTGCTACGGTCGCGACAACCGGAGGGCCGATGAAGACCCGGAAGCAGGCGTCCGTTGCGGCCGCGCAGGCACCGCGTGAGCCCGGCCCGAGCGTCGCGGGGCCGTCCAACAGCGCGCGCCAGGCGGCCCTCGGGCTCGCGAGCCCCAAGGAGCCGCGCGGCGGCATGACCTACACGGCCCAGGCCGGCGAGACGCTCGCGGACATCGCCACCGCCGTCTACGGCGATCCCGCCTACGCCCTCGACATCGAGCTCGAGAACTTCGCCGCCTGCGAGGGGGAGGAGCGGGTCTTCCAGGGCGGCGAGGTGCTGAACCTCCCCGTCCTGGAGGTGCCCGCCCTGGACGTGCGCGAGGCGCCCGCCGCGCGATCCCCCGCGCCGGCCGCCGCGCCCCCCGAGCCCGCGTCCACCCAGGTGCGGAACCACATCACCGACGGTCCTTATGGCTGGGACTCGGCCTACGAGGTGTCGTTCACGGGTAGGGAGTGCAAGCTCGACATGAAGCTGAAGGTGGTCCCCCAGCCCGACGTGTCCGCCGAGGAGGCGGAGCGCATCAAGACGGAGACCGCGACCGCCTTCGCCAGCATCTACGACCGCCGCTTCACCCTCACCGACACCGCCACGCACGAGGCGTTCACGCTCAGGGTCGGCATCACCTACGTCGACTCCGGCGAGCACCTCCTCATCAACCTCTACTCGGGCAACCGCCGGAACAACCTCAGCACCTGGTCCACCGAGCGGCCGGTGAGCACGCGCGCCCACGAGCTCGGGCACCAGCTCGGCCTGAAGGACGAGTACGTCGATCCGTCCGCGCCCGACCGCGCGACCGGCACGAGCCCGGGCGTACACACCGACCACTCGATCATGGGCAACTACCACTCCGAGGGCTACGCCGAGGCGGAGGCGAAGCAGCGCCACGGCGAGGTCATCGGCGGCCACATCGGCGCCGCGTGCGGGCGCACCTTCTCCATCACCACCAACGCCAGGCGATGATCCCCATGCCCCTCCCCTTCGTCCTCCTGGCCGCGTGCGCGGACGCCGCGCCGGCCGACGCCCTCGCCGCCGTGGTCGGCAACCCCGACGCCGCCGTCGTGCTCCGCGTGGGCCTGGAGCACTGGGACACCGGCGAGTACACGCTCCGGGTCGCCGGCGACGGCAAGGTCACGCTCACCAACCGCCGCGCGGGCAAGGAGCGCCGCTGGTCGGAGACCTGGACCAGGGAGCGGGTCGCGTTGTTCGTCGAGGGCCTTCGCGCCGACGGCTTCCTCTCCGTCCAGCCCCCCACGGGCCCCCGGCAGCCCGGGGACGTGCCCCTGGTCTTCGCCGTCGAGGGGCCGAAGCCCTACGAGGTCAAGCTCTGGGAGGCCGACCGCTACACGCTTCCCGGGGTGGACCGCATCATGACGCGGCTCGACGCCCTCACCGCGGAGCTGTCGAGGGGCGAGGGGCCCTGACCCGCCTACACGTTCACTGCTTGACGTCCACGACCAGCCGCGGCGGGTCGGCGAGCTCGAACACCCGGTAGGGGTTCGGCGACCGCACGCCCACGACCCAGGCGGTGACGGCCTCGAAGTCGCAGGTGCGCTCGACCTCG
Organism: uncultured Enterobacteriaceae bacterium; assembly: GCA_964457335.1. Lineage (GTDB taxonomy): Bacteria > Myxococcota_A > UBA796 > UBA796 > SXON01 > CAJBVW01. Next base: position 20,110 of record CAYWGD010000046.1, on the reverse strand, counting down.
AGCACGTTCGGGAGGTTGGGCAGCGCCTCCGCCGGCGTGGTGGGCTGGCCCTTGTCGTCGTGGGCCGAGGCCGGCGCGATGCGCACCTCCAGCCAACCGTCGCCCGACACGGGGACGGGATCGCCCGAGCCGCAGGCGCGTACGGGCTTGTCGACGTACTCGAGGTGCCAGCCGGGCACGGGCCCGCTGAACTCGAACACGACGCGGTCGAAGCCCGCGTGTGTGCCGGTCCGGACCGCCACGACGTTCGGCGGCGCGAGGGTGCGCACGACCTCGACGATGCCCGCGGTCCAGGTGTCGGGGCCGCTGGCGGCGTCGTCGGTGGGCGCGGGTTCGGTGGGCTCGGCCGGTGCGGGCTCGGTCGGCGCCGGCTCGGCCGGCGCGGGCTCGGTCGGCGCGGGCTCGGACGGGCCCGCCGCGTCGGTGGCGGGCGGGGCGTCGCTGGAGCCGGCGCAGCCGGCGAGGAGGAGGAGGGCGAGCAGGGTGGGCACGGGGTGGCTCCTGGCGAATTGCTAACGGGTCCGGCCGGGTTCGGGGGCCAGAGCGCGGTGGCAGGGGCACGGGAACCGCCGACGTCCGCTCCGGCACCGCGGCCGCCGCGGCGCCGCGCGTCCTCGCGCGGGCGGCTGCCCAGATAAAGCCCCCGGCCGTGGACTGGACCCCCGAGCAGCGCGCCATCCTCGAGCACCCGCTCGACGCGCACGCGGTGGTGCGGGCGGTCCCCGGCGCCGGCAAGACGACCACGCTCGTCGGGCGCGTGGTGCGCCTGTGCGAGCAGGGCGTGGATCCGGCGCGGATCCGCGTCGTGATGTTCAACAAGGCGATCCAGACCACGTTCGAGGCGCGCCTGGCCGCCCACGGCGTCACCGACGTGCGGGTCTCCACCTTCGACGCGCTCGGGTACGAGGTGCTCCGCGTCGCCATGCGCCAGCGGCTCACGACGCGGCGCTACCACGTGGTGCCGGACGGCCAGTCCGAGCTCGCGCGGGCGGTCTGGCGCGGCTACCGCGAGCAGTTCGACAGCCCCGAGGAGATCGCCGACGCGGTGGCGTTCTGGAAGGCGCACCTCGTGCCACCCAGGCGTGCCATGTTCCCCTCCGCTCCCGCGCTCGTGGCGGCCTACACCGAGTGGGAGGCGTTGCGTGTCGACGAGGAGGTGGCGCGCATCACCTACCAGGACATGGTGTACACGGCCGTGGGCATCCTCGGGCGCTACCCGCGGCTGCTCGGGCCCATCGATCACCTGCTCGTCGACGAGCTCCAGGACGTGAACCCCGGCCGCGTGGAGCTGATCCGCCGGCTCTCCCACGACGCCACCGCGGTGATGGGCGTCGGCGACGAGGACCAGGGCGTCAACGAGTGGTGCGGCGCGCACCCGCGCTACTTCCGCGCCTTCGCCGAGACCTTCCCGTGGCTGCCCACGCGCACCTACCAGTTGTCCCGGAGCTTCCGCTTCGGACGTGTCATCGCCGCGGCGGCCAACGGTGTCATCGTCAACAACGTGGAGCGCCAGCCGGTGACCGTGGTGGGCGGCGGGCGCACCGACGGGATCGTCGAGGAGGTCGACGACGTCGCGGAGGCCGTCCGGGGCCTCCTCTCCGACGGGTTCGCCCCGGCCGACCTGGCCGTGCTCTACCGCGGGCGCAACCAGGGCGCGGGCGCCATCGCGGCCCTCGCGGCGGCGGGCGTGCCCGTGCAGACCGACGACGCGCGGCTGTTACGCGAAGGGAAGGGCCCCGAGCTCGCGCTGCTCTACCTGCACCACGCGACGAGCGACGCGCCGGTGCGCTTCGAGGACGTGTGGCCGCTCGTGCACGCGCCCGCCCGGTACATCCAGAAGGACGCCTTCGCGAAGCAGGTCCAGAAGCTCGGCGCCCGCGGGCTCCGCGCGGTGCTGAAGGACCGGTCGCTCGCGTTCGGCCTCGGCCAGAACCGGGGCGGCATCAAGTCGATGAGCGAGCTCGCTGCGCTGTTGGAGCGGATGGGGCGCGCGGCGACGGCGGGCGAGGCGCTGGATCACCTCCTGGCCGAGGTCGAGATCGAGGAGCAGCTGCGGGCGCGCCTGCGGTCGGAGAAGGACCAGGAGCTCGCGATCGCCACGTTCCACGCGGTGCACGACCTGCTCCGCGGGCTGGGCGTGCGGCCCGCCGAGGCGGCCGCGGCGCTGGAGACGTTGGATCCGACGCGCGGGGCGCCCCCGGACCGCTGCGTGTGGGCGTCGACGATCCACAAGGCAAAAGGGCTGGAGTGGCGTTGCGTGGTGCTCCCGGGGCTCGTCGAGGGCGCCTGCCCGGCGGAGCGGCGGGGCAAGGTGCCCGGCACCGTCGAGGAGCCCGACGGCGTGGCCCAGAGCGCCTGGATGGAGCAGGAGCGGCGCATCTTCTACGTGGGCCTCACGCGCGCCGCAGAGCGGGTGCTCCTGCACGCGCCGGGGGACGCGCCGAGCCGCTTCGTGGCGGAGGCGCGGGGTTGACCAGGGGGCGGCGGGGCGCGGGCGAGGTGTTCGTGACGTTCGGCCGCGGGCAGCAGCGGCCGGGAGGCGTTAGATGCCGCGCCGCACGGAGAAGAAGATGAGCGCGGTGCGGATCGCCGACATCCTGGCGGGCAAGGTGCCGGTGGGCAGCCGGGTGACGGTGCAGGGCTGGGTGCGGACGCGGCGGGACAGCAAGGCGGGGCTCTCGTTCGTGCAGGTGCACGACGGCTCCTGCTTCAACCCCGTCCAGGTCATCGCCGAGGCCGCGCTCCCGAATTACGCGGACGAGATCAAGCGCCTGTCCGCGGGCTGCGCGGTCACCGTCGAAGGCGAGATCGCGCCGAGCCCCGCGGCGGGCCAGGCCGTCGAGATCAAGGCGTCGTCGGTGACGGTGGTGGGGTGGGTGGACGACCCCGAGACCTACCCGATGCAGCCCAAGCGCCACACCGTGGAGTTCCTCCGCGAACAGGCGCACCTGCGGCCGCGGACCAACCTCATCGGGGCGGTCACGCGCGTGCGCAACACGCTCGCGTACGCGGTGCACCGCTTCTACCAGGAGCGCGGCTTCAGTTGGATCCACACGCCCATCCTCACCGGCAGCGACGCCGAGGGCGCGGGGCAGATGTTCCGCGTGTCCACGTTGGATCTCGCGAACCTGCCACGCACGGACAAGGGCGAGGTCGACTTCTCCCAGGACTTCTTCGGCAAGCAGGCGCACCTCACCGTGTCCGGCCAGCTCAACGTCGAGGCCTACTGCCTCGCCATGAGCAAGGTCTACACCTTCGGGCCGACCTTCCGCGCCGAGAACTCCCAGACGCGGCGCCACCTCGCCGAGTTCTGGATGATCGAGCCCGAGATCGCGTTCGCGGACCTCGCGGCCGACGCCGACCTCGCCGGGGAGTTCCTCCAGGCCATCTTCCGCGCCGTGCTCGACGAGCGCCAGGACGACCTCGCGTTCTTCGCCGAGCGCGTGGACAAGACCTGCATCACCCGGCTCGAGGCCTTCGTGAACGCGAGCTTCGAGCGCATGACCTACACCGAGGCGGTGGCGCGGCTCGAGCGGTCGGGCGTGAAGTTCGAGTTCCCGGTCCAGTGGGGCGTGGACCTGCAGAGCGAGCACGAGCGTTGGTTGTGCGAGCAGGTGGGGCGCCCGGTGGTGGTCATGGACTACCCCAAGGACATCAAGGCCTTCTACATGCGGCTCAACGACGACGGGCGCACCGTCGCCGCCATGGACGTGCTGGCGCCCGGCGTGGGCGAGATCATCGGCGGGAGCCAGCGCGAGGAGCGCCTCGACGTGCTCGACGCGCGCATCGCCGCGATGGGGCTGCCGGCCGAGAACTACTGGTGGTACCGCGATCTCCGCCGCTACGGAACCGTGCCGCACGCGGGCTTCGGCCTCGGCTTCGAGCGCGCCGTGATGTACGCGACCGGCATCGAGAACATCCGCGACGTCATCCCGTTCCCGCGGGCGGTGGGGCAGCTGGAGTTCTGATTCGGGGCGGCCCGGCGTCGGGGCAGGGCCCCGCCGCCGTCGGCCCCCTCCGGACTCGCTGCGCTCGGCTGGCAGCAGCGGCCGCGTAGCCGCGGCCCGCTGCTGCCGAGCCCGGCGGCGGAGCCGCCGGTCCTCCGGGCGCCTGCCGCGGCGGTGTGGGGAGGCGCGCGCCGACGCGAGCGCCCTATACTCGCCGCGTGGATTCCCCCGCGGCGAGCCTCCGGTCCGAAGACGCCCCCCTCCGCGTCTTCGTCTCGTACGCGAGCAGGGATCGCGCGCACCGGGACAAGCTGCTCGAGCACCTCGCCCCGTTGGCGCGGACCGGTCGGATCACCTGGTGGTGTGACCTGATGCTCGTGCCCGGGGAGCCCTGGGAAGAGCGGATCGTCGAGGAGCTCGAAGCCGCGGACATCGTCCTGTTGCTGTTGAGCGCGGCGTTCGTCCGCTCGGACTTCTGCTACACGCGCGAGCTCCGCGACGCCCAGGCGCGGGCGCGTACGGGGCGGGCGCTCCTCATCCCCATCCTGGTCGAGCCCTTCGACGTGGCCGCGACGGACTTCGGGGCGGTCGAGCTCCTCCCGACCAAGGCACGCGCCGTGTCGAGCTGGTCCAACGTCGAGGAGGCCTGGCAATCGGTGGCGCAGGGGATCCGGCACGCCGTCGAGCGCCGGCGGGCCGGGCACGTGGACTTCGGGGTGGGCGCCCCGATCGGCCCCGCGGTTCCTGCCGCGCCGGGGGGCGAGCCCTGGCGCCTCCTGGTCGGCCTTCTCCGCGGCATCGTCGAGAACATCGACGCCGCGGAGGCCTGGACGACGAGCCGGTACACCGACGTCGAGGGCGAGCTCTCGCGGGAGGTGGAGGTCGACGCGCTCCACGCCGGGCGGTGGCCCTGGGCGCGCGCGCCGCGCCGGGTGCGGCGGCGGGAGAGCTCGCTCCTACGGGCGCTGGCCGCCACGACCGACGAGCTGCTCGTGCTGGAGGGCCCGCCCGGATCGGGCAAGAGCGTGTCGCTCCGGCACCTCGCGCGCGCGGTGGCCCGCGCCGCGGCGGATGGCGACCCGGCGACGGCGCCGCTCCCGCTCTACGTCAGCGGGCGGGACTTCGTCGTCCCGACCGGACAGGCGCCGACCCCCACGCACGTCCGTTCGTTCCTGCTCACCTCGTTGCGCAGGGAGGAGAGCCCCTACCTCGACGCCACCCTGCCCACGCTGTTCGACCAGGCCCTGCGCGCCGGGCGGTGGGTCATCCTCTTCGACTCGTTCGACGAGATCCCCGCCGTGCTGTCCTCCACCCAGGCGGACGACGCCGTGAACGCGTACGCGGCGGCGATCGCGGGGCTGGTCCGGGAGACGGGGTGCCGCGTCGTCGTCGCGTCGCGCCCCTACCGGCGGCCGAAGGGGCTGCCCGCGCGCATCGAGATCCAGCCGCTCTCCCCCGCCCGCCGCCTGGAGCTCGTCCAGCGGCGCCTGCCGGGGGAGCCGGCGCTCGCCGCGGGCCTCTCCGCCTGGCTCGGCGCGCCCGGTTGCGCGATCGATCCACGCCTGTCCGAGAACCCGCTTTTCCTCTCGCTGGTCTCCGAGCACGTGCTGGTTTCGCGCGCCTTCCCCGAGAACGCGCACGAGGTGTTCGAGACCTTCGTGGAGCGGCGGCTCGCCCGCGATGCCGAGCGGTTGACGCGCCGCTTCGGGCTCGCCGCGGCCGACGTCCGTGGCGCCGCCGAGGCCATCGCGTTCGCGATGGCGGACGACCCGGAGCTCGGTCTCGAGCCGACCGTGGACGCGCTGGCGCGGAGCGTGGCCGCGCGGGAACCCGCGCTGGGGAGCCGGCTGGGAGGGTTCGTGCGCGCGCTCGACGAGACGCGGCTCGTCGGGATGGGGACCGGCGGGACGGTGCGCTTCGCGCATCGGCGGTTCCAGGAGTACTTCGCCACCTGCGTCCTGATGCACGATCCGGGGCTGGTTCCCGCGGAGCGGTTGGTCGGAGACGGGCGTTGGCGGGAGGCGGCGGTCACGCTGCTCGCGATGCAGCCGCTCGACGCGGTCGGGCCGCTGCTCCAGGAGGCCGGACACCTCCTCGACCAGGAGCCGCCCGCTTCCGAGGGGCTCTTCCCCTGGCCGGACGGGCTCCTGCACGTGCTCGGCATCCTGCAGGACGGGCTCGGCGCGAGGGTGCCGCCGGCCCTGCAGGAGAAGGTGGACCGGTGGCTCGTCGCGGGGAGCGAGCGGTCGCTACCGGACCGGATCTGGGCGCTGGAGGTGGCGGGCGCCGGATCGCCGGAGTGTGTCACGCGGCTGGTGCGCGAGGCGCTCGCGAGCCCGAGCCTGCTCGTGAAGGACGCGGCGCTGCGGCAGGCGGCGCGGCTGCCGGCGCTGACGGAGGAGATGCGGGGGGATGTCCGTCGCTACTTCGTGGACCGGATGTTCGCGGGGCGGTTGAGCAGCCAGGCGGAGACGTTGGGAGTGTACGTGGCGCGCCTCAGGGAGCCGGGGACGTTGGCCGATTCCCTGCGCGTCTTGACGTGGGCGCCGGTGGTCGACGAGGTGCTCTTCCTCGCGTGGGCGGTCGCGTCGACCGTGGGGATCGCGGCGTTCTCGAGCCAGAAGCTGGATGCCCTCGGGGTGGCGGCGGCGTGCGTCGTCCTGGTGGCCGGCCGGCGATGGGTGTGGTCGCACGCGGGCCGCGGCGACGGGCTCAGGCCTACGGGTCCCATGCTCCGGGATGCCGTCGTGATGGTCATCGCGCCCTGGATGGGGCTGGCGGTGTTCGGCGTGACGTTCGCCGGCGCCCCGACCCTCACGCTCGTGCTCCTCGTCGGGCTCCCCACCACGGCGCTCTGGGCCCCGTGCGCCGTCGCGACGGCGGCGTACGGCCACAGCGCCCCGACGCTCCTCTGGCCCATCCTCCCGCCGCTCTACGCCGGCCGCGTGCTTCGACGGCTGCCAGGCGCGCTCCCGGGCGCCCTGGGAGCCCTGCGGCGCCTCCCGCCCCTGATCGGCGCCGCCCTCGGCGCCCTCGTGATCGTGGGGGGCCCGGCGATGCTGGTCAACCTCGTCGCGCCCGACCCGGTGAAGATCGGTCTGTTGGTGCTCGTGGTGGCGGTCCTCGTACTCGCGCCCGCCTGGTTGGTCGTGGCGATCGTCTCCGAGCGCCGCCGCCTCGACGCCTGGCGGGCCGGCGGCGCGCGGGACGGCGCGACGATCCTCGGGCTGCTCTCGGGTCTGGTCTGGTACCGGCTCGCGGCGCTCAGCGAGCTCGGGAAGGGGCCGCACGACCCGTCGGCAGGGCCCGTGCTGGAGGCGCTCCTGCTGGCCTGCGAGGCCGGCGCGCGGGAATTGCAGCGCCGGCAGGCCATGGGCCTTCTGGATCTGTTCCGGGCTGACCGCGCGCACTGGCGAACCGCTCCCCCGCGCCCCGCGCCGCCCGCAGGCCCGCTCGGCGCGGCCGAGGCGCGCGCGTGGGTCCACGCGATGGCGGCGCACGAGCCAACGGCCTTCGCTTGGGGCCCTGATGCGGTGGACGAACTCGCGCGCTTGGTGCGTCAACTCCGCGAACGCGGCGAGGGACCCGGAAGCCCCGCCGCCTGACGGTGCTCGCCGCAAGCCTCACGGCCGCTCACCCCACCACCGCGAGCACCCCCCGCGCCAGGAACACCGCGCCGATGGCGAGCACGAGGCGCCGCGTCCACCGGCGGAACGTGTCCTCGCCGATGCGGTCGAGCAGCTTCCCGCCGAGCCGCGTGCCGACCAGCGCGGCCGCGACCGTGACCACGCCCGCGAGCGCCAGCCCGTCGGGGGCCAGGGTGGCGGGGCCGCTCTCGCCGGCGGCCGCGGTGGCCAACAGCGGGGCGAAGTAGCCGATCTTCAGCGCGTGGGAGAGCGCCTGGGTGGTCGCCTTGGTGGCCACCACCTCGCGTCGAAGGAGCGCGGTGCGCACGAAGAACACGTCGAGGAGCGGCCCGGCCACGCCGAACGCGAGCTGCGTCCCGGCGACGAGCAGCCCACAGAGGGCCGCGCCCCGGCGCCGCGCGAAGTCGAGCGCGGGGGAGGGGGGGAGCACAAGCGCTACGAAGGGCACCGCGCCGATGCCGAGGAACACCATCGCCTCGTCGGGCACCCAGCGCACGCCGCGGAGGGTCACCCAGGCCAGCGCGGCGCCGACGGCGTAGAGCGCGATGCCGTCGCGCCGCACGTGCCCGCGGAGGAGCCACGCGCGGCCGCCGTTGGCCACGAGCTGCGTCACGCCGTGGAGCACCATCGCCTGCGGCACCGGCAGGAGCGCGGTGTACACGCCCATGAGCAAGAGCCCGCCGGCCATGCCGAAGGTGGCCGACAACGTGGCGGTACCCAGCGCCGCCAGGGTCAGGGTGACGAGGAGCAGGCTGTCCATGTGGCCTCCGACCCGAACGTGCCCCACGCGCACGTCGAGGTCGCGCGACATCCGCGCGCCCGATCGAGTAGGAAAAGGAAACGATGCTCGACCAGCTCGACGCCCTCCGCGCCCTCCACGAGACCGGCACCACGCGCCGTGCCGCCACCCGGCTCCGCGTCACCCAGAGCGCGGTGAGCAAACGTATCGCGGCGTTGGAAGCGCGCGTCGGCGTGGCGCTGCTCGAGCGGCACGGCCGCAACGCCCGGCTCACCCCCGCCGGCCTGCGGCTGCTCGAGGACGCGCTGCCGCTCCTGCGCGCGCTCGAGGAGCGGCTCGCCGCGCTCGACGTCGCGGGCCCTGCCACGGTGCGCCTCGCCGCGACCGAGTCCCTCGTCGCCTCGTGGCTCCCCGGGGTGCTCCGAACCGCGCTCGACGCGCTCGCCGCGGACGGCGCGCCCGCGCGGCTCGATCTCCACGCGCACCGCGGCCCCCTCGCCATCGAGCGCCTCCGCGCGGGCGAGGTCGACCTCGCCGTGGTCGTCTCGGGCGCCGAGGAGGGCCTGCACGTCGAGCCGCTCGCGACCGAGCCGATGGTCGTCGTGCCCTCCCGGCTCGCGCCGCTCGCGCCCGCCCCGGGCGAGGTGGTGCCCGTCTGGACCATCGAGCCGGGCTCGCTCACCGGCGCCTGGTTGGCCCGTCGGCTGGCGCGTTCACGCGCGGCGTGGCGGGTGGAGGTGGTCGCGCGGATCGAGTCCTTCGGCTCCGCGGTGCAGCTCGCGCGCGCGGGCTTCGGACACGCGGTCGTGCCGTTGGGCGTGGCGCTCGGTGTCGGCGTGCCGCGGGACGTGCTCGTGCCGCTCCCCGGGGTCGCGCGGCCCATCGTGGCGTGCGCGCGGCCCTCGGCGTGGGAGCGCCCGGCGGTGCGGCGCTTCGTGGAGGCGGTGCGGAGGGCGGTGGGGTTGGTGGGGGAGGCCGTGTGGGAGGGTGGAGACGGCGTTGGTGCTCGACTTCCAAACAAAGATGGCTGACGTCCTTTTCATCCTGAGGCCAATGTGCTCTGATCATCCAGGAAAGCGCGCTTCAGCGTGCTTCCAGGAGGTCCCATGCGGTTCGTTCGAGCCATCCTTCCTGTCGTGTCGTTCGCCGCGCTCGTCGCCAGTGGCCAGGCGTTCGCCGGCACGTGCCCCAACAGCCTGGACAGCACCTACTGGTGCGATGGGCAGTCCGGGGGGACGCGCACCGACTACTGCACCCAGTCCGGCTCGACGATCACGTGCACGATGGGCCAGCACGGGCACACCAACGTCGACCCGGCGCTGGCGGCCATCTCGCCGACGAGCACGAGCATCCAGGTGTGGGGCGAGGCGGGGGATGGGCAGCCCTTCTGCTGCGAGTTCACCGTCTCGGACGCCTGCGCGGGGCCCTACAACACCTTCGTGGTGAACGGCACGACCCAGGCGGACTTCATCAACTTCCACGACCCCGTGAACGGCGACCTCGAGTGCACCGACGCGACGGTGAACGGCAGCGGGAGCGGCGACGTCATCCGCGGCAGCGACTCCGACTACAACAACGACATCCTCAACGGCGACAGCGAGCACGACGACATCGACGGGCTCGGCGGGAGCGACACGATCGACGGGGGGCCGGGCGACGACATCCTGAGCGGCGGCGACGGCTCCGACACGATCTACGGCGGGGACGGCATCGACGAGATCTCCGGCGGGAACGACGACGACTTCCTCTACGGGGAGGACGGGACCGACGAGATCTGCGGCCGCGGCGGGAACGACGAGCTCTACGGCGGGCCCGACGCCGACTTCCTCTACGCGGGCGTCGGCACCTCCGAGTACATCGACGGCGGTGTCTCCGACTACGACGAGTGCGGGCACTACTCCAACACCACGATCGTCGAGTGCTCGACCACCACCGAGACGGCCTGCCCGTTCTGATCTGGATCCGCGGCGGTCCGGCGCTCGGGGCGGCGGCCGCCGCGCTCACCCCACCGCCCGCTCCCCGCCGCGCCGCACCACCTTCCACTGCCGGTTCTTGCGCAAGAACTCGCTCAAGTAGGCGCCCTCCGGCGAGCCCTTGCCACGCTCGCGGATGGCGTCCACGAGCTCGAGCACGCGGTCGTCGCCCTCGTGGCTCTTGATGGTCTCGGTGATGAGCGCGAGCGTCTCCTCGCGGCGGCGCCGGGCGCGGTCGAGCGATACAGCGATGACGACGACGATGGTGAGCAGCACCCCGGCCACGGCGAGCATGAGCCGGAGGGCGTCCTTGCCGTCGTCGAGCGTCTCGCCGAGCTCCTTCACGAGCGCCGTGCGCTGGGCGTCGAGCTCGCTGGAGATGGCGGGCACGATCTGCTCGCGCAACGCGAGACCGACGGCCGGACCTACGTTCTTCTCGATGGCAACCTGGAGGCCGGGGCCCACGTCATCGACGAGCACGCGCTCGGCGGCGGGCCCCAGCTCGCGCTGGAGGCCGTCCGCCACGGTGGCGACGGTCACCCCCAGGACGGTCTCGGCGAGCTTGGAGGCGTCGGCGCGCGTGCGGTCCGAGAGCGCGGTGCGGAGCGCGGTCTCCACGTTCGCGGCGATGGCGCGCTGGAGCGCCGGGGAGAGCTCGGTGTCGATCGCGCCGGTGATGGCGGGGACGATGCGCCCGAGGAATTCGTCGACGCGCGTGCGGAGGAGCGTGTTCATCTCCTCGTCGGCGAGGCCCTCGAGCGACCCGGTGATCAGCGCCTTGCCGAGCTCGTTCACCGCTTCGGCGAAGCGCGGGTCGGTTGCGAGCGCGGCGGCGAGGTCGCGGTTCTGCTCGTCGAGCGCGCCGGCCACGGCGTCGTGGGACATCTGCTTGACGCAGCCGACGGACGGGGCGGCGAGCGCCAGCGCCAGCAGGAGCGACCAACGGGAGGGGAGAACGGCCATTCGCGGCTCCGATCGCGGCGAGCGTACAGCGTGCCGGCGCGAAAGGAAACGTGTACGCCCGGCGCCACCCGTCGGCAGGCGCCCGCGCCGGCGCCCGGCGTGATCGGGTAGCATCCTCCGCGGAGGCCCTGGTGGGGTGGTGGATGGTCGCGGCGGCGTACGCCGCCAAGGTGGACGAGGACCGGCTCGCGGAGCTGCGGGACGCCGTGGCCCCGGCGGTCGAGGCCGCGGTGGGACGGCGGCTCGTGGAGATGCCGCCGGTGCAGATCCAGCGCGAGGCGGACGTACGCGCCAGCATCTGGAAGGCCGTGCGCGACGGACTCGTGGGGCGGGGCGTGCCGGCGGGGCGGGCGGCCACGGAGGCGGACGCCCTGTCGCGCGCGGTGGTGGACGACGCGCTCGCGATCTACGACGGCGCGACGGGCCGGGTGTACGTCGTGAAGGAGCACGTCGAGGCCTGGGCGGGCGCGGCCGACATGCCCGACCACCAGCTCGAGGCCGTGTGCAGCTGCGTGCTCGCGCACGAGCTCACCCACGCGCTCCAGGACCAGCACGCCCCCGACCCGCCGGGGGGCGACCCCGACCTCGCGGCCCGCCGCCGGGCGCTCGACGAGGGGCAGGCGAAGGTGGTGGAGGGCCTCGTGTGCACGGGCCGCCTCGGCGAGGCAGGCGAGCTCCTCCGCGCCACGTCGCCCGCGGTGCGCCTCGAGGAGGGAGCGCCCGCCGCGGGCACCCCCGCGTTCCTCTACGACTACGGCGCGGCCTGGGTCGCCGACCTGTGGCGCCGCGAGGGCGCGGAGGCCGTTTGGACGGCGCTCGGCTCGCCGCCGACCCACGACGAGCTGAGCGCGCGCGTGTCGGCGCTCCGGAGCGAGCCCTGGTGGCAGCCGGACTGGATCCGGACGCTCGCGGGCGCGCTGGACACGGGCCCGCTCGACGCCCCGGCGCCGACCCAGGGGAAGGTGGACCGGGTGTCGCTGACCTCGTTCTTGCGCGGCTTGTGGCCGAACGTGCCGCTCACGGCGCTGCCGCGCTCGGACGAGGGCCTCGTGTTCCGGGGCGAAGGCGCGGAGACGCTCCTCGTCGGCGCCTGGACGGTGCCGGACGCCCGCGCCGCCGCGAAGTACCTCTCCCGACGGACCCAGGAGCTCGTGAACCTCGAGGTGAAGGCCCCGCGCCTGTTCGCGCGGCGGCCGCTCGCGTTGCCGCGCCCGCGGATCTTCGTGTTCCGCGAGCTCGGGACGGCGTTTCTGTTCCACGGCGGGGGCGGCACCTACGACGAGGCCTGGGTGCTCGACGGCCAGCGGCTCCTGCTCGTGGCCGCGACCAGCCGGCGCGTGCGCCCGAAGGAGCTCCGGGACGCCCTCGCCGAGCTCCTCCCGACCCTCCCCGCCGCGCCCGCGCCCGCCCCGCCGGTGACGCCCGCGGGGCTCCCCGAGGGCCCGCCGGTCGCCCGGTAGGCACGCGCTCGCGCCGCCCGGTAGCCGGACGCCGTGCTACAACCGGCGCATGTCCCGTCCGTTCGTCCGCGTCCTCGGCGTCGCCCTCGCGGTGGGCGCCTGCAAGCCGACCCCGCCGCCGGGCAACCCGCCGGCCCCCCCGCCCACCGACCCGTCGCTGCCGACCGCCAACCCGCCCGCCCCGCTCCCGACGTGGGACGAGGTGACGTCCTCGCACCCCGAGGGCGCCACGAACCCGCCGTCGCCGGTGCTCGTGGTGTTGCGCGAGCCGAAGGCGTGCTTCAAGGCGTGGATGGGCGGGATGATGCCGCTGCCCGCGGACATCGCGCGCGCTGGCGGCCAGGTGGTGGCGACGCCGGCCGACGTGGGCCTCGCCAAGGAGATCCAGTGCCCGCCGGGCCAGCCGGAAACGCTGCTGGCGGCCTGGGATCAGCCCGCAGCGGGCCCCGAGGGCGCGGACGCTCCGACGCCCGGAGGCGGGGCCCCGAAGGAGGCCCGCTGACACCGCGGGTCCACGAGGAGTGGGCCCGCCGGGTGGCCGCCGAGTACGCGAGCGCGGGGGTGGCCGCGCAGGTGCTGGCGTGGGGCGTCGTCGCGGGGCTCCCGGCGCCGCTCCTGCACACGGCCACGCGGATCGTCCGCGACGAGCTCGACCACGCCGAGCTCGCCCACCAGTGCCTCGTGGAGCTGGGCGGGGCCGACGCGCCGATCGAGCTCACCCCCGAGCGCCTCGCCGTGCCGGCGGGGGAGGGGCTCCTCCCCGACCTCGTGCGGGCGGTGCTCCGCGACTTCTGCCTCGGGGAGACGCTCGCGGTGCCGTACTTCGCTGAGATGCGCCGCCGCGCCGCGCACCCGGCCGTGGACCGCGTGCTGGCGCGGGTGCTCGCGGACGAGGCCGTCCACCGCGCGTTCGGGTGGGACGCGCTCGACGCGCTCATCGCGATCGACCCGGGCGTGCGCGAGTGGGCCGAGGCGCGGCTCCCCGGGCTCCGCGCGACCTTCGACGGCTACCGCGCGCCGCCCGACGCCCCGCCGCTCACCGAGGCCGAGCGCGCGTGCGGGCTCCTCGACAACGCCGAGTACGGGGCGCTCTTCGCGCGCACCTGGGCCGAGGACGTGGCGCCGCGCTTCGCCCGGCGGGGGATCCGGGCCTGATCCGCGCGGGCGTATGATCCGGGCCGCCGTCGCCGTCGTACTCGAGGAGGATGGGCCTGCCCGCGCCGCGTGAACCCGAACCCGCCGTCCGCGAGGACCTGCCCGACGCGGACCTCGTCCGGGCCGTCGCGGAGGACCGCGACCGCGAGGCCTTCGCCGTGTTGTTCGCCCGCTACGCCGGCCGGGTGCGGGGCTTCCTCGTGGCGGGCGGGCTCGCGCCGAACGCCGCGGACGACCTCACCCAGGACATCCTGATCGAGGTGTGGCGGCGCGCGGAGCGCTACGACCCGACCCGGGCGAGCGTCGCGACGTGGATCTTCACGATCGCGCGCAGCCGCCGGATCGACACGCTCCGGCGGGAGCGGGTGTTCGAGGTCGAGCCCGAGGAGGCCGCCGCCGGCCCTTCGCACGAGCTCCGGATCGACCACGAGCGCGCGGAGCAGGCGCTCCACGAGGCGCTCGCCGCGCTCCCGCCGGAGCAGGTCGTCGTGCTCCAGCACGCCTATTTCGCGGGGAAGTCCATGTCGGAGATCGCCGCGGAAGAGCGGCTGCCGGTCGGTACGGTGAAGTCGCGCGTGCGGCTCGCGGTCGAGCGGCTGCGCCTCGTGCTGGGGGGAGGCCGGTCGTGAGCCCCCGCCACCACGTCCCCGCGGAGCTCCTCTCCGCCTACGCCGCCGGGACGGCGCCCGAGGCGATCGCGCTCTTCGTGGCCGCGCACGCGAGCCTGTGCCCGGGCTGCCGGGCGGCCGTGGAGGCCGAGGAGGCTCTGGCCGGCGCGCTCCTGGCCGCCGCGCCCGCGGAGCCCCGCGCCGCGCTCCTCGCGCGCACCCTCGCGCGGCTCGACGAGGCGCCGGACGCCCCGCCGCCCGACACCCCCGCGCCGCCCGGAGAGGCCCCGCCGCGCGACCCCCTCATCCCCGGCCCCGTGGCGCGGCTCCTGCGCGCGCCGCCGGCCTGGCGGCGGGTGGTGCCCGGGGTGGAGCTCGCCGACCTGCCCGTCTCCTTGGGGGCGAGCCCCGTGGTGCTGACGCGGCTGGCCGCGGGCGCGGTCGTGCCCGCCCACACCCACGCCGGCTGGGAGCTCCAGCTCGTGCTCTCCGGCGGCTACCGCGCGGACGACGGGCGCTTCGAGCGTGGGGACGCCCACTGCGTCGACGGCTCGGTCACCCACGGCTTCCGGGTGGACGCGGACGCGCCCTGCGTCGCCCTGCTGGTGCGGGAGGGGCGGATCCTGCCGCGGACGCTGCTCGGGCGCGTCTTCGCGTGGGTGACCGGGGCGTAGGCCCGGCGACGCTCCGCGACGGGGCAGCGGGTGTGCGGACCCGACGCACGTCCGCAGCGCGGACCGCTGCGGACGGCGCGCCCGAGGCGGTCACGGCGCGCAGGGCGCTTACTTGGAGGCGTGCGCGGGGACATCGCGGGGAGCATCCTGATGGCGGCGCTCGCGGCCGCCGCGACGCTCGGGCCCGATTGGCCGGAGCGGGGTGGCTCGTTGCTCCTGGCGGTGGCCGTGGCCGCGTCCATCCTCTTCGGCGTCGCGGGCTTCGTGGGCACGTTGGTCGTCGCGCTCGCCGCGGCGGTGCTGCAGGGGGGGCTTCCCCTCGGGCCGGCGCTGCTCGTCGCGCTCGCCTCGACGGTGCCGGCCGGGGCGGGCGTCTCCCTCCTCCGGCCGCGGAGCTGCGAGGTGTCCCTGGGCCGCGCCGCCCTGGTGGCGGCGGCCATCGCGGCGGTGGGGGCCGTCGGGTGGGCGTACGCGGTGACGGCCGGAGCGCCCGCTCCCTGGTGGGGCCATGCGCTCCGCGCCTTCCCCGGCTTCTTCGCAGCGGCCGCGCTCCCCGTCGCGGTCCTGCGCGTCGCGGGCTCCTCCGAGCACGACCACTTCGTCGCCATCGTCCTCGAGAACCTCCCGGTCGTGGTGTTCATGAAGGACCCGCGCGGGCGCTACTGCGTCGTCAACCGATGCACCGAGGAGGTGTTGGGCCGCTCACGACGGGAGATCATCGGCCACACGGACGACGACCTCTTCCCGCCCGACGTGGCCGCGCAGCTCAAAGGCGAGGACGCGGCGGTCCTGGGCACCCGGCGCGTGCTCCAGATGGAGCAGGAGCTGCCGGTGTCGGCCGGGCTGCACACCTTCCTGGTCTCCAAGTTCCCCCTCCCTCATCGCCTCGGAGGGCGGGCCACGGTGGGGGGCGTGGCCTCGGACATCACGGAGCTCCGCCGGCTGACCCGCGCGCTGCAGGAGAGCGAAGGGCGGCTCCGCGACGTGATCGAGCACAGCTCGAACCTCTTCTACGTGCACACCCCGGAGCACGTCTTCACCTACGTGAGCCCGCAGTCCCGGCACTTCTTCGGCTGCGAGCCCGAGGAGGCCAAGGTCTCGTGGACCGACTTCGTGCCCGACCCGGAGAGCCGGGAGCGCGCGATGGTGTCCACCGAGCGCGCGCTGGCGACGGGCGTCCGCCAGCCCCCGTACGAGATCGAGGTGGTCGGGCGGAGCGGGCGCGCGCTCTGGGTGGAGGTCAACGAGGCGCCCGTCGTGCGGGAGGGTCGCACCGTGGCGATCGTGGGCGCGCTCACCGACATCGACGAGCGCCGTCGCGCCGAGCAGGGGCGCCGGCGCGCCCTGTCGCTCCTGGAGGCCGCGTTGGAGTCGGTCGGGGAGGGGCTCCTCGTCGTGGACCGCAACGGGCGCATCGCGCGCTACAACCAACGCTTCATCGAGATGTGGGGCGTGTCGCCCGCGCTCCTCGCGACGGCGGACGACAGGGCGGTGATCGCCTACGCCAAGTCCAAGCTCGCCGACCCGAACGCCTTCGTGGAGCGGGTCGAGGCGCTCTACGCGCGTCCGGACGCCGAGGACATGGACGTGCTCGAGCTCGCGGACGGGCGCACGTTCGAGCGGTACTCCCGGCCGCAGCGGCTCGACGGCGAGGTGGTCGGGCGCGTGTGGAGCTTCCGCGACGTGACCGCCCGGCGAACCGCCGAGGTCGAGCTGCGCCGCCACCGCGACCACCTCGCCGAGCTCGTGGAGGAGCGCACCCGGGAGCTCACGAGCGCCAACCAGGAGCTCGAGACCTTCTGCTACACCGTCTCCCACGACCTGCGCACCCCGCTGCGGGCCATCGACGGGTTCAGCCGCATCCTGGCCGAGGAGGAGCGGGACCGCCTCGACCCGGCCGGCGCGGCGCACCTCGCGCGCATCCGCGCGGCGGTGGGCCGCATGGCGCGCCTCATCGACGATCTGCTGGAGCTCTCGCGGGTGTCGCGGTGCCTGGTGCGCCACCAGCAGGTCGACCTCGGGGAGCTCGCCGAGGCCGTGGTCGTCGACCTCCGTGCCGCCGATCCGGACCGCGCCGTCGAGGTCACCATCGAGCGCGGCCTCGTCGCGGAGGGCGACGCGACGCTGTTGCGCAGCCTCCTCCAGAACCTCCTCGACAACGCCTGGAAGTTCTCCGTCGGGCGCACGCCCGCCCACATCCACGTCGGGGCGCGGGACGAGGGAGGCGAGCGCGCCTTTTTCGTCCGCGACGACGGCGCCGGCTTCGACATGGCCTACGCCGCGCGGCTCTTCAACCCCTTCGAGCGCCTTCACTCGCCCCAGGAGTTCGAGGGGACCGGCATCGGGCTCGCCACGGTGCAGCGCATCGTCCAGCGCCACGGCGGCCGGGTCTGGGCCGAGTCCGCCGTGGGCAAGGGCGCGACCTTCTACTTCACGCTTCCGGGGCGGAAGAACGGAGCGGCGGCGGAGTGACGCGGTCGTCGGGCGTGCGCGCTAGGACGGCGCGATCCACTCCAGCTCGACCTGGTAGGCCTGCTCGTCGGTGCCCGTGTACCCGAGCGCCAGCAGGTAGTAGGGCACGCCCGGCTCGAGCGGGACGGCGGACTCGCACTCCTCGGGGTCGGCCCCGGTGAGGCAGTAGGTGTCCCCGAAGGAGGAGAAGAGGTCCACGGCCCCCAGGTCGGGGTCCTCGTACCAGATCCCGAAGTCCAGGTCGGCGGCGGCGTCGGGCCACCCGGCGCGCATGCGCACGTTCGCCGGCTCGGCCACCGTGAACGCGAAGGCGTCGGAGTCGTTGGCGGCCCATCCGGCGGTGCCCGTGAGCACGCTCGAGCCGGTGAGGACGTCGATCCGCGTGAACCCGGAGAGCACCCCGAGATCCTGCACGACCAGGGTTTCCGTCACGAGCGTCATGTCCGTGAGGTCGATCTCCGCGAACGTGCCGTCCGGCAAGGTCTCGGCGTAGGTGTCCCACGGGGGGCCCGTGTCGCCCCCGGCGGTGTCCCCGGTGGCGGCGGTGTCCCCCTTCGGCCGGGGGCACCCGATCCCGAGACCAAGTGCGATCAACGCCGCGAACGTGCCAACGCGCATGCCTCACCCGCCGACGGCAGGGTATCACGGGCGCGACGCGGGGCGTCACACCCGACGGCCGCCCGGCGTTTGCGGATCCGATGCTGCTCCTCGCGCTCCTCGCCTGTGCCGACCCGCCCGGCAAGGACCCCCGCGGCGCTCGCGCCGACCCGGAGACGGGCGACACGGCGTGCCCGACGACGTACACCGACGCCGATCACGACGGCTTCGGGGACCCCGCCGCGCCGGCCGACTGCGCCGACCCCGACGCGGTCGCGGACGCCACCGACTGCGACGACACCGACCCCGCGCGGTTTCCTGGCGCGGCCGACGCGCCGCGGGACGGCGTGGACCAGGACTGCGACGGGGCCGATCGCTGCGCCGCGCTGGTGTACGAGGACGGCGACCTCCTGCTCACCGGCGCCAGCGGGGCCCGGGCGGACGCCGAGGCCTTCTGCGCGCGGGCGAACGCCGTCACCGGGAGTCTCGTCGTGCGGGACACCGAGTGGCACGATCTCTCGCCGCTCGCCTGCCTGTGCGCCGTGGACGGCCTCGTCGAGGTCGCGGACAACGACCTGCTCACAACGCTCGTGGGCCTCGACGGGCTCGCGTCCGTGGGCGGGGACTTCGCGCTCCGCTCCCTCCCGGGGATCGCCTCGCTCCACGACCTCGCCGGGCTCGGCGCGATCGGCGGTACCCTGACCGTCGTGAACCTCGACGGGCTGGTCGACCTGACCGGGCTCGAGGGGCTCACGTCGCTGGGCGGCCTGTCCGTCTCCAACAACGACGGGCTCGTCGATCTCACCGGTCTCAGCGGGGTCACGAGCCTGCCGGAGGGGTTGAGCCTCTCCAGCAACCCCGTGCTCACGAGCCTCTCTGGGCTCGGCCCGATCGCGGGCGTGCTCGGCGGCCTCGCGGTGTCCGAGAACGACGCGCTCCCGGGCATCCTGGGGCTCGAGGGGGTCACCGAGATCACGGGCAGCGTGAACATCTACGAGAACTTCGAGCTCACCACCCTGGCCGGGCTCGCGAACGTGGAGCGCGTCGGTGGCTCCGTGTACATCGTCGACAACTGGACGCTCGGCAGCCTGCACGGGCTCGACAAGGTCGAGGAGATCGGCATCTTCCTCGAGATCGGGGATGGCCTCTGGTCGCTCGCCGGTCTCGGGTCGCTGCGGACGATCGGCACCGGGCTCCTCATCTACGACGCGGAGATCGACAGCCTGGAGGAGCTCGCCGCGCTGGAGCGCGTCGACGGAAACATCGCGCTGCGGCGGCTGGGAATCCGGGACCTCCGCGGCCTGGAGAGGCTCGACGCCGTCGGAGGCTCGCTGACCATCGCCACGACGGCGGTGGAGACCCTCGCCGGCCTCGAGAACATCCGGAGCGTCGCGCGCCTCGATCTCTCCGTGAACGAGGACCTTGTGGACGTGACCGCGCTCCACGGCCTGGAGTGGGTCGGGGGCGAGTTCCAGGTCTACGGGAACACGGCCCTCCCGACCGCCGCCGCCGAGGCGCTCCGGGACGCGATCGGCGTGGAGAACATCGCCGGCGACATCGTCATCGAGGAGAACGGGCCGTAGGGGGCGCCCCCCGCCCGCGACGCCCTCCGGGCCCCGCGCGATCGTGTTGCCCGGATCGTCGGGGCGGCGTGTCCCACGACTCCCCCGTGGCACGTGCCCGGGATCGGAGCCGACGTGATCCTTCGCCCCCTCCTGCTCTCCCTCCTCGCCCTCACCGCCTGCGACGGGCCCAAGGACGATCCCGCGCCGGGCGACACCGCCGACGCCGACACCGACACCGACACCGACACCGACACGGACACCGACACCGACACCGACACCGACACCGACACCGACACCGACACCGACACCG
>CAYWGD010000045.1:31430-51012 GCA_964457335.1 uncultured Enterobacteriaceae bacterium | reverse complement strand
CCCCCCCCCCCCCCCCCCCCCCCCCCCCCCCCCCCCCCCCCCCCCCCCCCGCCGCGCCCCCCCCCCCCCCCCCACGCTCCCGATCCCCCCCCGCCCCAAGAAAATGAAGGCCTACCAGGCGTTCCGGTCGAAGAACGACTTGCGCTCCACGGGCACGAAGGGCACCACGGCGGAGGTGCCCGGCGTCGTCTCGGAGCGGTTCCGCTCGGCGTGCTCCTTCCAGATGCGCACGTCGGCGTCGATGTCGCCGTCGAGCCGCGGGTCGCCGCCGAGGTGCTCGCGCCAGAGCCGGAGCCGCGTCTCCTTCACGAGCGCCGGGTCGACGATCGCGAGGTTCATCTCCCCTTCGAGCTCGAAACCGCGGTCGTTGACGTTGCAGCTCCCGAGCGTGAGGAAGGTGTCGTCCACGATCATGATCTTCGCGTGGATGTCGACCTCGCGGACGTGCACCCGCGGCGTCGCGTCGACCTCGGTGACGACGAGGGTGTAGATCTCGAAGTCGGGGCGGCGCGCCTGGATGCGGTGGAAGCACTCCCAGGACCAGCCGCTCATCGTGGCGCTGTCGGCGTAGGAGCGCAGCGTCACGACCACCACGTGGAGATCCGGCCAGGTGCGCACGGCGTCGGCGATCGCGTCGCTGACGTGTGTGGAGCGGAAGTACTGGTCCTCGATGTAGATGAGCCGCCGCGCCGCGCCGATGGCGCGCAGGTACACGTCGAGGATGCCGCGCTCGGAGAAGGGCTCGGGCATCGTGCGGACCACCTGCACGGCGGTCGGCCCCGCGATCGGCACGGACGGGGGCGCCTCCACGGCGCTCGACTGCTCCCAGCAGGTGCCCTCCTGCGCGCGCACGTGGTTCCAGCGCTCGCGGAAGTTCTCCTCGAGGTGCTTCACCGCCGGCCCCTCGACCTTGCCGATGAAGTCGTGCCGCGGGGGGTGGTCGGTGAAGGTGCGGCGGGAGTGCACGAGCTGGCGGAAGCTCGACACGCGGGTGAAGCGCGCGCGCCCGGGGTCGAACAACGTGTGGCCCGGGCGATCCCAGTCGTTCTCCTTGAGGTTCATGCCCCCGCAGAAGCCGACGGCGCCGTCCACCACGACCGTCTTCTGGTGGTAGGAGTAGAGCGGGTGGGTGCCGAGGAGCCTGGAGAGGACCGGGTACTCCTCGGGGTCGAGGAGCCGGCCCTCGGTGAGGTTGGCCTGCTGGAGCACCTCGAAGTTGTCGCCGAGGGTGGCGGCGGCCTCCTGCGCGCCGGACGGGATGTCGATGAACGGCGCGTCCCAGAGCAAAAGCCGCACGGTGACGCCCTCCGCGGCCTTGTCCTGGAGCATGCGGTGCACGGTGTAGCCGGCGCGATCCTCCGGATCGGCGAGCGGGTCAGGGCGCCGGAGCTCGGCCGTCTCCTGGTAGATCCAGGTGGTCAGGTGCACGCGCTCCTTCGCGTCGTCGATGGCGTCGGCCACCGCGCCCCAGGCCTCCTCGCCGTCGATGAGCACGGACACGCGGTTCCCGAGCGTCGGCGGGTAGCCGACGGGCGTGAACCAGAGGTAGTCGAGCACGATGGAGAGCGCCCAGCCGCCCTCGACCGCGCGGATGTCCTCGACGCGGGAGACCTGCCCCGGCGGCGGCGCGAGCACCCGGAGGTCGGGCGTCCCGCCGGTGGTGGGCGCGCGGTGGAAGAGCGTGGTCCGGAAGGTGCGGTGGTCGAAGGCCGAGGCGCCGCTCCCGCGGCCGTTCCCCGCCTCGACGAAGAGCTGGAAGTCGCCCTCCCCGCGGAGCCCGACCTCGTAGACGCCGTCGCGCTCCTCCGCGAGCGCCTGGCCCGCTCGCCGCACGACCACGCTCGCGCCGCGGACCGGCTCGCCGTGGGGGGTCCGGACCCGGATCCGAAGGGTGACAACCGGCGCTTCGTTCATCTCGCCTCCCGCGGCAGGACCGCCGCGGGCCGCATGCTACTCGAAGCGGAGGCGGTTTGGACGCGCGGCCGTTCGGAGGGCGCCGCATGCCGCTTCGCCGCGTCTACTCCCGGAGGAAGGGCCGCACCTGCTTGATCACGAGCCGCCCGTCCGCGAGCACCTTGCACTCCGTGTCGAGCATCACGGTCCCGCTCTCCGCGGTGGCGTCGACCGGGTAGGCCGCGTCGACCTCCCAGAGCAGCGCGCCGAGGTCTTCGAGCTGCGCGTCGGTGAGCACCTCGTCGGCCTCGCTGGAGGTCGCCATGCGGTCGATGGCGACCACCGCGCCGCCGTCGAGCGTGAGCAGCGCCTGCTCGGGCCACACGCCGGGCTCGGCGCTCACCACGTCGAGGTCGCCGAGCTGCGCCTCGACGAGCCAGCGCGGGTCGTCCATCGTGGGGTTGCCGGTGAAGCCGACGATGTTCGCCTGCTCGTCCTCGGTCTGCGTGTTGACGAGGACGGCCATGGCGACCGCGCGCTGGTCGATGCCGTACCACGCGCGCTCCTCGTAGGCGCCGACCTCCCAGAGCGACGCCCACACCGTGCGGAGCGCGTCCGCGAGCGGGCGCTCGTCGTCCTTGTCTGGATCGCAGCGCGAGGGCCCCTCCGCGTCGGCGTCGCGGTCGTCGGCGAGGCAGCCGCTCGCGGAGTCGTAGAGCCCGGCGCCGCTGAACGCGAGGCCGTCCTCCGCGTTGGAGCTCGACCGGAGGCGCACCATCGTCGTGTCGTCGCCCCAGGTGGCCTCGATCGCGGCGGCGAGGGCGGCGAGCGCGGCGGGATCGACCGGCGCGGCCTCCATCGCGGCCCGGAGCGCGTCGAGCCGCTCGGCGCGTCGGGCCCCGTCGGTGAGGAAGTCGGGGTCGTCGAGCCAGCGGTCGAGCGTGTCGGCGAAGCTCAGGACCTCGCCGTCCACGGTCCATGTGTTGGTCCGGACGAAGGTGTCGTACCAGGCGAAAGGCACGACGAACCCGTCGAGCTGGAAGCCGCCGTCGATGCGCTGGTAGAGCGTCGCGAGGTTGGCGCCCTTGGCGCCGTAGCGGGAGACGGCGGCGGAGCGCTCGGTCGCCGTCGCGGTCGGCACGTCGAGGAGGCCCACGGGGTCGGTGACGGAGAGGTCGGCCGCCGGGATGGTCACCGGGTCCGGTCGGAGCGCGTCCCACCAGGCCTCCGCCTCCGCCTGCGTGGCCGCCGCGATCGACCAGGTGGAGGCGCCGCACTCGAAGCGCACGAGCGCGCCCTCCCAGGCGGCGAGCGCCTCGAAGGGGGCCTCCAGGTAGCAGTTCGGCGTGCCGCGGGCGGCGGAGCGCACGTTGAGGTGCGAGAGCGCCCCCTGGCGCGAGCCGGTCACGCTGCCGCTCACGACGCGCTCCACGTCGAACGGGGCCTCGTCGAGCACGAGGATGTCCTGCCAGCCGAAGCTCGCGGCCGCGGTCGCCTCCTCGAGCTCCGCGAGCGTGACGAAGCGGACGGTGCCGTAGCCGGCGCCGAGCGTGTACGGCTCGTAGGCGACGTTGTCCTCGCCGCGGATGGGGAACGGCGCGTCGGTCCACCTGGCGGCCGCATCGCGCTGGTGCGAGGAGTTGGGGACGAACATGAGCGCGCCGAGCCGGAAGCGCGCCTGCAGCGCCTCCCACACGGCGCGGACCTCGTCGAGCGTGACGGTGGTGGTGACGTCGGCGGGGTCGTCCCACACGATGAAGCCGAAGCGGTGCGTGCCGTCGGCCTCCACGTACTCCGCCACGTTCCCGCCGAAGTACCGGCGGCGCGCGGGGTCGACGATCATCGCGACGTAGGCGTCCCAGGAGAGGGTCCCGAAGGCGTCGGGGAAGGCCTCGCGCAAGAAGTCGTAGTGGAGCTCGTAGCGGTTCGCGTTCACGAACATCGTGGGGAGCACCTGCGTGTCGTCCACGGGCACGAGGTACTTGGTGGTGGCCACCTGGTCGATCACCCCGGCGTCGACGGCGACGACCTCCCAGGTGTCGCGGTCGGCGATGTCGTGGACGCAGACGGTCGCGCCGAGGCGCGCCGACGCCGTGGAGCACGCGGTGTCGCCGAGCGGCGGAGGCGGGTCGGACGCGCAGGCCGGGAGCCCGCCGAGGGCGAGGCCCGCGAGCGCCAGCGCGACGAGGCGCCCACGCACGTGCTACCGACGCCGGCGGCGCGCGAAGCCCGCGAACAGGAGCACGAGGGCGGACGCCGCCACGTCGGTGCTCTCGCGATCCTCGGCGCAGCCGCAGCTCTCCGAGCCCGCCTGGAGCTGGGGCGCCACGCAGTCGGACGGCGAGTCGGCCCAGTTCCCGGCGACGTCCCGCTGCCGCGCGACCACGCAGACCTCGTCGGGGACCTCCGGGAAGGTGTGGAAGCCGATGAGCTGGACGGTGGCCGGGCCGCTGACCGACGTGAGGTCGATCGCGGCGTCCTCGCCCTCGATCGCGAGGGCCACGATGGTGGCGCCGTCGGAAGAGCCCGCGGCGGTGATCTCCGCCTGCACCTGCGCGCGCCCGTCCGGGTCGACGGCCACGATCGCCGACTCCACCGTGGGCCCGCCGTCCAGGCCCGCGGCCCGCCCGGTCCCGGTGGTGAAGCCGATCTCCGAGGACTCCCCGCCGCCGTCCACGGCCTCGAAGCGCAGCGTGTAGGTCGTGTCGGGGTCGAGGTCCCCGCCGGGGTCGACCTCGATCAGGAGCCCGTCGGCGTCCCCGTGGGTGACCGTGGCCACGACCTCGGCGGTCGCGGGGACGGAGAGGGTGGCCGTCCACGCCCCGCAGTTGCCCGCGGCGACGAGGCCCGCCGGCACCGTGTCGACGGGCACGCCCGTGGCGAGCGGCGCGGGCGAGGTGGCCCACACCTCGGTCTGGGCGCACTCCTCGGGCGCGGCCACGTCGTCCGTGGGCTCGGCATGGGCCATGGCTGCGAGCAGGAACACGCGACCTCCGCAGGCACCATACCCGCGCGGAGGACGACCTACACCCCCGCCTCTTCCGGCTCGTGCAGCTCCGCCGCGACGGGCCACACGTACGGGATGTCGATGGGTACGCCCGGGAAGAGCGGCGCGTACCAGGCGGGGTCCTTCCGGAGCAGCGCGGACTGGTGCGAGCGGTGGAGCGCGGGGTCCCCGAGCCAGGGCGGGAGCCGCCGCGGGCGACGCTGCCCGACCGGCGCGTAGGCGGCGATCTTCTGGTGGCAGCTGTCGGTGTGGCCGCGCCGGATCCACTCCCGCGTCACCTGCAGGCCGTAGAGCACGAGCACGTCCTCGTAGCCGCGCCACATCGCCACGACGGGGTGGCTCTGCCAGCCCTTGGAGCGGCCCGCGAGGGCGTTGAGGATCTGGAAGACCTCGACACGCTGCTTGCCGAGGCGCCGATCGTCGAGAGCCCGGGCACAACGCCGGAAGCTCGGGTACGGGAGGAATGTCTGCATCCCCTCACCTTCGCACCCGCGGAGCGCGCGGCAAGGGGGTGGAAGGTGCGGGAAAGCACCGGAATCGGCAGTGCTTCCGCTCGGTTCGGCCCGATCTGCGCACGGGGGCGACGCGGGGGAAGGGCGCGGGATCAGGCCTCTCTCGAACCCGCCGCGTCGACGGCGCGCCACATCGGCTCCGCCACCCGCGCCACCCCGACCGCGGCCGCCGCGAGCAGGAGCCCCGCGACCACGTCCGCCACGTAGTGCCAGCCCGTGGCCACCGTGGCGAGCACGATGCCCGCGGCGACCACCACCCCGATCGGCCCCACGCCCCGCACCGGCGCGAGGCCCCAGCCTCCCAGCGCGGCGAGGAGCGTGTGGAAGGACGGGAACGTGACCACGCCGGTGATCCGCGTGGTGTCGAACGCGAAGCGCCCGGGCGCCTTGAGCGCGCTGAGCTCGTGGACGTAGGTGAGCTGCCCCTCCACCGCCGGGTAGCCGTGCACGGCCCACGGCCCGACGGCCTGGACCGCCGCCATGACGGGGAGCGCGAGCGCGAAGGACACGACGTACGCCCAGAGCAGCGCCCGGGCGCGCGCGGGCCGGCCGGCGAGCGGGAGCGCGAGGGCCGCCACGGCGAGCAGGGGGACGAGCAGGTCGTAGATGCCCCACCAGGCGTCCTGGGGCAGGACGTCGAGCCAGTCGCGCACCCGCGGCACGGGGAGCCCGATCGCGCGGTCGAAGGCCGCGAGGGCGTCGTCCCGGAGCGGCACCCGCGCCCGCATCACCGCGTAGGTGAACGGCGCCGTCGTGGCGTTGCACCAGAGCGCCCACGCGCCGGTCACGAGCGCGTCCGACAGGCGCGCGGCGCGTCCCCGGAGCACCGCGGCCACCCCGACGACCCCGGCGATCACGACGAGGTGGGCCACCCAGTGGGCCAGCGGCACGTCGAGGTCGCGCCACCCGGAGAGGCCGACCAGCGCGTACAGCCCGGTCAGCACCGCGAGCGCGCCGTGGAGCCGCCAGCTCCCGAGGGGCGGCGTCACCGGGCCGGATCCGGGAGCAGGAGCGGGTGCGGGGCGCGGGTCATGGCCTCCCGTGGGCGAGCGCATCCAGGACGTCGGGGGGGCGTTGCGGGGGGAGCGCGGAGCGCTCGCGGAGCGAGCGACCCGAGCACTGCGAGGGGCGGCGGCGGCAAGCCGCCGAGCGAGCGCAGCCCGCCCCCGGAGGCCGGCGGCAAGCCGGCCGTGAGGGGGCGGAGCCCCCCTGCCCCAGGAAGACGGATGCCCGCTCTTGCCTAAGCGCGCCCGAGGCGCCGTTCCGCCGACAGCACCGTGTTCGACATGAGCATGGCGATGGTCATGGGGCCGACGCCACCCGGCACGGGCGTGATCCACGCCGCGCGCTCGGCGGCGGGCTCGTACTCGACGTCGCCGACGAGGCGGCCGTCCGGGAGGCGGTTGATGCCCACGTCGATGACCACGGAGCCGGGCTTGACCCAGGCGCCCTTCACCATACCGGGCACGCCCACCGCGGCCACGACGACGTCGGCGCGGGCCACGTGCCCCGCGAGGTCGCGGGTGCGGCTGTGCGCGACGGTGACGGTGCAGTCGGCGTGCTCGAGCAGCCGGGCGATCGGCCGGCCGACGAGGTCGGAGCGCCCGATCACCAGCGCCTCGGCGCCACGCAGCTCGACGCCGGTGCGGCCCAGGAGCACCATCACGCCCGCGGGCGTGCAGGAGACGAAGCCCGGCCGCTTCTGGGAGAGGAGGCCCGCGCTCACGACGTGGAGCCCGTCGACGTCCTTGGTGGGGTCGATGGTGTCGAGCACCTTGATGCGGTCGATGTGTTTCGGGACCGGGAACTGGACGAGGATGCCGTCGACCGTGGGGTCGGCGTTGAGGCGCCGGACCTCGTCGAGGAGCTCGGCCTCCGAGAGCGTGGCCGGGTGCGTGATCTGCCAGTGCGCGAAGCCCAGGCGCTCGGCCGTGCGCGTCTTGTTGCGGACGTACACGGCGCTCGCCGGATCGTCCCCGACCAGCACGACGGCGAGCCCCGGCGGGCGGGGCAGCGCGGCGATGCGCGGCTTCAGGGCCTCGACGACCTCGGCCGAGACCTTCTTGCCGTCCAGGACCTGCGCGCTCACTTGGCGGCCGGCGCTGCGGAGGCCCCACCCGAGCCCGAGGAGCCCGACCCGGAGGAGGAGCCGGCGCTCGACGTACCGGAGCCGGACGACGCGGGGGTCGACGAGGAGCTCGACGAGGCCGAGCTGGACGAGCCGGAGGAGCTCGACGAGCCGGAGGAGCTCGACTCCGAGGAGCCGCCGCTCTTGAGCCCGTAGTGGTCCTTGTACCAGCCGCCGCCCTTGAGCACGAAACTCGTCGCGCTGATGAGCTTCTTCACGTTCTGCGCCTTGCACGTGGGGCAATCGCGCACGGGATCGTCGGAGAACTTCTGCATGACCTCGAAACGGTGGCCGCAGTCGGGGCAGGCGTACTCGTAGATGGGCATGGGGTACCTCGTGTGGGGCGACCGGATGCGCGGCCGCCGGACGCCCGACCGGTAAACACCCGGCCCGACTCCGGCAAGCGCGGCGGGCCTGCGATCGCCCGGACGAGCACGCGCTCCGTCCGAGCCGGGGACGCGGCCTTGGGGGCGCGTTAGCGGGGCGCATGAGCATCCTGGACCGCCGGGTGGTCCTCGTGACCGGCAAGGGCGGCGTCGGCAAGACCACGGTGAGCGCGCTCGTCGCGCTGCGGGCGGCGCGCGCCGGCAAGCGCGTGCTGCTCTGCGAGACGAGCGGCACGACGCAGGTGCCCGCGGTCTTCCGCGCGCGCGGGCGTGGCTACGAGCCCGTCGAGGTGGCGCCCCGCCTCTGGACGCTGTCGATCACGTCCGAGGCGGCGATCGAGGACTACGTCGTGATGCAGCTGCGCTTCCGGCGGCTGTACAAGATGGTGTTCCGAAACCGCGTGGTGGGCCCCTTCATCGACGCGGTGCCCGGCCTGCACGACCTCATCCAGCTCGGCAAGGTGTTCGACCTCGAGCGCCAGGTGACGGACGGGCGGCGCGACTGGGACCTCATCGTCGTGGACGCGCCGGCCACCGGGCACGGGCTCACCATGCTCGCGTCGCCGCGGGCCATGATGGAGCTCACGGTCGCGGGGCCTTTCCACGACAACGCGCGGGACGTGGCGAAGCTCTACGAGGACCCGGCGAAGACCGCGCTCGTGCTCGTGAGCCTGCCCGAGGACATGCCGCTCAAGGAGACCGAGGAGCTCTACGCGCGCCTCGGCCCGCTCCAGTCGCTCGTGCGCGGGCTCGTGCTCAACGAGCTGCACCCCGACCCGGTGCCCGACATCGCCCGCTACCGCGTGCTGGCGCCGGCCCTGGCGGAGGGGGCGAACGCCGCGGGGCGCGAGGCCCTGGCCATGGCCGAGAGCGCGCTGTTGCGCTCGGAGCGGCAGGTCGCGGCGCGGCGCCGCCTCGAGGCGCTCGGGCCTCCCGTGGTGGGGGTCCCCTTCCAGTACCGCCGGGACCTCGGTCCCGCCGACCTCGCCGGGCTCCTCCCGGCGGTGGGGGCCCTGTGAGCGCGCGCGTCGTCATCTGCTGCGGCTCCGGCGGCGTGGGCAAGACCACGACGTCGGCGGCCCTCGCCATCCGGCTCGCCCGCTCCGGCGCGCGCGTCGCCGTGCTCACCATCGACCCGGCGCGCCGCCTCGCCGACGCGCTCTCCGTCGGGGAGATCGGCAACACGGCGTTCCAGGTCCCGCTCGACGGGCTCCCCGCCGGCGCGTCGCTCCACGCGATGATGCTCGACAGCAAGCGCACGTTCGACGATGTCGTCGAGCGCTTCGCCGGCGGGCCCGACCAGCGCGACCGCATCCTGCGCAACCACTACTACCGCTTCGTCTCGACCCGGCTCGCGGGCTCCCACGAGTACATGGCGATGGAGAAGCTCTACGAGCTCTCGGTCTCCGGAGACTACGACGTGGTCGTGCTCGACACGCCGCCGAGCCGCCACGCGCTCGACTTCCTCGCGGCGCCCGAGAAGATGGCCAACCTCATGGACGAGGGCGTCATGCGCTGGCTCGTGCTCCCGGCGTCGCGCGGGGGCTGGCGCATGATCGAGAAGGGCAGCGAGATCCTGGCGAAGGTGCTGCGGTCGATGCTCGGGGAGCGGACGATCACGGACATCGCCGAGTTCTTCGCGGCGTTCCAGTCGTTGTGGGAGGGCTTCCGCCAGCGCTCGATCGACGTGCGGGAGCTCCTGCGCGCGCCCACCACCCGCTTCCTGCTCGTGACCACGCCGGCGCCGGGCGCGCGGGCCGAGGCGCTCCACTTCCTCGACGTGCTCCAGCGCTCGCAGATGCCGTTCGGCGGCTTCCTCGTGAACCGTTGCGCCGTGTCGCCGCGCGAGGCCGGCGCGCCCGGGTTCGGCGCGCGTCCCGAGGGCGTGGCCGAGGCGGAGTGGACCGCGTTGGTCGGCGCGCTGGCACAGGTGCCGGAGCGGCGGCGCAAGCTCGTCGCGGCGCAGGAGTCCGCCATCGCGGAGCTGCGGGCGCACGCGCCCGGGGCGGCCCCCATCTGGCGCATCCCGGAGATGGACGAAGAAGTCCACGATCTGGGTGGGCTCGGGCGCGTCTCCGCTTTCCTCCCCGACACCGCCGCCTTGGCGGAGGTGCGGCCGTGAAGGCCGGCGCGATCCAACCGCACCGCGTGGTGCACGCGGTGGAGGACGCACCCGCGGGACCGGCCGACGGCCTCGATCCCGGCGATGCCGGCACCGTGGTCTGGTACGTGTCCGGGCGCGGGGTCTGCCGGCCGGCGGTGTACCACTTCGACGACCATGCCGGTGTGTGGGTCCGCGGCGCGCCGTGCGAGAGCATCGTGGACGGTGGGATCGTGGTCCAACCCACGTGGGGCGGGCGCGTGGAGGTGCGCCTGGTGCACCTGAAGTTCGACGGTCGCGACGACGATTTTCCGTGGACGGTCGACTACCGCCTCCTCTCGCCGTAGAGGCGAAAACGACCTCCCAGCTCGCCTCCGCACGCCTGCTTGACGGTAGAGCTACGGGTGCATAGACATCCGACGTTCCGGTCCCTTTCGTTTGGCTTGACCGTTTGGCCCTGTCCGTTCCGAAAGGATGTCAGCGAACGAAAGGTGAGTTGAACATGTCTTCGAAGCTCTACGTCGGGAATCTCTCCTACAACACCACCGAGGAAAGCCTCCGCAGCGCTTTCTCCGAGGATGGTCGCCAGGTCGTCAAGGTCAGCATCATGCACGACCGTGAGACCGGCCAGTCCCGCGGCTTCGCCTTCGTCGAGATGGCGAGCGCCCAGGACGCCGAGGCGGCGATCAAGGCCATGGACGGCCGCGACCTCGACGGGCGCGCCCTCCGCGTGAACGAGGCGCGTGAGCGCACCGACCGCGGCTTCGGCGGCGGCGGCGGTGGTGGTGGCTTCGGCGGCGGCGGCGGCCGCAGCGGCGGCGGCGGCTTCGGTGGCGGCGGCCGCAGCGGTGGCGGCGGCTTCGGTGGCGGCGGCCGCGGCGGCGGCGGCGGCTTCGGTGGTGGCGGCGGCCGCGGCGGTGGCGGCGGCTACGGCGGCGGTGAGGGTGGCGGCGGTCGCAACCGCTGGTAGCCCTCCCGGGATTCTGATGGAACGGCGGCCCGCGGGCCGCCGTCGTCCGTTTTGGGGCTCCTGTCCGTCTTGGGCTCCTGTCCATCTTGGGTTCCCGTCGCGAGGGGGAGCGCCGGGGTTCGGCGGCCCGCTACGCGCCAGCGCCGCCACGGGGATTACCGTCCAGGGGGACCAGTACCCGGGAGGTGCGCTTGCTCTGGACGCTTTTCGTCATCCTGCTGGTTTTGTGGGCGGTGGGGCTCATCACCGCCAACACCATGGGCGGGTTCATCCACCTGCTCCTCTTGGCGGCCGTGGTGATCCTGCTCGTCAACCTCGTGCAGGGCCGCTCCGTCGCGTAGCCGCGGCCGGGGCCTCCCGGCCCCGGCGTGCCTACGATGGATCCGCATGAAGAACATCCTCTTGATCGTGGCAAACGCGAGCCGCGCGCGGCTCTTCCAGGTGCGGGGCGGGACGCTCGAGGAGATCGAGGCGCTCTCCCATCCGGAGAGCCGCGCGAAGGGCGTGGAGCTCGAGACCGACCGGCCCGGGCGCGGGTACGACCAGACGGGGGGCGGCCCCCACAAGTCGGCCATGGAGCCCCCGACCGACCCGCACGAGACCGAGATGATCGCGTTCGCGCGGGAGGTCGCGCGCCGGGCGTCGATCCACGCGCGGCGCGGCCGCTACCCGGAAGTGCTGCTGTTCGCGCCGCCCCGCTTCCTCGGGCGGGTCAAGGTCGCGCTCGATGCGGGCGTGGCCAAGCGGGTCGCCGCGACGGTGTCGCACGACTACACCATGAAGGACGAGGCCGAGCTGGTCGACATCCTCCAGACGCTGGGCGTCCAGGCGGGGCTGCCGACCCCGGTGTGAGATCGCGACGGGAATCACCGCGCCCGGCTGCAGGGACGGCCGGGCGCGGGACACCCGTTCGCGCCGTGGTTCGTGGTCACCGGCCGTCACGAGCCGTCGGTGAACGCCACCGTCTGTCCCGCCGAGCCTCCGCTACCGGCCCTCCAGGCACACGATTACCGGGTCGGCGGAGGCCCGATGCTCGCCAACCGCAACAACCAGGTCCGTGTCCGCGCGAACTTCGACGGCGAGGTGGAGCTGCTCGTCTCCGTAGGGGAGCGGGTCCACGCCGGCCAGGCGCTCGTGGTCGTCGAGGGCGACGGCGAAGTGGAGCGGCTCGCCTCCCGGAACCCCGGGAGCGTGGCCGAAGTCCATGTCCGTGACGGGGAGGAGGTCCGCCGGGGCGCCCTCCTGCTCGTGGTGCAGGAGGTCCCGCTCGACAATTGAGGGCCGCTTCGCGCGCTACCGGCGGTCCCAGGCGAGCACGCGCGCCTCCGCCATGTCGGCCACGTACACGCGGCGGCTCGCCGGGTCGTAGGTGGGGTTCAACCGCATCATCCCCGTGGGGACCAGCGGCCAGGAGGCGCGGACCGCGCCGGTCGACGGATCCACCTCCACGAGGCGCTCGGGCTCGCCGCCCCCTCCGGTCGCGAGCCCGAGGATCGCCTTCGGCTCGGTCCAGAACACCTTTCCGACCCCTTCGAGCGACCCGGCCTCCTCGAGCGCGGGCACGCGCACGATCCGGGGCCCGACGTAGAGCGTGCCGGCGTCGCGGTCGAGCCAGGCGCCGTTGATGTTGTAGAGCTCGTTGCGCGCCAGCGCGCGCCCGCCGAGCGTGAGCTCGCCGCGCGCGGAGCCGTCCCGGAGCCCGAACGCGAGCACCCGCGCGCCGTGGTCGGCGACGACGTAGAGCCGGTCGCGCTTGCCGTCGACCGCCACGAAGGCGTTGCCCGGCCCGGCCTTGGGGCCCGCGGCGAGCGAGTCCTCGGTGCGGGCCCACAGGACCTTGCCCATCGCCGCGTCGACGACCGCGAGGCCGCCCGACTCGGGGAAGACCGCGGCGGCCAGCCCCACGGCGGCGTCGTAGTCGAGGTCGCCGAGGGTGTCGGAGCGGTTCTCGGGGAGGCCGAGGGAGACGGGCGGGAGCGCCGTGCGGGTGTCGAGATCCCAGCCCTGGAGCACGCCGTCGTAGTGGCCGAGGGTCCAGAGGCGGCGGCGGCCGGCGTCGATGACCGCGTCACTGGGCCACTTGCCGGCGTCCCAGCCGTCGACGGCCGTGGCGCCCTTCGCCCAGCGGTACACCTTGCTGCCGCCGAGGCGGTCGACGACATAGCGGTCGCCGGTCTTGGCGTCGATCAGCACGTGCTCGGCCGCGGCGCCGACATCGTAGGCGCCCACCGCGGCGCCCTTCGCCACGTCGACGACCGAGACGCTGCCGTCGCCGCCGTTGCCCACGAAGATGCGCCCGCTCGCGCGATCGGCCGAGGCCGACTTGGCCTCGAAGCGCACGGGCACGTCCCCCTTCGGGCGCCCGGTCGCGAGGTCGAAGAGGAGGAGGTGCCGCTCCGCCGTGCCCGTGGCCCCGTCCTTCACCGCCGCGTCCCGCGGGTCGCCCGCCTCGTCCAGCGGCGGACGTTCGGACGGCGGCAGGCCCTTCCGGCCGCCCCCGCCGCCCCCGCCGCCACGGCCCCCGGGCCCGCCCGCCCCGGCCCCGCCACGCCCCCGCGCGCCCCCGCCGCCTCCCGCCGCGCTGCCCTCGGCGTCGTCGCCCACCAGCACGGCGACGGTGTCGTCGGTGAACACCACGTCCTCGGCCTTGCCGTCGAGCGCCTGGGACCACGTGGGGCTCCCGTCCGGGCCGAGGGCCGCGAGGCGGCGACCCTTGAGGATCACGGTCCCGTCGGGCGCGAAGGCCGCGCCGGTCGGGCCCGCCGCCGCGGGGATGGCGCTCTCGGAGACGATGCTGTCGGTGCTCGGGCGGTACCGGAGGAGCCGGGACTCGCGCGGCGACGGCGCGTCGACCACGAGGAGCTCGTCGGCGCGGGCGTCGAGCGACGCGGGGCCCGTGATGCCCGTGGCGACCTTCGTGGTGCGCAGGTCGGGGCTGTACCCGGTGAGCGAGCTGCCCTCGAGGTTCGCGACCCACAACCAGCCCGTCGCCGGGTCGATCGCCGCGTCCTTGTACGGGTACTTCGCGTCGGAGCCGCGCGCCGGCCGCCCGCCCTGCGCCTTCGCGACGACCTCGCCCTTGTCGAGGTCGACCACGCGGATGGCGCCGTCGGCCTTGTCGACGCGCCACAAGCGGCGGCGCGCCTCGTCGAGCCGGAGGATGGCGGGGGAGTGCACGCGGAGGTCGAGGTCGATCGTGCCGGTGGGGCGGCCGACCGCGGGGTCGACGACCACGAGGCGGTCGGTGGCCATGCCGATCGCGTAGAGCCGCGCGGCGCGGGCGTCCCACGCCACGGTGATGCTCTTGAGCAGGTTGGGCGCGTCCACGCCCCAGAGCGCCTTCGGGAGCGAGAGCGTCTCGACCGGCGCGAAGCCCTGGTCGGGCGCGGGCACGTCGAAGGTGCACCACTTCCCTTCCACGCCGCAGCGGACGGCGCCCGGCGCGGAGGCCGCCGAGGCGCCCACGGTCGTCGCGGCATCGCCGGGAGAGACCGCGCCCGTGGGCCCGGCGGCGGGCTTGTCGCCGGACGAGAGGAAGCCCGGGGCGGCGCAGCAGGCGAAGAGCGAGAGCAGGAGGGACGGCATGGAAGCTCCGACCCGGCGGATCCTACCAAACGCGGGTGGGTCCTTCCGGAGCGGAGCGTGAGGGGCCTGGAGGGCGGCCGCGCAGCGGCCGGTCCGGCGTGGGGCGGGGCGCCGGCAGGCGACCCGACCCAGGCCGACCGAGCCCGGAGGGCGAGCCCGGAAGGGACCGACGGCCGGGCGTCCGCGCCCGGCCGGCACGCCCGGCGCTACGGCTTCAGGCGCTGGAGCAGCGTGACGAGCTCCTCCGCGTGCTGCTCCTCGACGGCCAGGATGTCGACCATGAGCTGGCGCGTGGTGGGGTCGTCGTCCGCGAGGAAGCGGATCATCTCGCCGTAGGCCTGGATGGCGACGCGCTCGGCCACGAGGTCCTCGCGGATCATGTCGATGAGCGAGGTGCCGGGCACGTACTCGGCGTGGCTGCGCTGCACCAGGGTGGCCGGGTTCAGGTCGGGCTCGCCGCCGAGCTGCACGATGCGCGCGGCGATGCGGTCGGCGTGGGCCTGCTCCTCGTTGGCGTGCTCGAGGAACTCCTGCGCGACGCTCTGCGCGTGGATGCCGGACGCCATGAAGTAGTGGCGGCGGTAGCGCAACGCGCACACGATCTCCGTGGCGAGCGCCGCGTTGAGGTGCTCGAGCACCGTCGGCAGGTCCGCCTGGTAGGACTGCGTGACCGCGCCCTGCTCGACGTGCTGGCGCGCCCGGGCGCGGAGGGTGGGGATGTCGGTGAACGGATAGGGTGCGTTCAAGGCCAGCTCCTCTGGACGGAGGAGCGTAGGCACGCGCCGGCCGGCTTCAACGCGCCGCGTTCAACGAGCGGCGGGCGGCCCTCCGGCGAGCGGGGCCAGCGACGTGCCGTCCGGCAGCGACACGAGCTTGATGCGGGCGGACGCGCCGCGCTCGATGCTCACGGACGACTTCGGGAGCCCGAGCGCGCGCGCGAGGAAGCGCACCACCTCGTCGTTCGCCTTCCCTTCGACCGGGGGCGCGGCGATGGCGAGGATGACCGTGCGCGCGTCGGCCCAGCCGACCACCTTGCTCTCGCGCGCGTTGGGCTTGACCTGGACGCCGAGGACCATCAGGGGCCGAGCCGCGTGACGTCCACCTCGGCGCGGTGCACGGCCTCGTCCGCGGCGCGGGCGGCCGCTTCGAAGGGCGCCACGTCGAGGTCGGCGCCGGTGGCCGCCACCGCGCGCGCCCGCGAGAGCTCGAGCCGCGCCTGCGCCGCGCGCACCTTCGCGTCGGCGAGCTCCACCCGCGCCTTCGCCCGCGTGATCGCGGCGTCCGCCGCCTCGACACCCGCCTTCGCCTCCTCGACCCCCGACTTCGAGCCGTCGATGGCCGCGGACGCCTCGTCCACGCCGCCCTTCGCGGCCTCCTTCGCGCGCTTCACGTCCTGCTTGCGCGCGGCCACGTCGTCCTTGCGGTCGGCGACGGCCTTCTGCGCGGCCTTCAGGGCCTCGCGCGCCTTCTCCACGTCCTGCTTCGCGGCGTCCACCGCGTCCCGCGCGGCGTCGACCGCCGCCTCCGCGGCCGCCACGGCGTCGCGGCCCTCGGCCCGCGCTTCGGCCGCGCCCTCCCGCGCGCCGGTGACCTCGCTCTTGGCCGCCTTCACGCCGTCCTTCGACGCGTCCTTCGCCGCCTGCGCCTTCGCGAGCTCGGCCTGGGACGCGGCGAGGGCCAGCTCGGCGGCGCGGACCTCCGCCTCGACGGGCGCGAGCGCGGCGGCGGCGTCGGCCGGGAGCGTCGCGAGATCGCCGCGGGGCACGGTGGGACCGGCCCAGGCGAGGGCGGCGAGGAGGAGGTACATCGCGAGCTCCGGTGTGGCGGCCGTCCTAACCTCGCGGGACGCCGGGGGACGCCGCCCACGAGGGGGACCGGGTTATCCCCCAGGATCCGCGCCATGCCCTCTCTCCGCGGCCGTTTCGCCGTCGCCACCTCGGTGCTCGTCACCTTCCAGCTCGCCGGCGCCGCCGCCGCGGGGTGGAGCGGGCGGCGGGTGGCCGACGTGGTCGAGCGCGAGCAGGCGCTCGCCCGGGAGCGGGAGACCGTGCTCGCGTTCGGGGACGCGGTGCGCGAGCAGTACGTGCACCAGGCGCACACCTTCATCGAGGGCGGGCCGCGGCACCTCGACCACTACGTCCCCGCGGCGCAGGCCGCCGAAGCTGCGCTGAGGCGGGTCGAGGCGCTGGGCCTCGGCGCGGATCTCCGGGCGCTCTACGTCCCCTTCGAGCGGAATTTCCGCGAGGGGGTGGTGCCCGTGGCCGAGCGCGGCCAGCTCGACCGCCCGATGGCCGCCGGCATGCACAGCTCCGCCGAGCGGCGCGCCCGCGCCGTGGAGGCCCGCGTGGCGGCGATCCTGGCCGACCTCGCCGCGCGCCAGGAGGCGCTCCAGGCCGAGGCGCGCGCGGCCACCGACCAGGCGAGCCTCGCCATCCTCCTGTTCGCCGTCGCGAGCGTCGCGGTGCTCCTCGCGGTCACGCGCTCGCTCGCGCGGGCGGTGCTCGGGCCGCTGTCCCGGCTGGAAGCTGCGGCCGAGCGCTTCGGGGCCGGCGACGCCGCCGCGCGCGCGCCCGTGCCGGCGGATCGAGAGCTCCGGGCGGTCGCCGAGGCGTTCAACCGGATGGTCGAGCGCGTGACCGGCGCCGAGGAGCGGCGCGTCCGCACCGAGCGGCTCGCGGCGCTCGGCGAGATGAGCGGCGCCGTCGCCCACGAGCTCCTCAACCCGCTGACCACGATCCTCGGCACGACCGACGACCCCGTTGTGCGCGACGAGGCCGCGCACGCCCGCCGCGTCGTGGAGGGCCTCCTCGGCTTCGCCCGGCCCGGGCGCGAGGCCGCCGCCGACGTGGACCTCGCCGTCGCCGTGCGCGCGACCGCCGACCGCCTCGCGCTCGTCGCGGACGCGCGCGACGTGTCGATCCGGGTGGACGGGGAGGCCCGGGCGACGGTCTCCGCGCCGCCGTCCGCGGTGCGCCAGGTGCTCGACAACCTCGTCCGCAACGCCGTCGAAGCCGCGCCGCCGGGGTCGGAGGTCGAGGTGGTGCTCGTCGCGGGCGGGTTGGAGGTGCGCGACCGCGGCCCCGGTGTGCCCGGCGCCGTGCGCGCGCGGCTGTACGAGCCCTTCGTGACCGGGCGCCGCGACGGCACCGGCCTCGGCCTCGCCGTCTGCCAGCGCATCGTGACCGCGCTCGGCGGGGCCCTCACCCACGTCGACCGTGCCGGCGGCGGGACCGTCGCCACCTGGAGGCTCGATGCGTGACCGTGTGCTCCTCGTCGAGGACCGCGCCCACCTGCGCGCGCTGCTCGCCCGCACGTTGTCGGCCTCCTTCGAGGTCGACGAGGCCCCCGACGGCGCCACCGCCCTCACCATGCTCGCGGCGCACGACTACGCCGTGGTCGTCAGCGACGTACGCCTCCCCGACATCGGCGGCGAGCGCGTCCTGGAGGCGGCCCGGCGCCGGGACCCGCCCCCCGAGGTGGTGCTCATGACGGCGTTCGCGGAGGTGCCCGCGGCCGTCGCCGCGTTGCGGGCGGGCGCCTACGACTACCTCGCCAAGCCGTTCGAGCCCGACGACCTCGCGCGCGTCGTGAGCCGGGCCGCGGAGCGCTGGGCGCTGGTCGGGCGGGCGCGGCTCCTCGAGGCGGCGCTCGACGAGCAGACCGGGCTGCTCGGCGTCTCGGCGCCGATCGGGGCGGTGCGGCGGATGGTCGAGCGGGTCGGTCCCCTCCCCGTCGGCGTGCTGCTCACGGGCGAGAGCGGCACGGGCAAGGAGGTCGTCGCGCGGGAGCTCCACCGGCTCTCGGGGCGGCCCCGCTTCGTGCCGGTCAACTGCGGCGCCATCCCCGAGAACCTGCTCGAGACCGAGCTCTTCGGCGCGGCGCGCGGCGCCTTCTCGGGGGCGACCGCCGACCGCCGCGGGCTCTTCGAGGAGGCGGACGGCGGCACGTTGTTCCTCGACGAGATCGGCGAGCTGCCGCTCGCGCTCCAGGTGAAGCTCAACCGGGCGCTCGAGGAGGGCGAGGTGCGCCGCGTGGGCGAGACCCGCGCGCGGCCCGTGGACGTGCGTGTCGTCGCCGCCACGCTCCGCGATCTCGAGGCCATGGTCGCCGAGGGCACCTTCCGCGCCGACCTGCTCTACCGGCTGCGCGTCGTTCGCATCCAGCTGCCGCCGCTCCGCGACCGGGTCGAGGACATCCCCATCCTCGCCGCGCGTTTCCTCCAGGTAGCCGCCGCGCGGTACCGGGGCCGGCCGCTGCGGCTCGATCCCGACGCGCTCGCGGCGCTCGAGCGATGGTCCTGGCCCGGCAACGTGCGCGAGCTCCGCCACGCCATGGAGCACGCCGCCGTGCTCGCGGGGGGCGACGTGGTGACGCTCGCCGACCTCCCCGACGAGCTCCGCGCCGCCGCCCCCGCCGCCGAGGCCGGCACCTACCGCGACGCCGTCGAGCGCGCGCGCGACCGCGCCGGCCGCGACTATTTGACCGCGCTGTTGCGCCGCACGGGCGGCAACGTCACCCGCGCCGCGGAGGAGGCCGGCGTCGAGCGGGAGACCCTGCATCGGCTCATGCGGCGGCACGGGGTGGAGGCGGGGCGGTTTCGGGAGTGAGTTGGGGGGGGCGGGCGGCTGGGCGCGACCCCGCCGCGGACGGCGGGTCGGGTGTACTGCGGGGTCGCGGCGGAGCCGCTCCGTCGCCCGCCTGGGTGGCGGGCGACCGGCGCGGGCCCGGGAAGGTGTCGCGGCCTCCGGCCCGGGGCCCCGGCACGCCCGCGCCGCCCTCCGTCCCCCCTCGCGCGGCGGTCGCGAACCAGGGGTCAGGAACCAGGACTCAGGAATTGACGATTGACACCTACGACGGACTTCTCGGCGTTCGCCCGGGGCGTGACGTAGCGTGGGAGATCGCGGCGCATCTCGGGCGCTACGTCACGCGTGGCGTGACGTAGCTCGGGAGATCGCGGCGCATCTCGGGCGCTACGTCACGCGTGGCGTGACGTAGCGTGG
>CAYWGD010000045.1:0-31330 GCA_964457335.1 uncultured Enterobacteriaceae bacterium | reverse complement strand
CGCGGCGCATCTCGGGCGCTACGTCACGCGTGGCGTGACGTAGCGTGGGAGATCGGGGCGCATCTCGGGCGCTACGTCACGCGTGGCGTGACGTAGCGTGGGAGATCGCGGCGCATCTCGGGCGCTACGTCACGCGTGGCGTGACGTAGCGTGGGAGATCGCGGCGCCAAATGTCAATGATCAGTTCCTGACACCATCTCCCCTGACACCATCTCCCGCCTCGCCGCCAGGTGCCCTCCCCCGCGTCTCGGCCGCGCGAGGGGCCCGGCGGGCGGCCGCGCGGGCGCGGCCGGTCCGGCGCTGCCGCCGCGTCAGCGGCGGGGTGCGCCGACGGAGGCCGAAGGCCGACCCCAGAGGGGCCCGACCCCGAAGGGGTCGCGCCCAGACACCCTCACCGCCATCGCGCGTACACGAACACGTCGCGACGATTGGCGGGCAGCTGCACGCCGCGCACATCCTTGGCGCCGAGCGCGCGGAGCTCGTCGAAGAGCTTCGGGAGCCGCGTGGCGACGCGATCGTCGACGAGCTTCACCGTCCAGAAGAGCCCGCGCAGCCCGGTCAGCCGCGGCAGCACCCGCTTGAACGCGCCGAGCACGTGCACGGGCGGGATGTCGGCGTCGCAGGCGAGCCAGTCGGCGGCGGGGAGGTCCGCGACAGGCACGTCGCCGACGAAGCGCGGGATCCACGTGACGCCCGGCATCGCGAGGACCGCGGGCGCCATGGGGGCCGGGTCCACCGCGACGACGGCGAGGCCGCGCTCGACATAGGCGCGGGTGCCGCCGCCGGGCGCGGCGCCGACCTCGAGCACGGTCTCGCCCGCGCGGACGGGCGCGCCGCTCCAGGCCAGCCCCTCGACCACCTTGCGCCACGCGCGCGAGGGCACGTCGGCGGGCACGTCGTACACGAGGCGGCCGGCCGGGCCGGGGGAGCGCGCGGCGTGCCGGTGCCAGCCGACCAGGGCGGGCTCGTCGGGGGCGGTGATCACGTCCACGACGAGGTCCCCGGGGGCGGGCGCCGCGATCCCGGACGGGCCGAGCGCGGCGCGCATGGCGGCGGCGGAGGCGTCGAAGGCGGCCTGGCGCGCGGGAGGCACCTCGTCGGGCACGCCCGCGTCGCGCGCGCCGACCCACACGTGGCGGGCGGAGAGCCGCCGCGCGATGGTCCGCACGGCGTCGGCGTCGGCCGCGGGGCCGCCCGAGCAGCCCCAGGCCCGGCCGAACACGGTGGGCAGGTGCTCGTCGTCGCGGAAGGGCCGGCGCGTCACCTTGAACGTCACGAGCCCGGGCCGCGCGAAGCCGGGGTGCAGGTCGGGCCGGAGGCGGGCGACCTCGGCCTTGAGCCAGCGCTCGGTCCCGGGCTGGCACAAGGCGAAGGCGAAGGGGCTCGTCGTCATCGGCGCGGCTTAGCGCGGCGCGGCCCGCCGTGAGGCCTGCGCCCCACCGCGCGCACGCCCCGCCGGCGTCGTGACGCCGCACGCCCATCGACGTGCTCGCCGAACCCCCGCGCGCCTCCGTGCGTGCGACACTCCCGCCGCTGGAGGCCCCCTTGCGCCACTCCCCCCTCGATCCCGCCGACTGGCCCGCCCTCGCCGGGGTCCTCGCCACCTGCTTCGCCATCCCGGCCGAGCGCTGGGACAGCTTCCGCGCGCGCGTCGGCGACGCCAACTTCCGCGTGGTGCACGTCGACGGCGCCATCGCGGGCGGCCTCGGCGTGTACCGCATGGGGCAGTTCTTCGGCGGGCGGAGCGTGCCGCTCGGGGGGCTCGCGGGGGTCGGCGTCGCCGCGGAGCACCGCGGGAAGGGCGTCGCGGCCGCGCTGGTGGGCCGCACGTTGGCCGCCCTCCGCGCGGACGGCGTGCCGCTGGCCGGGCTCTACGCCTCCACCCAGCGGCTCTACCGCAGCGTCGGCTTCGAGCAGGCCGGGAGCCGCGCCGCCTGGAAGGTCGGCCTCCGCGCGATCGACGTCGTGGACCGCGCGCTGCCCGTGACGCGCACCGACGACGAGGCGGCCCTGCGCGCGCTCTACCGCCCCGCCCACGGCAACCTCGACCGCTGCGAGGCGATGTGGGACCGCATCCTCCGCCCGCAGGGCGAGCGCGTGAGCTGCTTCCGCGTCGGGGACGAAGGCTACGCCGTCCTCGGCACGGAGGGCTCCGGCCTCCACTACGACGTGCTCGTGCGCGACTGGCAGGCCCACACCCCCGCCGCCGCGCGCCGCTTGTGGACGCTCCTCGCGGACCACTCCTCCCTCGGCGAGTCGGCGCGCTGGTTCGGCCCCGCCGTCGACCCGATGGTCGCCCACCTCTCCGAGCAGGCCGCGTCGATCACCGCCGGCCAGCGCTGGATGATCCGCGTGCTCGACGTGCCCCCGGCGCTGGAGGCGCGCGGCTACGCCGCCGATGGGGAGCTGCACCTCGAGGTCCACGACCCGCTGCTCGACGAGAACGCCGGCCGCTGGGTCCTCCAGGTGGCCGACGGGCGCGCCCGGGTGGAGCGCGGCGGGCGAGGGTCCCTGAGGGCCGACATCCGGGGGCTCGCCCCGCTCTACACGGGGTTGTTCGACCCGCCCACCCTGGCGCGCCTCGGCTGGATCACCGGCGACGCGGCCGCGCTCGCGGTCGCGACCCGGCTCTTCGCGGGCCCGGAGCCCTGGATGAGCGAGATGTACTGACCGGCTCGCGCTCGCAATGCCTCGGTAGCGCACGCGCCGTCGGCTCACCGGGGCTCGTCCGTCCACCGAAAGCTCGCGGGAGCGCGGGTCCCGCCTACCGGCCGACCGCCGGCGCCCCGCCGAGCCGGGCCGTGCGGGACGCGGCGTCGGGCCGGGTGCCTACGGTAGCGGTGGGAGATCGCACATGGACTGGATCGTCACCTTGCTCGTCGGCGCCTTCATCGGCTGGCTGGCGAGCCTGCTCATGAAGACGAACGCCCAGATGGGCGTCCTCCTCGACATCCTCGTGGGGATCGTCGGCGCCGCGCTGGGCCGCTGGTTCTTCGCGGGGATCCTGGGCTTCGAGAGCGCCGGCGCGGCGGGCGAGCTGTCGCTCGGCGGCGTGCTCTGGGGGACCCTCGGGGCCGTCATCCTGCTCGCGCTGATCAAGGCGGTGAGCGCGATGGGACGCACCGCACGACCGTGACTCGCCCGCGGGCGCGCTCGGCGGGGGGCGCGTCCGCGCGGCACCGCGGATAACGGTCCGCGGTGCTCCGCGTGGTGATCAACGCCGACGACCTCGGGATGTCCCCGGCGGTCAACGACGCGGTGTTCGCCGCGCTCGACGCGGG
The DNA here is from genome assembly GCA_964457335.1 of uncultured Enterobacteriaceae bacterium. Lineage (GTDB taxonomy): Bacteria > Myxococcota_A > UBA796 > UBA796 > SXON01 > CAJBVW01. Next base: position 28,049 of record CAYWGD010000045.1, on the reverse strand, counting down.
CTGGTGCACGTCGGCGAGCCTGCTCGCCACGGGACCCGCCGCGGAGGACGCCCTGCGCCGCGCGCGCCTGGGCGGCCACGCCGTGGGCGTGCACCTCGACCTCACCGGCTTCCGCCCGCTCACCGGCCGGCCGGCCCGGCTCCTGGGCGCCGACTTCCGCCGCGACGCGCGGGCCATCGGCCCGGACCACGCCGACGACGTGCTCGCCGAGTGGACCGCCCAGGTCGAGCGCGTGCGCGACGCCGGCGTGACCGTCGACCACCTCGACTCGCACCAGCACGTCCACCACCTCCCCGCGCTCCGGGGCACGCTGCGCCGGCTCTGCGACCGCGTGGGGATCACGCGCGTCCGCGGCATGGGGGCGCTCCGGGCCCGCGGCGCCGGGACCCGCATCGGCGCGCTCCTCCAGCCGCTCCGCGCCGCCCGCTTCCGCGCCGGCCTGCGCGCCGACGGCCTCGTCACGACCGACGGGTTCGCGAGCGTCGCCGTGTTCCTCGCGCGCGTCCGGTCCGGCTGGCGCCCCGGCTGGGGGAGCGTCGAGCTCATGGCGCACCCCGGGAACCCGCACCACGCGGTGTACGCGGACGAGCTCGCCGCGCTCGCCGCCGGCGCGCTCGACACGCTCCCCTTCCCGGTCCGGCGGGTCCGGTGGAGCAACCTCGGCTGACCCCGACACGGGTGGTTGCCGACGCGCGCCGCGCACGGCTACCACTCGTCGGTGCACCCGCTCCTCCTCGCGTCCGTCGCCGGCCTGGCGCTCCCTGCGGGCGAGCCCGCCGAGGCGTGGAGCGACGCCCTCGCGCTCGCCGGGCTCCGCCCTTGCACGGCCGCCTGCGAGGTGACCGCCCGCGCGGAGGGCGCCGGCTGGGTCCTGAGGGTGGCCGGGAGCGCGGGCGAGGTCCGCGTCGCCACCCCGACCACCCCGCGGGGCCGCGAGGACGTGGCGCTCCTCGCGGCGAGCCTCCTGCGACCAGGGCCGGCCGTCGCGCTCCCGGGTGTGCCGGGCCGGGATGGTGGGTCCTCGGCGTCTTGGGGCGAGGGGGCGGGCCCCCCCGCAACGCCCCCCCACGTGCCGGTCGGCGCCGATCCCGCCCGGGGCCCTGCGGCGACCGGGACCTCGACGCCCGGCGCCCCGGTCGACGATGCGGCCCGGCCCGCCAGCCAGCCGGTGGCGTCCCGCCCGCGGGTGCCGCCCTCCCCGTCGGCCGCTCCCCCGTCCGGCGCCGGCGTCCCGCCCACGGAGCCGGCCTCCGCTCCCCCGTCCGGCGCCGCGACCGTGGGCGCGCGCGCCGTGCCCGCGCCCCAGCTGCCGGCGGAGCCCGCGCTCACGGCGGAGCCCGAGCCCACGCCCCAGCCCGAGCCCGAGCCCGCGGCGGATTCGGCCTCCGCGCCCGCGCCCGCGCTCGCGGCGGATTCGACCTCGTCCCGCGAACCCGAGCCCGAGTCCGCCCCCGAGCCCGAGCTCCAGTTCGAGTCCGAGCTCACGGCGGAGCCCGAGCCCACGCCCCAGCCCGAGCTCGAGCCCGCGCCGGCGGCGGATTCGGCCTCCGCGCCCGCGCCCGCGCTCGCGGCGGATTCGACCTCGTCCCGCGAACCCGAGCCCGAGCTCGCCCCCTCCCCCCTCCGCAGCGCCGCCTCGGCCGGCCTCACGGTGTCCGGCCGCGCCGGCGTGCCCCCCGCCCCCGGCGCCACCCTCTCCGGCGCCGTGCGGCTGGCCGCGCCGGGCCCCACGCTCGACCTCGTCCTCACGCTCGGCGGCACGCTGCCCACGGAGCCCGACGTGGGCGTGGGCACGCTCACGACCGCGCGCGCTGCGCTGGCGGTCGAGCTCCGCGGCGAGGGCCCGGTCGGCCCCTTCCTGGCGCTGGGCCCCGGCGTCACGACCTTCCTCTTCGACGCGGGCACGCTGCAGGTGGGCGTCACCCCGGGCCTCGCGGCGCGCGTCGGGGCCGGCTGGGCGCTCTCCGGCCACACGCGGCTCGAGGTCGCGGGCGAGGGCGGCGCGGATCTGCGCCGCGTCGTGCTCGCGCGGGGCGACGAGGTCGTCGGCACCGTCGGCTCGTCGTGGGCCGGGGCCGCCCTCTCCCTCCGATTCGAGTGATCCGGACGCGCCCGCCCCCGCAACTACCGGTCGTGGAGCGCCCCCTGCCGACCGAGCCACCCGTGGACGAGGACGCCTTCCTCGCGGCGCTCCTGCCCGTGGTGGTGACCTGGTGCGGCCGCCTCGCGCCCCCCGGCGTGGACGCCGACGCCGCGGCGCACGACGTGCTGCTCGTGCTCCTGCGCCGCCGCGGCGAGCTCCGCCCCGACGTCTCGCCGCTCCCCTTCGCCCTCGCCGTCACGCGCAACGTGCTCCGCGCCCACGGCCGGACCGCGTGGCTCACGCGCTGGCTCCCCGGCGCCCCCGAGGACGCCCCCGCCGCCTCCGATCCCCACCGCGACTACTCCGAAGCCGAGCGCGGGCGCCTCGTGCGCGCGCTGCTCGGCACGCTCGGCGCCGCGCACCGCGAGGTGCTCGTCCTCTGCGACGTGGAGGAGCGCTCCCGGGCCGAGGTGGCCGCGCTCCTCGGGGTGCCCGAAGGCACGGTCAAGAGCCGCCTCCGCCTCGCCCGCGAGGCCTTCCGCGCCGCCGCCGAACGGCGCGGCGTCACCCTCATGCTCCTCGTCGAGGAGGACGCCGATGGCTGACTTCCGCACGCTGATGCGCGGCTTCCGCGACACGACCGTCCCCGACGACGCGCGCCTCGCGTCCGTCCGCGACGGCCTGCGCCGGCCGCGCCGCCGGCCAGCCCGCCTCGTCGGAGGCGGCCTCGCCGTCGGCGCCCTCGCCGCCGCCCTCGCGTTCGGCATCCGCACGCCCGCCCCCGCGGTGCCCGTCCCGCTGCCGGCCGCCGGCGCCCTCTCCGCGGACGTGCACGTGGTCTCCAGCGGCGACGGCGACGTGGTCGTCAGCGGGAGCGTCCACACCCTCGCGTGGCGCCGCGGCACGCTCGATCTCGACGTGGCGCCGAACCGCGGCGTGGACCTCACGGTCACGACCGACGAGGGCACCGTGCGCGTCGTCGGCACGTCCTTCCGCGTCACCCGCGACGCGCTCGGCACCACCGTGTCGGTGTCGCGCGGCGAGGTCGAGACGGACTGCGCCCTCGGCGGGCCGACCCGCGTGCGCGCGGGCGAGTCGCGCACCTGCCTCCCGCGGACCGCCATCGGCGCGCTCGGCCGCATCCACGCCCAACAGGACGCCGGCGCCGCCCCCGAGGTGCTGCTCGCCGAGATCGAGGCCGCCTCGGCGCGTCCCGACGCGACCGGGGTCGTCGCGAACGAGCTCGGCGCCGCGCGCGTGGGCGCGCTCCTCGCGCTCGATCGCCCGGCGGACGCCCTCGCCGCCGCCGAGCGCGCCCTGCACGACGCGCCCGGGAGCCGCGACGCCGAGCTCCGCCGCGTGGCCGCGCGCCTCCACGTCGGCGCCGGCGACTGCGCCGCCGCCCTCCCCCACCTCACCGCGCTCGCCGCGTCCGACGACCTCGGCCCCGACGCCGTCCTCCTCACCCGCTGCTCCCGGGAGGCCCCGTGACCCTCGCCCTCCTCGTGCTCGGCTGCTCCGACATCCACTTCTCCATCCCCGACGACAAGGGCGGGGGCGACGACACCGGCGGGCCGGAGGTCGTCGACACCGACACCGACACCGACGCCGACACTGACGCGGACACGGACGCCGACACGGACGCCGACACCGACACCGCCCCGCCCGACACGGCCACCGACACGGACCCGCCCGAGGAGCCCGCGATCTGCGCCGCGGCCGCGTGGTCCTGGGGCGCGACGAACACCGTCGGGGACGCCGACGCCTCCTTCGTCGGCACCGACCCCGGGGACGGCGCGGGCAACGCCGTCGCGAGCGCGGGCGACCTCGACGGCGACGGCGTGGACGACCTCGTCGTGTCCGCGGTCTACGCGGACGTGGGGGGCGCCGCGTACTTCCTCGTCGGCGGGCTCACGCGCGCGACCGGCCAGGCCCTCGACGGGTTCCCGTCGCTGCTCGGCGGGCCGAACGCGTACTTCGCCAGCATCGCACCCCTCGGTGACATCGACGCCGACGGGCTCGCGGACGTGGGGCTCGGCCCGGGCCAGACCGTCCCGCTCGGGGAGCCCGCGCAGTGGCTGATGCGCGGCCGCACCGGCGGCTGGCCGGTGCGCGGCGACCTCGCCGTCGACACGGACGCGCGCTTCACGAACGCCAACAACGACCGCGCCACCGACGCGAGCTCGCTCCCGTCCTTCGGCGACCTCGACGGCGACGGGATCGACGACTGGGTCCTCTTCGGGCCGTCCATCTTCGACGGCGAGGTACACATGATCCCCGGCGCCGACGCCGTGGGCGACCTCGACATCCCCACCGACGACACGACGTGGGCCTACAACGACTACGGCTGGCCCGTCCGCGTGTACGAGTACGGCGACGTCGACGGGGACGGGCGCACGGACCTCGTCTTCCTGGAGACGGACGGCTCGGCGGCCCACCTCGTACTCGCCTCCGCGGTCGCGGGCTCGTGGGACGTGGGGCTGAGCGGCGTCACCGCCACCAACTTCGACCCCCCGCTCAACGGGCTCCAGGTCCTCCGGGACCTCGACGGCGACGGCGACGACGAGCTCGCGACCTCCCGGCTCGTCGGCCCGGCCGCCGATCGCGGCGTGTACGTCTTCCTCGGCCGGTCGGCCTGGGGCGCCTCCATGGCCCTGGCGGACGCCGACTTCCGCGTCGGCGCGGGCGACCACGTGCAGGCGCCCGCCTGGCTCGGGGATCTGGACGGCGACGGACTCCCCGAGCTCGGCGTGCTCCACGACGCCAGCGAGGGGACCGGCAGCGGGACGACCGACGCCTACATCTACCTGGGGCGCGCCACCTGGCCCGCCGAGCTCACGCTCGCCGACGCGGACATCCGCATCTCGGGCGACAGCACCGCGAACGAGTGGCTCCGCCTCCCCGAGCCCACGATGCTCGGCGACATCGACGGCGACACCCTCGACGACCTCGTCCTCCGCATCCCGGACGAGCCCCAGGGCGGCTTCGGGGACGCCGGGCGCCTGGTGGTGTACCTCGGCCGAAGCACGTGGCCGTCCGAGCTCTCGGCCGCCGACGCCGACGTGACCTTCGTGGGCGAGGCGACCTACCAGCGGCTCGGGCAGAACCTCGTCGTCGCGGACGTGGACGGCGACGGCTGCGACGACCTGGTCACCACTTCGAACCAGCACCCCGTCGGCACCGAGGAGGGCGAGGTCTTCGTCCACTTCGGCCAGAACGTCCCGTAGATCAGTAGTCGGCCCAGCTCTGCTCTTCGGCGCCCTGCGCCTTGGCGACGTCGTACCAGTCGAGCTGGGCCGCCCCCTCCCGGTCGATCAGCCAGGCGTCGAGGATCTCTTCGATCTTCAGCACGTCGATGACCACGAAGCGATCCGAGTTGCCGGCCTCGACGTGCCCGGTCTGCTCCTCCGCGCTGTTGAAGGAGTAGAGCACCTTCACCTGGAGGTGCTTCGCCACGGCCACCTCCTTCAGCTCCATCAGCACCGAGGGGTTGAAGTCGGGGGCGTCGGTCACGACCACGATCTGCCGGAGGGTCTTCCCGTCGTAGGGAGGCAGGCTGTTGGCCCACTCCAGCGCGTTGGCGAGGCCCTCCTCGTGGTTGGCCTTCCCGCTCGGCGCGCCGAGCTCGGACGCGCCCTTCACGAAGCCCGACGTGCCGTTCTGCCGGTTGTTGATGGCCTCCCGGCCCGTGTTCATCAGCAGGTCCTTCGCCTCCCCGGGACCGAGGGGCTCCCCGTCCTGGACCTTGGCGAGCGACTCGTCGTTCCCGTCGAAGCCCCCGAGGGCCACCTCGCCCGTGATGCCGCCGGCCGCGATGAGCCGGCCGAGCTTCTGGAACTCGTCGACCTGCATGGAGCCGCTCTTGTCGATGGCCATGTAGGTCTCGTCGAAGCCCTCCAGCCCCGTGCGCGGGGGGAGCGTGGTCATGCTGCCCAACAGGTGCCGGGTGGTCAGGATCGTGGCCCGCCCGTGCCGCCCGTCGCCCTTGAGCAGCTTGATGGGCGGCTCCCACTCCTCCGTGCCGGGCAGGATGAAGTAGTCGTCCGCGTCCTCGCCGTCCTCCATCACCGTGTTGGTGTCGCTCGACCCCCGGATCTGGCGGTCGAAGACGTAGAGCAGCCCCTGCATCTCGGCCACGTCCGTGGTGCCGCTCACGTCCATCCCCGTGGTCGCGTAGGACCAGATGTTCCGGGCGATCTCCTTGCAGACCTGCACGTCAGGGTCGTCGAGCTGCTTCCCCGGGTAGAAGCGGGCGACGACGTCCTTCAGGAAGGCGTCCACGCCGGCGAGGTAGACCTCGCGCGGCGTGCGGCCGTCGCGGTTGCCGCCGATGTAGGTGTTGACCACCCCGCTGAAGTTGAAGTCCCGCTGCACCATGGCGCGGTAGTCGCCGAGGGTGTGGATGTCGGTCTCGTCCAGGATCTCCGTCTCGAGCTTCCGCCCCTTCTCGCCCGGGTAGCCCACGTTCACCGGCGTGCTGCCGGGCGTGCCCTTCTCGGCGTGGTCGAAGGTGTAGCCGTAGCTGTAGTCCTCGTTCATCGTGTGCCAGGCCTGGTTCGTGGCGTCCTGCTTCACGTCGGAGCGGTGCTCCACCAGGGCGGACTGGTGCACCCCGAAGCCGTGCACGGGCTCCGCCTCGGCGCCGGGGAGCTCGGAGACGATGCGCGCGGAGGCCAAAAGCTCCCGCTCCCGCTCGTCCTCCAGGGCCTGGACCTGGTCCGAGTTGGAGGTCCCGGCGCCGCCCTGCGCGCCGCCCTGGAAGGAGGGAGTGGGGCCGGACGCCCGCGCGGGCCGGTAGCTCTTCATGGTGGAACCCGGGAAAGGGCCGATGGAAACGCGAACGCGTTCGCCCGAGACCCTACCACCCACCCGCCCGCGACCACAACGACCAGCCCGCGGATTCCTGAGGACGAAAGCGCCTACCTGTCAGAGCGCGCGCGCCCGGGCGAGGTCCGAGAAGAGCGCGTGGATCTCGTCGAGCACCCCGTCGGCGTCCGGCACCGGGGCGTGCGGCCGCTCGTGCAGGCGCTGGAGCCAGCCGACGTAGGATACGGCGAAGAGCTCGTCGTCGTTGCTGCGCGCGTACTCGGTGACGCTCCAGGGCGTGCCCTCGGCCCGCTCGCGCAACGCGGCCACGCGCGCCTGCCAGCGCTCGGGCAGGTGGAAGAGCGCGAGGTGGGCGAGCTCGTGGGCGAACACCCACCCCTCCGGCGAGACGGTGTCGAGCAGGTCCTCGATGCGGCTCGCGGCGAGGGTGTGCGTCGCGAGGCCGCCGATCGCGCGGACGGCGCGCCCGTCCTCGGCGTGGGCGTGCTCGTGGTGGGCGAGCTCGGGGAGGTCGGTCGGGCGCACGTCGAGCGGCAGGATCCGGAGGGTCACCCCGCGCTCGGCCAGGAGCGGGATCACCGCGCGCAGCGGCGCGGCGGAGGCCGCGACGACCCGCCGCTCCACCTCCGTCAGGGCAGGCAGGTCGGGCACGACGACCTCGAGCCCCTCGGGGAGCGGGGCGTCGGGCAGGCTCTCGGCGGCGCGCCACGCGCGGTGGCTCGCCTGGACCCGCGCGGCGCCCAGCACGAGCGCGAGGGGAAAGTGGCCGCGATGCGCCTCGAACGCCTCCTGGGCCAGCCGGACGGCCACGTCCGTGCGGCCCTCGCGGAGGCGGCAGAGCGACGCGAACGCCGGGCCGCTCGGGTGGCCGGCTGCGGTCAGGCGCTTCGCGCGCGCGTCGTCCTCCTCCACGGCCTGGAGGCGCAGGGTGCTGGCGATCCGCCCCGACCGCGCCATGAGCGCGGCGCCGAGGAGGCGGAAGTTCTCCCCCGCCGAGGGGTCGAGCGCGCCCCGGCGACCCGCCAGGATCACCCTGGACTCCGCGCCGAGGACGCGCGTGTGGATCCCGTCGGCGATGGTCGCGGCCCGCTCCCGCAGCGCGACGCCGTCCGCGTCGAAGCGCATGGCGAGCTCGGCGGACAGCTCGTCGAGGATGGCCAGGGCGTCGCGATCGCGGTCGATCGCGGCGAGGACGCTGGCGCGCGCGAGCCGGAGCTCGGGGGCGAGCAGCCCGCCCCGCTCCAGGAGCTCGAGCGCCTCGTCGGGCCGCCCGCCCTCGACCAGGGCCTCGGCCACGCGCGCGCGGAGGGCGTCCCGGTGGGGCTCCCGGGCGAGCAGCGCGCGGGCCGCCCCGACCCCGGCCTCGCGATCCGCGGGCGTGCGGGCGTGCTCGAGCAGCGCCTCCAGGTAGAGCTCGGGAGCGGCCTCGGCCGCGAGGCGCAGGGCGGCGAACGCCTCGGTCGGGCGCTCCTCGAAGTCGAGCCGCCGGTGGGCCAGCCAGAGCGCCTCCCCCCGGTCGGTGGGGTGCGAGAGGCGGCCCGCCGCCGCGAAGGGCTCCGCCCCCCCGGCCAGCACGGCGGCCACGATCCGATCCGCCACCGAGGCGGGGCGCGGCCGGTTGAGGTACCACGCGAAGCCGGCGATCGCGCCCGCGAACAGGATCCAGTCGGAGAGCTCGTCCATGGGGCCTCGGGCGGACCTCGTCTATCCGGGACTCGGGGGGAGCGTCACGCCGGTCGCGACGCGGGAGGCCCCAGGAGCGCGGCGTAGATCCCCTCCAGCTCCTCCGCGAGCGCCGGGAACGCGAGGGCGCGGTCGAACCACGCCGCGGCCGCGCGCGACTGCTCCACGCGGTCCCCCTCCGCGAGCGAGAGCGCCTGCGCGGCCAGCGCGACGCCGTCGCCGCGCGGGAAGAGCCGCCCGACGCGGCCTTCGTCCGTGAGCTTGCGGAAGGGCGGGATGTCCGTGATCACCGGGACCACCCCGCACGCGAGCGCCTCCAGCACGACCGTGCCACACACCTCGCGGACGCTGGACTGGAGCAGGTAGTCGGCGCTCGCGAGCAGGTCCTCCATGGCGTCGTGGGGCACGCGCCCGCGCAGCTCCACGCGGCCCGCGAGCGCGGGGTCGCCCGCGACGCGGCGGCGCACGGCGTCGAGGAGCGGCGCGTCGGTCCACGTGAGCACGAGCCGCGCGCCGGGGAGCGCCCGGGCGATGCGCGCGAAGCCGTCCAGGGTGGTGAGCGGGTCCTTCACCGGGTCGAGCCGGCCGGCGCACACGTAGAGCGGGTCGCCGGAGAGGCCCGTCCGGCGGCGGGCGGCCGCGCGGTCGCGCGCGCGGAAGAACGTGGAGGTCTCGACGAGCTCGACCACGCGGGCGCCGTCCACGAGCCCGGCGCGCGCCCAGTCGAGCCCGCGCGCACGCGTCGTGAACAGGAGCCGGTCCACGCGGTCGAGCGCGTAGCGCGCGATCGCGCGGTAGCCCGGGCGGCGGGCGGGGGCGCCGCCGTGGAAGTGCGCCACGAGCGGGATCCCGCGGCGCCGGGCGAGCCGGCCGAGCAGCGCGAGGGAGGGGTAGAATACGAGGTCGAAGCTGTGGATCACGTCCGGCCGCAGCGCGTCGACCACGGCGAGCACCGACGTGGCGGGCGACGGCACGGCGGGCGACGGGTGCCCCGCGAGCCCGAACGCGCGCCGGGACGCGGTCGTGAGCGCCGATGGCGGCACGAGCTCCCAGGTGACGCCGTCGCGCTCCACGCGCGCGCGCCAGGGCGCCTCCTGCACGACGGTGACGCGGTGGCCGCGGGCCGCGAGCGCGGCGCCGAAGCCGCGGCGGGTCACGTCGGCGTCCACGAGCGCGTCCGCGTCCGGAGCGGCGCCGTGGTGGAGGTTGACGAAGCAGACGTGCATCGCGCGCCGCAGGGTAGCGCGGCGGGGGGCGGGGTGCCGGGCTACGACGCGCGGATGCACATCGAGCTCCTGGACGAGCGCGCGATCGGCCCGCTCGTCGAACACCTGGCCCGGAACGCCCTGGAATCCGGGCGCGACGGCGACCCCCTGTCGCGGGTCCGCAGCGCCGACGAGCCGGTCGATCGCGCCGCGCTGCACGCCCGGTTCCGGGCGGGCTTCGCGCGCGAGGTCGACGAGCCGGGGTGGGAGCGCGCCTTCGGCCTGTGGGCCGAAGGCACGCTGGTCGGGCACGTCGACCTGCGCGGCGGCACGCTGCCGGCCGATCTGCACCGCGCCAGCCTCGGGGTCGGGATCGAGCGGCCGTGGCGCCGCGCGGGCTGGGGGCGGAAGCTGATGGAGGCGACGATCACGTGGGCGCGGGATCGCGGGCTCGCCTGGCTCGACCTCGGCGTGTTCGCCGAGAACGCGCCGGCGCGGGCGCTCTACGAGCGCCTCGGGTTCGTCACCGTGGGGACGACCGTGGACCGGTTCCGCATCGACGGCCGGCAGGTGGACGACATCTCGATGGCCCTGCCGCTGCGCGCGGGGTCCGGGCCTCGCCGGACGAGCGCGGGCGCACCGGGATAGGCGAAGGCGAGGAGCACGCGGTGGACCCCGACTGCGCCTGGCTGGAGCGCGAGCTGGCCGACATCGAGGCGCGCAGCGCCCGGCTGAGCTGGCACCGCGCCGCCGGGACGCGCTGGGAGACCGCCGCCGCCATCGACGTGGAGCGCTCGCGCGAGCTCGGGGACGTGCCCCGGGTGGACCTCCACGGGCTCGACCAGGCGCTCACCCGCGAGGTGGTCACCCGGGTGCTCGCCGGGCGGGGGCATCTGCGCGCGCCGGCCGTGCGCTTCGTCACCGGGGCGGGCAACCACTCCGAGGGCGGCCGGGGCGTGCTCGGCGACGTGGTCGAGGGCTGCGTGGCCGAGACCCGGGGCGTCGCGCTCCACCCGACGGGGGACCTCCCCTGGCGCGACGTGGTGCTCGCCGCGGGCGCCGCGGAGCGCACGCGCACCCGCCGTCGCTCGACGCCCGCGCCGGCGCCCCAGCCGGGGCTCCTCGGGCGCCTCTTCGAGGGCCTCGTCACCGCCCTGGTGGGCGCGCTCGTCGGGGCGGTCGCGCGCACCTTCGCGGCGGCGTTCGGCGCGCCCGGCCGGGCGTTGGCGCGGCTGCTCCGGGGCCGCCGGCGCACGCGGAAGCGCAGGCGGCGGTAGCCCTCCGGCGGCCAGCGGAGGTCGAGGTTAGCCGGCGCCGATGGCACGTCGGCTCGTCGCGCTCGCCCTCGGCTCGTCGGTGGCGCTCGCCCTGCTCGGCGGGATCGAGCTCCGCCTGCGCGCCGACGAGTCGCGCCTCGTCTACCTCTGGGACAGCGGCCGCCGCTTCGCGACGCGCCCGGGCGTGGGCGGCGCCAACGCGGCGAGCTTCCACGAGCGCGAGCTCCCCGCGGCCCCCGCGCCCGGGCTGGTGCGGGTGGCCGTGCTCGGCGACTCCACCACCTGGGGCACGGGCCCGGCGGAGGAGGCCTGGCCCCGCCTCGCCGAGGGCGAGCTCGGCCCCGGCTGGCAGGTCCTCAACTTCTCCCACTACGGCTACGACGTGGGCCAGGCGGCCGCGGTCCTCCGCGAGCACGTGTGGCCCTTCGCGCCCGACCTCGTGGTGTACGCCGCCTACACGAACGATCCCCTGCCCTCCCGGGTCATCGACGTGGCCGGCTCTCCCGTGTGGATCGCCGCCGGAGGGCTCCTCCCCGACCCCGTGCGCCGCGCCTCCGCGCTGGCCCGTCGGCTCGAGGGGGCCCTGCTCGCGCCGGGTGTCGACGAGGCCCCGGACTGGCCGTTCTACCGCGCTGGGCTCGCCGCGATGGCCGACGACGCCCGGGCGCACGGCGCCCCGCTCCTCGTGCTCGGGCTCGTGCCGTGGGTGCTCGCCGAGCCGGATCTCGCCGCCTGCAGCGCGCGCCTGGGCGCGCCCGGCCGCTGCGAGGCGCACGCCGCCATCGCCGAGGAGCAGGCCCGCGCCTCCGCGGAGCTCGGCCTGCCGCACACGCCCGTGCTGCCGGCCTTCCGCGCCGCCGATCGCGACCTCGCGCCCCCGGACCGCGGCGACTGGCAGCACGCCGGGAAGGCGGGCCACGAGGTCATCGCGGCCCTGGCCAGCGAGCGAATCCGCGCGTGGCGGGAGGCCGGCCGCTGATTAGCCTCCCGGGCTGGAGCGCCCGTGTTCGACGCCGTCTGGGAGGAGCTCCTCGCCGCGCCCACCACCCTCGGGCCCACGCCGGGCGCGCACGAGGCCTGGCGCCAGGGGCGCCCGCGCTACGCCGTCTGGGTCCTGCGCGTGGCCGACGACGCCGTCCGCGCCCGCCTCGGGGCGATGGCCGACCAGCTCGCGCCCCACGGGGTCGCCCCCTTCACCGACCCGCACGTGACGCTGTTCGTGGCGGGCTTCCCCACCGCGACGCCCGCCCGCGACGACGACGTCGCCGAAGAGGTCCTCGCGGCGCAGGTCGCCGCGTTCCGACGCGCCTCGCCGGCCGCGCCCCGCCTCGCCGTCGGTGGCCTCAACGCCTTCCTCTCCTGCCCCGTCCTGGAGGTCCTCGACCCCCACGACGACCTCGCGCGGCTCCGCGCCCCGCTCGCCGCGCTCCACCCCGAGATCCGCTTCGCGCCCTACCGCCCCCACCTCACCGTGGGGCTCTTCGGCGACAGCCGCCCCACCGGCCCCGTCGCCGCGGCGATCCGCCCCTTCCGGGCGCTCCCGCCGCTGCCGCTCCGCCCCGCGGCCGTCGAGCTCGTGACCTTCGACGCGCGGACGGTCGGCGGTCCGCTCGAGACCCGCGCGCGTGTGGGCCTGCGCGACCCCTGAGCCGAGGCTCCTCTTGGCGCCGCCGTCCCGGTGACCACGCTTGTCGATGGCCCCGCCACGACGAACCTCGCCGATGCGCCCCCGAACGCCGGTCGCGGTGCCGCTGGTCGTCCTCGCGGCGTTCGCCGCGCTCGGCGGGCTCGGCGCGCTGCTCCTCGTCGCCGTCGAGCGCACGCGGCTCCTCGCCTGGCTCGGCGGGCTGGTCGTCGCGGCCGCGGTCATCGGGGCCGTGGGGGCCCTCCTCTCGCGCGCCACCCGGCAGGCGGCGCTCCGCGAGGTGGACGTGACGGAGCGACGCCGCGCCGAGGAGCGGACGCGCTTCCTGGCCACGCTCGGCGCGCGCCTCCTCGCGATCGGTGAGCCCGATCGCATCCTGTCCGAGTCGACGGAGGCCGTGGCGTCGTTCCTCGGCGTGGACCGGTGCACCTTCCACGAGGTGGACGCGGCGCGCGGCGTGCTGCTGGCCGTGCAGCGGGCGCCCACGGGGCCGGTCGATCGCGAGGTCCCGCTGTCGTCCCTCGGCCCGGGCGTCGCGGACCTCCTCGCCGGGCGCACGCTGGTCGTGCACGACACGGACCAGGACGCGCGCACCCCGCGCGGCTGCCCCGGCGACAAGGCCGTGCGGGCCTTCCTCCTGGTGCCGCACGTGCGCGACGGGCGCTGCACCGCGTCCATGTGCGTCGCGTCCACCACGCCGCGGTCGTGGGAGCAGGGCGAGATCGAGCTCGTGTCCGCCGTGGCGGACCGGGTCTGGCTCGCCTTCGAGAACACCCGGCTCCAGCGCGACCTCGCGCGTCGCTTCGAGGAGCTCGACGCGCTCTACGCCCAGGCGTCCATCGGACTCGCCTTCGTCGATCGCGAGCGCCGCTTCGTGCGCGTCAACACCGCGCTGACGCACCTCGACGGCAACCCGCCCGAGGCCTGGCCGGGGCGCTCGGTCGCGGAGCTGGTCCCAGAGGCCTGGACCGCGCTGCGCGAGCCGCTCGACGCGGTGCTCGAGCGGGGCGAGGTCGTCCGGGACCTCGCGCTCACGACCACCGCCCGCGGGGAGCGGCGGCACTGGCTGGTCGCGTGCTACCCGGTGCGCGCGGGCGGCGACGACGTACACGGCGCCGGCCTCATCGTGCAGGACGTGACGGAGAGCACGCGCGCGGCAGACCGCCTCCGCGAGAAGCGGTCGCTCCTCGACGCCATCTCCGAGGCGGTCCCCGACCTCCTCTTCGCCAAGGATCGCGCCCACCGCTTCACGCTCGCCAACCCGGCCACCGTGGCGGCCATCGGGAAGCCGGAGGCCAGGCTCCTCGGGCACGCCGAGGTGGAGTGGACCGACGACGAAGCGCAGGCGCGGGCGATCCGCGAGAACGACGAGCGGGTCATGCGCACCGGCCGCGCCGAGCGGGTGGAGGAGGAGTTCGGCCCGCCCGAGGACCTCCGGATCTACCAGTCGGTGAAGGTGCCGCTGCGCGACGCCCGGGGCGAAGTGGTGGGGCTCGTCGGCCTGGGCCGCGACATCACCACCGAGCGGGGCTACTCGCGCATGCTGGAGCGGACCGTCACCGAGCGCACCGAGTCGCTCTCTCGGAGCCTCGCGTCGCTGGAGCAGCTCCTCTACAGCATCGCGCACGACCTGCGGGCGCCCAACCGCGCCGTCCACAGCTTCGCCGAGCTGCTCGAGCTCGAGTACGGCGAGCAGCTCGACGCGCGCGGGCGCCTCTACCTCGAGCGGATCAAGGGGGCGGCCCGGCGCAACGACGAGCTCATCCTCGACCTGCTCCGCTACGGGCAGCTCGCCCACGCCCACGTGCCGCTCGAGCCGGTGGAGCTCGGCGAGGTGGTCCGCGACGCGCTGCTGGACTTGGAGATGCAGGTCGCCGAGCGGGGGGCGGTGCTCGCGTGCGGCGACACGTTCCCGCGGGTCCGCGCCAACCGCACGCTGCTGAAGCAGGTCCTCGCGAACCTCCTCAGCAACGCGCTCAAGTACGTGCCCCCCGAGCGCGTGCCGCACGTGACCGTGTCGAGCGCCCTCGGCGACGGCGCCGCGATCGTCCGCGTGGTCGACAACGGCATCGGGGTCGGCCAGGAGCACCAGGAGCGGATCTTCGAGCCCTTCGAGCGGCTCGCGACGGGCTCGGGTGTCACCGGCACGGGAATGGGTCTCGCGATCGTGCGGAAGGCCGTCGAGCGCATGCACGGCGCCGTCGGCGTGGAGTCGCGGCCCGGCGAAGGCAGCACCTTCTGGGTCCGGCTGCCCCTGGCCGGGACCGGCGATTAGGCTTGGCGACAAGGCCGCGCGCTCTGCGGCCTTCGGGCCGGGGGGGACGTGCCGGTGGTGCTCTACGTCGACGACAACGTCGACGAGCTCCTGATCTTCGAGGCCGCGTGCCGCATCGGGCGCGTGGGGTTCGACGCGCGCACGGTCGAGGGGAGCGCGGAGGGGCTCGCGTGGCTCGAGGGGCGGGGCACCTACGCCGATCGGCTCCGCTACCCCTTCCCCGACCTGGTGGTCCTCGACATCAAGATGGCGGGCGCCGACGGCTTCCAGCTGCTCGAACGTCTGCGCGGCGACCCGGCCATGCCGCGCGTGCCGGTCGTCCTGCTCACGTCCTCCGTGCTGCCCGACGACGCGCGCCGGGCGCTGGCGCGGGGCGCGGCGGCGTGCCTGTCGAAGCCGGTGGAGATCACCCGCACCATCGAGCTCGTCCGCGAGATGGACGCGGGGCTCGCGCACCCGGACGAGCTCGTCACGCGGCTGGGACCCTACGCGGTCCGTTGACTCGCGCACGGCGGCGCGCACGGCACCAGGTAGCGCAGGAGGAGGTCGACGAGCTCGGCCCGCCACGCGGTGTCGGCGAGGCGCGCGGGGTCGTGCAGCAGCTGCCCGTGGATCGCGGCCTCCGTCGCGTGGGTGAGCAGGGAAGCCGCCGCGGGCAGGTCCTTCGGGCGGATGCGGTCCCGGTTGTGCACGAGCCAGCCGAGGACGAGCGCGCGCGCCGGGTCCTGGACCTCGGCGAGGAGCTCGCCCCCGTCGGCGAGGAGCTCCCGCACCAGCGCGAGGTGCAGCCGCGGTGCCACGGCGTGGGCGGCGGCCATCGCGTCCACGAACGCGGGGACGGCCACCGCCGGCGCCGCGTCGAGGAGCGGCCCGGCGTGATCCACCACGAGCGCCGTCATCTCCGCGCCGTGCCGCCGGCAGAGCTCGCGCAGGATCGCCTCCCGGCTGTCGAAGTACTGGTAGAGCGTCCCCACGCTCACCCCCGCGACCTTCGCGATGCGGTTCGTGGAGGGGAGCTCCCGACCCTGCTCGCCCTCCAGGATCCGAGCGGTCGCCTGCACGATCGCGTCCCGGCTGTGGCGAGCCCGGTCCTGGATCGGCGTCCGACGGAGATAGTTGCGTGATTGCGTCGTCATCCGATCGTGCTCTCCAAAACGAGTTCATACCTGAGCACTCGCTCATATACATCGGAGGGGCGAGGAAGCCATGCCGTCGTCCGCCCTGGTCCAGTCCCCCCGACCCCCGGTCCCCCGCGTCCCCGGCTGGCCCTGGAGCCACCTCTGGCGCCTGCGCACCGACCCGCTCGGGCTCATGTCCGAGGGCGCGCGGCTCGGGGCGGACGTGGTCGGGCTCTCCTTCGGCCCGATCCCGGCGTTCGTGCTCTACACCCCCGAGGTGGCGCACCGGGCCTTCGTGCCCGGCGACGCCGTCTGGAAGGGCACCCGCGGCTCGATGCTCCTCCGGCGCATCCTGGGCCCGGGCCTCCTCACCACCGAGGGCGTCGTGTGGCGGGACCGGCGACGGCGTGCCCAGCCCCGCTTCCGGCACGAGGCGCTCCAGCGCGTCCCCGCCGTGGTGCAGCGGCACGCCGACCGACTCGTCGCGGAGTGGCGCGGCGCCGCCGAGGTGGACGCGATGGCCGCGCTCTCCCGCCTCGCGCTCTCGGTGGTGTGCGAGGTGTTGTTCGGCGTCGACCCCGGCGAGGACGCCGCGCGCGTGCACGCCGCCCTCGACGAGGTGCTCGCCGGCTTCTTGTGGATGATGACCTTCCCCGTCGAGGGCGTGGACCGCTGGCCTCTGCCCGCCAGCCGGCGCCACCGGGCGGCGGTCGCCGCGCTGGGCGACGTGGTGGACCGCCTCGTCGCGCGGCGCCGGGCGCTCGGCCCGCTCGAGGGGGACCTGCTCGCCGACTGGATCACGGCCGCCGACGAAGGCGCGCTCTCGCCGGAGGACCTGCGCGCCGAGGTCGTGACCATGCTGCTCGCGGGGCACGAGACCACCGCGAACGCGATGTCGTTCACCCTCGCGCTCCTCGCCACCCACCCGGAGGAGCAGGCCCGGGTGGCGGCCGGGCTCGCCGCCGACGACCTCGGCCCGCTCGAGCGCGCCTTCAACGAGGCGCTGCGCCTCTACCCGCCCGCCTGGGTCCTCGCGCGGGCCGTCCGCGAGGACCTCGATCTCGGGCCTGTCGAGGCGCGGCCCGGCACGTTCCTCTTCTTGCCCATCGCCGCCCTCCACCGCGACCCGCGGTGGTGGAGCGAGCCCGACAGCTTCCGCCCCGACCGCCACCTCGCGCTCTCCCCCGCGGCCCGCGCGGCCTTCCTCCCCTTCGGGATCGGGCCCCGGCGCTGCATCGGCGAGTACTTCGCCCGCGCGGAGGCCCGCGTCGCGCTCGCCGCCGTGCTCCGCGCCTTCCACGTCGACGCCGACCGCGTCCCCGACCCCGCGCCCTCCATCACCCTGCGCCCGCGGGGCGAGGTGCGGCTCCGCCTGGAGCCGCGTCCGCAGGCGGCGTCTGCTATCGTCGGGGCGTGACCCCCGAGGACGCCCGCGCCCTGTTCCTTCCCCTGCACGGCGCCGTCGGCGTCGCGGCGCTCGTCGGCGGCTTCGGGGCCCTCGCCGTCACCAAGGGGTCGGCGCTCCACCGGCGCCTCGGGCTCCTGTTCGTCGGCGGCATGTCCGGCGCCGTCGTGGCCGCCACGCCGGTGCTCCTGGCGACGGGCAACGTGTTCCTCTCCGGCATGGGCGCCTTCGCCGCGTACATGACCTGGACGGGCTGGCGGGTGGCGCGCCGGAAGGCGGCGGCCGGCGGCCCGGCCGACCAGGGGGTGAGCGCCGCGATGATGGTGGTGGGCGCGGCGTTCGCGCTCTACGGCGCCGCCGCGCTCGTCCGCGGGCGCCCCCTCGGCCTCGTCCCGGTCGCGATGGGCCTCGGCGCCGTCGCGTTCGCGCGCAGCCACTGGCGCTGGTTCCGGGCGGACCGGGCCACGCGCGCGCCGTGGATCGCCGTCCACCTCGGCGCGATCGGCGGCGGCCTCATCGCCGGGCTCACGGCCTTCGGCGCCGCCGCGCTCACGAACTACCTGCCTGCCGTGCCCGAGCCGGTCGTCTGGCTCGCGCCGACCGTCGTCCTCGGCCCGCTGCTGCGCCGCGCGTCGCGCGCCTACGTCCCCGCCGCGTAGACGGCGACCACCTCGGAGCGGACCGGCACCCGCACCACCGCGCCGCTCGCCCCGGTGAGGAGACCGTCCGCCCACACCTCCGCGAACGGCCGCTCGCCGTGCAGCTCGACGGTGACCGCGAGTGAGGCCGCCCCCTCGATCCGCGCCACCAACCCCTCGGCGTACCCCTCGACGGTGAGATCCAACGTCGCCTCTCCCACCCGGAGCCCGCGCGCGGCGAGCGACGGCCAACCGGGCGGCAGGTGCGGCGCGAGCGCGAGCGTGCCCGCGGCCGCGCCGGGGCGCGCGCCGAGCAGGTAGTCGAGCAGCGCGGCCACCACGTCGCCGCCCTCCCAGGGGCGGTACCGCGCGGTCACGTCGGCGCCGAGTCCGTCGGCCGTGTGGGTGAAGTCGAGGGGCCGGTGGTCCGCGCCGTGGAGCTCCTCGAAGTGGCCGGACGGCGTGGCGACGAGGTCGAGCGCGTCGAAGGCGTCGGCCTCCTCGGGGCGGTGGCGGGCGGCCACGGCGTGGAGCCAGTAGCCGGGGACCATGCCGGTGTACGCGATGTTGGGCCCGCCCCCGCCGGCCCCGTCGGAGAGCAGCACGCCGTCGTCCCGGAGCAGCGTGTCGGCCACGGCGTCCAGGTTCGCGTCCACGTCGGCGTCGTCGAGCGCCACGCCGTCCCACCACGTGGGCTGCAGCGCCACGTCCTCGTAGGGGCCGCCGATCACGCCGCCGTCGAAGCCGGCGACGGGCGCCCAGTGCTCGCCGGTCCAGAACGTCTCGGCGGGCGCGGCCTCCGGATCCCGGCCCAGCGCCGTCGCGGCCCCGCGCCACAGGAACGTCGAGTTGGCCGACCAGCCCAGCTCCTCCGGCAGCCCGCCGAGCGCCGCGGCCATCGGGTAGCGGAAGGTCTCGTCGCCCGAGAACGGGAGCAGCTCGCCGTCGAACACCTGGCGGTCGAGGCAGGCCTCCAGGAAGGCCACGCGCTGCGCGTCCCAGGTCGCGCCCGTCCAGTCGGCGGCCATCGCGTGGAGCAGGATCGGGTAGCTCGGCGCCTCCACGGGCGCGCGCCCGTCCATGAAGCCCGCGGTGGCCCAGAAGGCGGCGGGATCCGCGGGGAGCTCCACCCCGAGGTCCTGGTCGAGCGGGAAGCTGTTCTGCACGCCGCCGCCCGCGAGCTGGGCGCGCCACACCGCCTCCAGCGTGGTGAGCGCCTGCTCGTGGAGCCCCGCGCGGAGCCAGAGGCGCACCGGCCCCTCCGTGTCACGGAGCCACCCGCTGGTGTAGCGGGACATCGGGCTCACGAGCCCCTCGGGCGTCGTCTGTGCCCAGGCGGTGATCAGCATCCCCTCGTAGAGATCGACGACCTTGGGGTCGGGCGCCTCCAGCGTCATCGCCCCCGCGAGCATCTCCCCCGCGGCGTCGGCGGCCGCGCGCGGGTCCGCGGTGACAGCGGGGAATTCACCCGTCGCGAAGGCCTGCACGCAGGTGTGGGTGGTCTCCCCTTCCCCGAATCGGATCTCCCAGGCGTCGTCCACGACCGCGCCCAGATCGCACGACAAGCGGGTGCTCCGCGCCCCCCGCCGCTGCACGACGCCGTCCGCGGCCTCGGGCACCTCCCCCTCGGCGCGCGCGATCGACCAGCGCAGCGTGCCCGCGCGCATCGCGTCCACCGTCACCAGGCGCACGATGGCGTCCTCGCCCGGCGGCGCGAAGGTGGTGACGGACAGGGTCACCCCGTCGCCGGCCTCCCAGGTTCGCGCGATGGCGGCCCCGCGCGGCCGCTGCACGCGCGCGGAGGTGACCGGCCCGTCCAGCTCGAACGCGCTGTCGCCGAAGAAGCCGGCGTCGGCCTGGTAGCCGGGGCCGATCGTGTTGGTGAGCGTGTTCACCGGGTCGTCGAGGCCCACGATCCCGAACACGCGCCCGTTCCCGACGGCGAAGCTCCCGGCGTCCGCGCGTCCGCTCGGCAGCCCGTCGCGACCGTACGACGACGGATCCGCAAGCCAGTCCTCTCCGGCGAGCGCCGCGGGCACCGGGATCGGGTCGCCCGCCTCGTCGGGCCAGGTGTCACCGGCCGCCACGGGCGTCCAGGTCGCGGGATCCGGCGCCTGCGGGGCGCACGCGAGGAGCAGGATCACGGGAACGGGCCGTCGGTCGGCAGGATGTAGGGCGAGAATCCGGACGGCACGTTGGGGAGCGTGGTGACGTGGAAGGTCGGCCCGATCCAACTCGCGGAGAGCTCGAAGTCCACGAACCACACGGTGTTCGCGGAGGTGTACACGGCCCCGTCCAGCGTCCCGACCTCCGCCCACCAGGTCCCCTCGCTGTACTCCTCCAGGTTCCACGAGGTGAACGTGAGCGCGTTGTCCACGCTGAACCAGAACGTGGCGGACTCGACCTCGTAGCCCGAGAGCCCCGGCACGCTCGCGATCACCGCCGAGCAGCTCCAGGTCACCCACCAGTAGTCGGGGTCGTAGCAGGTCCACGCGGACACGCCGTCGATCTGCGGCATCGGCGGGTCCGCGGCGAACGTCGAGTCGGTGTCGAGCTTGTTCGCCATCCACATGTCGAGCGCCTCGTTGCCGAGCTCCGCGGCCTCCTCCCCGGTGAAGTAGGCGTACCAGCCGTGGTCCCAGTTGGGCACGAGCAACAGCCGGCTGGCGGGCTGCGCCGCGATGGCCTCGTTCATCGTCGCGAGCGTGCTCGTGACGGGGAAGAACTCGTCCTGCGCCCCGTTCACGAGCATCACCGGGGCGTGCAGCGTGGCGAGGTAGTTCTTGGGGTCGAGCCAGCGCTCGTAGTTGATCCACTCGGCGTCCGCGCTGGTCTTCGGCGTGGCCATCGCCTGCAGCAGGTCGTGCTCCCAACCCGGGTTGGGCGTGGCGCCGATCGCGAGGTCGAGGTGCCCCGTCGCGCTCACCGGGAATGCGGCGGCGAGCCGATCGTCGATGCCGGCGACCATCCACGTGGCGACCGCGCCGCCCGAGTAGCCGGTCATCGCGAGGCGCCCGGGGTCCACCTCCGCGTACTGCTCCAGCACGGTGAGGCCGCGCATGGCGGTGGCGGCGTGCTCCCAGAACCAGGAGTTGCGCGGGTCCCGCGCGGTGTCGAACAGGTGGTCGGGCTCCGAGCCCGTCCCCTCCGAGTTGCCCTGCCCCGTCCCCGAGTACGCGAGCGCGACCACACCCAACTGTCCCGCGGGCGTGCTCGCCGAGCCGGCCTCCGCGAGCCCGCCGAGCCCGTGCGCCACCACGAGGCCGGGCATCGGGGTGGCCTCGCCGCGCGGAACGGCGACGAAGGCCTCGATGCGCACGGGGTTGAGCACGCAGCCGTCGTACTCGTAGGCGGTGTAGCGGATCTCGTCGACGTCCACGACCGAGAAGCCCTCGATCACCGTCTCGGTGCCGAGGACCTCGATGTCGAGCGTGCTCGCGTCGCGCAGCAGGTCGAGGTCCCAGAGATCCGGCGGCGCCCCGTCGAAGCCGGCGTTCGTGCACACGCCGCTCTCCAGCTCGCAGGTGTCGGTCGTGCAGGCGTCCCCGTCGTCGCAGGCCGCGTCGGGGTCCGCGGCCGCGGCGCAGCCGACCGGCGCGGGCCCGGTGTCGTCGGGGGCCGTGTCCGGGTCGGTGTCCCCGGGGCCTGTGTCGTCGGGCGGGGCGCTGTCGTCGCCGCCGGTGTCGTCCGCGGCCGTGGTGTCGGCCGGGATCGGGTCGTCCGCGGGCTTGTCCGGCGCGGCGCAGGCGAGGAGGAAGAGCACCATCCACGCAGGATACCGCACGTGGTTTGGATCCTGTTCTTCTTGGGGCGGGGGGGGCGCCCCCCCGCAACGCCCCCCCCCGATCGCGCGGCGAGCAGCGACGCTCCCGGGGTATCGTGGCCCGCGTATGCGGCGCGCCCTCGTCCTCCTGGGTCTCCTGCTCCTCCCGCTCGTCGCGCGCGCGGCCGTGCCCCTGGCGCTCCCACCTCGAGAGGCCGCCGAGGCCTGGCTCCCCGCCGCGCGGCTCGGCGGCTTCACCCTCGCGCCGTCCTCCGGCGGCGTCCGGGCCGAGCTGCTCGACGAGGGCGCGACGTGGCGGCTCCGCGTCCATGCCACGGACGGGGAGCTGCGCGAGGCGCGCGTGCCGGCCCCCCGGAGCGCCGCGGATCGCGAGGACATCGTCTGGCTCGCCGCGAGCCTCGTCCGCGCGGGCGCGGGCTACCGGGAAGGTCCGGAGCCGGCGGGGGGTGTGCGCCCCGCCGTCGGCGTCGCGGCGCGTCGCTCGGACGCGACGGTGGCCTCTGCGCGCGTGGCACCCGCGCCGAGCGTGGCACCCGCGCCGGGCGACGCGCCCGCGCCGGGCGAGCCGCGCGGCGATCCCGCCTCGGCGAGCTCCCCGGACCTGGCGCGCGTCGACGGCGGCCCCGCGACTCCTCCCCTCGCCACCGCACCGGACTCGGAGGCCCCGCCCGCCGACCCATCCGCCTCGGAGGTCGCGAGCGCGGACACGCGCGCGGAGACGCCCGTCTCCGCGACCGGAACGCCGGATGCAAGCGCGGGCGCGGCCGCCGCGGAGCCGGACCCGGCGGACATCGTGGCGCCACCGCCCTCGCCGCCCCGTGCCGTACATCCCTGGGCCGCCGTGGACGTCGGCGCGCTCGCGCGGGCCGGCGTGGAGGCCGCCCCGGCCGTGACGCTCACGGCGGGCGCCGCGACGGCGTCGGGCTGGGGCCTGGCGGCCGGCGCGCGGGCCACCACGGCCGCGGAGATCGTCGCGCTCGGCACCGGACGCGACATGCAGTCGCTCGACGGGGTGGTGCTCGCGTCGTGGTCGCCCGGGTGGGCGGTGGCGCCGGCCGCCACGCTCGGCGCCGGGGGCTCGCTGCGCCGCTTCTTCGACGCCGGGGACGAGCTGGCGGTCGCCGCGGTGCCGATCGCCACGGCTTCGGCGGGCGTGAGCGCCCGCCTCGGCCCGTTCGCCCGCCTCGACGTCGTCGCGCGCGCGACCGCCGATCTGCGCGTGACCGTGGGCCGCGTGGGCGCGGACGGGGTCGACGTGTCCGTCTCCCCCTACACCTTCGGGCTGGCCGCGGGCCTCCGATTCGGACGCGACCCGTGATCGTTCCGCGGCCGAGCTTCCATGAGGGGGGCGTGTCCCGCCTCGCCGTGCCGGAAGCCCACGTCCTGGATGCCGCCCGCACGGGCGACCCCCAGGCGCTCGCGGCGCTCGTCCGGGTGTGCCTCCCGGCGGTCCTCGGGTGGTGCACGCGGCTCGGCGGGCCGGGCGTGGGCGCCGACGACGCCGCCCAGGACGTGATGATCGTGCTCATGAAGCGGCTGAGCGCCGTGCCGGACCGGGATCACCTCCGCCCCTGGCTCTACGGGGTGACCCGCCGCGTGCTCGCCGACCACCGGAAGCGCGCCTGGCTGCGCCGATGGCTCCCCGGGATCTTCGTCGACCCGCCCGACCGCTCGCCCGATCCCGAGCTGCGTTGCGAGCTCTCCGAGCGCGCGCGCCGCGTGCAGGACGCCATCGACGCGATGCCCCCGGCCGAGCGCGAGGTCTTCGTGATCTGCGACGTAGAGGGCTCCACCGACGAGGAAGCCGCGTGGCTGCTCGGCGTGCCCGTCGGCACGGCGAAGAGCCGCCTGCGGCGCGCCCGCGCACGCTTCGCGGCCTCCGCCGCGGCCCTCGACGTTCCCACCCGGCCGCGCGCCGTCTCGGAGGCCCCATGACCCCGGATCCGTCGCTGCTCGACGCCTACGAGCGCGAGACCCGCCCCTCGCCGGGGCGGGTGGATCGGGTCGCGGCCGCGGTCCTTCGGCCCCGGAGCGCGCGCGCGTCGACGCCGCGCCGGCTCGTGTACGCGGGGGCGGCCCTGCTGCTCCTGGGCGGCGTGGCCCTGGGGCCCGCCCGGCTCGGGAGCTCGCGGGTCGACGAGCTCGCCCTGGAGACGCCTCCCCCGGCCGCCCCGTCCGTCCCGGCCCCGTCCGGCGCCGTCGCGCCCGCGGCGGAGCCGGGCGCGTTGTCGTCGCCGGACGCGCCCGCCACGCGCACGCTCGACAACGGCGTCGTCCTGACCTGGCAGGGGACCGGCCGGCTCGGACCCGACGCGATCGCCTGGGAGGCGGGCGCGCTCCAGGTGGAGGTGCCGCCGAACCGTGGCATCGAGCTGTCCGTGCAGACCCGCGAGGCGACGACGCGCGTCGTCGGGACCGGCTTCACCGTCACGCGCAACGAGCTCGGCACGGACGTGGAGGTGCAGCACGGCCGGGTGGAGGTCCGCTGCGCCGGCTCGCCCGGGTCGACGGCGGCGCTCGACGCCGGGGACCGGCTCGTCTGCCCCCCCGTCTCTCCGGCGGGCCTGCTCGCGCGGGCGCGCGGGCTGCGGGAGCGCGGGGCCCCCGCGGCGGAGATCCGCGGCGCCATCGACGCCGGGCTCGACCGCGTCGCCCCCGGTGACCCGACGGCCGGGGAGCTGCGCTACCTGCGCGCGGAGGTCGCGTACGCGGCGGGGGACTACGCGGGGGCGCGCGCCGACCTCGACGCCTACCTCGCCTCCGGCGCCGACGGACGCGCCGGAGACACCCTCCGCCTGTCCGCCGCGCTCGCGCTCGAAGCCGGGGACTGCGCCGCGGCGCGCCCCGCCTTGGAGTCGCTGGTGACGACGGCCGCCTCCCCCGCCGACCTCGTCCGCCTGGGCGACTGCCTGGCGGACGATCCGGAGCGCGCGCGCGCGGCGTTCGTCCGGGCCCTCGCCCTGTCCCCCGATCCCGTCACCGAGTCCCGCGCCCGCGCGGGGCTCGCGCGCCTGGACCCGTGATCGCCGACCGGTGATCGTTTCTCCGCGGGCCCTCCATTCGGAGGGGTGGCAACCCACCTCGGAGGTCCCCTTGATCCTGGCCCCGCTCGCCCTCTTCGCCTGCGCCGTCCCCGTCGACATCACCTGGCCCGCCTCCGGGGACGAGGGCGACACCGCCCCTCCGGAGGCCTGCTCCGACCCGTTCCCGGAGCTCACGCTCTCGAGCGCCGAGCTCGACCTCGGCACGCTGGATCCCGCGGGCACGGCGACCGCGTCGTTCGAGGTCAGCAACACCGGCGACCTCTCGCTCGCGGTCACGTCCATCGAGGTCGGCGATCGCGAGATCGACGACTTCACCGTCGGGTGGACCCTCGCGAGCTGCGCGAGCGAGGGGACGGCCGACGGGGGGTTCCCCGTGCTCGTGCTGCCGCCGGGCTGCGCTCAGCCGGTGACGGTGACCTACACCGCCCTCACCCCCGGGGAGGTGCAGAACGCGGTGGTGGTGCGCAGCGAAGGCGTGGACGACGCGGCCTACGCGGCGGATCCCCTCCACGCGCAGGGCGTGGTCTACCTGCGCGGGGAGAGCACCGAGCGCCCCAGCACCGCGGAGGGCGAAGCCCCCTACGTGGTCGGCGACGTCATCACCGTCTCGCGCACCTCGCTCGTGACGGGCGAGAAGGTGACGTTCGGGGTGCGGGTGTCGTCGGGCACGCCGGTCAGCTACGCCTGGAGCACCGACGACGGCGACGGCGCCTTCGACGCCCCCTCCGCGGCGGCCGTCGAGTACACTGCGCCCGACGTGGGCGCCGCCTGCCGCGGACGGAACGAGAGCATCTACGCCGTGGTCACCAACGAGGACGGCCAGGACTGGGTCTTCGGCCGCGTGGCCGTCTGGGGCGCCGGAAGCCCGCTGGAGACCTGCCTCCCCGCCTGCGAGTAGGCGCCTTCCGGGGCCGCCCCCGATCCGGGCGACGGTACGCCCACCACGCGCCGGTTAGGCGGGGGCATGGCCTCCGCCCACGTCGTGCTGCGCGCTCCCGACGGGTCCGTGCACCGGCTGTTCCCGGGGGATCTCGTGGGGCGGGTGTGGACGGCGGCGCTGGTCGTCGACGACGCGCGCGTCTCCGAGGCGCACGCGCTCGTGAGCCTCCGCGACGGCGCGCTCGTGCTGCTCGCGCTGCGGCGGCTGTTGCGCGTGGACGGGCGCGACGTGCAGCAGGTCACGCTCGCCCCGGGGCAGGTGATCGGGCTCGCCGAGGGCGTGCCGCTGAGGATCGAGGAGGTGGCGCTGCCCGAGGTCGTGCTCGCGCTCGAGGGGGCGGGGCTCGGGCGGCGCGTGCTCTCCGGGACCGCGTTCCTCCGGCTCGGGCCGCCTCCGGAGCTCCTCCCCCGCTACGCGCCGGACGCGCGCGCGGAGGTCTGGTTCACGGGCGGGGGCTGGCGCGCGCGGGTGGACGGGGGGACGCCGCGCGATCTCGTCGCGGGGGACACGCTGCTGGTGGGGGACCAGGCGTTCCGCGCCGTGGAGGTCCGGCTCCGGGAGGCCGAGCGGCGGGGCACGGAGGTGGGGACGCAGGCCCCGCTCCGCATCGTGGCGCGCCACGTGACGGCGCACCTGCTGCGGGAGGGCCAGCCGGCGTGCGTGCTCACCGGGGTGCCCGCGCGCATCGTGAGCGAGCTCGCGCTGATGGGCGTCCCCGCGGGCTGGGAGACGCTCGCGACGACGATCTGGCCCGACGAGGACGACCGGACCGCCCTGCGGCGGCGCTGGGACGTTCACCTGGGCCGACTCCGCGCCAAGCTGCGCGACGTCGGCATCCGGGAGGACCTCGTCCGCGCCGACGGGAAGGGCAACCTCGAGCTCGTGCTGGGCTCAGGCGACGTGGTGGAGGACCAGGCTTGAAGCACGGCGCGCCCTCGGGAGCGCCGGACCCCTCGGAGGCGCCGGGGCTCTCGGAGGCGCCGGGGCTCTCGGAGGCGCCGGGGCTCTCGGAGGCGCCCTCGGAGGCGCCCGCGCCCTCGGGGGCCGCGGGGCCGTCCAGCGGGCCGATCGTCTCGGAGGGCGGCGGAGCGCCCCCTCCGCCCGCGGGGGCCGTCCCGCTCGGGCTGGGGCGCTACGAGCGCCGCCAGCTGGTCGGCGTGGGGGGCATGGGCCGGGTCAGCGTGGCCTGGGACCGCGCGCTCGGCCGCGAGGTCGCGCTGAAGGAGCCCACGCGCGGCCACGGCGCCGCCCTGCTCGACGAGGCGCGCCGGGCGGCGGCGCTGGAGCACCCCGGCATCGTGCCGGTGTTCGACGTGGGCGTCGAGCCGGACGGGACCCCTTGGTACACGATGCGGCTCCTGCGCGGCCGCCCGCTCGAGGAGGCCCTGCGGGCCGAGCCCGACCTCGCGGGGCGGCTCACCTGGCTCCGGGCCACGCTCGCCGCCTGCGAGGCCGTCGCCTACGCGCACGCGCGGGGCGTGGTGCACCGCGACCTGACCCCCGCGAACCTGCTGCTCGGCGAGCTCGGCGAGACCTGCGTGGCCGACTGGGGGCTCGCGGCGGCGGCCGGGTCGCCGGGTGGCGGCGGCACCCCCGGCTACCGCGCCCCCGAGCAGGCCGCGGGCGGCGCCGCCGACGCGCGGGCCGACGTCTACGCGCTCGGCGCGGTGCTGCACCGCCTGTGCGCCGGCGCTCCGCCCGGGGCCGCGCCGCTCCCGGCCGAAACCCCGCCGGAGCTCGCCGCCATCGTCGGGCGCGCGACGGCCCCCTCCCCCGGCGCGCGCTACCCGGACGCCCGCGCGCTCGCCGAGGACCTCGCCGCCTTCCTCGACGGCCGGCGCGTGCGCGCGCACGCCTACTCCCCCTGGGAGCTGCTCCGGCGGCTCGTTTCGGCGTGGCGGGCGCCGCTCGCGGTCGGCGCGGCGGCGACGGCGATCCTGCTCCTCACGGCCTCGCACCAGCACCTCGCGACCGTCCGCGAGCGCGACCGTGCGCGGGCCGCCGAGCGCGCGGCCTCCGCGAACCTGGGCCTCACGCTCGCCGCGCACGCCGTGCAGGCCCTCCGCGCCGGCGCGGTGGGCGAGGCCGCGGTGCTCGCGGCGCACGCGGTCGCGCGCACGGACGC
>CAYWGD010000044.1:0-51322 GCA_964457335.1 uncultured Enterobacteriaceae bacterium | reverse complement strand
ACGCCGGCCGAGAATTGTGGAGCTTCCCCTTGACGCGCAACCGAGCATCTCCCGGGTCGGCCCCGAGGGCCTCCGTCGGCCGCCCGCGCGGCGCCCGACCGCCCCGGGCCGTCCGACCGCGGCGTGGCCTCCGGCCCGCGGCCCCAACGCGCCCGGGGCGCCGTCCGGCCCCCCTCGCGCGGCGCGACCTCCGGCCTCGCCGCCCCCGCATCTCAGGGCCGCGCGACGATCAACCGCGCGGGCGGCACGTTCCGCCACTCGATGACGTTCGCGTCCACGGTCCCGAAGTGGGCCCGCACCCGAGACAGGAAGCTCCGGCCGCCCTTGTAGGCGAGCGCGTTGAGGCAGAGGTACGTCGCGAACACCCCGTCCGGCCGCAAGGCCGCGCGCACCGCGGCCAGGATGCGCTCCCGGCCCAGGGTGGGCAGGACCGTCCACGGCAGGCTCGCGACCACCGCGCCGAGCGAGCCGGGCTCGACGTAGCGGCCGAGCTCCTCGGCGGGCGCGCAGCGCACCGCCACGGCCGGAAAACGCGCCGCGAGGAAGCGCGCGAGCTCGGCGTCGAGCTCCAGCGCGGTGAGCGGCCCCTTCGCCACCGGCACGAGCAGGCGCGTGATCGCGCCCGCGCCGGGCCCCAGCTCCACGACCGGCCCGTCGGGCGCGCCCGCCACCGCGGCGGCGAGCCGCTTCGCCAGCGCCCGCGACGTCGGGAACACCGTCGCCACCCCGAGAGGCCGCCGCGCCGCGGCCTCGATCAGCTCCACCCACGCTCGGTCCATGACGGGGAGAGGTAGGCGCACGAGGCGCGCACGCAAGGGGCCGACCGTCCTTTCAGGCCGTTCAACCTGCAATCTCGAGCTCCCGCAGCTCGACGGAGACGCCGCCGTCCTCCACGACGAGGAGCCCCACGGACACCGGCAGCCGGAAGCGCCGCGGCCCCGCGCTCCCGGGGTTCACCCACGTGACGCCGTCGCGCGTCGTGACGCCCGGGCGGTGCGAGTGGCCCGCCACCACGACCCGCGCGTCCCCGGGCCGGGCGTCCGCCACGTCGTGCACGAGGTGCACGGCCACGCCCTCGAACACCAGCGTGCGGTGCGTCGGGAGCACGCTCGCCCAGCCCTCGCGGTCGTTGTTGCCGCGCACGGCCCACACCGGCGCGAGCTCCCGGAGCGCCGCCAGGATGTGGGCGCCGCCGATGTCCCCGGCGTGCAGCACCGCGTCCACCCCGGCCAGGGCGGCGCACGCCTCCGGCCGCAAGAGCCCGTGGGTGTCGGCGATGAGCCCGAAACGCATGCGCCCTCCGAAGAGCGTGTCGGAAAAACAAGAAGGCCGCCCCGAAGGGCGGCCTTCCGTCCGCGAGAGCGGCCTACCCGCCGACCGTCGCGACCAGCGGCGCGATGAGGAGGGACACGACGCTCATGACCTTGATGAGGATCGCCACGCCCGGGCCGGAGGTGTCCTTGAAGGGGTCGCCGACGGTGTCGCCGATGACCGCGGCCTTGTGCGTGTCGGAGCGCTTGGGGTGCCCCGGGATGCCGCCCTTCTCGATGTACTTCTTGGCGTTGTCCCACGCGCCGCCCGCGTTCGCCATGAAGAGCGAGAGCGAGGCGCCGACCGCGAGCGCGCCGGCGAGCGTGCCGGCGAGGGCCGCCGGGCCGAGGACGAAGCCCACGACCACCGGGCCGAGCACGGCCACGAGGCCCGGGAGGATCATCTGGGAGAGCGCCGCCGTGGTGGCGATGTCGACGATCACCTTCGGCTGCGGCTCGGCCTTGCCCTCCCGGAGGCCCGGGATGGTGTCGAACTGCCGCTTGATCTCCATCACGATGGCGCCCGCCGCCTTGCCGACCGCGAGCATCGTCGAGGCGCCGACCACGAACGGCATGACCGCGCCGACCAGGATGCCGATGAGGATCGCGGGGCTGTCGAGGGAGAGCTCCATCTCGCCGAGCCCGGCGCTCTCGCGGGCGTGCGCCACCTCGAGGCTGTAGGCCGAGAAGAGCGCCATGACGGTGAGCGTCGCGGAGCCGATGGCGAAGCCCTTGCCGATGGCCGCGGTGGTGTTGCCGACCGCGTCGAGCTCGTCGGTGATCTCGCGGACCTGCGGGGGCAAGCCGGCCATCTCGGCGATGCCGCCGGCGTTGTCGGAGATGGGCCCGTAGGCGTCGACCGTCATGACGATCGCGGTGCCGCCGAGCATGCCCACCGCGGCGAGCGCGATGCCGTAGAGCCCCAGCTCGCCCATGAAGGCGTTCGCGACGATCGCGACGCCCGCCACCAGGAGGAGGCACACGCCCACGGACTCCATGCCGACGGCCATGCCGCGGATGACGTTCGTGCCGGCGCCGGTCATGGCGGCCTCGGCGACGCGCTTCACCGGGGTGTAGCTGCCCGTGTAGTACTCGGTGATGAGGCCGATGGCCGCGCCGCCGATGGCGCCCGCCGCGAGCGCGATCGTCACGTTCTGCGTGACGCCGAGCACCGGGAGGATCGCCGCGGTGACGATCACGAGCACCACCGGCGGGAGCACCATCGCCGCGCGGAGCACGGTCGACGGCGCGCTGTTCCGCATCGCGCGGGCCGCGAAGATGCCCACGATGCTGACCAGGAGCCCGATGCCGGAGAGGATGAGCGGGAGGCCGACCGCGAGGGTGCGCGCGTCCGCGATCGCGGTGCCGCTCACCAGCGTCTGGATCGAGGTGTCCGGCGCGGTGAGGCCGATCGCCATCGTGGCGACGACCGCCGCGACGAGGGACTCGTAGATGTCCGCGCCCATGCCGGCCACGTCGCCGACGTTGTCGCCGACGTTGTCCGCGATGACGCCCGGGTTGCGGGGGTCGTCCTCGGGGATGTTCTCGACCACCTTGCCGGCGATGTCCGCGCCGACGTCGGCGGCCTTGGTGTAGATGCCGCCGCCGATGCGCGCGAAGAGCGCGATCGAGGAGGCGCCCACCGCGAAGGCGTGCAGGTTCTCGCCGAGGGTGGGGGTGCCCACGTGCGCCATGTAGACGGCGAAGAGCCCGAGCAGCGCGAGGCCGGCGACGCAGAGGCCCATGACGGCGCCGCCGTCGAGGGCGGTGAGGAGCGCGTTCGGCTTGCTGCCGTCCGCCGCGGCCTGCGCCGTGCGGACGTTGCCGAACGTCGCGGCCTTCATGCCGATGAAGCCCGCGAGGAGCGAGAGGATCGCGCCGGCGAGGAACCAGGCGCCGGCGATCGGCGAGATGGCCGCCGCGAGCGCTCCGAAGACCACCACGGCGTACACCGCGAGCACCTTGTACTCGCGCGTGAGGAACGCCATCGCGCCCTCACGGATGTACCCGCCGATGCGGCGCATCGTCTCGTTGCCTTCCGGCAGGCCCTTGACGCGGAAGTAGAAGAACGTCGCGACCACGAGCCCCAGGGCCCCGGCGGCCGCCGGCGAGTAGATCCAGAATCCGAGTGTGCCCATCACGCATCCGGTGTAGGGGGCCCGAGCAGAGGTCAGGCCGAGTGGCGGGCCCTTCTTTCACGTTCGGAGCCGGAGCGCAAGCAAGGGCGCGCGATCCGCGGGCTTCCGCACGGGGACCCTGGCTTCCCCACCGGGCGTGATCCCCGCGTGCACCGCGGGGACCGCACGGATCAGGTGGGCGTGCGCGGGGGATCGGTGTCCTCCGGCGGGTCCTTGGGCGGATCGGTGTCGCGGGGAGGATCGGCGTCGGTGTCGGTGTCGCAGTCCGTGTCGCCGTCCGCGTCCGTGTCCGAGTCGGCGTCCGTGTCCGAGTCCGAGTCGGCGTCGGTGTCGGTGTCGAGGTCACTGTCGCCGTCGGCGTCCACGTCGGTGTCCGCGTCGGTGTCCGCGTCGGCCTCGGTGAAGGGGGTCTTGTCCACGGACGGCCGCAGGCCGGAGTCACGCGATGGCGCGGTGTCGTCCACGTGCCCCTCGGAGGTGTCGGGGCCGCCGCTCCCGGTCTCCTCCACCGCCGCGGGCCCCTCCTTCCCCTCGTTGAGGAAGCTGTCCGAGCAACTCGCGATCAGTACGAGCACGACGCCATACACGCGGTACATCGATGTCCCCCGCCGGAAGTGCGCGGGCGTCCGGCCCGTGGCACCCCCCGTGCCACGCCCCCTCCGGCGCCCGCTGCCCGACATCCGGTGAATGCCGGGCTTCACGGACAGAAATCGACACTCCGGGGCACCTCGACAAGGACGGGGGCGGAGTTCGCCAACCCGTCTCGCGCGGGGGCGCAAGTCTCTCCATCACGAAACAACGGGGGGCGTTGCGGGGGGCGTGCCCCCCGCCCCAAGAGAGAACCCCGACCCCCGCCTACGAGCCCTACGGAGCGCGCAGGACCAGCTCGCCGCCGGCCTCGTAGTCGAGCGGGAACGCGATCTCGTCCTGCCAGGCGATGCTCCAGCCGACGCGGAAGCCGCCGAGGGTGACGAGGGTGTGCGCCTGCTCGGCCGTCTCGACGGGCTCGCCCCAGAGGAGCCAGGCCGGCGCGCCGTCCGCGATGGTCGCGAGGCCGGTCACCGTGTCGCCGTCGGACCAGCCGCCGGAGGCGTCGTCGTCGGTGTAGGCGGTGGGCCGGTAGCCGCCGAAGGTCACGCCGTTCTCGGTGCGGAGGCTCGAGGAGGGCGGACGGCCGCTCACGGTGATCGACCAGGGATCCGCGCCGGCGACCTCGGCCACCGCGACGGGATCGCCGATGTCGGCCACCACGGCGACCGGCCCGACGGGCACGTCCCAGGTGCCGCCCACGGTCGCGCTCTCGTGCTGGACGAGGTTGTCCTCCAGCGGGATGGCGGTGATGTCCGCGAGCTCGGGCGGGTCGCCCTCGCCGCGCGCGCTGACGGCGTTCCACCCCTCCACGATGCCGAGGTCGGCGTACGGCTGGGGGATGGCGCCGGTGGCGTAGAAGGCGTCGTAGCGGGAGATGCCGACGAGCGTGCCGTCGTCGGTCACGGCCATCAACGCGAACTGCGCGACGAAGAGGCCCGGCCCGTAGGGCGCCTCCTCGAGCTCCGTGGGCGTGTAGGCCACCGGGAACACGTCGCCGTCGAGCGGGACGACCAGCGCGGGCTCGGTGCCGGTGACAGCCGTGAAGCTCGTGTTGACCGCGTACAACCCGAGCGAAGCGCCCGCGAACGCCGCGGCGTCGAGCGGCACGACGGTGAACGTGTCCACGTCGGTGTCGGTGTCGGTGTCGGTGTCGGTGTCGGTGTCGGTGTCGGTGTCCGTGTCGGAGTCCGCGTCGGTGTCGGCGTCCCCCTCGCCGGTCTCACCGGGCTTGGGGTCTTCGCAGCCGAACAACGGGAGCAACAGCAGCAACGCGCGCAAGGGAACCTCCATCTCGGCGGCACCCTACCCCTCGCGCGCGCGTTCCGCCGTCCCGAGGCGTCACCAGGTCGGCGTGATCCCGAGCTCCGTCAGGAGCGCGTCGGCGTTCGTGACCGCGTCCAGGTAGTAGAGGACGTAGCGGACATCGACGTGGATGCTCCGGGTCACCGCGTCCTCGAACACCCAGTCGCTCGCGATGCTCTCGTAGTTCCCGTCGAACGCGAGGCCGACGAGGCGGCCCTTCGCGTCGAGCGTGGGCGAGCCGCTGTTGCCGCCGGTGGTGTCGAGGTCCGTGAGGAAGTCGACGGGCACGCTCCCGAGCGACGGATCGGCGTACGGGCCTCGCTTTCCGCTGCGGATCGCGTCGAGGAGCGCGGGCGGGGCGTCGAACGGGGCGGGGCCCGCCTTGGCGACGATGCCCTCGAGCCGCGTCTGCGGGAGGTAGCGCACGGCGTCGGCGCCGTCGTAGCCCTTCACGGTGCCGAAGGTGACGCGCAGGGTGCCGTTCGCGTCGGGGTAGGTGCGCGTGGGATCGAAGCGGCGCAGGGCGTCGGCGTAGAGCGGCCGGAGGCGTCCGAGGGCGCCGGCGTCCTCGCGGTCGGCCGTGCGGCGGGCCTCGTCGTAGGGCCAGAGCGCCACGGCGAGCGAGAGGAAGCCGTCCTTCGACGCCTCGATCGTCGCGGCCTTGGCGGTGAAGAGCGCCTTGCGCTCCTCCACGGTGTCGAGCGCGAGGTCGGCGAAGAGCCGCGTGACGGCGCGATCGACCGCCTCCTCCGGGGTGCCGTCGCCGAGCCACGCCATGAGCTCGGGCACCTGCTGCTCACCCGGGAGCGTGGCGGCGTCGAGGAGCAGCTCGCGGACGAAGCGGCGCTCGGTCTCGACGTGCAGCCCCTTCTGGAGGGCCGCGAGCCGCGCCTCGAGCCGCGGGAGGTCGCGCGCCTGGAAGCCGATCTCGCGCCTCGCGTCGGGCTTCTCGCGCTCCTTCGCCACGCGGAGCAGCGTGGTCGCGGCGGAGAGGAGGTCGGACCGGCCGAGCCAACCCAGGACCTCGTCGCGCTCCCAGGTGCCGTCGCGGCGGGTGAGGACCGTCTCCAGCTCGGCGAGGCCCGCGGCGTAGGTCGCCTTCCGCGCGGGGTCGGCCTCCACCCAGGCGCGCAGCGCCGCGTCGCGCTTCTTCACGGCCTCGACGGCGCCCGCGCGCGCGAAGCCCTCGAGCGCGCCCTTGTTGTTGAAGAGGGAGTTCGCCACGTAGCCGCGGCCGACGTTCAGGATCGGCGCCGCCGTCGGGTCCTCCTTCACCACCTGGTCGAAGAGCCCGATGACCCACTCGCGCCGGGCCACGGCGCGAGGCATGCGCACCTCGACCTCGCGGGCGAGCTCGGTCGCGGTCCACCAGCGCTCGGTGCGCCCGGGGTAGCCGGCCACGAACACGAACTCCCCGGGTTGGACGCCGTCGGGGTCGATGGCGAGCACGTGCGGCGGCCGGTAGGGCACGTTGTCCGGCGAGTACGGCGCGGGCTTGCCGTCGGGGCCGACGTAGGCGCGCAAGAACCCGAAGTCGCCGGCGTGGCGCGGCCAGTGCCAGTTGTCGATGTCGCCGCCGTAGCTCCCGACGGACTCGGGCGGCGCCATCACCACCCGCACGTCCTGGAGCTCGAGCATCGTGATGAGCTGGTGGTGCAGGCCGCCGTAGAACGTCGCGACGCGGCAGCGCCGCCCCGGGTTGGCCTTCTCGCAGCTCGCGACGAGCTTCTTGGTGCGGTCCTCGATCTTCGCGGCGCGGTCGAGGTCCGAGAGCTTCGGGGAGAGCCCGCCGAGCAGCGTGACGGTCACGTCCTCGGTGCGCTCGGTGATCGTCACGCGCTTGGCGGGGCCGGCGCTGCGCTCCTCGGCGCGGGTCGGGGCGTAGAAGCCCGTCACGACGAGGTCCTCACCCTCCTTCTGGGCCTGCTGGAGGTCGCCGACCACGCAGTGGTGGTTGGTCACGAGCAGGCCGTCGTTCGAGACGAACGAGGCGGTGCAGCCGCCGGTGCTGACGATGGCGGCGAGCGGGGCGGCGTCGAGGCGCCCGAGCGCGGCGGCGTCGCCGGGGTAGCCGACGGCGCGGAGGGGCTCGGCGAGGGCGGGGAGCTGGGCGGGCTCCCACATGCCCTCCACGGCGAAGGCGGGGGCGAACAGTGCGGCGAGGAGCATCGGCGCCGGGTAACGCGGCCGCGGGTCGGCCGGCCCGCGTGCCCACACGAGACGCTTGCGACGCGGCGGCGCCCGTGGCAGCGTGGGTGCATGCGTACCGCCGCCTGACTCGTACGTTCGCCCGTGGTCCACGGGCGCCCGAACCTCTCGCCGTAGCGACGACGGACCCTCCGGCGGCGCCCGGCCCCCGGAGCCCCCATGCCCACCTTCCTCCTCGGCGCCGTCGCCTACGATCCCAAGGTCGTCACCATCTGGGAGGGCTTCCGCGCCTGGTTCGCCGAGCGCGGGCTCGACTTCGACTTCGTGTTGTACTCCAACTACGAGCGGCAGGTCGCGGCCCACCTCGCCGGGCACGTGCACGTCGCGTGGAGCTCCCCGCTCGCCTGGATCCAGGCGCGGCGGGCGGCCGCGCGGCGGGGTTTCCGCTGCGAGGCCGTCGCGATGCGCGACACCGACCGCGACCTCACCTCCATCGTCGTCGTGCGCGCGGACAGCCCGTTCCGCGCGGTCGAGGACCTGGCCGGTGCACGCATCGGCGTCGGCGCCGGCGACTCCCCGCAGGCCACGCTGATCCCGCTCCACTGGCTCGCCGGGCGGGGCGTGGTCGGCGAGGTGCGGCGCTTCGACGTGCTCCTGGGCAAACACGGCGACCACGTCGGCGGCGAGCGCGACGCCGCCCGCGCGCTGCTCCGCGGCGAGGTCGACGCCGCCTGCATCATCGACGGCAACCACGCCCTGTTCGCGCGCGAGGGCACCTTCCCCGTCGGGAGCGTCCGCGTGCTCGGCCAGACCGACCCCTACGACCACTGCAACATGACCGTGCTCGGCGAGCCACACCCCGACACCGACCGGTTCGTGGCGTTGCTCCTGTCGATGT
This sequence comes from uncultured Enterobacteriaceae bacterium, assembly GCA_964457335.1. Taxonomy (GTDB): domain Bacteria; phylum Myxococcota_A; class UBA796; order UBA796; family SXON01; genus CAJBVW01. The sequence goes on along the minus strand of CAYWGD010000044.1, from coordinate 42,935 downwards.
CCTGGGACGACCCCGCCGTGCGCCCGCTCCTCGAGATGGAGGGCCTCCGCCGGTGGCTGCCCGGCCGCACAGAGGGCTACGCCGCGCTCGAAGCCGCGGTCGATCGCTTCGGCACCATCGATGCGTTCGTCGCCGAGGTCGCGGGGTGAGCGGGTCGGGCGCGCCCCCTGCGGGGTCGGGTGTCCTCCAGGCTCGGCCCGGAGGGCCTCGGTCGGCCGGCCGCGCGCCGGCCGACCGGCGCGGGCCCCTCCCCGAGGCGTGGCCTCCGGCCCGGGACACCCCCGCGCCCGCGCCGCCTTCCGGCCCCCCTCGCGCGGGCCACGGGCTCTCGGACCGCGTCCCCCGGCGCGGGCGGTCCGCGGCCCTGCTCCAGGAGGCAGGAGTCACCTCGAATACGACAACCGGCTTCAGGAGCGGCACCGAGTACGACAACTGTCCCCGGTGGGCCGTTCCGGCGACCCGCGGCCCGGCTGAAAATGACGCTTGCTTCGTTCGCGCGCCCGGCGCGGCACCCCGCGTCCGGGCGACTTGTCGTATTCGGTGCCGCTCCTGCCGGGCCGTGTCGTATTCGAGGCGGCTCCTGCCCCGACGGCCCGCCGGCTGGCCCCAGGTCGGCGTGCTCGGGCGGGTCCGCGCGGCCTCGACGGCCGGGTGAGGCGCACGATGCCCGCCAGGACCCTCGACCTCGGCCCCCTCCCCCTCGCCGGCGGCGGCGCCCTGATCGTGCGCCGCGCGCTGCGCGCGCTCCCCGACGGCGCCCGGCTCCTCGTGCGCGGCGCGGACCCCGCCCTCCCCCTCGACCTCGTCGCGTGGGCGCGCGCGCAGGACATCCCCGCCGAGCGCGCCGACGGCGTCTCGCTCGTGCGCACGGCCGCCGCCGACGGGCGCTGGCGCGGCGCGACGCGCGCCGGCGGGGCCGATCCGGCGGCGCCCGGGGCCGTCGTCGAGCGGCCGCCGGCCGCGTGGGGCCTCGCCGCCCGCGGCGCCGCCGTCGAGGCCGGCGCACCCGCCCTCCACTTCCCGCTCTCGACGCGCACCGAGGTGTGGACCGACGAGGCGGGGCGCCTCTACCGCAAGGCCGCCGCCGCGCAGTGGGACCCGGCGTCGTTGCCGTGGGACCTCCCGCTGATCCACCCGCCGGAGGTGGAGGACGCCGTCGTCCAGGTGATGACCTACCTGGTCGAGAACGAGCTCGCCGCCCTGCTCGTGCCCGCGCGCTTCCTGGCGCAGGTGCACCCCCACTTCCGCGAGGTGCTCCAGGTGCTCGCGGTGCAGGCCGCCGACGAGGCCCGCCACGTCGAGGTCTTCACCCGCCGCGCGTGCCTCGTGCGCGGCGAGCCCGGGCTCTCCACCGCCGGCGGGCAGGCCTCGCTCGCGACGCTCCTCGCGGAGCCCGACTTCGCGCTCGCGACCTTCCTCCTCTCCGTCCTCGGCGAAGGCACCTTCCTCACGCTCCTCTGGTTCCTCGCCGAGCACGCGCCCGACCCGCTCACCCGCGCGATCGTGCGGCTCGCCGCCCAGGACGAGGCCCGCCACGTCGCCTTCGGCGTGGCCCACCTCCAGGCGCACCTCGCGGCGGAGCCGGGCCTGCGCGTGCGGCTCGCGAACGCGGTCGCGCGCCGGCACGACGCGCTCGCGGGGACGGCGGGCCTCGGCGAGGAGGTCCACGACGCGCTGCTCCTGCTCGCGGCCGGCGGCTGGGAGCACGAGCGGCTCGCGGCCGGCGCCGCGCGCGTGTCCCAGCTCGTGCGCGACATGGACGAGGGGCGCCAGCAACGCCTCCGCCTGCTCGGCTTCGACCCCGCCGAGGCCGCGTCGCTCTCGAGCCTCCACACGCGCAACTTCATGTAGGCCGCCGCCGCCCGGAAGCCCCGCTTCCGCCTCCCCGAATCGGTTGACCGTCCCCGGTGCTGCGGGTAGCGTGCGGCCAGCCCCCCGAGCGCCGGCCTGCTGCTCCTCCTCCTCTACGCCTGCGTCGCGGCGCCCGCGCCCGACACGCCGCGCGCGCCCGACGCGGACGGCGACCACACGCCCGACGCCGAGGACTGCGCGCCGGAGGACCCGCGCCTCCACCCCGGCGTGGACGAGCTCTGCAACGGGATCGACGACGACTGCGACGGCCTCGTCGACGAGCTCCTCGACACCCGGGCCTGGTACCAGGACCTCGACGGAGACGGGCACGGCGACCCCGCGGTGGCAGTCGAGGCGTGCGCGCCGCCGGACGGCTACGTTCCCGACGGCGACGACTGCGGTCCGAACGACGGGGACGTGCACCCGGGCGCGCGCGAGCGCTGCGATGACGTGGACCAGGACTGCGACGGCGCGGTGGACGACGTGGCGGCGGGCGAGCTGCGGCGCTGGTACGCCGACGCCGACGGCGACGGGTTCGGCGACCCGGCGGTCGTCGAGACCGCCTGCCTGAAGCCCGACGGCCACGTGGACGACGCCCTCGACTGCGACGACACCCGCGCCGACGTGAGCCCCGCGGCGCCCGAGGTGTGCGACGACGCCGACACCGACGAGGACTGCGACGGCGCCGCCGACGAGGCCGACGACTGGCAGGCCGACGGCGAGCCGATGTACGTCGACGCCGACGACGACCGCTTCGGCGCGGCCGGGAGCGCGCTCGTCTGGCGGTGCGCGCCGGGCCCCGGCTACGCCACCCGCGCCACGGACTGCCTCGACCGCGACCCGCACACGTGGCCCGGGGCGCCCGAGGTGTGCGACGGGGTCGACAACGACTGCGACGGCACCGTCGACGAGGAGGTCGTGGACCTGCCCCGCTGGTTCTTCGACGCGGACGCCGACGGCTTCGGCGACGCGACCCGCAGCTTCGCGGCCTGCGTGATGCCACCGAACTGGGTGGCCGACCCCGACGACTGCGACGACACCGACCCGAGCCGCCACCCCGGCGCGCCCGAGACCGACTGCGCCGATCCCGTGGACTACAACTGCGACGGCCAGGCCGGCACGGGGGACTTCGACGGGGACGGCGAGCCGGCCTGCGCGGAGTGCGACGACGAGGACGCCGCCGTGTGCGTCGCCTGCGACGAGACGTGCGACGGGCGCGACGACGACTGCGACGGCACGGTGGACGAGCCCGACGCGGTCGACGCCCGGACCTGGTACCACGACCGTGACGGCGACGGCGTCGGGAGCACCGCCCACGCGCACACCTCGTGTGATCGCCCGCCCGGCCACTCCGAGCTGCCCGACGACTGCGACGACGCGCAGGCGACCGCGTACCCCGGCGCGCCCGAGACCTGCGGCGACGGCCTCGACCAGGACTGCGACGGGGTGGACCCCCGCTGCATGGCGTCCCCGTGACGCTCGCCGCCCTCCCGCTGCTCGCCGTGGCGCTCGCGGAGGAGCCGCCCGCCGGCGCCCCGCCCCCCTTCGCGATCCACGTCGGTGAGCATCCCGACGCCGTGGTGGCCGCCCTCGCCGGGCTCGCCTCGCGGGACGGCTCGCCGCTCCGCCTCGCCTGGTCCGAGCCCGAGGCGCACGTGCTCCTGGCGACGCTCTCGCTCCCGGGCGCGACCGTGTCGGCCACCCCGCTGGTCCCTCCCTCCGCGGAGGGCCTCCAGCTCGCCACCGAAGCCGCCGGCGGCGGCTGCGTGGTGTGGGTTCGGCCCGGGCTGCGGGCCTGGTTCCTCCTCCCCGGCGCGGGGGGCTGCCTCTCGACCACCGCGCCCGCGCACACGGCCGTCGTCACCGGACTCGAGGACGTCGTGGACCCCGCCGTCGACTCCGAGCCCAAGCTCGAGGTGCTCGCCATCGTCGCCCGCGCGCGCACGCCCGACGGGTGGTCCGTCGTGCTGCCCACCGGCAGGGAGGTCGACACCGTCGCCCTCGCCCGGCACCTCGGCGACGAGGCCGTCGTCGCCTCGCTCGGCGCCGCCCGGCGGGCCTCCACGACCGCGGCCATCTCGCTCGCGGTCACGGGCGGGATCCTGTCGATCAGCGCCCTCGGCGTCGCGGCCTCCCTCCCGGACGCGGAGGAGGTCCCCGAGCAGCCCGATCCCGAGCGCTTCCGCGACCTCGGCTCCTACGTCCGCGCCCAGGGCCGCTGGCAGGAGGCCCAGGCCGACGCCGACGCGCGGGACGAGGAGGTGTGGGCCGGCGTCACCCTCGCCACCGGCGGCGCGCTCTGCTTCGCGCTCGTGCCGCTCGTCGTCGGCGAGTCCCGGGAGCAGGCCCGGCACCCGTCGCGGGTGTACGAGCGCGACGAGCTCCAGCGCCGGCTCGAGGCCCGCGCGGCCGCGGTCTCCCTCCGGGTGGGCCCGGGCTGGGTCGGCGTCGTGGCGGAGCTCCCGTGACGCTGCTCGCGCTCCTCCCCCCGGCGGTCGCCGCCGAGCGCTCGATCGACATCGAGCTCTTCCACCCCCGCTTCGGCGGCGGGGTGCCCGGCGTGGAGACCGTGGAGGCGGCGGAGCGGGGCACCCTGCACGCGGGCGTGCTCGTGCAGTACACCCGCGACCCGCTGGTGCTCTACGACCGCGAGGACATCGGGGTCGCCGTGGTGCGGGACCGCGCGACCGTCCAGGTGGGCGGGCGCTGGCAGCTCTGGGAGCCGGTCGCCCTCCGCCTCTCGATGCCCGTGATCGCCGACGGCGGCGGCGAGGACCCCGCGCGCTCCGTGCCGGGCGTGGGCGTCGGCGACCTCTGGCTGGGCGCGGTGGCCGACCTCGCGAAGCTCGGCCCCGTGCGCGTCGGCGCGCACCTCGACCTCGCGGTCCCGACCGGCACGCGCGAGGCGTGGCGGGGGGACGCATCGATCCGCGGCGTGCCCGGCGCGCTCGCCGAGGCCCGGTTCGGGCGCCTCGGCGTGTCCACGCAGCTCTCCGCGGTGCTCCGGCCGCCCGTCGACACCGGCGACGATCTCGTGGCCGGCGTGGACCTGCTCGCCCACGTGGGCGCCTCCTACGACGTGTGGCGGGACAAGGCCGCCGTCACCGCCGCGCTCCTCGACCGGATCGGCCTCGCCGAGGACGGCGGCGCCCCGGCCACCGAGCTCCTCGTGGGCCTCCGCGCGCGGCTGCACCCCGTCGCGGAGCTCGACGCGCACCTCGGCCGCGGCCTCACGCTCGGCTACGGCGCCCCCGACTTCCGCGTGGGCGTGGGGCTCACGGTCACGGGCGCCCCGGCCCGGCCGCGCGAGCCCGAGCCTCTCCGCATCGCGGTCGTGGAGGTGCCCGAGGCGGTCGAGGCGCCCGAGCCCGAGGTCGTGGCGGTCGAGGCCACCCCGCCCGTCACGATCGCGCTCGCCCGGGTGGAGCAGGACGAGATCGTGCTCAGCGACCCGATCCAGTTCGAGCTCGGCACCGACCGCATCCTGCCGGTGTCGCTCCCCACGCTGAAGGAGGTCGCGGCGCTGCTCCAGTCCCACCCGGAGATCGCCCAGCTCGTCATCGAGGGGCACGCGAGCGAAGAGGGCAGCTACCTCTACAACTACGACCTCTCGTTGCGCCGCGCGAGCGCCATCTTCAAGGAGCTCGTGCTCGCGGGCGTGCACCCCGACCGGCTCTCCTGCCGCGCCATGGGCGAGGTCGCCCCGGCCGCGCTCGGCGCCGACGAGGCCGCCCTCGCCCGCAGCCGCCGCGTCGTCTTCCGCATCGCGCGCCGGCTCCAGCCCGGCGAGGAGCTGCCGCCCTACACCCGGGACATCCGGCTGCCCTGGAACGGCGAGGCCACCACCCTCCCCGAGCCGCCGCCGCTCCCGGCGCCGCCGCCGCCACCCCCGCCCGACCCCGACGACCTCCCCGACCCCGATCTCTTCGAGGAGGACGAGTGATCGCCATCCTCCTGCTCCTGGGCGCGGGCGAGCGCTGCCAGAACGACCTGTTCCAGGACCTGAACTGCAACGGCGTCGACGTGGCCGACGAGGCGCCCGTGGATCTCGCGGACCCCGCGTGCCTCGCCAACGTCGACGACGCCGGGGAGCCCTTCCCCAACACCGACTGGTACTACGACTACGTCTCCTTCGGCTGCACGGTCCCCGTCATCGCCTACGACATCGACGAGGACGGGCTCTCCGACGGCACCTTCTCCCTGGATCCCGGCGACGACTACCCGGACCGCACCGTCACCCTCGCCTGCGACAACTGCCCCGAGATCCCGAACGTCGACCAGTCCGACATCGACTGCGACGACGTCGGGGACGTGTGCGACAACTGCGTGTACCGCGCGAACGACGACCAGCTCGACACCGACGCCGACACGCTCGGCGACGCCTGCGACAATTGCCCGGTGGTCGTGAACGTCGACCAGGACGACGGCGATCGGGACGGCGCCGGCGACGCCTGCGACAACTGCCTCGACGTCCCGAACCCCGACCAGCTCGACGAGGATCTCGACGGCGTCGGCGACGAGTGCGACAACTGCCGCGTGATCGCCAACGCCGACCAGGTCGACACCGACGGGGACCGCATCGGCGACGCCTGCGACAACTGCCCCTACGACCGCGGCGAGGCCGTGCAGGATCTCGACGGGGACGGGTTCGGCGACGGCTGCGACAACTGCCCCGCGATCTACAACCGCGACCAGGTCGACACCGACGGCGACGGCGCGGGCGACACGTGCGACCTCTGCCCCGGCGACACCGGCGTGCGGGACGCCGACTTCGACGGCTACGGCGACGCCTGCGACAACTGCCGCGACGTCGCGAACGACCAGGCCGACGCTGATCGCGACGGCGCCGGCGATGCGTGCGACGTCTGCCCCGCGCTCGCCGACCCCATGCAGCTCGACCTCGACCAGGACGGTGTCGGCGACGAGTGCGACAATTGCGTGGGGGCCGCGAACCCCGAGCAGGCCGACACGATCGACGGGGACGGCGTGGGCGACGTCTGCGACGGCCGGCGCCTCGCGGGGGACGGCTGCCGGGCGCCGGGGACGGCGCTGCTCCTGCCGCTCCTCAGTCTTCGCAGGTGGCGTCGAGCGCGTACGTCACGGTGATCGTCGCCCCGGGCGCGGGGAGGTGCGCCGCCTCGAACACGATGGCGTTCTGGTCCGCGTCGTAGGACCAGCCGACCGCGGTCCCGCCGTCCACGGTCACGGCGATGGTCGTGGGGTCGGGCCAGCCGTCCAGGGAGAAGGTGTCGGTCTGCCCGGAGGCGGCCCGCTCGGCGATGGTGGTGAAGTAGCTCCCCCAGTCCGCGTCGCAGATCGAGAGGAACGCGCCGCCGGTCAGCGCGGCGGCCTCGTCGTAGCCGGTGCCCGGCGCGGCGGTGGCGCAGCCGCGGGGCACGTCTCCGGCGACGGAGTGGATGGTCGCGGACGGCGCGGCGTCCCGGATCTCGTCGACGAGCGCCTCGGGCGTCTCCCGGGACTGCTCCGGCTCGTCGGACACGAGGATGATCGTCGTCTTGGAGTCCGGGCGCAAAAAGCCGTCGTTGCACCCGCCGTCGGTCGCCGCGACGGCGTTCCGGGCGATGGTGAGCCCCGCCTCCGTGAACGTGCCGACCGGGCCGCCCACCGCCGTCAAGAGCGCGTCCGAGCTGATGGTGTCGACGTCGAGCCAGCCGTTCCCGCAGCCGGAGTCGCGGGTGGCGACGAGGAGCTGCCAGTCCAGCGACCAGCCCTCGAGCGCCTCGGCGAACGACGCCGCGTTGGCCGCGAGGTTGCGCTGGTCGTCCGCCATCGAGCAGGAGCCGTCGACGTACAGCAGGATGTCCGTCTTCTCCCAGGGGCCGTCGCCCTGCACGAACACCTCCTCGCCGCTCCCGTCGAGCGTGCCGGCGCCGCGTTGCGCGGCGGTGCGCAGCGGCACGAGGTCGTTGCTCGTCACGTAGAGCGCACCGGTCGTCTCGGCCTCGGAGCTGGGCGTGAGGCGGACGTCCACGACGGCCTCCTCGCCGGGCGCGAGCGTCAGCGGCAGCACGAACGGCAGATCGACCGACCAGCCCTCGCCGTCCTGCCCGATGGCGGTGACCTCCAGGGGCGCGAGGCCGTCGTTGTAGAGGTGCACGGGCAGCGCCAGCGAGCAGCGGAGCGGGACCACCCCGAAGTCGAGCGGGTTCGGGTAGAGGAGCAGCTCCGGCTCGAGCGCGGCCCCGGTGATGGGGACGGCGAGCGTGCCGCGGTCGGGGTCGTCGCTCGTGATGGTGAGGACGCCCTCGTCCGCGGGGTTCATCGGCGAGAACGCCACGTCGAGGACCGTGCTCGCGCCGGGATCCAGGCTGAACGGCGCCGCGTCGACCAGCGTGAACGCCGCCGTGCCCGTGAGGAGCAGCTCGTCGACCGTGAGGACCACGTTGCCCGTGTTCGTCACCGTGAGCGGCAGCAACGCCGACGAGCCCGACGGCAGCGCGTCGAACGCGAGGGCGGGCGGGTCGACCTCGATGACCGGGGCCGCGTCTTCGCCGTTCGCCCCCGGGGGGAGCTTCTGCACGTCGTAGTCGTTGCACGCCAGCAGGAGGAGGAGGGGCATCGGCGGCTCCCGCCGGAGGATAGCGCCGGATGGACCGACATGCCAGCCGAGCGGGCCCTCCCCTCTACGATCCCGATCCGGACGGGCTCTCAACAAGCGCTTGACGGACCCTTGACCTGGGGGCACCGTGGAGGCGTGCGGTACGCCCTGCTCCTGCTCCTCGCGAACCCCGTGGCCCACGGGGAGCCCATCGGCGCGATCTCCGCGCCCGCCCTCGGGGCGTCCGCGCTCGGCCCGCTGGCCTGCGCGGCCGTCATCGGCCTCTGGATCGCCGGCATCCGCGTCGTGATGGGGCGCCAGCGGGAGCTCGACGGGCGGTAGGGGCCCGGGCACCCGAGCCACCGCCCCCGTCTCGGGCACCGCTGCCGCCGCAGCGCGCGAGCGGCTGCCCAGACCCCGCTACTTCAGCGCCTTGAACCCGAACTCGCGCGACAGCCGCCCCTCGGCGCCCTTGCGCGCCTCGGCCTCGTCGATCATGGCGGAGAGCAGCTCGGTGTACGTCAACGACGGCGTCGACGCCGACCAGAGGTAGTGCGCGACCGACCCCGGCAGGGTGTTGATCTCGTTGAAGAAGAGCGCGCCTTTGGCGCCGTCGAGGATGAAGTCGATGCGGGACACGCCCTGCGCGCCGAGGGCCTCGTACACGGTGCAGGCGTGGGCGCGGGCGGCGTCCTTGTACTCCTGCGGGAGCTCGGCCGGGTCGGTGACGCGGGCCATCGTGGCCATGCCGGCGCTCGGGGCCTTCTTCTTGCCGCCCGGCCCGACGTACTTGTCCTCGTAGGTGAGCACGCCCGACTTCGAGCGCCGCACGGGCATCTCGACGACCGACGCCACCGGCTTCCCGTCCACGCGCCGGACCGACACGTTGATCTCGGAGAGGTCGACGACGCAGGGCTCCACGATGGCCTGGGTGTCGTGCTGGAAGACCTTGACCAGCGCCGCGATGAGGCTCGGCGCGTCGTCCGCCTTGGCGACACCCACGGAGGAGCCGAGGTTGGCGGGCTTCACGAAGAGCGGCCAGGGGCCGAGCGCCTGGAGCCGCTCGACGACCGGACCAGGGTCCCGGGTGCTCCACTCGCGCGTCTCGACCACGGCCCACGGGAGCACGGGCACACCGGCCTCCTTCGCGAGCGACTTCGTGGTCGGCTTGCTCATGCCGATCGCCGCCGCCTTCACGGGGCAGCCGGTGTAGGGCAGCTCGGTGAGCTCGAACAGCCCCTGGATGCAGCCGTCCTCGCCGTAGGTGCCGTGGAGGAGCGGCATCCACACGTCAACGGGCAGCACCATGTCGTCGCGCTTCGGGCCGCCGCCGAAGAGGCGGGCAACGGCGCCCAGGAGCCCGCCGTCCTTCACGCCGCGCACGAGCCCGCCGATGCCGGGCGTGGGGAGGAGCGCGACCTCCTCGACCTCGGTCTTCGCGCCCTCGGGCCGGCCGTGGAAGGCGGCGTAGAAGGAGCGGTCCTTCAGCCGCTCGCCGGTCCACCAGCGGCCGTGCAGGTCGATGTAGACCAGCAGCGGCTTGTAGCGGGTGGTGTCGATGGCCTGGAAAGCCTCGAGGGCGGTGATGACGGAGATCTCGTGCTCGACGGAGCGCCCGCCGTAGACGATGGCGACGTTCTTCATGGGGGCGCCTCCTTAGAGGATCACGGTGCCTTCGTACAGGTCGGGCAGGTCGTTCTCGACGAGCACCACGTCGCCGGCGGCCTGCTCCTTGCCGAGCGCGGCGAAGGCGTCGTCCCGGCGGGCGTACCAGCGGACGGCGTCGTCCTTCGCGCCGCCGTCCTGGAGCCCGGCGACGAGCGCCGCGCGGTTGGTCTCCCCGACGAGCAGCACGAGGTCGCACACCCTGGCGGCGTGCGCGGCGACCTCGCGGTTCTTCGCCACCTGCTGGTCGCCGAGCTCGACCATGCCGGGCGTCACGAGGATGCGACGCTTGGCGGGGATGGTGCCGAGCACGTCGAGCGCGGCATGGAAACCCGCGGGGTTCGAGTTGTAGGCGTCGTTGATCCAGGTCACGTCGCCGTTCCGCTGCACCTGGAGCCGGTTGTCGACCGGCTGGAGGTTGCGGATGACGGCGAGCAGCACGTCGGGGTGCACGCCCTGCGCGGCGGCCATCGTGAACGCGGCCATCAGGTTCGAGAGCATCGGGCGGCCGTGCAGCCCGGTGCTGCCCGCGTAGGCCTTCCCCTTCCAGTGGAGCGTGAAGGTGCTCCCCTCGGGGCTGGACGCCACGTCGGTCATCTTGCAGTCCACGTCGCCCGTAAAACCGTAGAGCAGCGTGGTCGCCTTGGGGTGCTCGGTGGCCATGCGGCGGGCGCCCGGGTCGTCGCCGTTGCAGACGAGGATGCCGTCGGCCGGGACGTTCTTCGCGAGCTCGGACTTGGCCTGGTACACGCGCTCGGGGCTGCCGAAGCGCTCCAGGTGCATGATGCCGACCGCGGTGACGATCGCGGCCTTCGGGGGGGTGAAGTCGCAGAGGCGCTGGATGGAGCCGACGTTGTAGGCGCCCATCTCCATGATCGCCCACTTGTGGTGCGGCTTCATCTTCTCCCGGATCTCCCGGGTGACGCCCATGACCGTGTTGATGCTCTTGGCGGTCCAGAAGGTGGGCGCGTCGGCGGACAGGAGCTCGCCGAGGATCATCTTGGTGGACGTCTTGCCGTAGGAGCCGGTGATGCCGATGACCGTCGGGTTCACCTGCGCCAGGATCTTCTTCGCCTCCTGGTAGAAGCCCTCCTGGATGCGCTGCTCGCCCGGGGCGAGGACGCGCTCGGCGAGCATCAGGAAGCCCGGCGTGATCTGGAAGGCGAACACGAGCCAGAGCCACCCGAGCGCGGGGCCCATCGAGCCGCCGGCGACCACCAGCAGGATGAAGAACGGCACCGTGAAGGCGACAGCGAACCCGAACGCAGTCTTGCGGATACGCACGGCGCGCTGGGTGAGGACGAGCTTCTTCTTGCCGGTGACGAGCGGGTTGACCTCGCCGCGGGCCATGAACCCGAGGCCGAAGGCCCCTCCGAGCGCCACGCCGGCCCCGACGGGGTTCGCGACCATGCTCAGGCCGGCCCCCTGCGCCATCAGCGGGACGACCCCGAGGACGCCCGCGGTGGAGAGCGCCACGACCGTGCCGCGCCGGTCGAAGGCCCGGTTCTCGCGCCACCAGGCGAAGAAGCGCGCGCCGTCGTACTCCTCCTGCTGGAAGTAGCGCAGCAGGTGCGTGAGCCGCCGGTGGAGGAACCAGGCCGCGGCGGCGGTGGGCAGCGCCGCGTGGAGCGCCAGGAGGCCCGGCGAGAGCGGCGGCACGGGGAACATCACGCCGCCACCCGGCCGTAGAAGCGCTTCAGCTGCGTCGCGCAGAGGTGCGCCCCGCCGCCCAGGAAGGGAAAATGGCCCTGGTCTTCGAGCACGAGCATCTCCGACCCGGCGATGAGGGCCTTGTAGCGCTCCCCCATCTCCACGGGCGTCTGGTCGTCGTTGCGGCCCCAGAGGAGCAGCGTGGGCGCCCGCACCCGCTGGGCCTCCGGCGCGAGGTCCTCCGCGACGACGCGCGAGAGGATGGTGCGGAGCGGCTCCTTCGCGGCGCGGAAGTCGGCGGAGCCGAACTTCCCTTCGCGCCACTTCAGGAGGGGACCCCGCAGGAACCCGGGCAACATCCGAGCGAGCTTCCCGAGCCAGCGCGAGAACCCGACGCGGAGGCGCGCCTTCCACGAGCGCTTGGGGCGCAGCCCGGCGGCGCCGATGAGCACGATGGAGCGCACCCGCTCGGGGAAGTGCGCGCCGATGCGCACCGAGAGCCGCCCGCCGAAGGAGTGGCCCACGAGGTCGGCCTTCTCGATGCCGCGCTCGTCCATCCACGCCACGACCCGCTTCGCGTAGTCGAGCGTGTCCCACTCGATCGGCGGGGCGTCGGACGCGCCGAACCCGGGGAGGTCGAGCACGTAGCGGGTGCCGACGGCACCGAGCAACTCGGCCATCGGCACGAACGAGGCGTGCGTCTGCCCCCAGCCGTGCAGGAGCACGATGGCGCGGTCGGGCCCTTGGAGGACCTTCGCATGGATGGCGGGGGCGGACATTCGCTGGGGTCCACGAAAAATCAACCGCAGCGTCACACGGCGATCTTGCGGGGTCAAGACCACGGATGAGGTGGCGCCGGAAGGCCGCCGAGGCCCGCCGCCGGTCCGGCAAGCGCCCCCACCCCGAACGCGACCGACGGTGACGGGCGAGGACGACCCGCGACCCACGCCCGAGGACGCGCCCCTACCTCTGGCCGTGGGGGGCCACCGCTCCCAGGAGGTCCAGGTGTTCGCCTTGCTGCTCCACGTCGCGTGCGTCTCGCACGAGAACCAGCTCCACGGGCCCGCCGGTCCCGGCGGCGGGGCTGGCCCCGAGGAGGTGCGCGGCGCGCCCGGCCGCGAGGTGTCCGAGCGCCAGGAGGGGCCGCGGACGCCGGAGGACGGCGAGCTCCCGCCCGAGGAGGAGGACGACGACGCCGACGCGCTCTACGCCGAAGGCGCGCTCCACGAGTTCCACATCACCATCCCCGACGACAGCCGCTCCTCGCTCGCGATCGCCCCGAAAGAGTGGGTGCCCGGCACCTTCCGCGCCGGCCGCCACACCTACGACGTGAACGTGCGGCTCAAGGGCACCACCACCTTCCGCCCGCTCTCGGGCAAGGCCGCCTTCAAGATCGACTTCACCGCCACCGACCCCGAGGCCCGCTTCCACGGGCGAAAGCGGCTGACGCTCAACAGCATGCTCCACGACTCGAGCATGCTCCACGAGCACGTCAGCTACTGGCTCTACCGCCAGCGCGGCGTCCCCGCGCCGCGCCACGCCTACGCGCGCGTGTGGGTCGACGGCGACTACTACGGGCTCTACGGCGTCGTCGAGACGATGGACGAGCAGTGGCTGAAGTGGGCGTTCCCGGACGACGACGACGGGAACCTCTTCGAGGCCAACCTCGCCGACTTCGAGCCCGGCAAGGCCGACCGCTACGAGGTCGAGGAGTCCGAGGACCTCGCCACGCCGACCGAGGACCTCGCCGCGCTCATCGACGCCATCGCCGCCGCGCCGGCCGCGCACTACCTCGACGTGCTCTCCGAGCGCTTCGACATCGACGTGCTGATGGACATGTGGGCGGTCGACATCGTGAGCGGCAACGTCGACGGCTACACGCGCCTCCGCAACAACTACATGGTCTACGAGGCCACGATGGCGGGCCGCTGGTACATGACGCCCTGGGGCCACGACCAGGCGATGCAGTGGCACCAGGGCGTCGCGCCGTACTCCGACTTCGGCGGGCACCTCGTCGAGCGCTGCGGCGAAGACCCCGCCTGCTCGGCGCGGCTCACCCAGGCGATCGAGGAGCTGATGGTCGAGTGGGAGTCCGGCGACCTCGCGACGGTGGTCTCCGACGCGACGAGCCTGATCGCGGCCGACTGCCGCGAGGACCCGCGCGCGGAGTTCGCGTGCGACGTCGGCCACGTCCTCACCTTCGTGCTGGCCCGGCCGGAGTCGGTCCGCGAGGACCTCGAGGAGGCGGCGGCGGAGGACGAGGACTGAGGCGTCGCTCAGGGGGCGAGCAGCGCGGGCAAGGCCGGGTGCGGCGACGGCCGCACGGTCGTGGAGACGCGCGCCCGCACCGGGCCCGGCGCGACGCGGTCCGCGAGGCCCACGATCCGCTCGGGGGCCAGGCGCAGCGCGAGCGCCTTCTGGACCATCTGGTCGAAGATCGGGCGGACGAACCAGCGCGACGGGTAGGGGTTCCCGAGCGCGATGGACTCGAACACCGACACGACGTGGGTGCGGGAGGCCTCGGCGGCGAGGTCGGCGAAGCGGCCCGGGTCGGGCATCCACGCGAGCACGCGCAGCAGCGCCTGCCGCTCGCGGATCGTCCCGCGCAGGTAGAGCGCCCGGAGCAGCGGCACGTGCAGGTCGCGGTCGGAGACGGACAGGGCGCGCAGGAGCAGCGCGGCGCGCCCGACCTCGTCGGAGCCCCAGCCGATGAGCGGCCAGGGGCCGACCGCGCGGAGGTGCTCGGCCTCCTCCACGGTCACGTCGACGGGGTGGGAGCCGGTTCGCCGGCCCACGCGCGCCCACTCGGCGCGGAACGCGCGGGCGTCGAAGGGAGCGGTGGTCGCGTCGACCACCCCCTGGAGCCACTCGCAGGTCGAGCGGTCGAGACGGGGGGACAGGAGCGCAAGCAGCGCGTCGCACTCGGGCATGGGGTCACCTCGGGGGAGAGGAAGCGGGACCGCGGGGGTTCGCGGCCGGCTTTCGCAAGGTGAACACCAAAAATGACCGTTCAAGGCTCCTTGTGCGATTCGTCGACGCGACTGAGCCAGGCCGTGACGGCCCGGAGGTCGGCGGGGGAGAGCTCGGCGCGGGAGAAGGCGGGCATGGCACCCAGCCCGAGGCGCACCTGGATCGGCACCACGAACCGCGGCGGCAAGAGGGTGGAGGGGCCCATCCCGGCGCCTCCGTCGGGATGGCAGGTGTGGCAGGCGCGCATGAACACCTGCTCCCCGTGGGCCTCCTCGTCGGTGAGCGCGAGCGGCGCGGGCGGCCCGTCGACGCGCTCGATTCGCCACACCGCCCCCGTGTCGGCCAGCGGCGCGGCCTGTCGCCCCGTCATCGTCATGACCCCGAAGTCGACCACGTAGAGGCTCCGGCCGTCCGGCGAGAAGGCCACGTCGACCGGGCGCTCGAGGCCGCTCCCGGGCTGCGCGTCCTTCGTCGTCGCGAGGAACGGGCGGATGACGCCGGTGGCGGGGTCGACGTGCACCACCCGGCGGCCGACGGGGGCGAGGAGCTTGCCCACCGAGGGGGCCATGTCGCCGAACTCGGCCACGAAGGCCTCGCCGGGGAAGCCGAAGGCGTCGGGCGCGAAGGCGAGGCCGTCCGCGGAGGCGTGCACCCCGAAGGTGGCGGCGGGGCGGGGCGGCTCGGAGGGGGGCGTGGCGAGGAGCCGCTCGGGCGGCTTCCGGAAGACACGGGCGAAGCGCCGCGAGTCGACGGGCTCGCCGCCGACGAAGTCGGGCCAGCCGTACCAGGCGCCGGGCGTGACGGCCCAGAGCCAGTCCCCGGCGCCCTGGATCGGGCGGGAGCCGCGCACGTCGGGGCCGTTGTCGGTCACGTAGAGCCGGTCGCCGGAGAACGCCAGGCCGAAGGGGTTCCGGAAGCCCCAGGCCACGAGCTCGAGCGCGCCCCCCTCGACGGGGACGCGCATCACCGCGCCGGTGCAGGGGATCTCGCCGGGGATCTCCGGGCCGCGCACCTGGCCGAAGGGGGCGTAGGGGCCGGTGGTGGCCTCGTCGTCGTCCTCGGTCAGCGGGTTGGTGGTCGTCCAGGTGGCGTCGGTCACGCGCACCGCGGCGCAGGGCACGTCGTGGTGGTGCGGCCGGCGCGCGAGCCAGCCCATCGCCGCGTTGTCGAGCCCCACGACCGCGCTGTTGGTGGCGGTGCCCTGCGTGAAGTACACGAAGCCGCCGTGCACGGCGGGGCCGTTCGTGTGGTGGTCGCCCATGCCGGGGAGGCCGGTGACGAGCGTGGTCACGCTCCCGTCGGGCGCGACGCGGAGCACGCTGCCGCCGTCCACCTGCCCGCCCTCGACCACGAACAGCGCGCCGTCGGCGGCGTCCACGCCGGTCCAGGGCGCGTCCTCGCCGGTCGCGGCGACCTCCCAGGTGCCGTCGCCCAAAAGCCGCAGGAGCCGCGGCTCGGTGAAGACCTCGCCGTAGGAGTACCCGGCCTCGACCACCCACACGACGCCCTGCGCATCAACGGCCACCCCGACGGGGAAGTCGAGGCCGCTCGCGACGACCGAGGCGCGGTAGCCCTCCGGCACGTCCAGCGCGCGCGGGTCGGGGCGACGGACCTCGGGCGGCTCGCCGCTCATCGAGACCGGCGGGGCCACCGTGTAGAAGCAGGCGGGCAGCCCGAGCAGCGCGCCGAAGCGGAGGAGAGGGAGCTTCATCGGGCCTACCCCTCTCCACCGGGGGCCGGGTGTCAACCAGGCGTTCTACCGTTCCTTCTCGCCCTCGGAGCGCTTCCCCTCCTCGATGAGCTCCTTCACGCGCTGGCCGCCCTTGTGGCCGCCCATGCGCCCGGCCTCGCGCACCGTCATGTCGCCTTCGCCCTTGGACTGCGGGATGTCCCGTGTCTTCGACGTGTCGCGTCCTTTCGGCATCTCGTCCTCCACGGCGGCGCGGAGGCCGCCTCCCTCCACGTGTGCACCCGCGACGAAGGCGGCTCGTCCGGGTCGCCGCGTAGCCACGAGGGGGCGGGCGACGAGCACTTTCCCCGGTTCGGGTACGCCGGCCCGCCACGGCCGGTCGCCGACCGGGCGGGCGAGCGGGACGGTCCCCACCTCTCCGACCTGGAGGGACACATGAAGGGGTTGCTTTTGGTCGGGGTCGTGGCGCTCGCGGGATGCGGCGCGATGGGCCCCAAGGCCGGAGAGAAGGCGACCGCGCAGAAGGAGGCGCAGCCGCTCACGCCCGTGGAGCAGATCAACACCTGGCTCGACGGGATGCACGTCGCCAAGGACGACGTGAACCACATGGCCGAGGTGCAGCACTATTGCGACGTCGTCGACGACGACCTCATCCAGTGCGCGCTCTACGACCGCAGCGGCGCGCGCGCCCACCTCGTCGGGGTCGAGTACATCGTCTCGGAGGAGGCCTTCGGGCGCCTGCCGCCGCGGGAGCGCGAGTACTGGCACCCGCACAACTACGAGGTGCTCTCGGGCATGCTCGTGGCGCCGGAGATGCCGAAGAACCAGGAGCAGGCGCTGATGCGCCGGCTGCTCAACACCTACGGCAAGACCTGGCACACCTGGCCCACCGGCCCGACCTTCGGACAGGCGCCGAACATGCCGGTCGGCGAGCCCGAGCTCGCGTGGTCCTTCAACGCCGACGGCGAGGCGCCGGATGCGCTCATCCAGGCCCGCGAGCGCCGCCTCGGCATCGACCTCGACGAGGTCCGCCGGGAGCGCCAGTCGCTCGTGCGCGACGCCAACCCGCAGGAGGGGGTCAACGCGATGGCGAAGGACTTCCCCAACCGGCGGCCCATCCGCGGGGTGCGCGAGGTGTACCCCACCGATCGGCAGCGCGGCACCGAGTAGATCCGGCTCTTGGGGCAGGGGGAGCGCAGCTCCCCCCGCAACGCCCCCCGGCGGGGGGAGCCCAGCTCCCCCCGCGCCCCCGGCGCGGAGCGCGCCTACCGCGCGAGCTCTCCCGGCTCCACCACGCCCGTGTCAAGCACGAACGACGTGACGAGCGCCGCCGGCGTCACGTCGAACGCCGGGTTGTGCACCCGCACGCCGGCCGGCGCCCAGCGCGCCGCCACCGGGCCCACGACCCCGCGGACCTCGGCGGGATCGCGCTCCTCGATGGGGATGGCGCGACCGTCCGGGCAGGCGAGGTCGACCGTGGACCACGGGGCCACGACGTGGAACGGCACGCCGTGGTGCCGCGCGAGCACCGCCACCCCGTAGGTGCCGACCTTGTTGGCGAAGTCGCCGTTCCGCGCGATGCGGTCCGCGCCGACGAGCACCACCTGCACCCGCCCGTCGCGCATCAGCCCGGCCGCCATGGAGTCGGTGACCAGCGTGTGGGGGATCCCGAGCTTCCCGAGCTCCCAGGCGGTCAGCCGCGCGCCCTGCAGCAGCGGGCGCGTCTCGTCCACCCACACGTGCAGCCGCGTCCCGGACTCCCACGCGCGCCGGATCACGCCGAGCGCGGTCCCCACCCCCGCGGTGGCGAGCCCGCCGGTGTTGCAGTGCGTGAGCACGTCCCCATCGCCGAGGAGCGCCGCGCCGTGGCGGGCCATCGCGTCGCAGGAGGCCACGTCGTCGTCGAACACGGCGAGCGCCTCGGCCAGCGGGTCCCGCCCGGCGTCGATCGCGGCGACCATCCGGTCCATCGCCCACATCAGGTTCACGGCGGTCGGGCGCGCGGCCCGCAGGCGCGCCGCCGCGGCCCGGAGCTCGGCGGGGGCGGCGCCCCGGCGCGCGAGGCCCCCGAGGCACAAGGCGGCGGCCACGCCGATGGCCGGGGCGCCGCGCACGCGGAGCGCGCGGATGGCCTCCTCCAGCGCCACGGGGTCGGAGGCGTCGCGCCACACCTCCCGGTCGGGGAGCGCGGTCTGGTCGAGCAGCGCCAGGGCGCCGTCGAAGCGGATCGAGAGCGAGGTGCGTACCACGACGGTCTCCTATTCCGCCGCCCGGCCCCACCGCTGCTTGCCCACGACCCGCGTACAATGCCGGCCTCCCCGAGGCCCGATGCGCGCCTCCCTCCTGGCGCTCCTCCCCGTCGCCGTCGTGTCCGCCGGCTGCACCGCGCCCGGGTCGGACGTGAAGACCGACTCCGCCGCGAAGACCGACCCCGCCGCCGACGCCGCCTGGGCCGCGCTCTCCGAGCGCGTCGAGGCCCAGCTCGCCGAGCACGACGTGCCGGGCATGCAGGTCTCCGTCGTCCTGGACGGCCGGCTCGCCTACACGGGCGCGTGGGGCACCCGCACCTACGGCGGCGCCGCGCCGGTCACCGACGCGACCGTCTTCCGCTGGGCCTCCGTCACCAAGATGCACACGGCCACGGCCGTGCTCCAGCTCGCGGAGGACGGCCTCGTCGACCTCGACGCGCCCATCACCGACCACCTCGACGTGGACCTCGCGCCCGGCTTCGACCCCGCCGCCATCACGCCGCGGCAGCTCCTCACGCACACCGCCGCGCTCCCCGACGTGCTCGACTGGCGCTGCGACACCGACGACGACGCGCTCGGCGCGTACGTGCGCACCTGGTCCCCGCCCCTGTACGCCCCGCCCGGCTCCTTCTACAACTACTCGAACTCCGGCTACACCTGGATCGGCGCGCTGATCGAGGCCATCACCGGCGAGACCTACGCCGACGCGATGGCCGAGCGCGTGCTCGCGCCCGCCGGCATGGCCACGGCCACCCTCGACGCCGACGCGGCCGCCGCGAGCGAGGACGCGACCGGGCACTCCGCGCAGGGCGACGAGGTCTGGTCGTACGAGCTGGACGACTACGACTGCGCGCCCTCCCGCCCCGCCGCGTGGCTCCACGGCACCGCCACCGACCTCGCCCGCACCGCCGAGTGGCAGCTCGCCGGCGGCGGCGACCTGCTCTCCGCGGAGAGCGTCGAGGCCATGCACGACCAGCTCGACACGCACTGGTGGCCCGACGGCACCTACCGCGTCGGCATGGGCCAGTTCGCCTTCCCCTACGCCGGGCTCGACGTGGTGTTCCACGACGGCTGGGTGACCGGCTTCGTCTCCGCGTGGGCCATCGTCCCGGCGTCGGGCTTCGGCGTGGCGGTCGTCGCGAACGCCGACTGGGCCGACCCCTACGCGGTGATGTACGACGCCTTCGAGCTCTTCCTCGGCGCGGAGGACGACACCTGGCCCGAGGCCACCACGGATCCGGACACCTGGGAGCCCTACACCGGCACGTACGTAGACCCCTACGAGTACGGCACCATCGAGGTGCGCCGCGAGGGCCGCGCGTTGTACGCCGACTTCGTCGACGTCGGCGAGGATCTTCGCCTCTGGCAGCAGGCGGGGGACTACTTCTGGGCGGAGAGCGACTGGTACGGCGGGATCGACGTGCGCTTCATCCGCGACGACACGGGGACGTACGAGTGGTTCGTGACCCGCGGCGGGGTCGGGACCCGCGCGGACGAGCCCGCCGCCGCCCGCGCCGGGGCCGCTCCAGGTGCCGCCCGCTCCCCTGCGCCCGCGGCGCGCCCGCGCCCGGTGCGCCCCCCGCTCGTGCGCGAAGGGCGCCCCCCGCGATGAACCCGCGGACCCGCTGGCTCGACGAGACCCGCTCCGCCTGGCTCTACCGCGCCCTCGCCGTCGCCGAGCCCGACCCCCGCCAGCGCGCCCTGTTCGAGCAGCTCGCCGGCGCCGCCGACGCCCAGGCCGCCATCCTCGCCGAGGACGTCCGCGCCGCGGGCGACACGCTGCCCCCGATCGCCCCCACGCTCCGCATGCTGCTCGTGGCCTCCCTCGCCCGGCGCTTCGGCCCGCGCCGGGTCCGCGGCCTCCTCCCCGCGCTCAAGATCCGCGGGCTCTCCGCCTGGACCCCGCTCCCGCCCGCGCCCGGGCACCTCCTCCCCACCCGCGTGGAGGACGTGGGCCGGCGCCACCGCGGCGGCAACGGCGGCACGCTCCGGGCGGCGGTGTTCGGCGTCAACGACGGCCTCGTCTCCAACACGAGCCTCGTGCTGGGCGTGGCCGGGGCCTCCGGCGACCCCGGCACCATGCTGCTCGCCGGCGTGGCGGGGCTGCTCGCCGGTGCCTTCTCGATGGCCGCGGGCGAGTACGTGTCGATGGCGAGCCAGCGCGAGCTCTTCGAGTTCCAGATCGCCGAGGAGCGCGACGAGCTCGGCCGCTACCCCGAGGCCGAGGCCGAGGAGCTCGCGCTCATCTACGCGGCGCGGGGCCTCAGCCCCGAGGAGGCGCACCACGTCGCGCGCCTGCTCGTCCGCGACCCGGCGCGCGCGCTCGACACGCTGGCCCGGGAGGAGCTCGGGCTCAACCCGGACGACCTGGGCTCGCCCATCGGCGCCGCGCTCTCGTCCTTCGCGGCCTTCGCGCTCGGGGCCGCGCTCCCCCTCCTCCCGCTGGTCCTGGCCCCCGCCCACGCCGTCCCGCTCGCGGCCGGGCTCGGCGCCGTCGCGCTCTTCGCGGTCGGGGCCGCGCTCGCGCTCTTCTCGGGCCGCAGCGCCTGGGTGGGCGGCCTCCGCATGGTGCTCGTCGGCGCGGCGGCCGGAGGCGCCACCTGGGCCGTGGGGACGCTCTTCGGGGCGGCCACCGGGTAGGCGCGCCGCTGGCCCGGCCCGAGTCCGCGACTACACAGGACACACGTGATGGCGCGCCTCCTCCTCGTGTCGAACCGGCTGCCGATCACGGTGCGGGGGGATCGCGGCCAGCTCCAGATCAGCCGGAGCGCCGGCGGGCTCGCGACGGGCCTGAAGGGCGTCCACGCCGACCCGAGCAGCCTCTGGATCGGCTGGCCCGGCGACACCACGCGGCTCCCCGAGCCCCAGCGCGCCGAGCTCGCCGCCGCGCTCGACACCATGCGGGTCCGGCCCGTCCCGCTCTCGCCCGCCGAGGTGGCCGCCTACTACGACAACTTCTCGAACGGCGTGCTCTGGCCGCTCTTCCACTACCTGCTCGACCGCGTCCCGCTCGAGGCGACCACCTGGGACACCTACGTGCGCGTCAACGAGCGCTTCGCGGACGTGGTCGCCGAGAGCGCGCGCCCCGGCGACGTCGCGTGGGTGCACGACTACCACCTCTGCCTCGTGCCCGCGCTCCTCCGCAAGCGCGTGCCCGGCCTGCGCATCGGGTACTTCCTCCACATCCCCTTCCCGGCCGCCGAGGTGTTCCGCACCCTCGTGTGGCGGCGGGCGATCCTCGAGGGGCTGCTCGGCGCCGACGTGATCGGCTTCCACACCGCCGCCTACCGGCGCCACTTCGCGGACGCCGCCGCGCTCGTCCTCGGGCACCGCATGGAGCGGGCCGCGCGGCCGGAGCACGTCCAGAACCTGCGCGTCGGCGGGCGCACCGTGCGGCTCGTGGTGGCCCCGATGGGCGTCGACGTCGCCGCGATCGGGCGCATCGCGGTCTCCGGGAACGTGGCCGCCGACTCCGCCGCGCTCCGCCAGCCCGGCACCCGGCTGCTCCTCGGCATCGACCGCCTCGACTACACGAAGGGCATCCCGCGCCGGCTCCTCGCCTTCGAGCGGCTGCTCGAGCGCGAGCCGTCCCTGCGCGGCAAGGTGCGCCTCCTCCAGGTGGCGGTGCCGAGCCGCGAGAAGGTCGACGCCTACCGCCACATCCGCCGCCACGTCGAGGAGCACGTCGGTCGCATCAACGGGCTCTACACCCAGGGGAGCACCGTCCCCATCCACTACGTGTACCGCTCGCTCTCCGAGGAGCAGGTCGTCGCCCACTACCGCGCCGCCGACGTGATGCTCGTCACCCCGCTGCGCGACGGCATGAACCTCGTGGCCAAGGAGTTCGTCGCCGCCCGCGACGACCTCGACGGCGTGCTCGTGCTCTCCGAGCTGGCCGGCGCCGCCGCCGAGCTCGGGGCCGCCCTGCAGGTGAACCCCTACGACATCAACGGCGTCGCCGAGGCCCTGGCGAACGCGCTCAGCATGCCGGAGTCCGAGCGGCGCCTCCGCATGCACACGCTCCGCCAGCAGGTCGCGGCGGGGGACGTGCACGTGTGGGCCGACGGCTTCCTCACCCACCTCGCCGCGCCCACACCCGCGCCGGCGCCCGAGGTCGAGCCCACGCGCCTCGAGGACGTCCTGCCGACGCTGCGCGCGGCGCCCCGGCGCGTGCTCCTGCTCGACTACGACGGCACCCTCGTCCCCTTCGCGCCCCGCCCGCCGCTGGCCGCGCCCGACGCCGCGCTGCTCGAGCTCTTGCGTCGGCTCGCCGCCGTACCCGGCACGGAGGTGCACCTCGTGAGCGGGCGCCGCCGCACCGATCTCCAGCGCTGGTTCGGCGACCTCCCCATCGGGCTGCACGCCGAGCACGGCCTCTGGTCGCGCTGGCCCGCGCGCGGCCGCTGGGAGATGCGCCCGCTGCCCCTCGCGGACTGGAAGGCCGCCGTGCGCCCCGGCCTCGAGGCCTGGGCCGAGCGGCTCCCCGGCTCGCTCATCGAGGAGAAGACCGCCTCGCTCGCCTTCCACTACCGGGAGACCGGCCTCTCCGAGCCGCCCGACGCGCTCCGCCGCGCGCTCGAGGAGCACGCCCGCTGGCTCCCCGTCGAGCTCGTCGCCGGCAACCGCGTGCTCGAGCTCCGCGCCCGCGGGATGGACAAGAGCGGCATCGTGCAGGCCCTGCGCGAGCGCGGCGAGCTCGGCGGCGTCGTGCTCGCCCTCGGCGACGACACCACCGACGCCGACATGTTCGCCGCCCTCCCGCCCGAGGCCGTCACCGTGCAGGTGGGGGACGTGCCGCTGCCCGCGCGCTGGCGCCTGGGCGGGCCGGACGAGGCGCGCGCGTTCCTGGAGCGGCTGTTGGAGCGTGAGGCGGTCGGGCCTACCGGATCGTGACGCGGAGGAGGCCCGCGCCCGGCGGGGCCCACGCCAGGAGCCGCCCGCTCCCGTCGAACGCCACGCTGTGCGCCGTGTCCGACACCCGCACGACCGGGACGCCGGAGGTGGCCGCGCGCAGCCGGGCGGCGCGAGCGAGGATCCGCGCGACGCTGCCGGTGGGATCGAAGCCGTCCGACGACACGCTGAGGACCGCGTCGAACGACTCGCCCACGAACAGCCCCTCGTCGAGCAGCTCGTAGCAGATGGGCAGGGCCAGCCGGCGGCCCGCGACGTCCCGCACCAGCGGGCCGGCCGACGCCGCCTCCACCAGCGCGGTCTCCCGCAGCGGCGCCAGCACCTCCTTGTCGCGAAGCGTGACGCGGGCCGCGCCGGGCGCCTGTACGGCGACCACGTTCCGGTAGCGTCCGCCGCGACCGCGAAGTTGCGCCCCGAAGACGCGCCAGTGGCCCTCGGGCGGATCGAGCCGGGCGGGCGTCCAGGCCTCCGTGGCGCGCTCGCGCCAGGGGTAGGCACCCTCGGGCCAGGCGACGATCCCCCGGTCGGCGCCGCGCTCGGCGCGCAGCAGCGCGGCCAGCTGCGCGTCGTGCCAGTCCGGCACGTCGGGCGGCGGCCCCGGTTGTGCCCCCGTCACCGGCAGGCCCGCCGGTCCGTCCGCGCGGGTCGGCTGGGCGAGGGCGGCGAGCCCCCATGCCCCCGCGGCGACGAGCGCGACCGCCGGCGCGCCCCGCACGCACGCGCCTGCGAACAGCGCCACGAGCAGGCACACGAGGCTCGTCCCGCCGACGGAGAGGACCCCGCCGCCGCCCGGCAGGTTCGCGGCCGCCCAGCCGAGCGTCACGGGCGCGAGCCAGGGCGCGGCGCGCGCCGCGACGTGCTCGGCCGCGGTGAGCGCGAGCGCCCCCGCGACGGCGACGGCGGCGGGGTGCCGGGCGCGCCCGGCCAGGGCGAGGAGCACGAACCGCGCCGCCGTGAGGAGGAGGGCCGTCCCCACGAGCGCGGCGGCGGCACGGCCCGTGGTGATGGGGCCGACACGCGGCAGGACCTCGACGAGCCAGGCGTGCGCGTACGCCAGGCCGAGCCCGCCCCCGAGGATCCATCCGGCCGCGGCCGCGCGCCCCAGCCCGCGCAGCGGGAGGAGCGCGAGCGGCACCGCGATCAGGCCCCAGCCGGGGCCGGCCGCGTCGAGGTCAGGGGGCGAGGGCACCCGGTACAGGGACGCCGTCGCCGCGAACGCCACAATCGTCGACCAGGTAGCGGTCCGGATGCTCCGCGATGCAGGCGGGCTCGATCCGGGCCGGGTCCACGCGGAGGAGCGCGCTGGCCCGGCCGTCGTCGACGCAGAGGTAGTGGGGGCGGAGCCGGACGAAGCGAGGCGGGACGCGGCAGGCCCGGAGCTCGGCGCGGACCGCCTCGCGCCCCGCCTCCGCGAGGGATGCCACGGCGGTGCGATCATAGACCTGTGACCTCTCGGGCAGGTGGAAGCAGCGGTCCGGCCGCGAGGACGCGCCGAGGCAGCCCGCGTCCGGGGCCGGCAGGCTCCACGGCACCGTCGACGGCGCGGCACGCACCTCCTCGAGTCGGGAGGACCGGGCGAAGAGGTGCTCCAAGGTGCCGATCTCGGCCGCGTAGCAGGTCGCGGCCACGATCCAGCGGGGGTCCGCCGCGCTCAGCGCGTCGACGAGGGTGGACTCGTCGACGCCCAGCATGCCTTCGCCCGGGAGGCTGTGCCCGTCGAGCACCGCGACCTCGTAGCGCCGGCCGGGCCGGGTGTCGGCCGCGAGGTCGAGCGTGTCGCACTCCTCGCAGGTGATCGGCGGAGCGAGGCGAGGCTGGGCGGAGTTGGTGATCACCAGCACCCGTCC
Source organism: uncultured Enterobacteriaceae bacterium (assembly GCA_964457335.1). Lineage (GTDB taxonomy): Bacteria > Myxococcota_A > UBA796 > UBA796 > SXON01 > CAJBVW01. The sequence continues at coordinate 17,543 of CAYWGD010000044.1, read as the reverse complement.
GTCCCCCGCACAGGCGAGGAGCAGGGCGGCCGACCCGATCACCACGCCCCGCCGACGCCGAGGACGGGCACGGTGACCTCCCGATCGTGCCTGGGCACGAGCAGGTACACCGACACGCCGCTCACCGGGACCCCCATGCCCGCCGCCGCGAAGCCGATGGCACGCTGGATGTCCGCGCGCTGCTCGATCTCGGCGCGCAGCCCCGGGTTCAGCTCCTCGGCCGCGCTCTGGTCGAGCCGCGCGGTGTCGACGAGGAGGCCGCCGCCCGTCGCGAGGAGGCCCGCCCCCAGGCCGAGCGCGAGCCACGGGCCCGCGCGCACGAGGAGCGGGCGCCGCGCGGCCTCGGCGGCCGGTGCAGGGCAGGTCTCCAGCACGATGGGCGTGGCGCTCTCGGCCTCCAACCCGGGCGTCGCCCGCACCGTGAGGCCGCCGGCACCGAGCGAGAAGCCGAGCCCCTGTCCCCGCCGTACGTCCTCGACCGCCTGGTGAATCCGCCCGTCCTCGCCGCGAACCTGGAGGCGGTGGGTCCCCTGGGCGAGGCGCACCCGGACCGGACCGGCCCCGTAGACGTTCAGCCCGTCCACGCTCCACCGGCCCCCGTCCGCGAACACGGCCACCACGACGTTCGGCTGCTCGGAGGCGCGGCGGAGGGCGTCCGCCCACGCCCACTGGAACTCGGCGAGGCCGCGCAGCTCCATCGCCGTGGCCCGGCAGCCGTGATCGCGGGAGGTCGCCGCGACGTCGAGCAGGTCGGGCGCATCGACCTTCTCGAGGAGGACGCGCGTGAGGGCGCCGTGCACCAGCACCTTGCACCATCGCTCCTGGTCGACGTCGAGCGGGAGCGTGTTCATCCCGTCCCAGAGGCGCGTGTAGTCCGCGTCCAGGGCGTGGAGCTGCGCGTAGACGTCGGGCGTCTCGGGGGGCCGGAGGCTGGCCGCCGCTCGGAGGTCCCCGAGCTGATCCTCCAGCGAGCGGACCTGCTTCCGGCGCTCCCGGATGCGGGTCTCGAGCGCGGTGACCTGCTCGTCGATCTGCGCGATCTGCGCGTCCAGGTCGGCGAGGGCGTCCGCGTCGCTCGGGGGCGCGGCGCGGTGGCGGTAGAGCGCCATCCGCGCGGAGTAGAGGTTGCGGGCGTCCCCCTCGCCCTGCGCGGACGCCAGCCACACCTGGCCGTCCACCCGCAGCACGTCCTCCGCGGCCGCGAGCGGGCGCGAGCCGGCCTCCGCCGCCTCCTCCCGGAAGCGCTCGCCGAGGGCGCGGAGCGTGTTCGCGCGCGCCTCGTACGGGTCGGGGACGTCGTCCTGGTTGCGGAAGACGGCCGGCCAGTCCACCCCGGCGCGCGCCTCCCACCACTTCGCGCCTGCGCGCCGGGCACGCTCCATCGCGCGACCGCCCTCGTCCGCGGGCGCCAGGGCGAGGAAGTCGCGCCACGACCGCTCGGCTTGCGCCCGGATGGCCTCCTCGTCGGCCACGAGCGTGGCCTCGACCTTCCGCCACGACTCCCACTCCCGCGCGAGCGCCTCCCGCCGGTCCACCAGCTCGCGCCGCCCGGCGTCGAGGAACCGGAGCTCCTGCAGGTCCTGCGACAACACCCCCCGCTCGGCGCGCAGCCCGCGGACCAGCCCCGCCTCGGGCGAGTCGGCGGCCGGCGCCGCGGCGCGCTCGCCCTCCCAGCGCACGAGCACCCGCGCGAGCTCCTTCTCCGCGTTGTCGTAGACGGCGTTCCAGTGGGACACCTCGACGAAGGGGCCCTGGATGGCGTCCGGCTCCTGCGCCGCCGCGGGGGCGGCGGCGAGGAGCAGCGTAGCGACGAGCGCTGTCACCGGACGCACTCGAACTCGGTAATCTCGCCGTCGCCATTGCGGACGTCCTGGCAATAGTAGGGAGCGTCGCAGTAGGAGGAACAGTCCGAGCAGTACGACTTGGACGTGGAGACGCACTCGTTGTAGTACACCGTCAAGCTGGCGAGGTAGGACGCTTCGAACGGCCCGCCCGGCACGCACTCGCTGTACCCGCTCGGACAGACACACGCGCCGCCGGAGCAGATTTGGTCGGCGTAGCTGCTGCTCGCCGCCGTCGGGCACGCCCCGTCGCAGTTGCAGTTGTCCCGGTCACTCAAGCGCTCCGACGGGCAGACGCAGCTCCCGCCTTCGCACGTCTCGCCGCTCGCGACGTCACAGGGGCCCTCGCAGTTGCAGTTGGTGGCGTCGGTCAGGCGCTCGGCGGGACACACGCAGGAGCCGCCTTCGCACGTCTCGCCGCTCGCGACGTCGCACGGCCCCTCGCAGTTGCAGTTGGTCGCGTCGGTCATCCGCTCCGCCGGGCACACGCAGCTCCCGCCCTCGCACACCTCCCCGCTCGCGACGTCGCAGGGGCCCTCGCAGTTGCAGTTGTCCGCGTCACTCATCCGCTCGGCGGGGCACACGCAGGAGCCGCTCTCGCACACCTCGCCCCGGGAGGTGTCACACGCCTGCTCGCAGTTGCAGTGGTCGTTGTCGCTGAGCCGCTCCGGCGGGCACACGCAGGCCCCGTTCTCACACGTCTCCCCCATGGCGGTGTCGCAGACCGCGCCGCTGCACCCGCAGTTGTCGTTGTCGTAGGCGTGCTGGAGCGGGTCGCACTCGCACTGCCCGACACAATCCGAGCCGACACACTCCACGCACCGGTCGCCGTCGGCGCAGGGGCCCTCGCAGGCACAGTTGGTCGTGTCGTTCGCGTGGAGCTCCGGCAAACAGGTGCACTCCGACTCCTCCACGCACTCGAACGTCCCGTCGTCGTCGTCGTCGCAGAGGACCTCCGCGGCGTCCATGCAGCGGCAGACGCCCTCGAGGCAGTAGGCGTCGTCGGGGCAGGGCCCGCGGCAGCCGCAGTCCGCGTCGTTCTCCCGGTTGACCGAGTTCAGCACGTCGCAGACGCACTGCCCTTCGCTGCACCGCTCGCCCTCCTCGCAAGGCCCGTTGCAGCCGCAGTCCTCCTCGTCCCCGAGGGAGAGATCGGGCGAGCACTCGGCCGAGAACACGCCCTCGATCGCGTCGAACACGCAGGCCTCGTTCTCGCCCACGGGTCCGTCGCAGCCGCAGTCGTCGTCGGAGCTCGCGGTCGCGGGGTCGCAGCAGGCGCCGTCCTTGCACACCTCGCCGTCGCCGCACACCGCGTTGCACCCGCACGTCTCGGGGTTGTTCCCCTGCGAGCCCGGGTCACAACAATCGCCCTGGAAACACACGGTCGGAGACGCGCACGCGGTGGCGTTGCAGCCGCAGGCGGTGTTCTGGTCGTGGAGGAAGACGCCGTTCGCCTCCTCCTCCACGCAGACCTCGTAGGCGGTCTTCTCCTTGTTGCAGGCGGCGAACGTGCCGCCGATCAACGCCGGCACGACCAGCCACCGGACGAGCCGGGCCCAACGCGGTGCGATCTCCACGTGTCTCTCCTCCGACCGCTACGGTTGGGTCAGTAGTTGTAGGTCGCGTAGTTGGTCGGGTTGTACCCGACCTTGAAGTTGTCGCTGATGTTGAAGTTCTGCTCCTGGAACGAGAAGCTGAACAGCGAGCCGAAGAGCAGGCCGATGCCGCCCGCGACCATCGCGCGCGAGCCGGTCCCGCGCTCCGCGGCGAGGCCGCGCAGGTCGGAGACGAGGATGTGGCCCATCCCGACGAGCGCGGCGTTCTCGCCCGTGAACATGGCGAGGTACACCTCGTTCCCGGCCAGGTAGTCATCCAGCTCGTCGCACTGGAAGGTCACGGACGTGCTGCCGTCCTCGTCCGGCTCTCCGTTCTCGCAGGACGCGGGCTCGCTCCGGTCCCGCGCCAGCTCGGCCACCGCGTCGTCGAGCCCGGGGCACCCGATCTTCTGGCGGACTTCCTCGGAGTCACCCGGGCGGTAGGAGCCCACCCAGAGGCTGTCGGGGTCCACGCTCGGCTGGAGCGAGACGTCGCCCGCGGCGGAGGTGTGGTAGGTCAGCTTCCCGGTGCTCTCGTCCAGCGTGACCTTGACGTTCGAGGTGCCCGTCGGCAGCTCGACGTCGGTCTCGCCCGTGATCTCGTCGCAGCCGCGGCTGGAGCCGATCTGGAGCACGCGCGTCGTGACGCCGTAGTCCACCTCGTTGAAGACGTAGCCCACGTCGCACCGGGCCTCGATGGCGTCCCCCGAGACCACGGCGGCGACGAGGCAGGGGTTGCCCGTGCTCGCGGCCGCGGACGAGTCCTGGTCGGAGCCCGCGCTGCAGGCGAGGAGGAAGAGGGTCGGAACGATGACGGGACGCATGCACAACTCCAGGTTCTGCTGGAGAGGGCGTCGCGACCCCGCGGTCCGGATCGATGATTGTCAAGAAGTTGTCAAGAGCCAGTTCACAGCTCGAACCCGGTCAGCGCCGCCTCCGGCGTCGTGCACCAGCACAAGCCGCCCGCGGGCGCGGCCAGGGCCGGGCCGCAGCGCTCGTCGTCCACGCCCCCGTCGTCCCCGGAGCCCGAGCACTCGGGCGTGCAGGTGAGCGTCAGGCCGGCCGGGCACGCGTCCAACCCGAGGTCGTAGCCGAGGCAGCTCCGCGAGCCCGGCTCCCCGGCCTCGAGCGAGGCCCGGTCGCGCGCCTGCGCTTCCTGGTACGCCTGGAACAGGCCCTCGCTCTGGCAGGCGATCTCCCGCTCGAGGTTCGTCCAGTACCCCGCGCCGATGCGGCTCACTCCGACGGGCGCGAGCCCGCAGACCCCGCCGAAGTCGAGCGCGCACGCGCCGTCTACGCAGCCGTCCACGGCCTCGCACCAGACGAGCAGGTGGGCCTCGTCGTAGAGCCCCTCCGCGGGGCAGTCCCCTTCGACCGACCCCGAGGGCTCGCGCGTCTCGCACCCGGTGTCGTTCGCGTCCTCGTCGGCGAGGCAGTTCGAGTGGACGTCGCGCGCGAACCGGAGCTCGAAGCCGGGGGGGCACTCGCCCTCGAGGGGGTCGGAATCACCGCACAGGTTGTGGGTCGGCGCGAGGTCTCCCACCGTGTTCAGGCCGCAGGCGAGGCCGGCGGGAACGTCCACCACGTCGGCGGAGGAGCGCTCGGCGTTGCCGTTCCACGCGCAGGCGCGGAGCGACGCGCTCGACTCGTCGTCCACCACGCCGTCCGCGGGGGTCAGGCCCTCGGGGCACTGGGCGCGCCCCACGGCGGGGTTGGTCGTCACGTCGCCCACCGTGCAGAGCGCGCCGGCGTAGTCGTGCGGCGGCTCCCGCCACGACCAGCCCGCGTGGACGAGCCCGCACAGGAGCCCACGCGGGCGGTACACCTCGCAGGCCGCCGACGGAGCGAGCGCGCAGTCGTTCGTGTCGATCCAGCTGCAGCCTGCCAGCAGCACGAAGAGTGTCAGAGGCGCCACGACCACCCCACCTCCAGGAGCCCACCGACCCCCAGGAGCTCCAGCCGCGCGGTCGCGGGCTCTCCGGACGCGGCCTCCTCCTCCACGAGGGCGGCGGTCGGGACGACGCGCACGCCGACACGGACCGCCTCGGCGCTCCCGCGCGCCCACACCGTCCCCCCGAGCCCGGCCTCGAGCGGAAACGCGAGGGTCGCGCGCGCGTCGTCCTCGGTTAGGTAGCTCCCCGCCAGCACCCCCGCGGTGAGCCCGAGATCGAGCGTGATCGGGGCGGCGTCCCGCACCACGAGGCGGGCCCCTCCCGAGAGGCCGGCGTACGGCACGTCCCACTGCCGGCCCGTGCCGCTCGTCTCCGTCCTCCCGGTCCCGACGGTGCCCACCAACGTGGCGGCGAGGCGCGGCACGGAGGTCGGCTCGACGAGGTGCACGCGCACGCCCCCCGACGCGGGCAGGAGCGGGAGGGCGGCGAGCGCGCCGAAGCCCGCGGCCTCGATCCTCCGCCGCTCGTGGACGGGCGCGTCCACGGTGGCCGGCATCCGGGCCTCGGGGACGGGGAGGTCGAGCACCGCGGCCTCGTCGCGCAGCTCCTCGTGCGCCCCCTTCCCGACGGTGCCGCTGAGCACGCGCGGCTCGAGGTCCGCCGCCGTGAGCGCCACGTCGCCTGTCTCCAGCGACACCAGCGCGCGCGACCGCGCGCCGACCACCTGGAGCCCGGACCGGATCGGCTCGTAGGCGCCGACGCGCTCGTGCACCCGCCGATAGTCGACCCGGAGGACGCGGTAGCGCGCGGGAGGCAGCGCGAGCGACACCGGCCGTACCCCCCAGGTGAACGCCTCCACGACGATGCGCCCGTCGTGGACGATCACCCAGCGGGCCGGTGTGGGCCAGCGGAGCGTGAGGGTGCGCGCCGACGGGCCCGGCGGCGGGAGGCGCGTGGAAGCGGAGCGCACCCGGACGCGCGGCTCCCACGACGACGCGCGGGCGCCGTCGCCGCGGGCCACGGACATCCGCGCGGAGAGCGGGTAGGTCCAGAGGAACTCGTTGAGCTCGTCCGCCGACGTGGACCCGGGCGCCGTGAGCTCGGCCGCGCCCGCGAACGCGCTCAGCGCGAGCATGGACAACCGGCCGCCGAAGCCCGGCTCCTCGGGCGTGTCCGCGGCCGCGACGATCTCCACCTGGCCCCAGTCGCTCGCGACGACCTGGGGCGGCTGGTCGCCCGCGGCCCCCTTCGCCATCGCGCTCCGGCACGCGTCCGCGACGAGGAACACCTCGTCGTCCTCCCGCCCCGCGCGCGCCTCCCCCACGATGGAGCGGATCTCGGCCAGCGGCACCGGGCGGTCCTCGAACGCGAGGTGCACGGTCGACGGGTCCTTCTCGACGCCGTGGCCCGAGTACACGATCCAGAGCCGGACCGGCGCGTCGACGTCGAGGAGCTCGGTGAGCGCGGTGCGCAGCGATGCGGACGTGGGCGGGGTCGTCGTCCACGCGCCGAACAGGGCCGCGCGCTCCGGCGCCGGTGCCGTCAGCACCCGCACGTCGGACGGCGCCACGCGGCCGGTGCCGGTGAGGTACCAGGCGGCGCGCCAGGCATCGAGGTCGGTGTACTGCAGCGCGCGGTCCGGCACGGGGCACCCGGCCGGGCAGCCCTCGTAGGTCCACGCGGCGCGGGAGCCGACGATCACCGCGACGTCCCGCGGCGCCGGCGCCGCCCAGGCCGCGAGGACGCCGAGGAGGAGCGAGGCGGGCGACACCTACGGCGCCCCCTCGACGCGCAGGTCGTACACGAACACCGCGACGCGCGCGTCCTCGGCGAGGTCACCGTCCGCGACGCGGGCGACGAGCTCGTCCTGCGCCACGATCCGGGGCGACGGCTGCGCGACGACGACGAGCGCGCGGGTGCCCGCGTCGATCTCGCCGAGGCTGTCGCCGGAGGTCAGGTCCACGACGGGGCCGGGGCCGTCCCGCGAGACGAGCCAGGCGTCGGCGACACGGCCCTCGGGCCGGTCGAGCCAGCGGATGCGCGCGGCCCCGGGGACGGTCCGCGCCTCGGCCCGCCCGCCCGGCGTCAGCGGCACGAGGTCGGCCGGCTGCGCCAGCCCGTCCGCGCGCACCACCTGGAGCTCGAGGCGCCCGAGCGGCGCGGGGGCGTTCGCTCCCTTGCGGACCCCCTCCGGCTCCGTCGTTGGGGGCGTCCGGCCCACGAGGAGGAGCCCCGCCGCCAAGGCCACGGCCAGGGCCGTCCCCGGCAGGGCCCAGCGCCCGAGCGGGCTCCGGCGCGGCGCCGGCACCACGCGGAGGTGCGGAGGCGGCGCGGCCGGCTCCGCCACGGCGGCGTCCGGCTCCGTCGCGTGGGCCGGCTCCTTCGCGTGCGCCGGCTCCGTCGCGTGCGCAGGCTCCGTCGCGATCATGGTCGGCTCGGCCGCGGGGAGCGGCTCCACCACGCGCGCCTCGGCGGCGAGGAGCCGGTCGGCATCCCCCAGCGCGAGCAGCACGACGTCCCCCTCCCCGCCCTCCACGAGGCGCTCCTCCAGCGCCAGGAGCGCGTAGGCGCCGGCGTCCTCCGGCCGATCGCGCCAGCGCGCGAGCAGCGAGAGCCACCGCTCCCAGTGCCCGTCGGTCTTCAGGAAACGTTCCATCAGCGGCGCTCCGGATCGAGCTCGGCGAAGAGCCAGGACAGGTCGCGCGCCTCGCCCGCCCACACCGCGTCGCGGCCCCACGCGCCCTTCCGCTTCCAGCGCTCGACCCGCCGCGCGCAGCGGGCGCGGTACTCGTCGTCCGGGCGGGCGCCCCGCCCGTCGCGCAGCTGCAGCGACGCCACCACCTCGTCGATCTCGCAGAGGCACCACAACACGGCCTCCACGTTCTCCACGCGGTCGCGCAGCCGCCCGAGCGCCACGTCCTCCTCGACGCCGGGCTCCGGGCGCGTCGTCCAGAGGAGGTGGTGCAGCGTCCCGACCACGCCCACGTCCCGCTCGAGGCGGCGGTTCAGCGCGTGGACCAGCCGCTCGTGGCCCGGGAACCCGCGCGCCACGAGGACCAGGACGGCGTCGGCGTCCGAGGCGTAGGCGACCGCGCGGCGCAGGGCGCGCTCCTCGGCGTCGCGGGCCTCGCCGCGCAGGCGGAACGTGAACCGGTCCTTCCGGCCGAACGCCGCGCGGTGACGCTCCGTGGCGACGCCGCGCTCCCCCTCGTACCGGAACAACCAGCCGGCGGCGGGCGTCGTGAGCCAGCGGTGCACGAGGGTGCGGAAGTCCTCGCGCTCGATCGGGCGCCGCGGCGGAGCCAGCAGCGAGGTCACCAGCTGCCACTGGTAGAAGGTGTAGAAGAGCCGCGCCCAGTCGTCCGCGGCGGCGGCGTCGCCCTGCGCGAGGACACGCGCGGCCACCACGTCCGCGGGCGCCCCGGCGCGCAGCCCGACCGCCAGCGCCGCCGAGGCGTCCCGTAGGAGCCGCGGGGGGCTCGGCGCCTGGAGATCGAGCGCGCGGTCGGCCTCGAGGCGGAGCGTCTCCGGGCCGCGGAGCATCCGGTCGGTGACGCGCTCCCACGTCGAGGCGTCCAGCGCGGCGACGAACGCGTCCAGCTCGGGGCGCGGGTCCGGCTCCGGGGGCGGCGCGAGGTGCGTCTCGCCGAGCACGGAGCGTCGGACGACGTGGACCAGCGCGGGGACGTTGGGCAGGACGTGGTGCCCCCATGCGCCTGCCGCGCGCACGAGCTCCGCCACGTCGGGAGGTGGCTCCCCCGACGGAGGCTCGGTCGGCGGGGCGGGCGGGTGCGATCCGCGGGCGAGGCCCGCCAGGTCGCGGATCGAGAAGGCGGGGTCGGTAGGCGGGAGCTGCTCGGGCGGAATCGTCCACCTCCCCGGGCCGAGACGGATGACGACGTGTGATTCGCGACGGTCCCAACCGGAGGGGAGCTCGTCGAAGACGGCGGCGTCCGGCCCGTCGAGCCAGCGCGCCACCCAGCCGACGACCGACTCGGGGTGCCTCTCCGGCGGGACGCCGCGGAGGTACGCCGCGCGGGCGGGGCCGAGGCTCTCGGTGATCCAGGCCGTCCGCAGGCGCTTCAACCGGCCGGGGAAGGCCTCCTCGGGCCCGTCGAACCGCGCGAACAGCGCGGCCTGCGCCGCCCGGAGCGACGCCGCGGGCATCGCGCCGAAGATCTCGACCAGGACGGCGATCGCGTCGCGGCTGCCGAGCCAGGCGTCGTCCTGGAGCGCCCGCCCGACGGCACCCTCCCAGACCCCGGTCACGAGCTCGTGGTCCCCGAGCGCCTCCGCGACCGGCACGCCCCGGGCGGCCAGCACCGCGAGCACCGGGTCGTGCGCTCCCGCGAGGTGACGCTCGATCCGCTCGGTGCGCTCGCAGTCCTGGGCGAGGTTGCCCGCACGGACGCGGGAGATGTAGTCGGCCCGGAGCCGGGCGGCGGCCGCGGCCTCGGTCGGCTCGCTCGACGCCACGCGGACCATGCGCCCGCACTGCCGGGGATCCTCCTCGCGCGGGGCGCCGCGGCGCGGGCGCGGCCACCCGTCGACGTCCATCAGGTGGGCGAGCCGGCGTTCGAGCCGTTCGAGGCGCAGATCCGACATGCCGCGTGCGGATACCATTTTCGTTCGCGCCATGGAAGGAGCCCAAGCGACCATCGAATCTCATCCGCGCCCGAGGGCATGCACCCCCCGGTCACGGGCGTCGTGCAGGCCCACGGTGCGGATCGGAGACGCGTGCTTGACGAATCCTTGACATGTCGGGGCGCGGGCGCCGGGCACCCGAACCGCCGACGTCCCTCCCCGGCACGGCGTCTCCGCGGCGCCCCGCGGCCGCCCGAACCTAGAGCCCGAGCGCCGCGCCGATGCGCGCCTCGACGGCAGGATCCACCGCGGTACCGCGGTTGTGGTAGGTCTCCGTCGTGACGCGGGCGGGCTCGACACCGGCGGCGAGGAGCCCGGCGCGCACGTCGGTCACCATGGCGCCGTTGCCGACGAGGTGCCAGTGCACCGCCCGGGCGTCGGCGCCGCGCGCGCGCACGTCGTCGAGGGCGGCGCGGAGGTGGGCCCCGACGCGGCCGCGCAGGCCGGTCCACGCCGGGTCGGGGCGCGTGAGCGTGGGGCGCCAGGTGAAGGTCGGGGTGGCGGCCGCCAGCGCGTCGAGCTCGGCGGCCAGCGGCACGTCGGTGCGCTCGCGGAAGCCCGCCAGCAGGGAGACCGGCCGGTCGGCGAGCCGCGCGTAGCCCTGCAGCGGACCGAGGCCGGTGCCGGTCGACACGCCGACCAGCGCGGCGGCGTCTCCCACGAGCCGCGCGACCGGCTCGCCGAAGCGCCCGCCGAGGCGGAGGATCTCGCCGGGGCGCATGGTGGCCAGGAACGGGGTCGTGCGCCCGCCGGGGATGACCCGATACAGCACGCCGATGCGCGCCCCGTCGGCCCAGGAGACGCTGTAGGGGTGGCGCACCCAGCGCCCCGTGGGGTCGGGCACGTACACGGCGACGATGTGGCCGGGCGCGTACACCTCCGCGACGGGCTCCTCCGGCTCGACCACGAGCCAGCGGGTGCCCCGGGCGACCTCGCGGTTCTCGACGATGCGCGCGCCGGCGATCTCCTTCACGCGCGCTCCCCGGCCGACGCCTGGGTCGGCGCCGACGGGCGCGACGGTGCGGAGGGGCTCGCGTCCACGGGGTGGAGCCAGCCGCGCCACGCCTCGACCACCTCGAAGCCGGTCCGCCGATAGAGCGCGATCGCCGCGGCGTTCGTGGCGGTGACCCCGAGGCGGAAGCGCTCGACCCGGCGGGCCGCGAGGACCCTGAGCGCCTCGGCCAGCACGACCGCGCCGAGGCCCCGGCCGCGCCACGTCGGCGCGCGGCCGATGGTGGCGACGTAGCCGAGGCGGCCGCCCTCCTCGAGGGTCACGCGCGCGAAGCCGACCTCCTCGCCGCCCGCGACGAGCAGGCGCACGGGTGGATCGGCGCGCAGGGCGGCCGCGGCGAAGGTCTCGTAGTCGGGGATCATCATGTGGGGGTCGTCGACGAAGGCCGCGCGCAGGCAGGCGTGGTGGCTCGCGAGGCGGTCGGCGGAGAGGTCGACCCAGCGGGCGCCGGGCGGGAGGGCCGGCGACGGGAAGGGCGCGAGGTCGCGCTCCAGGACGTAACTCCCGTCTGCGTCGCGCCAGGCGGAGGACGGGGCGTCGGCGGCGTCCGGCGGGCGCTCGGCGCCCAGGGCGCCCACGAGCCGCGCGGGCAGCGACAGGGAGACGGCGCCGCGGCCGGCGGCGCGGGCAACGTCTCGCGCGATCGGGATCGCGGCCGCGAGGAGCGGCGCGAGCGGCGCCTCGTCGTCCCAGCCGAGCACCTCGAGCATGGCGGCGTCGTTCAGGTTGTCGCAGCGGTCGACCACCGCGGCCACGAACGCGGTGCGCCCGGCGACCCGGAGCTCGATCACGCCCTCCCGCGGCGCGAGCTCGGAGAGCAGGCGCCGGATCGGGAGGTTCACGTAGGGGCTCGGCCGGTGGGCCTCCGCGTAGGTCGCGAGCGCTTCGAGCCGGCGCGGATCGAAGGGGACACGAGCGATCGGGGGGGCGCGCCTCAAGCGCCCTCCCCGTGGCGGCCCGCGCCCGCGGCGAAGCGGCGCGCACCGGCGACGCCCTCCTCCGCGACGGCGGCCACGCCGGCCGTGAACTCGGCGCGCAGGGCGTCGGCGAGCGGGAGGTCGAGGCCGCGGTACACGCTCGCGCGGTCGGCACGCAGGCAGGCCTGTGGGAAGGCGGCGATGGTCCGCGCGAGGGCCTCGGCCTCGGCGCGGGCGGCGCCCACCGGCACGACCCGGTCCACGAGGCCGATGGCGTGGGCTTCCTGGGCGGAGACGGCGCGGCCGGTGAGGACCAGGTCGAGCGCCCGGCCGAGGCCCACGATGCGCGGGAGGCGCGCGGTGCCGCCGTCGATGAGCGGCACGCCCCAGCGGCGGCAGAACACCCCGAGGACCGCGTCGGCCTCGGCCACGCGGAGGTCGCACCACGCGGCCAGCTCGAGCCCGCCCGCGACGGCGTGGCCCGCGATGGCGGCGATGACCGGCTTCGAGAGCTCGAAGCGGGTGGGGCCCATCGGGCCGTCACCGTCGGGGTCGAGGCGGTTCGGGGTGCCCTCGGCGACGGCCTTGAGGTCGGCGCCGGCGCAGAAGGTGCCGCCCGCGCCCCACAACACGGCGACGCGCGCGACCGGGTCGGCGTCGAACGCGCGGAAGGCGTCCGCGAGCGCCTCCGCCGTGGCGCGGTCGACGGCGTTGCGCACGGCCGGGCGGTCGAGGACCACCGTCGTGACGAAGCCGTCGCTCTCCACCCGCACGCCCATGCCGACCCCTCCGCGGCGCTCCTATCGGGGGCGGCGGGCGGCGGGGAGGGGGCGGCGGCGGTCGGGTGGGGAGCGGGTGGGGGTGTCAGGAATTGACGATTGACACCTGTGGGAGCACCTGCGGTGTCAGGAATTGACGATTGACACCTACGGCGACGGGCGGCCGCGACGGCCGCGGAGGCCGCGACGGCCGCCGAGGGGCGTCGCCAAGTGTCAATCGTCCGTGCCCAGGCACCCCGGCGCCCCACCCCTGCGCGGCGGCGCGACGAGCTTTCACGCTGGGAGACCGCACCATGCTCACGGGCCTCGATCGCTTCGACCTCGCGGGCGAGGAGTTCCTCCAGCTCGTGCAGGGCGAGCTCCGGGCGTTCGGGCGCCCGGCGGAGCCGGACGACGTGGCCCGCCTCCTCGGGCTGACCCCGGACGAGATGTGGGCGCTCCTCGACCGGAAGGACCGCTCGGCGCTCGACGCGCTCATCGGCCGCTGGAACGAGCTCGCGGAGCACCACGCCGTCGCGCGCCTCGTGCTGGTCGACCACGGCGACGAGGCCGAGCTCCTGCTCGGGCACCCGCTGCGGCCGGCGTACCACGGACGCGAGTGAGGCTTCGGTCCTCGCTTGTCGGCGTCCGAGGCGGTAGGCCACCAGGCGCGCGGGAGCTCGCGGCCGCCGGCGGTCGGCGGCCGCCGATGGAACCGTACAGGCGGAGATGGGGGGATCACCGGCTGTAGTTCCATCGACCGCGCGAGGCGGACGGAGGGCGGCGGGGGCGCTCACTCCCCGGGGCCGGAGGCCACGCCTCCGTCCACGGCCCCCGCCGGTCGGCCGGCGCGCAGCCGGACGACCGAGGCGCTCGCGCCGAGCCCGGAGGAGGCCGACCCCCGCCGCGCGCCCCCTCCCTCCCCGCGAAGGACCCCGGCGGCGGGGGACGCGCCCGCATCCCGGAGCAGAGGTTCCTCAGAAAAGACGATCGTTTTCGGAACCCGGTCCTCGGCAGCCGCGTGTACGGTGGGCAGGCCCCCATGCAACCACCGGACGCCATCCTCGCGCGCGCCATCGAGGGCGACCCCGAAGCGCGACGCTCGTTCGTGGAACATCTCGTCCCGCTCGTGTGGTCCATCTGTCGCCGGATGGACCCCGACCCGGAGGACGCCTGCCAGGAGATCTGGGAGAAGGTCCTACGGGCGCTGCCGGGCTTCGACCCGCGCGGGACGGCGTCGGTGTCGACGTGGGTGGCCACGATCGCGCACCGGCACCTCGTGGACCGGCACCGTCGCCGGATGGTCCGCGGTGTGCAGGTGCCGCCGGAGGACCTGGGCGCGGGGGGCACGCACCGGCCGGAGGTCGCACGCCTGGAGGGGGCGCTGGCGGCCTTGCCGGAGCCCTACCGCCGGGTGGTCCTGCTTCACCATGTTCACGGGGTCGCGCTCGAGGACATCGCCGCCGAGGAGGGCGTCCCCGTGGGGACGATCAAGTCCCGGCTGCACCGGGCTCGCGCCCGCCTCGTCGAAGACCTGGGAGGTCCGTGATGCACGAAGAACTCTCGCGGCTCCTCGCCGGCGAGCTCGACCCCGCGGCCGAAGCGGCCCTGCGGGCGCGCATCGCCGCCGATCCGCAGCTGGCCGAGGCCTGGGCGGCCATGTCCGCGCTGCCCGACCTGCTCGCCGGGCTCCCGCTGGAGGCCCCGCCGCCCGCGCTGATGGCGCGGCTCCGCGCCATGGTCCCCGACGACCGCCCGCGACGCGACGCCCTGGACGACGCCTTCGCCGAGCTGGCCGCGCGGCCGATCGCGCGGTTCGAGGACCTCGAGCTCGAGCTCGCGGACGACGCGCTCGACCCGGCCCCGTTCGCGCCCGATCCGCGCGAGGACACGATCGACCCCGAGCCGCGCGCGCCGCGGTTCCTCGGAGCGCCCGTGCGCCTGGCCGCCACCCGGCCGGCCGAGCGCCCGCAGCGGAGCCGCGCCGAAGCCCGCGCGACGCCCGTGGCGCGGTCCCGTCTCGCGATGCTCGGCCTCGGCCTCGCCGCCGCGCTGGCGGTCGGGGTCGGCGCCGGCCTCGCGGTGCCCTCGGAGCCCGCGTCGCTCTCGCTCGCGAGCGGGGAGAGCATCGTCGACGGCGACGTGCGCGTGCGCGCCGGCGACCTCGACGTGCGCGTGGACGGCCGCGCCCGCATCACCGTGACGCCGCCGGCGGAGCGATCCCTCGCCGCGACCAGCGCCGACCTCGTGGTGGTCCCGTGGGCCTCGGCCCCCCTGCGTTCGCGTCCGGCCACCAAGGACGGCGCGGTGACGTCGAGCAGGCCGATCGCGCGCGCGGAGCCCGGCGCGCCGGAGGCCGCTCCCGAGCAGGCGCGCACCCTGACGCTGCTCGGCGGCATGGCGTCCGCCGCCCCCGGAAGCACGATGGTGACGGTACGCGTGGAGCGCGGCGACGTGGTCGTCGAGTCCGACAGCGGGCCCGTGCGCGTGGCGGCCGGCGAGACCCGGAGCTTCGACTTCGGCGCGCCCCCGGTCATCGCGCCGGTGGCGCCGCCGTCGGCCGACCAGCCGGACACCGTCCGCCCGGGGACGCCGAACGCGCGCGTGGACGAGGCCCTCGCCCGGCGCGACCTCCCCTTCGACGTGAGCACCCGGCCGCTCTCGAAGGTGGTCGTGGCGCTCGAGACCACCCCGACCGAGTGGCCCTCGGAGATCGACGATCAGTGGCTCCCCGACCAGGTCGAGGCGCTCCTGTGGGACGTGGAGACGGCGGTGCCGAGCGCCGCGGTCGCCGACCTCGACTGCGAGGAGTACCCCTGCGTCGCGGTGTACGCCGCGCTCGACGCCGACCCCGCCTGGATGGAGGACGTGCGCGCCGCCCTGCGCGACCGCTTCCCGACGCGGGTGGCGTTCGTGGAGCTCTCGCCCGCCGCGGACGGGGGCACGCTCGCGGTCGCGGTCGGCCCCGTCGAGGTGCCGGCGCTGCGCCTGCGGCTGGACCGCCGCTTGCATGACGCGATGGACCACGCGCGCGGGGAGATCGACCCCTGACGCCCTAGGAGTCCGATGGTCCGCTGGCTCGCCCTCCTCCTCGTCCCTTCGGCGTTCGCGGCGGACCGCGGGCCCCCGCGCCCCCTCGCGAACCTCGGGCCCGAGGCCGGCGCGCCGCGGCCGATCGCGCTGGTCGGCGGCACGGTCCTGCCGATGGCGCCCGCGCCGGACACCGTCATCCCCGACGCCACCGTGCTGCTCCAGGGCGACCGGATCGTGGCCGTGGGGCCGTCGGCGGACGTGGCGGTGCCGGACTCCGCCACCGTGATCGACGTGTCCGGCCGCTGGGTGCTCCCCGGGCTCGTGGACGCGCACGTGCACGTCTTCGACGAGCGCGACCTGCCGCTGTTCCTCGCGGCGGGCGTCACGAGCGTGGTGAACATGTCGGGGTCGCCGCTCGTGCTCGAGTGGCGGCGAGCCCTGTCCGAGGGCGCCCTGGTCGGGCCGCGGCTCTGGACCACCGGGCCGATGATCGACGAGCTCGACGACCCGCTCTTCGGCACCACCGAGGGGGTGGGCAGCGAGGCCGACGCGGCGCGGGTGGTCGGGGCCCACGCGGCCGCCGGGTACGACCTCGTCAAGCTGCACGGCGACCTCGAGGTCGGCCTCTACGACGCCGTCGTGGACGCCGCGGAGGCGCACCACCTGCCCGTCGTCGGGCACCTCTCGGAGCGGGTCGGGCTCCTCCACTCGATGAAGCGGCGGCAAGCGACCGTCGAGCACACCGAGGAGCTCGTGTACGCCTTCTTCAACGGGCGGCTCGACCGGCGGCGGATCCCGGTGGCGATCGACTCGCTCCGGCGAGGCGGGGCGGCGGTGACGCCCACGCTCGTGTCGATCGACCGCATCGCGCGCATGCTCACCGACGACATCGACGCGCTCCTCGCCCGCCCGACGAACGCCTGGATGCCGCCGATCGAGCGCGCCACCTGGGGCCGCGCCACGAACCCCTACCGGCGCGTGCACGGCGAGTCCGACGCCGCGTGGTTCCGCGAGAGCCTCGCGTTCCAGCAGGCGCTCACCGCCGCCCTCGACGCGGCGGGCGTCCCGCTGCTCGCCGGCACCGACTCCGGCTGGGTGCCCTTCCTGGTGCACGGCGACGCCCTGCGCGACGAGCTGGCGCTCCTGGCGGAGGCGGGCGTGCCGCCGGCCCGGGTCCTCGCCGCGGCCACGCGCGCGCCGGGGGCGCTGTACGGCGGGGAGCGGGGGCCGGGCGTCCTCGCGCCGGGTCGGCCGGCGGACCTCGTGGTCGTGGACGGCGACCCGCTCGCCGACGTGCGGAACGTGGCGCGGCTCGACACCGTGGTCGCGCGCGGGCGCGTGCTCCGGCGGGCGGAGCTCCAGGCGCTCGTGGACGGCGTGCGGACGCGGTCCGCGCCGGAAGAGCCGATCGCCGCCGCGCTGGCCCACGGCGACGCGAACGGCGCGCTGGCCCGGGCCGAACAGCTCGGCCGCCGCCTCGAGGAGCCGGCGACGCGCTCGCTGGCGATGCGGCTCTCGCAGGGGGGGCGGCCGGATGTGGCTGGGAAGGCGCTGCAGCTAGGCGGGCGGGCGCATCCGCGTAGCTGGAGCGCCCGCCACCACGCCGGCCGGGCCCTCGTGCACCAGGGGCGCGCGGAGGAGGGCCTCGTGGAGCTGCGGGAGGCGCTCGCGTTGGCGCCCGGTCCCGCGGCCCGCGACCAGATCCGCTCGGAGATCACGGCGGTCGAGTCGGGCGTTCGCGGGGCGGGGTAGCGTCTGGATCTTGGGGCGGGGGGAGGGCCCCCCGCAACGAGCCGGTGAAGAAATCCCCCAGAAGAGAGCCTGTGGAGAAACCGGAGCCCGGGCCGGCGA
>CAYWGD010000043.1:16806-52936 GCA_964457335.1 uncultured Enterobacteriaceae bacterium | reverse complement strand
GCCCCGGCGCCGCCGCGCCCGCCGACGCTGCCCGCGTCGCTGCGCGCGCCCGACCCGGCGGCCGCCGCGCCCCCGTCCCTCCCGGCGCCGCGGGACGCCCACGAAGAGGCGCAGCGGGCCCTCTACCTGAAGGTGCGCGCGCGCCTCACGCGGGGGAAGTGACGCCCGCCTACCCGACGATGCGCTCCACGAAGCGGTTGCGGAACAGCCCGTCGGGATCCATCTCGCGCGCGAGCGCCGCGAAGCGGTCGGCCATCGGGTAGAGGCGGCGCACCTCGGCGGGGTCGAGCGCCTCGACGCCCTCCTTGCCCCAGTGCGGCCGGCCGCCGTGCTCCCGCGCGATGGCGGCGAAGCCCTCGTACCAGGCGGGGCAGTCGCGCGGGCACGCGGTGTAGGCGCCCACCTGGAGCGAGTCGCGGCCGTAGGCGGGGCTCATCCAGCTGTCGTCGCCCTTCACGAAGCGGGCCTCGAGGATGAAGTTGACGCGCAGCCCCTTCGCCTCGATGAGCGCCCGCGTGCGCCGCAGCAGGTCGACGCCCGCGGCGACGGGCACGGCCCACTCGCTCTCGCGGTGCGCCGGCGGCATGGCGAGGGAGAGCACCCGGTCGCTGCGGCCGACCACGCGCCGCGCGCCGAAGTAGGACGCCGCGACAACCCGGTTGAGGAGCGGGACGAGCGCCGGCACGCGCGCGCCGAGCCCCAACAGCCCGCGGAACACGACCCCGTTGATCACGCGCTCGTCGAACGTGCGGAAGCGCTCCGAGAAGGTCGGCGGCTCCTCCACGCGCGCGCCCCGGAAGATCAGCGCGCGGTCGGTGTGCGGGATCCACCAGAGCTTGGCGTACTCGGACTGTTGCGCGACCGCCGGGAGCCGCTCCAGCGCGGCGTCGAAGGACAGCGGCTCCATCACCTCCGCCACGGTGAACGCGCGGTCCACCCGGACGGTCACCTGCGTCACGATCCCCAGCGCGCCCAACCCGACCCGCGCGCCCGGCAGGCGAGGGTCCCCGGCCGCGAGCTCCACCACCTCGCCGCGCCCGTTCACGAGGCGCAGGCCGACCACGCCGCTCGACAGGTTGCCGTGCCGCAGGCTCGACCCGTGCGTGCCCGTCGCGAGGAGCCCGCCGAGGCTCTGCTCCGCGATGGAGCCCACGATGGGGAGCGCCGCGCCCGCCGACGCGAGGGCGTCCCCGAACGCGCGGAGCCGCATCCCCGCGTCCGCGACCGCGACGCCGCGCTGGAGATCGACCGCGTGCAGGCGAGCCAGACGATCGAGCGACACGAGCACGCCGTCGGTGAGCGCCGCGTCCGACCACGAGTGGCCCGCGCCGACCACCTTCACGCGCCGGCCGGCCGCCGCCGCGCGCCGCACGACGTCGACCACCTCGGCCTCGCTCGCCGGGTGCGCCCACTCCGCCGGTGTGCACGTGTGGGTGCCACCCCAGGTGGTGAAGCGCTTCATGGGGGGAAGGGTAGCAGGCGGCCGGGCGCGTCCGAGCACGGAGCCGCCGACGCTCCTCCGCGCGCCGACGTCGCCGCAGCGCGGAGCGGCTGCCCAGATCCCGCCGGAACTACGCCGGGTCTTCCCAGGGCACGCCCAGCTCGGCGAGCCGGTCGCGCAGGCGCGGCAGGTCCTCGGCGGCGACCACGACCTCCTCGGGCGTGACCGCGCGGCGGAGGAGCGGGCCCGCGATCCAGTCGCGTCGGAGCGCGGCGGCGACGGGGCCCGGCAGGTGCACGACCCAGGCGCGCTCGGCCCGCACGGGCTCGAGCCCGGTGCCGGACACCACGAGCGCCTCGATCTCGCCGGGGAGCTCGCCGCCGTAGAAGGCCTCCAGCCGCGCGAGGAGCGTGGGCACGTCGGGATGGGCGCGGCGCTCGGGCAGGTAGACCCGCTCGTCCCCCTCGCGGCCGACGTAGCGCGCGATGCGCTCGACCGCGGATCGCACGCCCAGGGAGTCCCAGCCGTCGGGGATGGTGATCCGGCCCTTGCGGTAGAGGAAGCGGGCCTTGGGCGGCTTCGTGTAGTCGATGACGCGGCCCGCGACGCCGGGCGGCGCGAGGCGGAGCGCGCCGGCCTCGTCCTCGACCACGTCGACGCCGGTGAGCACCGTGATGCGCGTGGCGGAGCGCTGCCACTCCCGCACGGTGTCGACGATGTTCGGGGGAAGCCCGGTGCGCGAGTGGCTGGCGAGGAACTCGAGCGGGTCCCGGTGACCGGCCGCGAGGTCGGCCGCGACGCCCTCGCGGGTGAGGCGGTGGCGGTGCACGCGCTCGCCCTCGACGAAGGGGGCGAGGCGCGCGAGGCGGCCGTAGTCGGTCGAGATGAGCTCGCCGGCGTGGACGAGGATGTTCCCGTCCGGCATCAGCATGAAGCCGGGCGAGAAGCTCGGCCGCGGGCCGGGGCGGCGCAGGGCCGTCAGCGTGAGGCCGGACCGCGCCGCGTCGAGCACGCCCGCGCGGTGCAGCGTGTCCGCCACGCCGCGGAAGGTGGCGGCCTCCACCTGCTCCCAGCCGGCCTCGTCGAACACGACGCCGGAGCGATCGGTGTAGCGGTTCTCCGTGGGCGAGCAGAGGACCTCGCGACAGCGGACGCGGAGCCGATCGAGGAAGGCCGCGAGGTCGAGCCAGTCGGCCCCGACGACGCGCAGGAGGATGGCGCAGGCGGTGGCCTGGAGCGGATCGGCGAAGAGCGCGGTCGGATCCCCGAGCGGGCGGGGCACGGCCTCGGGGAAGCCGCGGAGCCGGCCTTCGGCGGGCCGGACGAGCCCGCTCAGGCGGCCGATCTGGAGCGCCAGCGCCCAGCGCTGCGGGTCGCCGCCGAGCGTGCCGTAGAGGCGGCGCTCCACGTCCTTCCGCAGCGCGCCGTCCTGGGTGAGCGGGCCCGGCTGCTCGCCGAGGAGCGCCGCGAGCACGATCGCGTCCCAGCGCGCGTCCGACGGCGGGAAGGCGGCGGAGACGCCCTCGGCGACGAGCTCCCAGCCGGCCGGGCGCCAGCCCTTCAGCGCGGGGTTGAGCCGGCAGGAGCCGGCGTAGCGCAGGGGGTGGATGTCGCCGCCGCCGCCGTGGGACTGGCGGGGGAGCAGCAGCGCGGCCCGCCACAGCGGCTCGCCGACGCGCTCGATCACCGCGCGCAGGCGCTCGGGGACCGGCTCGCCGGGCACCCCCACGAGGCAGAGCAGGTCGAGCAGCTCGGCCGCGTGCTCAGGGAGGGCGCCGGCGGCCGCGATCAGCGCCGCGGGGTCGTCCGCGTGCTCCGGGGACACGGTGAGGCCGGCTCGGAAGGTGGCGTCGTACGACTCGACGACACGACGGGCGGACGAGGTCGGTGGCGGTCGGCTCACGCGGGCTTCTAACGCGGAGCGGACTTCAGAGCCCGCTCTTGAGCGCCTTCCAGGTGCCCTTGCCGCGGCAATCGATCACCTGGTCGCCGTTGGTGTCGAGCCCGAGGAACGCGAAACCCTCGATGACGTCGCGATCCAAGCCCTGGTCGTGGTACACGAGCCCGCCCAGCTGGACCTGGAGCTCGCCCGCCGAATGGGTGTGCCGCCCGGAGAAGCTGACGCCCCCGTTCCGGTCCATGGCGCCCCAGTAGCGCTCGTCCGTGTTCATGAACTCGAGGTAGAGCGCGTCGGGGGCGCGGCCGTCCATCGTGAAGGCGCCGATCCAGTCCTCGCTCTCGGCGTCGAGGTTGTCGGTGGCGCAGTCGTCGTCGTACCACTCCTGGCCGAAGGTGGACGTCCACCCGCCCAGGACGTTCGGGAGGTCCCCCGTGTCCGTCCCGGAGCCGTCGGGGTCGCCACACTCGGCGGAGGCGGTCTCCCCCGAGTCGACCGTCGGGCTCGTGCAGGCGAGGAGGAGGAGGAGGGTCATCGGGGGGCTCCGGGCGTGAGGTGGACGACGACGCGGCGGTTGGTCGCGCGGCCCTCGGGGGTGTCGTTGCCGGTGAGCGGCTCGAGATCGGCGCGCCCGGCGACGGTGAAGCGGGTGTAGGGAACGCCGTGCCCCTCGACGAGCGCGCGCGTCACCGCGAGCGCGTGGGCGTAGGAGAGCTCCCAGTTGCTCGGGTACTGCTTCAAGAGCTGCCGCGGCGGCGCCTCGCCGTCGGTGTGGCCGACGACGAGCACGCTCACGTCCATGTGCAGCTTGAGCGCGGTGGCGAGCAGGTCGAGGCTCGGGTCGGCCTCCTCCCGGAGCGTCACGCTGCCCTGGGAGAAGAGCACGTCGCCCGGGAGCGTCACCCGCGTGGCCGCGCCGGCGCGATCCACGGTGACGGGGCTCCCCGCGAAGACCTGCACGAGCTCGGGGTAGACGGGGCCGGGCTCGCCGCCGGAGGCGCAGCCGGAGAGGCGCTCCTCGAGCACGCGGAGCTTCTGCTTGAGCGCGATGACCTCGCGGTCGAGCTGCCCGATGAGCTGCCGATCTGAGGACGCGCCGGCGCGGACCGCGAGCGGCGCGCAGAGCAGCGCGGCCACCAGGACGCCCAGGCGCCAGCGGCGGCGCATCAGCTGGCCCCCAGCGGCGGATCGATGCCCCAGTCGTTCGGCCCGAAGCCCTTCATCGACCCGGCGGCCCGGCCGGAGCCGCGCACGCGGAGCCAGCGCTCCACCCAGGCGCGCACCTCCGCGGGGAAGGCCTGCTGCCACCGCCCGTCGATGCGGGCGCGCGCGAGCGTCATCCACGCGAGGTGGTCGGGGTGCTGGTCGATGGCCTTCCCGTCGAGCTCCCCGCCGGTGAAGACGACCGTGCCGTCCGCGGCGCGGCCGAGGTGCCCGCCGACGGTCGGGGGCTCGCCCACGGCGTCGGCCCACTCGATGAGCCCGGCGAGGTCGTCCGGCGCGGCCTGGCGGTTCGCCATCGTGACGAAGCAGCGCCCGCAGGCCTCGGCGTCGTTGGTGGCGCGGTGGGCGCCGATGAGCGTGACCTCGAGCCGCTGCGCCAGCTCGCCGAGCTTGTGGCTCTTCGCCTCCGGGAAGAAGCGGCGCGAGAGGTCCACCGTGTCGAGCTCGGCGGGGGGCGCGCACCACTTGAGCCCCGCGCGGTCGAACTCGTGGGTGAGGAAGCGCTGGTCGAAGGGGTAGTTGTGCGCGACCGTGATCGCCTTCGAGAGCAGCTTGTGGATGGTCGCCGCGTGCTGCTCGAACTTGGGCTTGTCCGCCACGTCCTCGTCGCGGAGGCCGGAGACCTCGGTGGCCTCCCGGGGGATGGGGATGCCCGGGTTGAACAGGAAGTGGTGGGGGATCACCTGGTCGACGCGGCCGTCCGCGCCGAGCCGGAGCTCCACCCCCGCGAATTCGATCACCCGATGCCCGTCCTCGGGGTTCAGCCCGGTGGTCTCGGTGTCGAACGCGATGATGGGGAGGCTCTTCCAGCGCATCCCGGCAGTCTATCCGAGGCGACGACGGCGACGGGCCGCCGCGAGGGCGAGCGCGAGGGGGGAGAGCCCGAGGACGCTGCCCGCGCCGGTCTCGCAGCCGCACTCGCCCGCGGCGCTGAGCCCGCCGCCCTCCTCGACGTGGGGATCGGGGCCGTCGGGGGAGCCGGTGTCGTCGCCGCCGTCCGGGCCGGTGTCGTCGGGGCCGGGGTCGGTGGTGTCGCAGGCGTCGCCCACGTCGTCGCCGTCGGCGTCGGCCTGGTCGCGGTTCGAGACCTGCTCGCAGTTGTCCTCGTCGTCGACGACCCCGTCGTCGTCGTTGTCGTAGGCGTAGAGCGTCGGGTAGCTGAACCCGGCCCAGGAGCCGTCCTCGTAGCCGGCGTTGTAGGTCCAGAAGCCGACGGCGTCCACGGACGTGAGGTCGGTGTCCGGGACCACGAGCTCGATGTCGCCGTCCTCGTAGGTGGCGGTGAGCACGCCGTCGTCCACCCCGAAGGTGAGGAGGCCGTAGACGCCTTCGCGGCCCACGTCGTAGCTGTCGCCGGTCTCGGCGAGGATGGTCGCGTTGCCGCGGGAGATGTGCACGATCGCGCTGCCGGTGCGGGTGCGCAGGTCGAGCGGGCAGTCGGCGTACTCGTCGTTGTCCTCCTCGCCGCAGAGGACGAAGAGGTAGTAGTCGTCGGCCCCGGCGTGGCCGATCACGATGCCGATGGAGTCGTCGTCCGCCGTGTAGAACTGGGCCTCGAACACGCCGTCGCCCACCGGGACCGCGTCGTTGACGAGGAAGTTGTCGTGCGCGCCGCCGTCACCCCAGCTGCCGCCGGTGTCGTCGGAGGACTGGTCGGTGTAGGCCATCGCCCAGGGCGTGCCGGTGCTGCCGATGTACCCGAACCAGGGATCCTCGTCGAAGCCGGACTGCCAGCCGCCCGTGCCCGAGACCCACTCCTGGTTCTCGAAGTCTTCGTAGGTCCAGCGCTCGACGGTGCCGGCGTGGGCGGGGAGTGCGGCGAGGACGGTGACCAGGAGCATGCGGGCCTCCGCGGGGAGTATGGACGAGCACGGGGTCGAGAGCGGTCAAGAAATCATGGAGGACCCGCGGCTCGACCGCTCGCGCCCGGGCGGAGCCCGCCGCGGGCTCGGCGGGAGCGCGTCGAGCGTCGTCCTTTACCGGTCAAGCCGCGTCGCTTCTTGCGGCCGCGATCGTGCCGACGGCGCGGGGCTCTCCGGCGAGGCCCCCCGATCGGGGGGCGCGAAGCCCCTTGCGCGCGCCGACGCGGCGTGCTCTTTGGAGGGGCGTCCTCGCGGCGGTGCCGACGTCGCGGGGGGTATGGGCACCGGGGGTATGGTCGTCATGGGTACGTCGGAGGCGGTCGCGCCGCGTCTGCGAGAAGCGGTCCTCGTCATCGATCCCGAGGACGTGGCCGCGCGGGGGACGCGCGCCGCGCTGGACGCGCCGGGGAGGCGGTTGCACGCCTGCCCCACGGCGCGCGAGGGGTTGGCGCTCGCGGACGAGGTCGAGCCCGACGTGATCGTCGCGGCGCTGGACACCACCGACCTGCCGGGGCTGCGGCTCGTGGAGGCCCTGCGGGCGCGCGCCCCGGGCACGCCGGTCATCGCGGTGGCCGACCGCCCGACGGTCGAGGGCGCGGTCGCGGCGCTGCGCGCGGGCGCGGTGGACTACCTGGGCCGCCCGCTGCGGCCGGACGCGCTGGCCGAGGCCGTGGCGCGCGCGCTCTCCGAGGTGCGCACCACCCGCGGGCTCGCCGAGGCGCAGAAGAACGTGGCGGACCGCTACGGCTTCACGCACATGCTCTCGCGGAGCCCGCGCATGATGCGGGTGTTCGACGCCATCCGCGCGGTCGCCCAGACCGACGCGACGGTGCTCATCCGCGGGGAGACCGGCACGGGCAAGGAGCTCGTCGCCCGCGCGATCCACGAGCGGAGCCGCCGCCGCGGGAAGCGCCTCATCGGCGTGAACTGCGGCGCGTTCACGGAGACGCTGCTCGAGAGCGAGCTCTTCGGGCACGAGAAGGGGAGCTTCACCGGCGCCACCGGGCGTCGGCAGGGCGTGTTCGAGCTCGCGGACCAGGGCTCGCTGTTCCTCGACGAGCTCGGCGAGACCTCGCTGAACGTGCAGGTGAACCTGCTGCGTGTCCTGGAGGAGATGAGCTTCCGGCGCGTGGGCGGCACGGACCCGGTGAAGGTGGACGTGCGCGTCATCGCCGCCACCAACGTGGACCTCGAGCACGCCGTGGCCGAGGGCCGCTTCCGCGAGGACCTCTTCTACCGGCTGAACGTCTTCCCGATCGTGCTCCCGCCGCTCCGCGAGCGCGCGGAGGACATCCCGCTGCTCCTGCGGCACTTCCTCGAGGACGCGGCGCGCGAGTACGAGCTCGCCGCGCCGGTCGTCACGCCGGAGGCGATGGACCTCGTCACGCGCTACCGCTGGCCCGGGAACGTGCGCCAGCTGCGCGCCATGTGCGAGCGCTGGGTCATCCAGTGCGCCGGCGAGCCGCTCCGCGTCGAGGCGCTCCCCCCCGAGCTCATCGGCGGCGCGCGCGCGGTGGAGTCGCCGTCGACGCTCTTCGTGGACGACACGCTGCCGCTCGCGACGCTCACCGAGCGCCTGACGAACCAGCTCGAGCGCGCCTACCTGCACAAGCTCCTGACCCGTTTCGGCGGCCACCTCCAGAACACGGCCGCCGCCGCCGGCATCACCCGGCGCACGCTCTACACGCGGATGAAGGAGCTCGGGCTCGAGGCGAAGGACTACAAGTAGTCCCGGGGGGGCACCCGAACCGCTGACGCGGCCTCGGGGGCGCCGGCGTCGACGCAGCGCGAAGCGGCTGCCCCGGAGATCAGCCCGGCCCGGCCTCCGCCCAGTCGATCTCGGCCGTCCCGGTGGACTCGACGAAGCGGAAGCAGAGCTTGCCCGTGGTCGCGTTGGGCGGGGCGCTGAAGGGGCCGCCGATCTCGACCCAGTCGGCCGGGGCCTTGAGCGTCGCGAGCGTGGTGTACTGGCTGCCCATGGGGGAGACGAGCATGTTGCCGGCGTCGAAGGTGCGCACCTCGGCGACGAAGCCGGTGTGCGGGCGGCCGTCGGCGGTGACGGCGCCGAGCTTGACGCGGGCCTTGGCCTTCATCGCCGGGGAGACGGGGAAGGGGTCGCTGCAGGCGAGCGTGTTGCCGGCCTGCTGGACGGCGAACTGGATGCCCTTGCCACCCGTCACGTCGCCGGCGGTGAGCGCGGCGCCGCCGGTGCCGGGCGGGACGAGGAAGGAGAAGCCGGCGGGCGCGCCGTTGGCGCCGCCGGGGGCGTCGAGCTCCCAGCGCGTGGCGGGGCCGGCGGGCGCGGCGGGGGCGGCCCCGGGCGCGGCGGCCGCGGCGGCGGGCGCGGAGGGGTCGGCGATCGTGAGGGAGTCGACCTCGACGGAGCCCGTGGAGTTCACGAAGCGGAAGCAGACCTCGCCCTGGCTGGCCCCGGCGGGGACGGCGCCGGTGGCCTGGATGTCGGTCCAGTCGCCGCCGGCGCGCAGGTTCTTCAGCAGGACGTAGCGGCTGCCGCCGGGCGAGACGAGCGCGCCGCTCGCGTCGCGGGCGCGGAGCTCGACGTTGAGCCCCATCCAGTCCTGCGGCCCGGGGACGATCTCGGCGAGCTTCAGGCGCGCGCGGACGTCGATCTGGCTCCCGACGGGGCGGGGCGTGGTGCAGACGAGCGCGTCGCCGGCCGCGGTCGCGACGAGCTCGAAGCCGGTGGAGCCGTCGGAGAGCGCGCCGCTCGTGGTCTGGGCGGCGGTGCCGGGCGGCACGATGAAGGCCATCCCCGCCGGCGCGCCGTTCGCGCCGCCGACGGTGTCGAGGTCGAGCGTGACGGCGGCCGGGCCGGGCGACGGCGTCGTCGGCGTGGTGGGGGCGGTCGCCGCGGGCGCGGGCGCCTCCGGCGGCGGCGTCGGGGTCTTCACATCGGACTCGGAGCCGCTGCAGGCGAGCAGGAGGAGCGTCAGCATGGGTTTCCCTGGATCGACGGGGCCGGTATTCCGGCGCGCGTGCCCGTAGCAAGCGCCGGCGGCACACGTCGCATCGTTGACCGGGCGGTTGCGCTCGTGGCTGTGCTACGGTCGGCGGGATGCGCGTTTCACGAGTCAACGCCGTGTTGACGGCGATCCTCGGCGCCTGGGCCCTCGCGGCCGCCGGCGTCGCGGTCCACGCCCAGGCCGGCGAGGCCAGGCGGCCCAACCTGCTGTTCATCCTCATCGACACGCTGCGCGCCGACGCCCTCGGCGTGTACGGGCAGGCGCTGCCGACCTCCCCGCGCATCGACGCCTTCGCGAAGGGCGCGGTGGTCTACGAGCGGGCGTGGACGCAGTACACCTGGACGGGGCCCTCCTACGTCTCGTACATGACCTCGCGCTACGCGCGGACGCACGGCTGGGACTACCGGCTCGACAAGCCCGACACCTTCCGGGCGCTCGACGACCGCGCGCCGATGCTCGCGCAGGTGCTCTCGGGCGCCGGCTACGCGACCTCGGGCCAGCACGCGCAGCCGAACCTCCGCCCGGACCTCAACTTCCACCGCGGCTTCGACACCTTCGTGCGCGGCGCCGACGTGGGCGTCGTGAACGGCGCGCTCGCCGACATCAAGAAGTGGAAGGCCGACGGCAAGCCGAACTTCCTCTACGTGCACCTGATGGCGCCGCACGTGCCGCTCCTGCCCTCCGCGGAGGCGCGCGCGGCCGTGGGGGCGCCCGCCGTCGAAAAACCCATCAGCTACGACTGGTGGACCGCCGCGCCGGCCGAGCAGAAGGCCGCCCGCCTGGAGGAGTTCCGCCGCACCTACCTGGCCGGCGTGCGCGACGCCGACACGCGCGTGGGCACGATCCTCGACGCGCTGGTGGCCGCCGGGCACGACCAGGAGACCGTGGTGGTGATCGCGTCCGACCACGGCGAGCTCGTCGGCGAGCACGGCAAGATCGGCCACTTCGGCTCCACCGCCGAGGCGCTCACCCACGTGCCGCTCATCGTGCGGATCCCCGGCACGCCGGCCCGCCGCGAGAACGCGCCGGCGAGCATGATCGACGTGGCCCCTACCCTCGCGGAGCTCGCGGGGGCCGCGGCGCCCGCGCCGTGGCAGGGCACGTCGCTGCTGAAGGGGGGCACCAGGCTGGTCGTGTCCGAGCGTGACGACGTGATGGCGCTCTCCGACGGCACGTGGAAGGTCACGCAGGCGCGCGCGGACGGCTCCTTCCTCGCCGCCCACGAGATCGCCGCGGATCCGAGCGAGAAGGCCCGCCGCGACCAGAAGGCGCACCCCTCGATCGCGACGTTGCAGTCGGCCGCTTCGAGCTGGCGGGCGCGCGTCCCCGAGGGCGACAACCAGGGGGCCGCGCCGACTTTGGGCGAGGAAGAGAGCCAGAAGAAACTGGAGGAGCTGAGGGCGCTCGGGTACGTCGAGTAGATGCTGCTCCTCGCGTGGGCGGCGGCGGCCGCGGAGCTCGCCGTGCCCTTCAACCGGGATCTCGTGGCGGGCGGCGGCCCCGACGCCGCGTGCCTCAAGAGCAAGGCCGAACCGAAGCTGCCGGGGAACGTCGACATCCCGGTCGGCGCGCCCGCCGGGAACGTGGCGGTCACCTTCGTGGCGCGCGGGCCCACCGACGGCGCCGGGACGGCCGTGCGGGTGGTGCTGCGCTACGCCGACGGCGTGGAGCGCGCCGTGCGGCTCCGCTGGGGCGAGGACCTCCTGCCGCGGCCCGCGGTGATGCGGCAGGCCGTGCCGGTGGCCGTGGGCGAGGACCCCGCCGGGGAGCCGGTGCTCGGCGTGCGCTGGGTCGCTCCCACGGGCCGCGACGTGGCGCTGACGAGCCTGCGCGTGGACTCCGCGGACCCCCGCTTCGCGCTCTGCGTCACCGAGGCCGCCACGGACGCGGCTCCGCTCGCCGAGACCTTCCGCACCGACACGACCGGCTGGTACCCCTTCGTGCACGCCAGCGAGCAGGTCGCCGCGGTCCCGCAGGCGCTGCCGGTGCAGGGGCCGGCGGGGCGCAAGGGCTTCGTGAAGCGGGGCCCCGACGGGCACCTCGTGTGGGAGGACGGCACCCGCGCGCGCTTCTGGGGCATCAACATCGTGGCCGCGCCGGCCTTCCCGCCCAAGGAGGAGGCCGAGGCCTACGCCCGGAGCCTCGCGCGGCTCGGCTTCGACCTCGTCCGGCTCCACCACATCGACCAGGAGGCGCCGCTCGGGGTCGTGAACCCCCGGCGCGGCGAGCCCGGCCAGCCGGAGCTCGACCCCGAGCAGCTCGACCGCCTCGACTTCTTCGTGAGCAAGCTCCGCGAGCAGGGCCTGCACCTGTTCCTCGAGGTGTCGACCTTCCGCACGTTCACCGCCGCGGACGGCGTCCCCATGCCCGCGCCCGGCGTACCGAACGGGCACAAGCTCACGACGATGTTCGTGCCCGGGTGGACCGAGCGCTACGAGAAGTGGTTCGAGGACTTCTGGGGGCGCACGAACCCCTACACGAAGCTCCGCTACGCCGACGATCCCGCCGTGGTGGCCGTCGAGCTCTCCAACGAGCACTCGATCCTCGCGAGCTGGGGCTTCGGCATCGAGAACCTGCCGCGCGCGCACCTCGCCGTGCTCGACCGGCGCTGGAACGAGTGGCTGCGGAAGCGCTACCCGGACGACGCCGCGCTCGCGGCCGCGTGGAAGGGGAGCCCGAACCCCGGGCTCGTCGGCGACGAGTCGCTCGTGGCCGGCTCGGTGGAGCGCGAGCCCCGCTTCTCCGCGCAGTTCGACAAGTGGCCCACCGCGCGGCTCGTCGACCTCTACACCTTCTACGCCGAGCTCGAGGAGGGCTTCTACCGGCGGCTCGAGAAGAAGGCGCGCGCCCTCGGCTTCCGCGTCCCCATCGTCCCGACCATCTCCTACGACCTCCCGCACATCCAGGTGATCCGCGACGCCTGGGGCTGGTCGGACGCCCACTTCCAGTGGGACTACCCGCACGACGGCGGCATCACCGGGCGCAGCGCGCTCGCGACGCCCGAGGCCTTCCTCGGCCGGCTCAGCGCCGCCGCCGAGGGCCACACCGTGTCGATGTCGGAGCTCGGCCACTCCGCGCCGAACCCCTACCGCGCGGAGGCGCCGTTCCTCTGGGCCACGGTCGCGGGGCTGCAGGACTGGGACATGGTCGTGTGGTTCAGCTGGGCGGACACGGCCTACACGCGCGACGTGCTCTCGCTCTCGCCCGGCGGCGAGCTCCGCTCCGCCCCGGTGATCGTCGCGCAGATGCCCGCCGCCTCCGCGGCCTTCCGCGGCGGGTGGATCCCCCACGCGCCCGGCTCGCTGCCGCTCCACTTCTCCGAGGACGTGGCGCGTCTGCGCACCGGCGAGGACGCGCTCATCCGCCGTCCGTCGACGTTCCAGCCGTGGGGGCTCCTCGACGCCGCGACCGTGCTCCGCCAGCGCGTCCGCACGAGCTTCGCCGACACGCCGCCGCCGGTCGTGCCCGGCGATCCCGCGCCCGGTGTCGGCTGGTGGGCCGATCCGGGCGTGCTCCTCGTGGACCAGCCGACGATCCAGGTGCGGGTCGGGCCGCCCGACGCGCCCGAGCGCTTCGGCGCCGGCATCCGGTCGCTCTCCCGGCTGGAGGTCGCTGTCGACGGCTGGGCCGCCGTGTCGCTGACCTCCGGCGACGGGAAGCCGCTGGCGGAGAGCACGTCCGCGCTCCTGACCGTGGCGACCACCCAGGAGGCCAGCGACATGGTGTGGGCCGCGCGCGGCACCGTGTTCGCCTCGGCCGGCACCGGGCCCGTGCTCGTGCGCCCCGCGAAGGGGGCGGTGCGCTTCGCGTGGCCGCGCAGCCCGGTGGTCACGGTGCTCGGCGCGGACGGCGCGCCGGGGGAGACCGTCCCGGTGCGTGCCGCGAAGGGGCGGAAGGGCTGGTGGGAGCTCGACGTGTCGGGGGTGCGGAGCCCGTGGATGGCCGTGAGGTAGGCGCCTACTGCGCGCCCACCGCGGCCCAGTCGATGTCGACCTTTCCGGTCGACTCCACGAAGCGGAAGCAGAGCTTCCCCGTGACCGAGCCCTTCGGCGGCGCGAACGCGCTCTCGAACTCCGCCCACTCCCCGTCGGCGGCCTTCCACGTCTTCAGCGTGGAGAACGGCATCCCCGGCGGCGAGGCGAGGCCGCCGACCATGTCGTAGGTGCGCACCTCGGCCACGAAGCCGGTCCACTCGCGCGCGTCGGACGTGAGCTCGCGGATGCGGTAGCGCCCGCGGAAGAGCATGCCCGGGGCCACCGCCATGGGCTGGCTGCACGCGAGCGCGTTCCCCGCGAGCGTCGTCTCGAAGCGGACGGCGCCCTCCTCGGTGGTGATGCTCGCGCCGCGCGTGCCCGGCGGGACCATGAACTCGAACCCGTCGGGGGCGCCGCTCGGGCCCGGCTCGTCGAGGTCCCAGCGCATCGACACGACCTGCGCCGTCGCGGGGAGCGGCACGCCGTCGCTCACGACGGTCGCCCGGTCCACCTCCAGCGTGCCCGCCGTGCCCACGAGGCGCCAGCAGAGCTCCACCTTCCTGGCGCCGGCCGGCGGCTCCACGTGCTCCTCCCACTCCTCCCAGTCGCCCGCGGCCGTCACGACGTGCACCGGCAGGTAGCGGGTCCCCGGCACCTCCACGAGCAGGCCCGCGGCGTCGCGGGCGCGCAGCTCGGCGTGCGCCCCGTGCCAGGCCTGCGCGGCCCCGTCCAGCGCGACCACGCGCTGCCGCGCCGAGATGGTGAGCGGCCCGCCGACCTGCATCGGCTCGGTGCAGACGACCCCGTCGCCGGGGGCCGTGGCCACGAGGGAGAAGCCCTCCGAGCCGTCGCTCAGCGGGCCGGCCGTGGCCGTCGCGGGCGTGCCCGGCGGGAGGAAGAAGCCCATGCCGTACGGCGCGCCGCTCCGCCCGCCCCCGAAGTCCATCGTGAACGCGCGCGACTCGCCGGCGTCGGCCCCGCCCTCCACGTCGGGCACGACGGGCACGCGCTCGATGGGCGGGAGCGTGCTCACGTCGGCCTCGGGCGTGCAGCCCGCGAGGAGGAGGAGGAGCACCCTCACGGCGCGCCCTTCGGGGTCGAAGGAGCCTCTTCTTCTTGGGGCGGGGGGGGGGGGGGGGGGGGCCGCCCCCCCCCCCCCCCCCCGGGGCGCGCGCCCCCCCCCGGCCCCCCCCCCCCGGCGCGCCGTCGGGGGTCGATGGAGCAGCTTGTCGTGGGGGGGGGGGGGCGACCCCCCCCGCAACGCCCCCCCCGGTGATGGCGGGCTCTGCCGCCCCGGAGGAAGCACCCGCGGTCGCGTCCGCCGGCGCGTCCTCGCTCCCCGCGCGCACCTCGTCGAACCACGCGGCGCCCTGCGCGTTGTTGAGCCCGACGCAGGCGCGGTACTCGGTGTACTCGGGCTTCGCGGGCCAGGTGAGCGCGAAGTCGGTCCACTCGGTCGTGCCCGACCACGCCTTGAGCACCGGGTACTCCTCCTTCGTCTGCCCCTGGAGGCGGATGCGGAGGTTCACCGCGGCGCCCTGCCGCTCGTTCTTCGCGCCGGTGACGTTGTCCGCGCGGACCTTGCCCGCCATGCGGATGTCGCCCATCACCGGCTTCCAATCGGCGCAGACCCACTGGCTCCCGGTGATGCGGAGCGCGCGCTCGCCGTCGGCCGCGCCCTCCGCGACGGAGGCGTAGTCCTGCGCGCTCCCGGGCAC
Source organism: uncultured Enterobacteriaceae bacterium (assembly GCA_964457335.1). Lineage (GTDB taxonomy): Bacteria > Myxococcota_A > UBA796 > UBA796 > SXON01 > CAJBVW01. Next base: position 37,836 of record CAYWGD010000043.1, on the reverse strand, counting down.
CGGGAACCAGCCGGCGGGCTTGCCGTCGACGAGCTCCTCGAAGCCGGGGTTCTCGGACTGCGGCGCGAAGGGCCGGAACGCGACGGACGCGGGCTTGGGCGCGGGGCCGCCGCCGCCCTTGCAGAGGCCCGCGAAGGCCGGGAGCACCGCGCCGACCTCGGCGCAGTACCGCTCCTCGCGCGCCTTGTCGCCCACCGACCGCGCGAGCTCGATGCGCGCGAGGTGGAACGTCACGTCGCGCGGCACGCGCTCGACGGCGCGGTCGAGCCGCGCGAAGGCCTGGTCGGGCGGGAGCTGGTCGACCGGGCCCGGCGCCTCGAGCCACACGTTCTGCCAGCGATGGCGCTCGGCGAAGCCCTTCTCCGCGTACCAGCCCGTCTTCGTCATCTTCTTGAGCAGCGGCACCTGGTCGCGCATGAGCAGGTAGTCGGGCGGCGTCAGGCTCTCGAGCACCGCGTCGAGATCCTCGCCGGTCGCGCCGGAGAGCCGCTTGTCCACGAGCGCGAAGGCGTCGAGGATCGGGTTGTCCGACACGTAGGCGAGGAGCCCGATCTCGGAGTGGGCCAGCACCGCGCCGTCGGGCACGTAGGCGAGCACCTTGACCACGCGCTCCGGCACGCCCGTGCGGAACGGCGCCGCGACGCGCTCGGCGGTGGTCTTCGTGTTGCCGGCCCAGCGGTCGGCCACGACCGGCTTGCCGTTGTCGGCGTAGAGGAACTCGAGCGTGACGTGCCGCCACGCCTGCGGGAGCAGCGGGAGCGCCACGGCCGCCGCGACGATCGCGGGCGCGTAGCGCTGGCCCCGCGCGGCGATGAGCGTGGCGAGGCCGTGCGCCCCGGTGGCCACGACGAAGCCGGCCAGGGGCACCGCGGGCGCCCAGAAGCGGTTCTGCGCCATCCAGTCGCCGCCGGCCCGCACGACGAACAAGAACTGCACGGCGAGCGTCGCGAGCGCGATCCACCCGCCGCGGCTCCGCAGCGCGAAGGGCGCCGCGACCGCGAGCAGCACGCCCGTCATGGGCGCGTTCACGACGAGCCAGCTCGCCAGGTACTTCTTGAAGATGTCGAAGTGCCAGCCGTCGCTCGCCTTCACGTAGAAGGTGTTGGCGACCCAGTCGCCGTAGTAGGCGACGCGGAAGCCGAGCCAGGCGAGGCAGGGCACCGCGAGGGCGGCCGCCCAGGCCACGGCGCCGCGACGACGCGCGGGGTCCCGCAGGGCGAGGCCGGCCTCCACCAGGATGGCCGGCGCGATGAAGAGCGGCGCCTCGGGCCGCGTGACGTAGAGGGCGGCGCCCACGAGCGCGCTGACGGGGACGCGCTCGCCGTCGGTCCACCGGCGCGCGAGCAGGCCCGGCCACGCCGCGAGGAGCAGCGTCCAGAGCGGCGTCTCCAGCCCGTTCGGGGCCCAGAAGGCGATGTTGAGGTCCACGGCGCAGAGCGCGGCGGGCAGGAGCGCCCAGCGTGGGCCGAGCCCGAGCCGCCGTGCCGACCACCACGCCACGACCGGCACCGCGGCGACGCAGAGCACGCCCGTCCACTTCAGCGCCGCGAGGGGCTCGACACCGCCGAGCAGGAAGCCGGCGGCGAGCAGCGTCCAGCTCGGGTTCGAGTAGCCCTCGACGCGCTCGCCGGGGTTGAACACGAAGCCCGCCCCGTTCGCGAGGTTCCAGGCGTAGCGCAGGCTGATGAACGCGTCGTCGACGGTGACCGGGAAGAAGTAGAGCGCGTTCCACGCCGCGAGCAGCGTCAGCACGAGGAGCACGGGCACGTGGGCGCGGTTCATTCGTCCACCTTCGCGATCTCGAGCCAGTCGATGGTCGCCGCGGCCGGCACCTTGCCTTCGAGCTTCGCGCAGAGCCGCACCTTCGCGGCGTCGGCGGTGCGGAAGTCGAAGCGGTCGACGCGCCAGGTCGTGGGCGTCGCGGTCTGGAGGGGCCGCTCGGCCACCGGCTGGTCGAGGAGCTTCTTCACGTTGCCCTCCGCGTCCGCGAGGCGCGCTTCGAGCACGAGGCGCGTCCACCCCGCGGGCCCGTCGGCGGCGAGCTTCCAGCGGGCCTTCACCGCCATGCGGGGCGCCGCGTCCACCAGCCCGGCGCACACGACGGCGGCGCCGCGGTCCGGCCGGGTGCGCAGGACGAGGCCGGTGGCGCCGTCGGCGGCCTCCATCGCGGCGGAGGGATCGTCCGCCGTGCCCGCCGAGTCCACCCAGCCCGCCGGGAGCGCCTCGCCGTCGAGCGCCCAGAGCGCGAGGCGCTCGCTCCCCGCGGGCGCGGCGGCCGGCGGCGCGGGCTCCTGCGACTCGGTGAGCGCCGGGAGCGGCGGGAGCGCGGGCGGCGCGCTCTCCAGCGGGGGGAGCGTCGGGACGAGGCCCTCGGCCCAGGTGCCGCAGAGCGTGGGGAACCAGCTCGTCCGCGCGCAGTTGGCGGCGGCGCGCACCGCCTCCGCCTCGGCCGTGCGCCCGAGCATCCCGAGCGCGCGGGCGCGGCTGTCCTGGATGCCGCCGATGACGCGGCCGGGGAAGTGCCAGGTCCGCGCCGTGTCGAGCGCCGCGTCCCCCGCGGCGAGCATGCCCGCGGCGTCGTTCGCGCGGAGCCGCACGTCCGTGAGGCTGATCCACGCCCCGGGGTGGGCGCGCACCGTCGCGGCCGCCGCGGCGATCCACCGCTCCGCCTCGTCGAGCTTCCCCGCCGCCAGCGCGCGGGTGCCCTCCTCCATGGCGAAGGGGGCGTAGCCGTCCTCCGCGCCGGCGCGGATCCACGCGCGCATCGCGTCGCAGCCCGGCCCCTCCGGCGCGTACACGACCACGCGGAACGCCTGCCGGAAGGTGCACGCCTCGGTGAAGCGCGCGGTGATCGACGAGTCGAGGAACTCCGTGCGCGGGGAGGCGAGCCAGGCGTGGCGGTCGACCGGGAAGGCCGCCCGCGTCTCCAGCGCCGGCGCGTACCGCCGGTACTGGGTGATCATGTACTTGGGGCGGAAGTAGAAGCCGGCGTTGGCGGGCGCGGAGGCGTCGAAGACGTCGGCCTCGACCTGGTAGTCGAAGCCCGTGCCGGTCTCCTGGGGGCTCACGGTCCGGGTCAGGAGGTCGTACACGGGCTCGGCCGCGAACAACGCGACGGTGGCCGCCGCCGCGCGCGGCCACCGCGCGAGCGCGAGCCCGCCCAGGATCGCCGCCGCCGGGAGGAACGAGAGGTAGTTCCGCGGGTTCTGGGCCGGCAGCGAGGTGGAGAAGATCCACGGGAACACGAGCGCGCCGGCCACCCAGCTTGCCAGCAGCGCGGCGGTCGCGTCGCGACGGCGGATAAGCACGCCGATGCCCAGGAGTTGCGCGGCGACGAGCACGTAGGAGAGCGGCGGCACCCGGCTGTCGAAGTTCCAGAGCAGGTAGGCCAGCACACCGAGCGTGCGCTCCGCGGGGGCGTCCTTGTTCACCAGCTGGAACTGGAGCGGCCCGGTGGCCCACGGCAGGAAGCTGACGCCGGCGAGCCCGAGCGTGAGCACGAGCCATCCGACGCGCCCCCACCGCGCCTTCCAGGGGAGGTCCGTGCGCGCGAGGCAGCCGAGCCCGGCGCCCGCGCCCGCCGCGGCGATCGCGGCGAGCCCGGCGTAGTGCGTCCACACCGCGCCGGCGGCCGCGAGCCCCAGCACCAGCGCGCCGCGCCGCGGACGGTCGCCCCGCACGAGGTCGAGCCCGCCCCACACCATCGCGGCGCCCCAGAACAGGAGCACCGCGTACATGCGGGCGTTGTTCGCGTGCAGCAGCGCGACCGGCGAGAGCGCCACGATCGTGCCCGCGACCAGCGCCGCGCCTTCGCCCACGTGCCGCCGCGCGGCGCTCCCGACGAGCGCGACCGCGCCGATGAACCCCAGCGCGGACGGGAGCCGCACGAGCTCGTCCCGGTCGGCGATCCGGGAGACCGCGGCCACGAAGAGGTAGTAGAGCGGCGGGTGCCGGTCGGCCGCGGCGCCGTCCACGATCTCCCCGACCGTCTTCTGGACCAGGGCCCAGGTGAAGGCCTCATCCTGCCAGAGGGGCCAGTGGCCGATCCCGGAGAGCGAGAGGACGGCGGCGAGGACGACGGGGACGTGGTGCAGGCGCACGGATTCGACGCCTATCTCGATCGGATATGCTCCGCGCCATGTCGCTCCGCGTCGTATTCGCGGTCGTCGCGTCGACGTGTGTCGCGGCCTCGCTCTGGCACGCGCACGCCCTCGCGTACGCGCCCGACGGCCTGCCGACCTGGGACCCCGCCGGGTACCTGGTCGAGGCCGTCAAGATCCACGCCAGCCTCGTCTCCTTCGACGTGACGGGCGTGCTCAAGGGGCTCACCAAGCCCGACCTCCACCCGCCGCTCCACTCCGGGCTGCTCGCGCTCTGGCTCGCCGTGTTCGGCAACACCATGGACGCGGCGCGCGCCTACCCGATCGCGTGCTTCGTCGCCTCGATCGGGCTCCTCGCCTGGATCGGCCACCGCGCGGTGCCCGGGCGGGGGCTCGAGGTGGGGCTCGCCGCCGGCGTCCTCGCCGCGCTCGGGAGCGGCAACCTCGAGCTGCTCACGAGCCCGATGACCGAGTCGACCGGGCTCCTCACGCAGCTGCTGGCGCTCGGCCTGGCGGTGCACTGGGCCGACCGTCGTGACGCGAAGGCGCAGCTCGGCATCGGCGTGGCGATCCTCGCCGCCACGCTCGTGCGCTTCAACATGGCGCCGATGCTGCTCGTGCCGCTCTACGTGCACCACGCCTGGCGCTTCCGCGGCGACCGGGACGCGCTGCTGGACCCGCGGGTCCTCCTCTGGGCGGCGCCCACGCTCGTCGGCTTCGCGGGCTGGCAGCTCGCGCGGCCCGAGCTCTACGACTACGTCGGCAAGTTCTTCGAGAACCGCTCCTCCGGCCTCGCGTTCTGGAGCGTCGAGAACCTCCTCTTCGTGCCGCTCGCCACCCACCGGGCCTATTTGCCGTGGCTCGGCTTCGCGCTGTTCGTGCCCTTCGTCGCCGGGCTCGTCCCCCGCTCCAAGGCCGCCGGCACCGACCCCGCCTCGGCCGGCCTCGGCCGGCTCCAGGCCTACGTGCTCGTCGCGTTCGCGGCGCTCACCTGGCACGACTTCAAGATCAGCCGCAACCTCGCCACGGCGCTGCCCGTCTTCTACCTCTGCGCGCTCGCCCCGCTCGCGACGCTCCGCTTCGCGAAGGCACCGCTGGTCGGCTTCGCCGGGCTCGTCGCGGTCGGCTGCGGCTACGGCGCCTGGCAGCACACCGTCACGCTCCGCGACCTCGCGAAGCGCACCGACTTCCAGCCCGATCCCGTCGCGCACGAGGCGCTCCGCTTCATCCAGCAGCACACCGCCGAGCGCGAGCAGGCCTGGGTGACGGGCTGGGTGTTCCGCATCTCGCCGAACCTCATCGACTACTGGCTCCGCGTGAACGGCGTCACCGCCAAGCTCCGCCTGGATCAGCAGCTGTTCGGCACCCAGTCGCGCACCGGGGTCGAGGCGCCCTGGAGCGAGGAGTACGCCCGCTGGACCGAGGAGACCGTGCTCGCCCCCGAGCATCGCGACCGCACGACCTACATCACGATCGAGACCGTCCCCGGCACGCGCTACTTCGACCAGTGGAAGGCCTTCGGCAACCACTACGCGCGCGCCTTCGCGGAGCAGACGCTGATCCCCGAGGTCGACCGCCTGGAGTTCGTCGACGAGGGGCTCACCGTCCGCGTGTACCGCTCCGGCGGCACGCCCTCGGAGGCCACGCTCGCCGCGCGCGACACCGGCCCCACCCCCGAGGACGAAGCCGGCGTCACGCTCCCCGCGGGCGTCGCCCCGCTTCGGCGCGAGACCTTCCACGCCAAGGCCCGGCAGTGGATGGCCTACCCCACGCTCGGGAAGGACCAGGTCGAGCTGGTGCGGGAGGGGAGCGCGCTCGAGATCCGCGTAAAGGAGGCCCAGAAGGCGCTCCAGGTGTGCAACGCCGTGGCGACGCGGCCGGCCGAGCGCTTCACCGCGATCGTGAACGCCTCCACGAAGGACCTCTCGGGCAAGGTGTTCCTGCACTTCCGCGGCATGGGCGACGACGACATGCTCCAGAAGCTGCCCGACGGCGCCTACGACATCACCCACGCCGGCCCGCTCGGCCCCGGCACGAACGTGATCACGAAGCCCGTGGCCCTCGGGACGGCGAGCCCCAAGCTCCGGGTGTGCGTGATGCTCGACGGCATCACCGGCACGGTGCGGATGGAGGACATCGCGCTCTACGCCGAGGAGGCCGACGTCGCGCTCCCCGCGGGCGCGGCCGCCGCCGCCACGCCGGCCCCCACCGGCTGGCGCCTCGTGCCCGCCGACGCGCCCGGGGCCTCGCTCCGCGCCGTCGGGAACGCGCTCGAGGTCGAGGTCACCGAGGCCCGGCCGCAGCTCCAGGCGTGCGGCCCGACCGTGCCCTGGAAGGCGCCCATGACCGCCGCCGTGCGCGCCCACGGTGCCGTCTCGGAGGGCAAGGCCTGGGTGCACCTGCGCGCGCTCGACGGCGACGCCGTCCTGATCAAGGACGCCGACGGCCGCGGCCGCATCGAGCACGTCGGCCCCCTCGTCGGCCCCGACGCCGCGGTCGACGCCGCCCGCGCGCTCGCCTTCCCCGACGGCACCGCGCTCGTGCGGCCCTGCCTCGTGCTGGACGGCGTGGTCGGCCGCGTCTCGGTCGACGCCGTCTCGGTGACCACGGGGCCGTAGGGACGGAGAAGGGAGCCTGTGAAGCAATCCCCCTCCCGTGTCGCGAGAGGGACGTAGCCGTTAGGTGAGCGGGGGAGCACCGTGTGGTGACCTGGTCCCTGACGCGTCTGATCAAGCTCTTCGTCGCGATCGGGGCGTTGGCCGTGATCGACGTGGTGTTCGACGCGGAGGGGGGCCTGACCTGGGAGCACGTCGCCTTCGAGGGCGGCACGATCGCGCTCGCGGCCGGGGGCATCGCCCTCGTCACCGCCCGGCTGCGGGAGGAGCGCGCGCGCACCGCGGCGGAGATGGACTCGCTGCGGAGCCGCGGGGACGCGCTCGCCGACGAGGCGGCGCGCTGGCGGACCGCCTCGGAGTCCGCGGCGCGCAACTTCGCGGACGTGATGGAGAGCGAGTTCGACCGCTGGCAGCTCACGGAGGCGGAGCGCGACGTCGCCGTGCTCGTGCTCAAGGGGATGAGCCTCAAGGAGATCGCGGCCGCCCGCGGCACCAGCGAGCGCACGGTGCGGCAGCAGGCGAGCGTGGTCTACGGAAAGGCCGGGGTCGCGGGCCGGAACGAGCTCGCCTCCTGGTTCCTCGACGCCCTGCCCGTCCGTCGGTCGTCTGCCGGATAGCGCCCGCGTCCCGCGGATGTCGGATGGGCGTGGCCCGTCCGGAGGGGGAAGGGGTGGAGCGGAGACCGCGCCATGACCCGAATCCTCCTCCTCCTCCTCCCGCTCGCCGCGTGCGCTACTGACGGCAAGGACTCCGGCGACGGCCCGGGTGACACCGCCGCCACCGATTGCTCCACGGACTCCTACTGGAACGGCGGGAACGAGGAGTCGCCCGACATGAACCCCGGTGAGGACTGCATCGCCTGCCACAGCCGGGGCGAGGGCCCCGAGTTCACGCTCGCCGGCACGGTCATGGGCGCGTACGCCGACCTGGACGACTGCAACGGCATCCAGGGCGTCACCGTGCGCGTCACCGACGCGGACGGGGTCGTGACCGAGCTCGCCACGACCGAGGCGGGCAACTTCTACACGCGCGCCGACATCGCGATGCCGTACACGATCGAGCTCGAGAAGGACGGCCAGACGAGCCGTATGGTCTCGGCGCAGTCCGACGGCGCGTGCGCGTCCTGCCACACCGCCGACGGCGCCGGCGGGGCCCCGGGCCGCGTCGTGGCGCCGTAGCGGGCCGGCGGCGCGCGACCGTCCGTCCGCGCAGGTCTAGAGCACGACGCCCGCCCTACTCCATGTACCCGAGCTGCCGGAGCTGCTCCTCGGTCTCCGCCTTCTTCTTGGCGTCGAGCTCGAGGATCTGGCCGCCGTTGTCGAGCGACGGGATGCCGGCCCGCCAACCCTTCGCGGCCTCGAGGATCGGCGCGAACGTGCTCGCCGCGGCCCCGGTGAGGGCCTTGGCCTCGCCCGGATCACCCACGAGGTCGTAGGCCGCCACGAGTGCGCCGTTGACGCGGTCCTCGACGGTCTTGCCCTTGCCGTCGCGGGTGAACGCGACGCGCCCGTCCCGCTCGGACACGGCGAGCGGCGCCGCCCCGGCTCCGAGCAGGTCCTGCCCCTGCCACTGCGACGGCGCGGACGCGCCCGCGAGCTTCGCGACCATCGGCGCGATGTCCACGAGGCGGCCCACGCGATCGGTCACGCGGCGCGGCGGGAGCCCCGGCGCGGAGACCATCAGCGGCACGCGCGTGAGCTCCTCCCAGACCCAGGAGGTGTGCCCCCAGGTGCCGTCGTGCTCGCCGAGGAGCTCGCCGTGGTCGGAGAAGAACACGACCACCGTGTTGCCGGCCTCGCCCGAGGCCTCGAGCGCCGCCAGCACCTTGCCGACGTTCGCGTCGGCGTCGCGCACCGCGCTCAGGTAGGCGAGGCGCAGCTCCTCGCGGACGGCGGGCTTCTCCGCCGCCGGCGCCTCGGCGTGGCGCTTGTAGCTGAGCCCCGCCTTCGGATCGATGGCGATCGTCCCGCCGATGACCGCGCGCGACTCCGCCGAGGGGAGGAGCGGCTCGTGCGGCGCCATCCAGTGCACGTACAGGAAGTTCGGCTTCCCGTCGTCCTTCCAGCGCTTGATGTCCGCGACGGCGCCGTTGGTCACGCCCACGTCGGCGCCTTTCTGCCACACCGAGAAGCCGCGGCCGAGCCCGAGCTCGGGCTTTATGTGGGCGTTCGAGTAGTGGCCCGCCGTCGCGTAGCCCGCGCCCTGGAGCACCTGCGGGAGCAGCGGTGCTTTCTCGTCGAGCACCTGGTAGGTGTCGAGCTTGCCCATCGCGTAGTCCCAGCCGTGGGACCGGGCGAAGCGCGAGCTCATGTACGAGACGAACGACGGGAGCGTCCAGGTGTACTGGGTCCACGCCTTGTCGAACACGACGCTCTTCTTCGCGAGGGCGTCGATGTTCGGCGACGTGGGCTTCTTCTGGCCGTACACCCCGAGCGCGTCGGCCCGGAGCGTGTCGACCACGAGGAGGAGCACGTTCGGCTTCGCGGCCGGCGCGCCCTCCGCCTCGTGGGTGGACGCGAGGAGCGCGGCGAGCGCGGTGATCCCGACGGCGGTTCCGTAGCCTTTGCGCATGCCGCTCAGTATGTCGTGATGTACGGCCGCATCCACTCGATCTCGCCGCGCACGCCCGCGGCGTAGATCTCCTGGACGCGCTTCGTGAGCCTGCCGGGCTTGCCGACCGTCCGGCGGTCGATCTCGCGAACCGGGGTCACCTCGGCCGCCGTGCCGGTGAGGAACACCTCGTCGGCGACGTAGAGCGCGTCGCGCCCGAACGCGGTCTCGACCACCTCGACGCCGTCGCGGCGGAGGATCTCGATGACCGTCTTGCGGGTGACACCCCCGAGGATGTTGACGATCGGCGGCGTCTTCACGAGGCCGTCGCGCGCGCAGAAGAGGTTCTCGCCCGTGCCCTCGGCCACGTACCCGGCGCCGTCGAGCATGATCGCCTCGTCGAAACCGTTGTCGTTGGCCTCGTAGCGCGCGAGGATCGAGTTCACGTAGTGCCCGATGACCTTGGCGCGCTGCAGGTTCGAGTTCACGTGGTGCCGCGTGAACGTGCTCGTCTGCACGCGGATGCCGTTCTTGATGCCCTCCTCGCCGAGGTAGCGGCCCCAGTCCCACACCGCGACCGAGAGGTGCACGGGGTTGTCCCGCGCGCCGAGGCCCATCTTGCCCATGCCGAAGTAGACGATCGGGCGGATGTACGCCTCGGACATCTCGTTCGCCTTGAGCGTGCCGAGGCAGGCCTCCTTGATCTGGGCGTGCGTCCAGGGGAGGTCCATCCGGATCATCTTCGCGGAGTCGATCAGGCGCCGGATGTGCTCGTCGAGGCGGAACACGCCGCCGCCCCCGTTCGCCTGCTCGTAGGCGCGGATGCCCTCGAAGGCGCCGAGCCCGTAGTGCAGGGTGTGCGCGAGCACGTGGACCTTGGCCTGGTCGAAGGGGACGAGCTCCCCGTCCATCCAGATGTAGCGGCTCTCGATACCCATGGGGGACTCCTTACTTCGGGGCGGCGGGGGCGCCGCTGGGGGCGACGTTTCCGTCGGCGTCGTGAACGATGAGGGGGCGACCGAGCTTCTCCAGCTCCGGCCGGATCTTCGCCAGGTCGCCGACGACGACGACGACGAGCCGGGAGGGATCGATCCGGGCCGACCACGCGGACGTGGCCTCTTCGAGGGAAGCGGAGCCGAGGCGCCCGAGGTAGCCACCGACCCAGTCGGCGGGGAGGCCGTAGCGCCACACCGCCTCCTCCTGGCCGAGCAGGTAGTCCGGGCTCTCGAAGCGCAGCGGGTAGCCGTTCACGAGCGCGGCGCGCCCGTCGTCGACCTCGCCGGCCGTGAGCGGCTTGTCCTCTCGCGGGCCCTGGAGCTCGGCGAGCGTCTCGGCGAGCGCCGGCCCGGTGAACTCGGTGTGGATGCCCGCGGAGGCCACGAGGCGCCCGCCCGCGAGGTCGTAGGAGAGCCCCGAGCGCGCGCCGTAGGTCCAGCCCTTGGCCTCGCGCAGGTTCATGTTCAGGCGCGCGGTGAACTGCCCGCCCACCGCCTGGTTCGCGAGCACCAGCGGGAACCAGGCCTCGTCCGTCGGCGCGGCCACGTAGCCGCCCACCCGGAGGATCGACTGCGCGGCGCCGGGCCGATCGACCACGTGGATCGCCGCCGGGCCCGCGGGGAGCGGCGGCGTGGGGACGGCGACCGGCCGCGACACGGACGCGCTCGTGGACGGCTTCCAGCCGCCGAGCCGCGCCTCGAGCTTCGGCACCAGCTCCTCGAGCGTCACGTCGCCGCCCGCGAACAGGATCGCGCGGTCGGGCGTGAGGTGCTCGGCCCACCAGGCCTTCATGTCGGCCGTCGTGAGCTTCTCGTAGCTCTCCTTCGACGGGGCGCGGCCCTTGTAGGCGTCGCCGAAGAGCACGCGGTCGAACACGCGCGCGGCGATCCACTCGGGGTCCTTGCGCTTGCGGTCGAGGTCCGCGATGCGCTGCTTGCGGAGCAGCTCCCACTCGTCGTCGGGGAACGTGGGCTTCGTGAGCACGGTCGCGAACAGGTCGAGCGTCGGGTCGAGGTTGCGGGTGAGCCCGCTCGCCCAGAGGCTCGCGCCGTCGTCGCCCGCGCCGGTGCCGAGGTCGCTCCCGAGGCGCTTGAGCGCGGCGGAGAGCGAGGTCGCGTCGTAGGTCCCGGCACCCTCGTTCATGAGGTCGAGCGTGACCGCCGCGAGCCCTTCCTTGCCGGGGGGATCGCCGTGCCCGCCACCCCGGAACGAGAGGCGCACCCACGCGAGGGGCACCTCGTGGTTCTCGGCGACGACCACGGTGAGGCCGTTCGAGAGGGTGGCGCGCTTCGTCTCCGGCGCGACGAAGGGCCGCGCCGCGAGCGACGCGGGGATGCCGGCCGCGCGCGGGGCGGGGGCGACCGCCATGTCCGCCGAGGCGTCCACGACCTGCTTGGGGGCGCAGCCGAACAGCGCGAGGGCGAGGACCAGCGTTCCGAAGAGGGGGCGGTTCACTTGGCCTCCGGCGCGATGTGGAGCTGGAGGCGGTTCGGCCCCAGCACGTCGCGGAACGTGGCGTTCACGCGCTCGGGCGTGGCCGCGTGGTAGCGGGCGAGGTCGGCGGCGAAGCCGTCGGGGTTGCCCGTCTTGCGGAAGTAGGCGTTCAAGCGGTCCGCCTTGCCCTGGATGCTCGCGATGCTCCCGAAGAAGCCGACCTCGAACTGGGTCCGGGCCGTCGCGAGCTCGTCCTCGGTGACGCCGCGCGCCTTCACGTCGGCGAGCACGGCGTCGATGGCCGCGACCACCTCGTCCCCGGTGTGCCCGGGCGCCACGGTCGCGTTGATCATGAAGAGGCTCTGCAGGTCGTTCGAGACCTGCCCGACCTGTACGTCCTGCGCGAGCTGCTTCTCGCGCACGAGCACGCGGTACAGCGGGCTGTCCTTGCCGTCGCCGAGGGCCGAGGACAACAGGTCGAGCTCGGCGTCCCCCGGCTCGAAGAGCGCGGGGGAGAGCCACGCGATCCACACCTTCTCGAAGGCGGCCTTCGGGTCGGCCACGCGCACGATCTTCGGCGCGTCGAGCTTCACGGGCGCGATGGCCTGCGGCGTCGGCTCGGGGCCCGCCGGCACGTCGCCGAACCAGGTGGCGACGAGCTTCTTGGCCTCCGCCGGGTCGAAGTCGCCCGCGATGACGAGCGAGGCGTTGTTCGGCACGTACCAGGTGCGGAAGAACTCCTTCACGTCGTCGAGCGAGGCGGCCTCGATGTCCTCGTGCTTCCCGATGGTGGGCACGTGGTAGGGGTGGCCCTCGGGGAAGAGGTTCTTGTAGAGCTCGAGCCAGGCGTGCCCGTAGGGGATGTTGTCGTAGCGCTGCCGGCGCTCGTTGCGGACCACGTCCTTCTGGTTCGCGAGCTTCTCCTCGGTGAGCGCCGGGAGCAGCCACCCCATGCGGTCGCTCTCGAGGAACAGCGCGCGCGGCAGCTCCGCGCTCGGCACGCCCTCGAAGTAGTTCGTGCGGTCGAGGCTGGTCGTGCCGTTCACCTGCGCGCCCACCTTCTGGAGCGGTGCGAAGTAGTCGTCGTTCGCGTGCTCGGAGCCCTGGAACATCAGGTGCTCGAAGAGGTGCGCGAACCCGGTGCGGCCGGGCTTCTCGTCGCGGCTGCCGACCCAGTACCAGACGTTCACCCACACGAACGGCACCGAGTGGTCCTCGGCGAGGATCACGTGCATCCCGTTCGGGAGCGTGTACCGCTCGTGCGGCACGGAGATCGCGGGGGTGGACGAGGCCGCGACCGCGGCGTCGAGCCCGGGCGCGGCCGGCGGTGTGGCCGCGGCGGCGACCGAAAGGAGCGCGACGAGCGCGGACACGAGCATCCCGGCCTCCTCGGTGGGGAAGGGAGGCTAACGCGATGGAGCGGCGGGGGGCGAGGAGGGGGGGCTGGGGGTGCCGGGGGGCCCGGGGGGATCGGGGCACCCGGACCGCCCGCGGACGGGCGGCCGGTGCGTCGACGGCGGTGCCGGAGCGCGCGTCGGCGGCTCGGTGCCCGAACGCCCCGAACGGGGGGATTGCCGTACGGTCGCGCGTGAGCTACCAGCGCGGGCGGAGGCATCCATGCTCGGAACCCTGCTGTCTACCTTGCTCCTCGTGAACACCGCTGCCGCGGCGAACCCGTGCGCGGGCGTGAAGGTCGAGGCCGACAAGTTCACGCAGAAGACGACGGCGGTGGTGGAGGGCTACGAGTCGATGCCGCTGTACACGAAGTGGGCCGCCCGCTTCGAGGACGGCGTGTCCGAGCTCAAGGTGGAGCTGCCGCTCGGCGGCCTGCACAACCAGGCCTTGCCCGGCGGCTACAAGCTCCTCCTCCTCATGAAGAACGACAGCCTCGTCGAGCTCGTCTCGCCCGCGGAGATCCCGCCTTCGCCGCAGACGATCTATGGTGGCGTGGCCACGGTGTGGCACGCCCGCTTCCCGGTCGACAAGACCGTCGCCACCGCGCTCTCGGAGCAGAAGATCGTCGCGATCCGCGCCGCGTTCCCGACCGGGGACGACGTCACCATCAAGGTCGCGGGCGGCAGCGCCGGCAAGCTCCAGAAGGCCTTCACCTGCTACGCCAGCCTGCTCCCGTAGGAGGGACCATGATCGGCACGCTGTTCTCCGCCCTGCTGCTCGTGAACACCGCGCACGCCGGCAACCCGTGTGCGGGCGTGAAGGTGGAGGCGGACAAGTTCACCCAGAAGCAGACGTCGTCGGTGCTGCTGTACGCCGCGTCGTACACGGTCGCGGAGATTCGGTTCAACGAGGGGGCGTCAGAGCTGAAGCTCGAGTTCGGCGCGTCGGGGCTGCACCAGCAGGCGCTCCCCGCGGGGACGACGGTGCAGCTGCTCCTCAAGGACGGAAGCATCGTCGAGCTCGCCTCCTCGGCCGAGGCGCCTCCGGTTCCGACCTCCAAGTACGGCGGCGTCGGCACCTACTGGGAGGTTCGGTACGCGCTGGACAAGACGACATTGTCGGCGCTCTCGGGGCAGGCCCTCACGGCGATCCGCACGACGCTCCCGAGCGGCGAGGTGACGCGGGACGCCTTCAAGGGGCAGGTGAAGAAGCTCCAGAAGGGCGCCGCCTGCTACGCGAGCCTGGTCGCCGACTAGTCCCTGGTCGGTGGGATCCGATGGCGCGCCGACGCCGGCCCTACCCGAGCTCCCGCGCCACGTCCTCGATCGTGCCTCGGAACGGGTGCTCCTCCGGCAGCGTCGCGCGGGCCGTCGCGAGGGCCTCGGCCACGAGGGCGCGGGCCTCGTCCGTCCGGCCCTGCGCGGCCACCACGGTGGCGAGGCGGGCGCGGCTGAGCGCGACCTCCGGGTGCCCGGCCCCCAACACCTCGCGCTTGCCTTCGATGGCGGCGACGTAGCCGGCCTCGGCCTCGGCGAAGCGGCCCGCGCCCGCGAGCGCGTCGGCCCGGTTGTGCGCGAGGTACGCGTGCTCGGGGTGGCCCGGCGGGAACGTGGCCGCGATGGCCGCCGCGGCGCGGTCGTAGGCGGCGAGCGCCTCGTCCGTGCGGCCCGCCTCGTCGAGCACCGCCGCGAGGAGCCCGACGTCGAGCGCGTACCCGGGCCCCTCGTCCCCCAGGGCCTCGCGGAGGGCGAGCGCCTCCCGGATGTGGGCCTCGCCCGCCGCCGCGTCGCCGCGGGCGTGGGCGAGCCCCGCGAGGTTGTGCAGGATGCCGGCGCGCGCCGCCAGGTCGTCGGGGGCGTGCGTGGCCTGCAGCGCGAGCGCGAGCTCGTACGCCTGCGCCGCCGCCTCCAGCTGCCCCGCGAAGCGCAGCGCGATGCCGAGGGTGTTCCACGCGCCGCCGGCCTGGGGGTCGGCGTTCTCGAGATCCGCCGTCTCCTGGACCGCGTAGGACGCGATCTCGACGGCCTCGTCGTAGGCGCCGAGCTGGCGGACGCAGTCGGCCAGCGCGACGCGCGCGCGCACGCGCAGCGGCGTGCCCGCGTCGTCGTCCCACTCGTCCAGCACGGCGAGCCCGGCCTCGATGTCCGCGCGCGCGTCGACGACGTCGCCGCGCGCGGCGGCCACCATCCCGAGGGACACGCGCACGTGGCCGACCTCCGGGTGCTCGTCCCCGAGGAGCACGCGCAGCTCCGCCAGGGCGCCGGCCACGTTGGCCAGCGCGGCGTCGAGATCACCCGCCGCGAGCGCGTCCATGCCCGCGTCATGGCGGGCGGCGGCCGCGTCCCAGCGGGCCTCGTCGGCCGGGGTCACGCTCGAGGAGCTAGCGGACGGCGTGGTTGAGCCTGATGCCGCCGGCCTTCAGGCCGGTGCGGACCGCGTGCTGCATGCGCGTGCCACCCGCCTTCAGCCCGGTCTTCACCGCATGCTGCGTGTGGAACCCGCCCGCCTTGAGCCCGGTCTTCACGGCGTGGTTCGCGTCCCAGCCGCCGCCCCGGGCGCCGGCCTTCAGGCCGCTACGGACGGCGAGCTTGATCTTCGTGCCGGTGGAGCTGGGCTTCATGGGATCTCCGGGTGGGCCGAGACTGGACTATTCCAGCCTCGTGGCCGTGCAAGGGTCGCCCGGCTGTTTCCGTGTCCGCCGGACGGACGCCGGCCGGAAGGCCCTACTCGCGGACCCGCTCCCACAGCCAGGGCAGGCTCACGTCCATCCGGTAGTCGACGTCGGAGTGGTCGTCGTCGAACTCCTCGTAGCGGTGGGCCACGCCGCGCGCTTCCAGCGCGGCGTGGAGCTGCCGGCTGCCCCAGAGCAGGTGGTACTGGTCCTTCGTCCCGCAGTCGACGTACAGGCCGCGGAGCGACGCGAGCGCGTCGGCGCGCGTCTCCACGAGGCGCACGGGGTCCCAGGCGAGCCACTTCTCCCACCGCTCGGGGAGGAGCCGGCCGCTCGGCCACTCGAAGGGCAGGTGGAAGCCGAGGGGGGCCTCCGGGTCGCCGTCGAAGTGGGCGGCCATGCCGATGGTCATGATGTGGTCGATGTCGTCGCCGGTGAACTTCTCCTTGGCGTGGAGCGCGGCGAGGAGCTTCGTCACGTCGCCGTCGTGGTCGAGCAGGCGGCGCAGGAGCCGCGGGAACCCGGGGATGAAGAGGTAGTCGAAGCCGGCGTCGCCGCTGTGGCTCGCGACCGTGCCCCAGACGTCCGCGCGCAGCATCCCGTGCACGAGCGCGCCGTAGCCGCCGGAGGACTTGCCGAAGACGGCCCGGTGGTCGCGCCCCGGCAGGATCGGGAAATTCGCCTCGACGAAAGGGACGACCTCGTCGACCAGGTGGGTCATGTACCGGCCGGTGCCGGCCGAGTCGATGTACTGGTTCCCGCCGTAGGCGGTGAAGCAGTCCGGCAGCGCCACGATCATCGGGCCGATGCGGCCCTCCGCGAGGAGCCGGTCGAGGCGCTCGGGCAGGTTCTGGCCGAAGGGGCGCCAGTTCGTGTGCGACGCGCCGGAGCCCGTGTAGCCGATGAGGTCGACGAGGAGCGGGTAGCGCCGCGCCGGGTCGAAGCCCGGCGGGGTGTAGACGAGCACGTCCCGGCGCGTGGGATCGCCGGGGCGGTTCCCGACGAGCACGCGCGAGTCGAGGGAGAGGCGGTGGACGGTGCCGGCGGGCCAGGTGGGGCGCTTGAGCATGGGTCGGCGTATCCTGGCGGCGTGAACTCCTCGCCCCGCTGCTCGCTCTTCGCGCTCCTGCTGACGGCCGGCTGCGCCGCGTCCCCGCCGGCCGCGGGGCCGTCCGCCGGGCGCGACCCCGCCGACCCCGCCGACACCGCCCTCGCGGACACGGCCGACACCACGCGCGACACCGCGGACAGCGGCCGCGACACGGCCCCCGACGACGGCCTCGTGGGCGTGCGCCTCGACCCGCCCGTCGACCCGCCCGCGTTCCTCGTCGAGAACCAGCGCCGCGAGCCGCGCACGCCCGACTGGCTCGTGGGGGATCCCGCGGTGCTCTGGTTCTTCCGCGACGCCGGGAGCACGTGAACGAACGACGGTTGCGGGTACCGCGACCTCCAGCCCGCCTTCGACGCCCTCGGCGTGCGCATCGTGGCCGTCGGCCTCGCCGACCCGGACGCCACCGCCGCCTGGGCCGCGAGCCTCGGCTACACCTACGAGGTGTGGTCGGACCCCGACCGCGTGCTCATCGACGGCTACGGCGCCGCCAGCGACTACGACGACGCCCCGCTCCGCCACGCCTTCATCCTCGACGCGGACGGCCGCGCGATCGTGCGCCACGACGGCGCGGTGAGCCTCGGCGCGGACCCGGGCGGCGTGCTCGCGGACTGCGAGGCGCTGTTCGGGGGGTAGGCGACGGAGGCGCCGGAACCACCGCCGACCGCCGGAGCCCGCACTGCCGGTCCGGAGCACATCGGCTTAGACGCCCGCCATGCCGCGCCGCCCCGAGATCCTCGCCCCCGCTGGCGACGAAGCGTCCCTCGCCGCCGCGCTCGCCGCGGGCGCGGACGCCGTGTACTTCGGCCTCGACGAGGGGCTCAACGCGCGCGCGCGGGCGAAGAACTTCCCGCTCGCGACGCTGCCCGCCACCTGCGACCGCGTGCACCGCGCCGGCGCGAAGGCCTACCTGACGCTCAACACCGTCGTGTTCGAGGAGGAGCTGCCCTTCCTGGAGGCGCTGCTCCGGGGCGCCGCCGCCGCGGGCATCGACGCGGTCATCGTGCAGGACCCCGCCGTGGCGCTGCTCGCGCGCGCGGTCGCGCCCACGATGGAGGTGCACGCCTCCACGCAGATGACCATCTCGAGCGCGGAGGCGGCGCGTTTCGCGGAGAAGCTCGGCTGCACGCGGCTGGTCGTGCCGCGCGAGCTCTCGGTGAAGGAGATCGCGCGCTTCGCCGCGGGGACGAAGCTCGAGCTCGAGGTGTTCGTGCACGGCGCGCTCTGCATGTCGTGGAGCGGGCAGTGCCTGACGAGCGAGGCGTGGGGCGGGCGGTCCGCGAACCGCGGGCAGTGCGCGCAGTCGTGCCGGCTCCCGTACACGCTCGTCGTGGACGGCGAGGCCCGCGACACGCAGGACGTGCGCTACCTGTTGAGCCCGCTCGACCAGGCCGCGTTCCGCGCGCTCCCGGCGCTGGTGGAGGTCGGCGTCGCGAGCCTGAAGATCGAGGGGCGGATGAAGGGCCCCGCGTACGTGGTGACCGCGGTGGAGGGCTACCGGCGGTGGCTGGACGCCATCGCGGCGGGGAAGGCGGAGGGCCGCGAGGCGCAGGCGCTGCTGCGGCAGGACGTGTCGCGCATGGCGCTGACGTACTCGCGCGGCTTCTCCGACGGCTTCCTCGCGGGCTCCGACCACCAGGACCTCGTGGAGGGGCGCTTCCCGAAGCACCGCGGCATCCTGCTCGGACGGGTGGCCGAGGTCGGGCCGCGCGGCGTGCGCGTGGTGGCGGCGGAGCGGCGGCCCTCGGGCGGCGTGGCGGTCGGCGGGTACGCGCCGGAGGGCGTGGTGAGCGCGCCGCTGCCGGAGGTGGGCGGGGCGCGGCGCGAGGACGCGCGCGGCGTGCCGGTGGCGCCGCCGCCGCTGGTGGCCGGGCTGGGGATCGGCTTCGACACGGGCCACCCGGAGGCCGAGGAGCCCGGCGGCACGCTCTGGACGGTGGAGGCGACGCCCGACGGGTGGTGGCTCGGCTTCGACCGGGGGAACGCCGCGATCGCGCGGGTGAAGGCGGGGGACCGGGCCTGGCTCACGAGCGACGCGCGGATCGACCGCGCGGCCGACACCCTCGCGGCGACGGAGCCCGAGGGCCGCATCCCCGTGTGGATCGCGGTCGCGGGCGAGGTGGGGAAGCCGCTGCGGGTCACGGCGTGTGTCTGGGGGCGCGCGCCGTTCGACCCCGCCGTCGAGAAGTCGGTGCGGAGCGCCATGCCGCTCGAGGCGGCGTCCGGCGCGGGGCTCGACCACGCCACGCTCGTCGCGAAGTTGTGCGCGTTCGGAGGCACTCCGTTCCGGCTGATGGAGCTCCGCACCGCGGACCTCGCCGCGGGTGTGCACCTCCCCGTGTCCGAGCTCAAGCGGCTCCGGCGCGAGCTCGTGCCGCGCGTGCTCGACGCGGTGCTCGCGTGGAAGCGGCACACGGTCGACCCGCGGCCGGCGGCCCCCCGGGTGTACGCCGAGGCCGAGGCGCTCCACGCGCGCCGCCCGCTCGCGCCGACGGAGCCCGGGCTCGTGCCGCTCTGCCGCACGGACGCGCAGCTCGACGCGGTGATCGCGGCCCGCGCGGCCGGCGCGGCGCTGCTCGAGGTCGAGCTCGACTGGATGGAGATGGTGGGCCTGGGGCGCGCGGTGGAGCGGGCCCGGGCGGCGGGGCTGCGCGTCGGCATCGCGACCGTGCGCGTGCACAAGCCGGGCGAGGAGGCGTTCGACCGCCGGATCGAGGCGCTCCGCCCGGACAGCGTGCTCGTGCGGCACTGGGCCGGGCTCGTGCACTTCGCGGGCCTGGACGACGGGGTGCGCCCGCTCGTGCACGGCGACTTCTCCCTGAACGTGACGAACTCCGTGACCGCGCACCACCTGCTCGCGATGGGCGCCGACACGCTGACCGCGGCCCACGATCTCGACGAGGCGCAGCTCCACGCGCTGCTCGGGCGCTTCCCGGCCGAGCGGATGACGGTGGTGGCGCACCACCACATCTCCACGTTCCACACCGAGCACTGCGTGTACGCGCACACGCTCTCGCACGGCCGCGACTTCCGCACCTGCGGTCGACCCTGCGAGCAGCACCGCGTCGCGCTCCGCGACCCCGTGGGCCTGGAGCACCCCGTGGTGGTCGACGTGGGCTGCCGCAACACGGTGTTCGAGGCGCGCGCGCAGTCGGCGGCGCGCGCGGTGCCGCGGCTCCTCGAGCGGGGCGTGCGCCGCTTCCGCGTCGAGTTCGTGTGGGAGACGGAGGCGCAGGCGCGCACGGTGCTCGACGCCTACGCGGGGCTCCTCGCCGGGCGGATCGCGCCGGGCGAGGTGGCCCGCCGCGTCGCCGCCCACGAGCAGTTCGGGGTCACCGCGGGCACGATGCGGACCATGCGCGCGGAGGCGCGGTGATCGACGAGGCGCGGGCGCGCATCGACGCGATCGACGACGCGATCGTGGCGCTCCTGGCCGAGCGGGCCGCGCGGGTGGACGCG
Source organism: uncultured Enterobacteriaceae bacterium (assembly GCA_964457335.1). Lineage (GTDB taxonomy): Bacteria > Myxococcota_A > UBA796 > UBA796 > SXON01 > CAJBVW01. The sequence continues at coordinate 17,508 of CAYWGD010000043.1, read as the reverse complement.
CTCTGGCGGCACAAGGCGGCGACCGGCGTGCCCGTGAAGGACCCGGCGCGGGAGGCCGCCGTGTTCGCGCGGCTCCGGGCGCGCGCGGAGGCGGTGGGGCTCGACCCGCAGGCGGTGGAGCGGGTGTTCCGGGCGATCGTGGGGGCGCGGCTCCGGGGGTAGCGCGGGGCGCCCACCCGGCGGTGGGCGCTCCGGGCGGGGGCGGGCCCGTCCGGAATTCCGTCCGCCGGCGTGCGGACGTGCGCCGGGCCGCCCGCCGGGTGACACCGGAGCATGCTGAGCAGCGCCGACGCCTTCCTCTGCCTGATGGCCGCGATCGGGCTGTTCGCCGTCGCGTCGCCGTTCCTGATCTGGGGCCTGTCGGCGTGGGCCGAGTCCGCGGCGCGCGACCGGCTCCGCGCCACGGGCACGCGCTGCCTCGCGGTGGTGAAGAGCTTCCGTCGCATCAGCATGACGCAGCACCGGGTGGTCTTCGAGATCCGGCTGCCGACGGGCTCGATCGGCCGCGAATACGTTCTCTCGGGGCTCGCCGACGACTGGCTGGCCGACGCGCTCGCGCTCGGGCGCGAGGTGCCCGTGATCGCGCATCCCGACGCGGGGACGATCCTGCTCGCCCGGTGACGCCGCCGCCGCACGAAGCGGGGGGGGGGCGTTGCGGGGGGGGGGGCCCCCCCCCCCCCCCCCCAAAAAACCCCGGGCCCC
>CAYWGD010000043.1:6910-16796 GCA_964457335.1 uncultured Enterobacteriaceae bacterium | reverse complement strand
CTGGCCGCCCCCGCCGGGGGGGGCCGGGGGCCCCCCGGCGGGGCCCCCCCCCCCCCCGGGGGGGGGGGGGGGGGGGGTGGGGGGGGGGCCCCCCCCCCCGCCCCAGGAGAAAGAACCTCCGTCGACCCGCCTCAGTCCGCCACGAGCGGCGTGACCCGGTCCCGCAACGACGGCGGCAGGCGGTCCGCCAGGATGCGGCGGATCTCGCCGGCCGAGTAGCGCGCCGAGAAGTGCGTGAAGAGCAGCGCCTCGTTCTCGAAGAGGTGGGCGCGATCGATGATCTCGTCGAGGTGGACGTGGCCCTTGGCGCGCGCCTTGTCGACGGGGACCTTCGCGTCGAGGAAGGTGACCTCGATGACGAGCAGCCGCGCGGTGCGGACGAGCGGCTCGCGCTCGACCACGTCGACGACGGTGTCGCCGGTGAAGGCGACCTCGACGACGTCGTGCTCCTCGGAGACGAGCTCGCCGGCGACGCGGCGCCGGTGGATCTCGGCGGGGGGCAGGTCGGCGTAGGCGGGCAGGAGCTTCTTGCGGCGCCCGACGATCGCGTAGCCCTGGCACGGCACCCGGTGCGGCGAGCGGAAGGGCACCGCGACGCGGCCGCCGCCGATGTCGACGCGGTCGCCGGGGCCGCACGGCACGACGGCGCAGGGGAGCGCGGAGCGGTCGAGCCGCCGCCACACGTCGAAGAGCGCGAGCACGTCGTCGTGGTTCTCGCGCGGGACCAGGTAGGTGGGCGGCGGCATGCCCATGAGGTCGCGGGTGGCGGCGTGGTAGGCGAGGCCGCCCATGTGGTCCATGTGCGCGTGGGTACACAGGATCCGCTTGCGGCGCACCGACGTGGGCGGGCAGCGCCCGATGTCGAACGCGAGATCGTAGCCGGGGAGCTCGATGCACGTCTCGAGCCCGCCGACGCTCACGGCGCTCAGGTCGATCCCGACGAGTTTCAACATGTTGCCGACATAACGTGACCGCTGGCGCGACCACGGGTGGCTAGTCGGGGAGCGTCCCCTCGGAGGTTTGTCGATGTCGCTTCGGATGGTTCCCCTGCTGATGCTCGTCGGGTGCGGCGCGGTCGCCGGCTCGCCCTCCCCGGTCCAGGTGCCCGCGAGCTACAACCCGATGGTCTCCCTCGCCCCCCTGGTCGACGCGGTCGAGCCCGCCGTGGTCAACGTGTACACGAGCCAGACGATGCAGCTGAACCCGATGTTCCAGCGCTTCGGGATGCCCACGGAGCGCACGGTGCAGGGCCAGGGCTCCGGCTTCGTCATCTCGGCCGACGGCTACCTCTTGACCAACAACCACGTCGTGGACGGCGCGAAGGAGGTCAAGGTCAAGTTCTCGGACGGCCACGAGCACACCGCGAAGGTCGTGGGCGCGGACGCCGACAGCGACGTGGCGCTGCTCAAGATCGACGGGGAGAAGGCGTTCCCCTACCTGGAGCTCGGCACGCGGGCCGCGCCGAAGGTCGGCGACTGGGTCGTGGCGGTCGGGAACCCCCTCGGCCTCGGCCACACCGTGACCGCCGGCATCGTGAGCGGCATGGGCCGCAACATCCCCGATCTCCCGCTCGAGGAGTTCATCCAGACGGACGCGAGCATCAACCCGGGCAACTCCGGCGGGCCGCTCATCGGCGTGGACGGGCGCGTGGTCGGCATGAACACCGCCATCGTGGCCGGCGCGAACACCGTGGGCTTCGCGATCCCGGCGGCGCACATCGCCGAGGTGCTCCCGCAGCTCCGCGACAGCGGAAAGGTGTCGCGCGGCTACATGGGCGTGCAGATGGCGTCGATCCCCGAGGTCGCGCAGAAGGCGCTCGGCAAGGGGGTGCTCGTCGCGGAGGTCACGGCCGACGGGCCGGCGGCCGAGGCCGGCATCAAGGCGGGCGACGTGGTCGTGAAGATCGCGGGCAAGGAGATCGCGGACCAGGCCGACATGTTGCGGACCGTCGCGGGCATCGCCCCGGGCAGGAAGGTGCCGGTGGTGCTGATGCGGCAGGGCAAGGAGAAGGAGGTCACGGTGGAGCTCGGGGAGCGTCCGAAGCTCGATGCCCAGCGCCCGTCGGGCGAGCCCGAGTAGGGCGCGGAGGTCGCGGGGGCCGGTTACGAGTCGGCCTCCCGCGGAGCACGACGTGTACCACGACTTCCTCATCCTCGGCGGCGCAGGCCTGGTCGGCCTGCAGGTGTGCCGGCAGATCCTCCTCAACCTGCGCCCCCGACGGATCGTGGTCGCGTCGCTGCTCGAGGCCGAGGCCGTGGCCGCCTGCAACCGCCTGGAGCGCGAGTTCGGCGACTCCGTGGCGTTCGTGCCCGCGTGGGGCAACCTCTTCGTGCCGCGGTCGATGGCGAACCTGCCCCGCGGCCAGATCATGGCGGACCCCGCGCTGCGCGGGAAGCTGCTCAACGCGCTCTACGACGACTACGAGGCGGCCTACCGCGAGAACCAGCTCGTGAACCTCATCCGGACCCACCGGCCGGAGGTGATCGTCGACTGCGTGAACACCGCGACGGGCTTCAGCTACCAGGACGTGTTCGACGGCGCCGCCAAGGTGCGGACCTGGATCGGCGAGAAGGGCTACTCGGCGGACGGCGTGGCCGACCTCGAGGCCTTCCTGCTCTCGCAGTCGGTGCCGCAGCTCATCCGCCACGTGCGCTTCCTGCACCAGGCGTCGACCGAGTACGCCACGAAGGTGTACCTGAAGGTCGGCACCACCGGCACGGGCGGCATGGGGCTCAACATCCCGTACACCCACTCCGAGGACAAGCCGTCCAAGAAGCTCCTCGCGAAGAACGAGGCGGCCTTCGGGCACACCGGGCTCCTCTTCCTGCTCGCGCGCACCCCGAACGCGCCGATCGTGAAGGAGGTCAAGCCGGCCGCCATGATCGGCTACCGCGCGGTGCAGGTGATGGTCGCGCGCGACAAGCACGACAACTCCGACCTCTACGACGCGCGCGAGGTCACGCTCGACGGCGGGACGCTCAACCTGCGCGAGCCGGTGAAGGGCTACGAGAAGTCGGGCACGCTCAAGGTGCCGGTCGTGGACACCGGCGAGAACGGCGTGTTCACGCGCGGCGAGTTCGCGGCGATCACCGCGCTCGGGCAGATGGAGTACGTCACCCCCGAGGAGATCGCCCGCACCGTGGTGCTGGAGATCCGCGGCGCGAACACGGGCCAGGACGCGATCTCCGCGCTCGACGGGGCGGTGATCAACCCGAGCTACAAGGCCGGCCTCGTGCGCAGCGTCGCTCTGTCCGACCTCGACGGCGCCGAGAAGGAGAGCGGCATCCCCTCGGTGGCGCTCGGGCGCCTCGGCCCCCCGGAGCTCTCCAAGCTCCTCTTCGAGGCGGAGCTGCTCCGGCGCGCCTGCGGCACGCTGGAAGGGGTGCTCGAGGCCGATCCCGCCGCGCTCTCCGAGCGCTGCACGGCCGAGCTCGAGCCGAGCGGCACCGCGAAGACGGCGCCCTCGATCGGCATCCCCATCCTGATGCCCGACGGGAAGCGCCTCCTCCGCGGCCCGCGCATCAACGTGCCGGAGCTCGAGGGGCACAACACCGCCGTCTCGCTCGCCGACGCCGCGAAGGTGGACGCCTGGGCGAAGAAGGGCTGGATCGACCTGCGGCCGTCGAACTTCGCCGCCTGGCGCGACCGCGTCGGCAAGATGTTGCGCGCCCGCGCGTCGCTGCGCGCGGAGGGCTCGGCGGCCGCGAGCATCGAGAGCTTCATGGCGACGGGTTTCGAGATCGGCGAGGTCGTCGCCTGGATCTTCAACAACGAGATGGAAGGGTACCGGGTGAAGTAGGGGGCGACCCCGCGCACTCGTCGGAGGCGCGCTCGTCGGCGCCGTCGCGGCGGCGCAGGTCCTGAGCACGACCTCCGGCGGCGAGGCTCTATCCCAGCACTTCCCGCGCGAACTTCACGTCCGCGCGCGCCTGGGCGACCGCGGCCGCCGCCCGCTCCAGCTCCGGCCGCGTCGCGGTCCAGCCGGCCTGGACCTCGGCGGCGAGCCGGCGCCCGGTGACGACGCCCGCGCGCAGCTCGGCGATGGCGACCCCCACGTCGGTGGTGAGCTTGCGGCGCAGCTCGTCGCGGCGCCGGCGGGTGGACTCCACCAGCTTCTCGAGCCGCCCCTGGTGCACCTCCTGCTCGGCGCGCAGCACCTCGTCCACGCGCGCCTCCAGGGCGGCCACGTCCACGGGATGCGCCGGCACGTGGCCGCGGACGAGGCTCGCGCGCCAGTCCAGGAGCCGGTCCCGCATGGCGGGGCCGATTCCGGGGACGCCGTCGAGCGTGGCGACGTCGATGTCCGCAGCGGTGGTCACCCCGAAGGCGGCCAGCGTCGCGAGGCGGGTGGGGCCGATGCCGAGCACGGAGATCTCGGTGAGGGGGTGGCGGTCGAGGAAGCGCTCCAGCTGGCGCCGCTCGGCCTCGACGCGCAGGGCGTGGAGCCGGGCGGCGCGTTGGGCCGGGACGGCCTTCCAGCGGTCGCGCTCGGCGCGCGCGGTCGCGAAGTTCGTGGCACGGAGCTCGTCGAGCGCGTCCCCGTACTCGTGGGCGTCGCGCGAGGCCTCGGCGTAGGTCGCGGCGAGCTCGCGCGCGAGGCGGTCGAAGGCGATGAGCCGCTCGGGGCTCGCGTGCTGCTTCGCGAGCTCGGCGAGCGTCCGGTTGGCCTCCAGCTCGGCGGCGAGGGCGGCGCGGGCCGTGGCGCTCGCGGCGCGCGAGACGTGGATCACGAAGAGCCCCTCGACGATCTGGGAGGCGAACCAGAGCACCGGCACGAGCACGAGCACGAGCGCGAGGGCCTGCGGGACGGAGAAGGACCACACGGTCCCGAGGCCGAGCACGACCGCGCCCGCGGCCACGACCCGCCGGCCGAGCCGACGCGCGCCGCGGATCTCCGCCGCCGCGGCGACGAGCGCGGCGGACGGCTGGACCGGCGCCTCTGGCACCGCCGGGAGCACGGGCGGCGTGGGCCGGCCCTGCGCGAGCGTGGCGCTCCAGGCGGCCTCCAGCTCGGCGAGGGCGGGCACGCCGCCGACGAACAGCTGCTCGATGCGCTTGATCGCCTGCTCGGGGTCGAAGGCGCCGACCCCGTCCGCGGTCGGGAGCCACTGGAAGAACACGACTCCGGCGGCGCCCTCCAGCGCGCACCAGGGGCACGTGGTCATCGCGGGCGGGTGGTGGTGGGCGCGGTTCGCCGGGCAGGTCACCAGGGTCGCCGCCAGCGCGTCGAGCGCGGGGATCCAGTCCTTCGGGGCCGGCCGGGTGCGAGCCGGGGCGAACGCGGCCGAAAAGAGCGGGCCGGTGGGACCGAGCACGTCCACCGGGGCGCAGAGCGGCGGCGGGCGGGTGCCGCGGGCGGCGGCGTCCGCGGCGTACACGTAGCGGTGCTCGCGGATGGCCCGCTCGAGCGTCATCTCGCCGTCGACCGCGTGGCGGCCCGCGAAGGGGTGCCGCCCCATCATCAGGAGCTGGTACAGGAGCACGGCGAGGCCGAAGGCGTCGTGCCGCTCGGCGCGCTCCACGTCCGCGAGGTTCACCCCCTGGAGCTCCGGCGGCGTGTGCGTCGACACGCCCACGCGGCAGCGGAACACCCGCTCCGCGCGCACCTGGAAGCTGTCGCAGTCGATGAGCCGCACCACGCCCTTCGGCCCGACGAGCACGTTGGCGTGGTTCACGTCTCCCACGACGTGGCCGTTGGTGTGGATGGCCGCGAAGGCCCGCGCGAGGTTGGCGCCCACGTGGCAGAGGAAGCGCCAGCTCGCCTGCGGGAAGGCGTCGAGGCGCGAGCGGGGGCTGTAGAGGAGGTGGATCGGCTGGAAGCTCGGCGGGACGCGCGGCATCGTGACGCCGCGGACCGCGGCGCCGTCGAGCAGGAGCTCCTCGGGCCAGGCGCAGAACGTCGTCAGCTCGGGCCGCGCCACCCGGACCATCGCCGCGAGCTTGTCGCGGAGCTCGGCGTCCGGGGGCGCGTGGTAGACCTTGGCCACGCGGTCGCCGGGGAGCGCGTACACGGCGCCCTCGCCGCCGCGCCCGAGCTCGGCCCCCAACCGGACGGGGCCCTGCGCGGTCCGGAGCGCGGCCTGCACGCTCACCCGGCCGCCGCCACGCGGCGCAGCAGCACGAGCGTCTTGTCGTCGTCGGTGCGCGCGTTGACCTTCTCCGAGCCGAGCCAGGCCGCGAGCCGCTCGGAGAGGTGCGCGTCGGTCGGCCCCTCGCGCCGCACGGGCGCCATCACCTGCTCGAAGAAGGGCTGGTGCACGGCGCGCCCGGCGAGGTCGAGCACGAGCCGCTGGAGCCCGTCCGTGAACAGCGCCGCCTCGTCGTAGCGCCGCGCCACCCGCGCCACGAGCAGGCGCTCCGGCGCGTCCGCGTCGGTGAGGAACGTCGTGAGGTTCGCGTACTCGCCCGGTTCGGGCCACCAGACCTCGGCGAACGCGCCCTCCCCCTCACGGACGACGATCGCGCCGTCGCCGTGCTGCACGAACAGCGCCTCCTCCTCGAGCAGCACTGCCGCGAGCAGCGTGCAGGCGTAGTCCCGGGGCCGCTCGCCGGCCGCCACGATCACGAGCTCGGCCTGGAAGGCGGCGGCCCAGCGCCGCACCTCGCCCTCGTCCGGGAGGCCCCCGGCCTCGACGGCCGCGCGCACCATCCCCACGAACGACGCGCACGCCCGCCGCGCCCCTTCCTCCGCGCGGCTCGCGGAGCCGGCGCCGTCGGCCGCGACCGCCACGATGCCGCCCGGCACGCGCGCGACCGCGTGGTGGTCCTGGCAGGGGAGGTCCGCCGCGAGGTGCCCGGCGCCGACCACCGACGCCGCGGCCACGCGCCACCCGTCAGTCAACGCTGGCCCACCCGGTCGGCGCCGTCGGGTTCTCCACGGGCACCGCCTCGCCCGGCGTGGACCGCGACACCGCCGAGAGCGAGCTCGACAACCAGCGGAACATCTCCTGGAACGCGAGCCCGCGCAGCTTCAGCGGCACGCGGCTCGGCGGCGAGATCTGGCGCAGCTTGTCGAGGTCCGCGCCCTCCACGCCCACCGCGAAGAAGGTGAAGGCCCGGGCCGCCTCGCCCTCGTGCACCTGCCGCGCCGCGGACTGCCACTCGTCGGTCGGCGCCCCGTCCGTGATGAGGAAGATCCAGGGCCGGTAGTACTGGACGCCGTTCGCGCGGTAGGTGTCCTTGCGGGTGCGCACGAGCTCGAGGCCCAGCCGGAGCGCCGCGCCCATCGGCGTGTCGCCGGTGGCGTCGAGCACGGGGGGCTCGAAGGCGTCGACCGTCACGAACTCCCCGAGCTGCCGGGCCGGCCCGAACGTGACGATGCCGAGCTCCACCCGCTTGCGGGCCATCGGGTCGGCCATCAGGCTGCCCTTGAGCGCGAGCAGGCCCTGGTTCAGCTCGGCGATGCGGGCGCCGTCCATGGACGCGCTCGTGTCGAGCAGGAGCAGGCAGGGGCAGCGCGGCTCCGGGTTGTCCACGAAGGAGGGGTCGAACTCCACCTGGTCGAACTCGGACACGCGCACCTCGAGCGGGTCGGGCACTGTAGCACCGCGCGCGTCAGGCGGGCCCGTCGTGGTTACGCTCTGCCGTGGTCCGCGTCGTCCTCCCCTCGCTCCTCGCCGCCGGCCTGGCGGTCGCGGGTGTGCTCGTCGGGTGGGGGGCCGATCGGTACGCCGCGACGGCGCTGGTCCTCCACGCGGAGCCCGTCCTGCTCGTGCTCGCGGTGTGGGGCATCGCGCTGTTGCGCTGGCTCGGCCGCCCCGGCCTCTCCATCGGGCTCGCCGTCGGCACCGTGGCCGCGGTCGCGGGGATCCGTCTCCCGCTCCCCGTCGGCCCACCCGGGGGGGCGCCTCCGCCGTGGATCGGCCCCGTCTCGCGGTGCGCCTCCGCGCTCAAGGTGCCTGCCGACCCCGTCCGGCTCCTGCAGTGGACCGTGGACGACACCGTCGCCCCCAGCACCGTGCGCGCCGTCGTCGCGGCCTCGAAGGCCAACGTCGTGGTGCTCCACGGCGTCGGGTCCACCGCGCTGGCGGAGGCGGCGCTCGACGTGACGGGCGGCGAGTCCAAGGTCTTCGGCGCCGAGGGTGGCGCCGTCGCGGTCGCCGCGGCGGGCGGCTTCCACCCGTGCGGGGACACGCTCGAGTGGTCCGACGGCCTCGACACGCCCGACGGTTACCTGCTGACCTTCGTGGGCGTGCCGCCCTCGACCATCTTCCCGCTCCTCGTCGCGCGCTTCCCGGCGCCGGTCCGCGGCGACTGGTCCGAGCGCATGGGCGCCGCGACGGATCGGGTGTACGACGCGGTGGGCGGGCTCCAGGGCGCCTCCGCCGTGGTCGTCGCCGACGCGCCCGCGCCGCGCACCTACCGCATGCTCGACGGGCGCATGGCCGCGCTCGGGCTCGGGAGCGTTCCGCTTCCGCCGAGCTGGCCCGCGCGGCTCGGCCCCGTGCCGCTCCTGACCCTGCACCCCTACGGGCGCGCGTGGGCCGGGCCGATCTGGCGCGTCACGGGCACGAGCCGGGTGCTCTCGCCCCAGGGCACGCACGCGCCGGTGCTCGCGGTGCTCGAGGGCCCCGCGCGTCCCGAGGTCGACGCGCCCGTCGAGGCCCCGCGCCGCCGGCTCGACGAGCCCACGATCGAGCCCGCGCCGGAGGAGTGAGGGGCGCTGTAATGATCGGCGCGCTCGACACCTGAGTAGACGATGCCGCTTCGTTGTCCGACCTGCCCCCGGGCCCACGCGCCCTGGGCCGCGTGGCTGCCCGACCTCGTGCGGGACCACCGCGACGCGCTGGTCCGCGTCGCCCGCTCCGAGGGGCTCGCCGGCGAGGATGCGTTCGACGCCGTGCAGGAGGCCTTCGGCACGCTGCTGGCCCTGCCGGAGGCGCCCCCGCGCGAGCAGGCCGGCCGCGCGCTCGCGACGATCACCCGCAACGTCGCCCGCAATCGCCGACGGCTCCACGCCAACGCCCGCCCGCACCTCTCCGACGAGGTCGACGCGCTCGCCGGGGACACGGCGCCTCCCGAGGACCAGCTCCTCGCGGCCGAGGCGCACGCCCGCCTGGACCGCTGCGTCGCGCGGCTGGCGGATGTGCAGCGCGCCGTCGTGACGCTGCGTTTGCTCGAAGACCGCCCGGGCGCCGAGGTGGCGCGCGCGCTCGGGCTCACGCCCGGGCACGTGGCCGTGCTCTTGCACCGCGCCCGGTCCGCTCTCGCCCACTGCCTCGCGGAGGAACCATGAACACCGAGCACGTCCGTCCCGTCACCGATCACGACTTCGAGGAGGTGGTGCTCCGGTCGCCGACCCCGGTCCTCGTGGACTTCGGCGCCACCTGGTGCCCCCCCTGCCGCGCCATGGATCCCCACGTGGCCGCGCTCGCGGGCGCCTACGCCGGGCGCGTGCGCGTCGTCACCTGCGACATCGACGACAGCCCCGACGCCGCCATCCGCTTCGGCATCCGGAGCGCGCCCACCTTCCTGGTCGTCCGCGACGGCGTGGTCGTCGACCGGCTCGTGGGGGCGGTGCCGCGCGGGCGCCTCGAAGCGCTGATGCAGCGCGGGTTGGCGTAGGTCGGGTGGGCGCGACCCCCGCCGAAGCGGCGGGGGTCGGGTGTCTTCCGGGCTCGGGCCGGGGGCCCTCGGTCGGCCGGCTCCGCGCCGGCCGACCGGCGCGGGCGGGGAGTGGTGGCGGGGCCTTCGGCCGCGGGCGCCGCCGCGCCCGCGCCGCCCTCCAGCCCCCCTCGCGCGCGCCTCCTCGACTCCGCGGCCTTGGTGGGCCCGGTCCTCCCACGAAGCCGGCGGGGCCGCGTCGGCGCCGCGACGCACGCGTGGCGTGACGTAGCGCGGGAGATGAGCGGCCATGTGGGGAGCTACGTCACGCGTGGCGTGACGT
>CAYWGD010000043.1:0-6810 GCA_964457335.1 uncultured Enterobacteriaceae bacterium | reverse complement strand
GGAGCTACGTCACGCGTGGCGTGACGTAGCGCGGGAGATGAGCGGCCATGTGGGGAGCTACGTCACGCGTGGCGTGACGTAGCGCGGGAGATGACGGCGCATGTCCGCCGCGAACGCGCTGTAGCCGCCGACGCTCGGGATGGGTCCCGCCACCCCGCCGCGCGAGGCGACCGGAGGGCGCGGCGGGCGCGCGGGAGCGACGCGCCGGAGGCGACGACCACGCTCTCCGCCCGCCGCGGTCGGCCGGCGCGCGGCCGGCCGACGGCGGGCCCCCGGCCCGCCCCCACAGGGCGCCGACCCCCGCGTCTTCGCGGGGGGCGCGCCCGGATCGGCCCCCGAGGACCGCGCGCCTACCAGCGGCCGGCGAGCCCCACGCCGCTCGGCGTGAACACGATCTTGCTCTCGAGCGGGCCGAGGAACACGCCCACCCCGGCCGTGGCCGCGCCGGCGGCGATGAGCCCGATCGTCGCGTAGCGCCCGGTGTTGAAGCGGCTCACGATCGCGTCGGCCTCCGCCCGCGTGGCGGTGCGCGGGTCTTCGATCACGCCCTGCGCCTCGGTCCAGGCGGGGTCGACCACGAGGAAGTTGATCGCGAAGCCGCCGGCGATCATCGCGCCGCCTCCGCCGATCATCGCCCAGCCCGCCGTGCCGCTCCCGCCCTTGGGCTCCTTCGGCGCCTTGGCGTTCAGCTTGTCCGCGGCGGCCTTGTCGGCAGCGGCCTTGTCCGCGGCGGCCTTGTCGGCGACGGCCTTGTCCGCGGCGGCCTTGTCGGCGGCGGCCTTGTCGGCGGCAGCCTTGTCCGCTGCGGTCTTGTCGGCAACAGCCTTCTCGGCGGCGGCCTTGTCGGCCACGGCCTTGTCGGCGGCGGCCTTGTCCGCTGCGGTCTTGTCGGCAGCAGCCTTCTCGGCGGCGGCCTTGTCGGCGGCGGCCTTCGCCGCCGCGTCGGCCGTCGCGACCTGCGCGGCGGCCTTCTCGGCGGCGGCCTTCTCGGCGGCGGCCGCGTCGGCGACGGCCTTGTCGGCGGCGGCCTTCTCGGCGACGGCCTTGTCCGCGGCTTCCTTCGCGGCCTTGTCGGCGGCGGCCTTGTCGGCGGCGGCCTTGTCGGCGGCGTCCTTCGCGGCCTTCTCCGCGGCGGCCTTCTCCGCGGCGGCCACGGCGGCGGCCTCCTTGGCGGCCTTCTCCGCTGCGGCCTTCTCCTCGGCGGCCTTCTTGGCCGCTTCCTTCTCGGCCTTCGCGAGCTCGGCCTTGGACGGGCCCTTCGGGGCCTTCGGGGTCTTGGCCGGCTTCCCGCCCTTGACGACGGGGTACGTCCCGCCCGAGCAGAGCGTGAGGTAGTCGGGCGGCGGCGCGCCGAACGTGTACCAGGAGCCGACGACGTTCCCTTCGCCGCAGCGCATCTGGATGAAGTGCGTGCCGACGATGACCGCGTCGAAGGGCTCCATGCGGCGGCCGTCGACGAAAATCACGGTGTCGCCTGGATCCTCGGGGAGGCCGAGCGTGACGGCGTCCTTGGCCTTCACCTCGCCCATGAGCGCGTAGTACACGTCTTGGCCTTCGGCCTCGGGCAGCACGTCCGCCTCGGGCTCGAAGCTCGTGGAGAGCGTGATCGCGGCGCGCCAGTGGTTGAGCGCGGCGGTGTCCTTGTCGCCGTCCCGCCACTCGACGAGCCCCCGGTAGAAGGGGAGGCGCGCGAGATCCTTCTCCATGATCAGCGCCTCGGACGTGGGCGCGGCGGCCTCGGCCTGCGCGAGCAGGCTGCGGGCCGTCTTGTAGTCCTTGGCGGCGATGGCGGACTTCACCTGGTCGAGGAGCGAGACGTACCCGCCGCCGTCCTGCGCCCAGGCGGCGCCGGACAGCAGGAGCAGCAGCGCGGCTACCGACACTCGGACTTCTCCCACGAGCCGCCTCCGTTGGTGCTGAAGGTGAAGACGCAGGTGGAGCCCTTCTCCACGCTGAAGTCGGCGAGCATGCTCGGACCGCCGTCCTTGGGCTTCACCTTTCCGCGGAAGGCGCCCGGCTCGAGGTCCTTGAGCCGGAGGTTGGCCGAGCCGTCCCACTCCGTGCGGAAGCCGGTGGAGCTGGTGACCGTGACCTCCTGCGCGCCGGTCGGCACGACGAGGATCACGCCGCCCTTGCCGTCCGCGTTGGGGGCGAAGTCCATCTCGGACGCGCCCTTCACCAGCTTGGGGTTGGTCTTCTCGGCGGGCTTCTCCGGGGGCTTCTCGGTCGCGTCGGCGGTCGGCGTGTCCGACCCGGAGCCGACGAGGACCACCGCGCCGCCGATCCCGACCACGGCGAGCACGCCGAGCACGGCGACGACGGCGAGGATCTTGCCCATGCCGCCGCCGCGCGCGGGCTCCGGCTCGGGGGGCGGCGGAGGCGGGCGCACCGGCTCCTGGCGGATCGGCGGGGGCTCGGCACGCCCGTCCCCGACGCGAGGCGTCACGGTCTGGACGGGCGGCGGCGTCGGCGGGAGGCCCGCGGACGGCTTGCCCACGGGGAGCTCCGCGGGGCTCTCCGCGAGGTCCTCGGGGACCTGGAACGGGTTCTCCTCCTCCTCGGCCCGGGGGCCGGGGGGAGGCGGCTCGTCGGAGCCGAGCGGGCGCGGTGAGGAATTGCCGGTGCGCGGGGGCGGGCCCTTCGGGATCGCGTTCGAGGCGCCGGTCGTGGTGCGCGGTCCGCGCGGCATCGCGCCCGAGGCGCCGGTGGTGGTCGGGCCGGAGGGCATGCGCTGGGGGCCGGACGTGGCGTCGGCGGACTCCCCGGCGACAAAGCCGCTGGAGTCCTCGTAGATGAGCGCGCCCGTGAGCGGATCGTTGGGGTCCTGCTCGGGGACGTGCTGCTCGATGATGTCCTTGACCACCTCGCGCGCGAAGCGCTTGAGCCCGCCGTCGCGCGCCTGCTCGGAGAAGGCCTCCATCAGCTCCACGACCTCGGCCGAGGTCGGGCGGTTCTCGGGCTCGTAGCCGAGCATGAGCCGCATCGTCTCGCGGAACTCGTCGTGCAGGCCCTCGGGCAGCGCGGAGAGGTCGAGCGCGGCGAGGCGCTCGGCGACCGTCTTCTCGAAGCGCTCCGGGCGGATGTGGATCTTCCCGAAGCTGTCGAGCGTCAGGAGCTCGTAGAGCGTGACGCCGAGGCTGAAGATGTCGCCCGCGGGGCGGTCCTCTTCGCCCATGAGCCGCTCGGGCGCCATGTACGCCGCGGAGCCGAACGCCAGCGCCTGCGTCTTGGCCTCGCGCTCCTCGAAGTTGGCGCGCGCGGTGCCGAAGTCGAGCACCTTCACGTCGCCCTCGATGGTGATCATCGCGTTCGACGGCTTGATGTCGCGGTGGATGACCTTGAGCGACTCGCCGCCCTGGAGCGGCTTGTGGTTGTACGCGGCGTCGAGCGCGGCGGCGACGGCGCCGATCACCTCGAAGATGGCCTGGCGCGGAAAGACGCGGCCCTGCTCGCGCAGCGCGTTGCAGATCGTCTTGAGGTCGATGCCCTGGAGGTACTCCATGACGATCGCGCACTGGCCCTGGATGGCCGTGAGATCCTCGACGCGCACGATGTTTCGGTGGCGGAGCCGGCCGAGCAGCCGCGCCTCGTCGCGCGACCGCATCACGACCTCGTCGTTGTCGACCCACTTCCCGTGGAGGACCTTGATGGCGACGATGGAGGAGAAGTTGTCCCCCGTGATCATCTCCGCGAGGTAGACCTTCCCGAAGCCGCCTTGCGCGAGCTCCTTCAGGAATCGGAATCGGCGCCTCGGCTCCGCCATGAAAATCCTCGGTAGCGTTCGGTAGTCAGCACGTGCCGGGGCGGACCCGGGCAACGCGCACTATAGCGCGCGGCGTCCGCTCAGGTGGAGCACAGGCCCCCCTCTGCGTTCGCGGTCTCCAGCACCAGGTGCAGGAGCGCCACGTAGTCCACGAGCCGCTTCTTGATGCCCGGATGTTTCTTCTGCACGTCCTGCCAGGACCAGCCCGAGAGGAAGCCGCCGCCCCAGGGGGAGCGGTGCTCGAGCAGCGTGTCCTCGTCGCGCGCGAGGATCGCCGCGAGGACCATGCGCGTGGCGTCCTCCTTGCGCTCCTTGGTGCGGTCGCCCTCTTCGTAGGCGACCTGGATGCGCGCGGACACCGCCCAGTCCCCGTACTTGAAGGAGCTGATCTCCTCGATGTCGACGGCCTTGAGCTTGCCGTCGCGCTCCTCGACCAGGAAGGGCAACGCGGCGTAGCGCACCGGGAGCGTGGAGCCGGTGCCGCAGAAGCCGGCGGCGAGGCCGTCCTGGTCGTCCGCGGCCTCGATGCGCACGAGGACCTGGTTGAAGTTCGGGTCCTTGACCTTGTACTTCTCCTCGAGGTCGCCGATGCGCGCGAGGATCTCCTTGATCTCCTCGGGCCCGAACCCCATCTTCCCGAGGTTGCCCTCGCGCTCCGCGGCGTTGAAGCGCATGCCGAAGAGCTCGTCCTTGGCGCGCTCCTCCTTCTGCGTCACGGCGTCCGGCCCCACGATCTCCTCGTCGGCGAGGAGGAAGCCGTTGAACGCCAGGGCCGCGAAGGTGACGAGCGCGCACCAGAACAGGCGGGTCACTTGCCCTTCCCCTGCGCGGCGACCTGCTCCTTCGTGGGGACGCGGATGTCGTTGCAGTACCCGTTGCTGCGGACGTACACGCGGTAGTCGTCGAACACGTTGAACTCGTCGGCGTAGTTCGTGCCGTAGTAGCACACCGCGAGCAGGTGCTGGGAGATGACGTACGGCACGTAGTGCTGCGTCACGCTGCCGAGGTAGCCGCCGCACCGGTCGTTGAAGCCCGAGGCCTGGCCTTTCTGGACGCAGGTGATGTTGCGGCCGATGAAGTCCGGCGCGCGGTCCACGTTCGCGGCCTTCGCGTAGGCCCGGTAGGCGTGCCGCATGTTGTAGATGTTGACCCGGCCGTCCTGGTAGGGCGAGTTGTCGAAGCCGGCGTTGTGGCTCGCGATGGTGATCTGGGTGACCGCGCCGGAGAAGCGGAGCTCCTCGTCGTTGAACGCCTCGGCGAGGAGCTTGATCGCGCCGAGCGTGGAGCGCCGGAGGTCGCTCCGCTCGTCGACCGCGCAGCTCTGGATCTGGCAGCTGCCGTTGTCGACGTACTCGGCGTTCTTCATGACGTTGATCGGCGGGGCGAGGCGCGTGGGCGTCCAGAGCGTCTGCACGCCGCGGAACTTGCAGTCGCGGACCTCGATGCCGGCCCGCTTCGCGACCTCGGGCTGGAACTGCCAGAAGCCGTGCGCGCAGAGGATCGTGTCGCGGGCGTTCGCCTTGTAGCGGCTCTCCTGGAAGGGGATGGCCGCGAGCACGTCGGGGAGGCCGGCCTTGCGGAGCTCGCCGAGCACGGCCGCGTAGTCGGCGCGCACGTTGTCGAGCTGGCGCCAGAAGGTCCAGCCCTTGCCGTGCAGCTGCTCGGAGCGGGTGACCCACTCCATGAGGTTCTTGTCCCACTTCTCGGTCTTCTCGAGCTCCTTCCAGTTGGCGGCGGCGATGTTCGGCTTCATGACGAACTCGTTGAACGCCTGCTCCACGCCCTTGTAGAGCGTGGTGTCGACCTTCTGGGTGAGCACCTCGTCGCAGGTGGCGGTGCCGCGGCAGCCGAAGTCCTCCTGGCCCTCGTCGATGGGGCCGAGGCGCTCGACGTCGCGCTGCAGGAACACGAAGAGCATGCCCGCGAGCGCGGTGGTGAACATCGCCAGGATCGCGAGCGCGATCGGGATGACCCACCACGGGAAGCGCTTGCTGGCGTCGAGCTCCTTGACCTCGGTGGGGCGGACGTCCGGCTCGAGCTGCGAGGCGTCCGAGAGGATGGCGCCCTGCTCCCAGGCACCGAGGCGGCGACACTCGAGGAACACGGCCGTCGCGCCGCGCCCGGGGGGCCCGAAGTGGATGGCGCAGCCGTTCGAGAGGTAGACCGGGCCGCGGATGGGCTGGACCTCGTTCCAGTCGACGTGCTCGTGCGGCGCCATGCGCACCTGGTTGGGGCCGACCGGCGCGACGGAGGCGGTGCCGCCGTCGTAGGCGGTGATGACCGCCTGCCGGTCGTCGAGGCCGCGGTAGCCCTCGAGCTTGAGCCCGCCGGGGCCGGGGTTGGCGCCGAGGCGGATGACCGGGCCGCGGAGCGGCATGTCGCCCTGGAAGGAGAGCGGGCCGTTCAGGAACTTGAGGACGACGAACCAACGTTCCTGGGAGCTCATGCCCGCCTCACGACCAGGGCGCTGCCGGGGCCGAACGCGCGATCTTCGAGGATGTGGAAGGGCTCGAGCGCGGTCCCGTCGAGGGAGAGCGTCCAGTCGCCGCCGGGGAGGTCGAGGAGGCCGGCCACCGCGTCGAGGAGCGTCTGGACGGGGACGGCGGTGCCGACCGGGGCGCGCAGGCGGACCGGCGCGTCGCCGACGTGCACCTCGAGGTCGGCCAGGACGACGCGGCTCTCGACGAAGTGGAAGACGAGCGCGGTCTCGGGGTCGAGCGTGTCGAGCCGGGTGTCCGCGGGGAGGGGGCCGGCGGCGGGGCCGAGGCGCCACCAGCCCGCGAGCCGCCCGTCGAGCGTGGTGCGGAGGGGCACGACCTGGCCGACGAGCAGGCCCACGATGTCGGCGAGGGAGCTCTGCGCCGGGACGCGGCGGCGCTGGGACGGCGTGTTGGCGCCGCGGGCGAGCTTGTAGGGGACCGGGTCGCCGCGGAGCCCGCTCTTGAGCGGGTCGGGGACGCGGGCGCGGCTGGCGCGCGCGGCGGCGTCGGCCAGCTGGGCCCCAACGGTTCGGGCAAAACCACGGCCATGAACCTCATCTCCGGTGC
>CAYWGD010000042.1:29644-52952 GCA_964457335.1 uncultured Enterobacteriaceae bacterium | reverse complement strand
GGCGGCCCCGGGCGAGCGGGCGGCGGTTGGCTAATATGTAAACATCCTCTCAGTCGAAGTACGACTCCAACGTGCCACGCCGCCGCACGTCGAGGGTCGCGCAGTGCAGCCCGGCGCCGAACATCTTGTAGTGGATGAACGGGCAGGGGATGGGCGTGAACCCCCACCCCTGAAACGCGCGCATGAGCGAGACCTGGTTCTCTTCGACGACGACACGCTTGGGATCGAGCATGAACACGTTGAGGGAGATCCAATTGCCGGCGAGGTGCAGGTAGGAGTTGAGGCCCCGCGCCGGCACGGGATCGGGCTCGGGGGGGATGAGGATGTCCCACTTCTTGAGCATCGGCGGGAGGGTGTCCACGTCGATGAATTCGGGGTTGACCATGACCTTGCCGGGCGCCAGCGGGACGAGCGTGGTGTCGATGTGTTGGGGCTTGCGTTGGCGGGTCTCGATTTGGTGGACCCGGTAGTCGGGCCCGAGGTGCCGCCGCATCCACTCGATGCCCGCGAGGTTGGTCGTGTTGCTGCGGATCACGAAGATGTCGCGGCCGCACCGGGTGAAGTCCGCGGCGTCGCACACGGGCTCGTGCTCCGTGATCGCGTAGCGGAGCGGCTCGCCCTCGGTGGGCGGGGTGAAGGTGTAGTCGTAGGTGTTGTCGTCGAGGCGCGGGCGGGGCGCGGCCGACCAGCGGGCGCCGCGTCGGAAGTAGTCGTTGAGGAGGTTCCGGTACCCGAAGACCTCGAAGTACCGCGAGCGCCACGCCGAGGCCGTCTCGATGAGGTGGTCGCCGACGACGAGGATGCCGTCCCGGGGGCTCGCGGTGCAGAAGCCGGTGGAGCTCCAGTCGGGGGTCTTGTACCGGTCGCCGAAGTTCAGCGGGTCCGGGCGGCGGACGGTGATGCCTTCCCCCGTCAGGATCTCGACGAAGCGCTCCACCTCTTCGGTGGCACGGTTGACGATGTAGCTGGGGTAGTGCTTGCCCGCGCTGGCGCGCCCGATGGCCGCGCCCAGCATGCTCAACCCCCACACCCGCTCGGCGATGTGGCGCGTGGGGAGCATCGCGCCGGTGACACGCCCGACGATCACCTCTTCGAGGGGATCCCACTCGTTGTAGGAGCAGACCGGGGAGTCCTTCGCGGGCGCGGGAACGTCAGACAAGGGGGGCCTCCTGCGGCCGCCCTGTATCCGTCGGTTCCAGCGCTGTCACTCGGCGGAGGCGCCGGCCCGCGGCCGCTCAGCGGGCCGCGCGCAGCATGCGCCACAGCTCCACCATGCCACCCAACGCGAGGAACACGGTGAACGTCACCGCGAGCGCGACCGCGGCGGCGTCCGCGGCGGGTCGGGGGACCAGCTCCGCGCCGAGGCCGCTGATGGTGATCTCGCGGACGCCCATCCCCCCCACGGTCAGCGGCACGATCTGGGCCACCGAGGTCAGCGCGGACACCACGGCGCCGTCCGCGAAGGGGACCCACGGCCCGACCGCGGCGAAGCCGGCCGAGAACACGAGCGCGAACACCGCGTGCGTCACGAGGGCCAGGGCGAACGCCGCCGCGATGTCGCGGCCGGCCGGAAAGCGCCCGACCGGCAGGCGGGAGGCCACGAACGCGGGCAGGGCCGCGGGGCCGAGCGCGAGCGCGAGGAGCCCGCCCACGCCCACGCAGACGGTCGCGGCGAGCGCCGCGGCGCCGACCGCTCGATAGACCCCCTCGAACCGGGAGAAGGGGAGGCAGGCGAGCGCGAGCAGGCAGGACGTCGTCCCCCCGACGAGCCGCGCGCACAGGATCGACACCGCCACCGAGCCCGGATCGGCGCCGCGCGAGAGGCGCACGCCCTTGACGATCTCGCCGACGAACCCGCCCGGCAGGACCGTGGACCAGAAGACGCTGGAGAGGTCGTGCAGGATCATCTCCCCGAGCGTGACCCGCCCCCCGGCGCGGAGGAGGAGGTGGCGCCAGGCCAGGCCGTTCAGGAACTGCCCCACGCAGTAGACGAGCACGGCGGCCGTGAGCCAGGCCGCGGCCCGCGGCGTCGCCAGCTCGCCGAGGCCCGACGTGTCCGCGCGCGCCACGAAGTACCCCCCGAGCAGCAGGAGCCCGAGCACTTGCAGCGCGGAGAGCAGGTGGTTGGTCGCGGCAGCCTCGCGGCGCGGCACGGGGCTGGCGGGGCCGTCCATCCGCGGCACTTACCGAACCGCCCCCGGTCGGACAACCCGGCGGGCGCGCGGGGGCACCCGAACCGCCGACGCCCCTCCGGGCGCACCCCGCCGCCGCGGCGCGGAGCGGCTGCCCTGATCCCGCTTCCCCCCCCCGGCCGTGGGTGCCGACGGCGGGCTGGTACACCCACGGGGCCGGCGCCAGCTTCACGTGTGACGCGACGAGCTGCTTCTAGGCGGTTCCGGGCTCCGGGCGGCCGACGCGCACCACGTCCGCGAGCCGCCGACGGAGGGAGCGGACCACGGGCGGCCCGGCCTGGACGAGCCGGAAGAGCAGGAGGCGGCGGTCGGTCGGGTGCTCGC
This sequence comes from uncultured Enterobacteriaceae bacterium, assembly GCA_964457335.1. Taxonomy (GTDB): domain Bacteria; phylum Myxococcota_A; class UBA796; order UBA796; family SXON01; genus CAJBVW01. The sequence goes on along the minus strand of CAYWGD010000042.1, from coordinate 50,436 downwards.
GGAAGAGCGAGCCGAGCACGCTGTCCGCCGCCTCGAGCACCGCGCGCTCGCGGGGGAGGTAGTCGGCCTCCGCCTCGGTGCCGAGGTGGCGGACCATGTACGAGACGACGCCGACCGGCTGCAGCCCGACGCCCGCGGCGGTCGCCGAGAGCCAGACGCGCTGGATGGTGCGCCCCGCCCGGAAGCACCCCTCCGGGGAGGGGTCCCGCGCGGAGAGCATCCCGACCGCGGACGCGCTGCGGAGCCAGCGGAGCGCGGTCTCGCCGAGGCGGCTGCCGAGCGCCTGCGCCCGGAGGAAGGCCGCCACGTCCGGGCGGGAGAGCTCCAGCAGGATGGCCTCGTCGAGATCGGTGGCGCCGATCTCGGCGAGCGAGATGCCGTCGCGCGTGCGCTCGGCCTCCTCCCGCGACCAGCGCAGCTCCGCCATCATCTCGGCGTGGAGCCGCGGGTGCAGGAACCGCACGCGATCGACGGCGGCGAGGACGGCGCCCACCTCGTCGAGCGCGGCCGGCTCCGCGAGGAGGGAGAGGCGCGCGTCCGGGCCGGCGGCGGCCGCGAGGCGCGCGAGGACGGCGGGATCGACCGGCGCCCGCGGGGCGTGGCGGCGGTCGGTGACGCGCGTCGGGATGGCCGAGGCGAGGGGATCCGGCGCGGGGGCGCCCCGGGCGAGGTCGATGCGGGCGACGACGTCGTCGCGCCCGGGCACCGGGAAGGGCGTCACCGTGGCGTCGAGGCCGTGGTGACTGGCCGCGAGCACGAGGTTCTCGGCGGCGGCCCCGAGGGCGACCATCGCGGCCTCGCCGCGGCGGTCCAGCAGGCTCGCGGAGCGGGCGCGGTCGTGCACGAGCCAGGCGGTGTCGCCGTCGAGGTGGAAGATCCAGGGCTGGCAGTTGCCGCCCGACGGCGCGCGGACGGCGGCGGCCAGGAGCGCCTCCCAGGGGACCGACGCGCCCGCGAGCGGCACGGGGCCGGCGTTCCCGGCGAGGTCGGCGTCGCGCGCGGCGGGCCGGTCGGCGTCGCGCGCGGCGGTGTCGGACGCGAGCTCCGGCGCGGCGAGCTCCGACGCGGGGATGGCGACCGCCGGCCCGGTGAGCGCGCGCTCGAGGTCCACGTACCGGCGCCCCGACGGCGCGGCCTGCCCGGTCACGATGCGGCGCACGAGCGTCGTCACCACGGCGCCGCCGAGGGCCACGTCGGAGGCGAGCTGCGGCCAGCTGGAGACCGTGCCCTGGAGCTCCAGGAGCGAGGCCGCCGCGCGTAGGCTCACCTGCCCGCGGCCGACGCAGCGCGCCACGATGCCGACGCGCGCCTCGGGGTCGAGCGCGCGCCACCGCTCCGCCGGCCACTCGGGGAGGAGCCCGTGCAGGAGCGGCCGGTCGCGCTCGAGGTCGTAGCGCTCCACGTCGACCAGGCCGCGGTCGCTGGTCTCCATCACCACCGGCACGCCGCGCCGCCGCGCCGCCTGGCGGACGAGCGCCTTGACGCCCATGGAGTCGCACTCCTCGACGACCACGTCCACGCCGGCCACGAACGCCTCCACGTTCGCATCGGTGAGGCCCTCGGGGAGGACGTCGACGGGCAGGTAGGGATCGATCGCCGCGATCTGGCGCGCCGCGACGACGACCTTGGGGAGCCCCACGTCCGCGACGGCCGCGCGGATCCGGTTGAGGTTGGCGGTCGAGAGCGTGTCGAAGTCGGCGAGCACGAGCCGCCCGCACGCGCCCTCCTGGGCGAGCGTGAGCGCCGCGGCGTTCCCGACCGACAGGCCCACCACGCCCACGGTGGCGCCGCGCAGGCGCCGCTGCTCGGCCTCGGTGATCTTGTGGTGGTTGCGGTCGAGCCGGAGCGCGTCGAACGCCTCGGGCGGGAGGAGCCGGACGAGGTCGCCCGACCACGGGTACCAGGCGAAGCGGCCGTAGCGCTCGCGCGGCACGCCGCCGAGGAGGTCCGCGACCAGGGCCGCGCGCTCCCCGGCGGGGATCCGCCGCCCGGCGGCGCGGGCGTCGGCGAGGTCGTCGAGCTGCTCGTCGACGAGGTCGACCTCGCGCCAGATCCGCCCCGCGGCGCGGAGCTCGGCGAGCGCCGCGCGGTCGGCGGGGGAGTCGGGGTCGAGGACGACGGGGCGCCAGGGAGGGAGCGGGCTCATGCGGCGAGGCTCGGCGCGGCGTCGGCGGTGGCGACGGCGAGGAGCCGGTCCGCGACGTCCGCGAGCGCGAGGATACCCGGGATGTAGGGCACCCCCTTCTCCTCGTCGAAGAGCGTCGGGCCGACCGGCCGGAAACCACCCTTGCGGAAGCCGTCGAGCGCCGCAGGGTTCACGGTGCCGAGCACGTGGGTGACGCCGTGGTCGAAGAGCCAGCGGTGCGCCGTGTCCATCATCCGCGGCACCAGCCCCCGCTGGCCGCGCGCCTCGGGGAGCACCCACAACATCCCGCCGCTCCCGACCCGCGCGCCGGCCGGCAGGTGCGTCGCGAAGTCGTAGAGCCCGTGCGCCGGGGTGCCGCGGCCGTCGTCGAGGCACACGCGCACGCCGCCGACGATCCGCCCGTCGAGCACCGCGACGAAGTTCGCGGTGGTCGGGTAGTCGTCGAAGCGGTCCCGCACCTGCCCGTCGAGGCGGGGCGGCATGTAGCCGTCGGCGTCCACGTAGGTCTGGTGGCGGCCCCGGAAGGCGGCGGCGCGGAGCGAGGGGCGATCGGCGAGCTGGATGTGGAGCGACATGGGAACCTCTCGCGGCGGGCCCTACGCACGTGGCGTGCCAGGGTTCGCGTGCACCGCAAGGGTCCGATTTCGCTCACTTCATGGCGGGCGCGCGGCGGGCGAGCGGCCGTGCGCGCAGGTGCGCGCGCATCGAGCGCGCATCAGCGGGGCGCACTGCCCCCGGCTCCGCGGAGCTCGGAGCGCCGGGTTCGCGTCGTTGACCTCCTGCCCGGCTCCCTCGAGCCGACGCGGTCGGCAGAGTGGAGGTCGGGCACCGCCGGGAAACTTCCCGGGAACGTTTTCCCCGCCCGGTCCCTCTTCAGGGCAGGAGAAGATCGTGCACGCGATGGCCGAGACCGACGAGTTCGTACTTCTCATGCGCCGCTACAACCAGCGCGTGTTCCGCGCCTGCCGCGCCGTACTTCGCGACGACGCGGAGGCGGAGGACGCCGCGCAGGATGCCTGGGTACAGGCCTGGCGCCATTTCGGCCAGGTCGAGGACCAGGACCGCATCGGCGCATGGCTCACGCGGATCGCGGTGCGGGAGGCGCTCGCGCGCGCCCACAAGGCGGGCCGGATGACCCTGCTGGACGGAGACGCGGACGTCGCATCGGAGGACGCCATGAGCCCCGTGGCAAACCGCTCGCCGGAGCGCGAGGCGTCGGACCGGGAGCTGGGCCGCCTGCTGGAACGCGCCATCGACGCGCTTCCGGAGCAGTTCCGCGCGGTGTTCGTGCTCCGCCTCGTCGAGGAGATGTCCGTCGCGGAGACGGCGGACTGCCTCGACATCCCCGAGGACACCGTCAAGACGCGCCTGCACCGCGCGCGCGCCCGCGTCGCCGGTCAGCTCCTGGCCGGCACTGAGCGCGCAACATCGTATGTCTTCGCCTTCGAGGCGGAACGCTGCGACCGGATCGTGGCGGCGGTGCTGCGGAGGATCCCATGAGCGCGCGGGTCGGCATCCTCGCGGAAGCTCCCCTGCCGACGCGGCACGGGACGTTCCGCAGCCTCGTCTACGCGATGGACGACGGCACCGAGCACGTGGCGCTCGTCCGTGGCGATGTCACCGGCTGCCGGGTGGCTGTCCGGCTCCACTCGGAGTGCCTGACCGGCGAGGCGTTCGGCTCGCTCAAGTGCGACTGCGGGTCCCAGCTCGACGCCGCGCTTGCTCACGTGGCGAACCTCGGCCGCGGAGTCGTCGTCTACCTGCGCGGGCAGGAGGGGCGCGGGATCGGCCTCGCCAACAAGATCCGCGCGTACGCGCTCCAGGCGAGGGGGGCCGACACCGTGGACGCGAACCGCGCCCTCGGTCTGCCGGACGATGCGCGGCGTTATGACGCGGGTGCCGCCATCCTTCGCGCCCTCGGTGTCCGCGGCGTGGAGCTCCTCACCAACAACCCCGCGAAGGCCGCGGCGTTGGCCGCCTTGGGGATCGACGTCGAGCGGATGGTCCCGCTCGTGGTCGCCCCGAACCCTCACAGCGCCGTCTACCTCGCTGCCAAACGCGACCGGATGGGCCATCTGCTGCCCGATGACCGGGCACCTTCCCTGTGGAGCAAGTGATGAGCGAGCCGCTCCCACTGACCGGCCCCGACTTCGCTGTCGGCGTCCCCGTCGACCAGATTCCCGAAGGCGGCTTCGTCCGCGGCCACGCGCACGGAAGCCCGGTCCTCCTCTCTCGGATCGACGGCGCCTTCCACGCGGTGGGCGCCGCCTGCGCGCACTACGGTGCCCCGCTCGACGAGGGCCTGCAGACGGGGTGCGTGATCCGGTGCCCGTGGCACCACGCCTGCTTCGACCTGCGCACCGGCGAGGCGGTCCGCGCGCCGGCGCTCTCTCCGCTCCCGACCTTCGCCGTGGAGGTCTCCCGCGGTTTCGTCCGGGTCGTCGGGCCCTCGACGGGTCGCCGTCCCGGCGCTTTGCGCCCAGGCCCCGCGGTTGTGGTCGTGGGGGCCGGCGCGGCGGGTGCCGCCGCCGTCGAGACGCTGCGGGACGAGGGCTTCTCGGGCCCGATCACGCTGATCGGACGCGAGCCCGGCCCCCCCGTGGACCGGCCGAACCTCTCGAAGGACTACCTCGCCGGAGCCGCGCCCGAGGAGTGGCTCCTGCTGCGTGACGAGGCGTACTACGCCGAGCGCGACATCCGCCTGCTGTCCGGCGTGGAGGTGCTCCGGGTGGACACGGTGGAGCGGCGCGTCGCGTTGTCCGACGGGACCTCCCTCGCGTACGGCGCCTGCCTCCTCGCGACCGGCGCGGACCCCGTGCGGCTGCCCATCCCCGGCGCCGACGCGCCGCACGTGTTCACGCTCCGGTCGCTCGCCGACAGCCGCGGCATCGCCCGGACCGCGACGGGTTCGCGACGGGCGGTGGTCATCGGGGCAAGCTTCCTCGGTCTCGAGGCGGCGGCATCCCTGCGCGCTCGGGGCCTCGACGTCCATGTCGTCGCCCCCGAGGCGCTGCCGCTCGCGCGCCTCCTCGGTACGGCGGTGGGTAGCGCGGTGAAGGCCGCCCACGAGCGCGGCGGGATCGTCTTCCACCTCGACCGCACGCCGCTCGCGGTCGCGAAGGACGGGGTGCTCCTCTCGGACGGCTCCCACCTTGCCGCCGACCTCGTCGTGATGGGTGTGGGCGTACGTCCAGCCGTCGCGCTGGCGGAGGGCGCGGGGCTCGTCCTGGACAGGGGCGTTGTCGTAGATGCGACGCTCCGCACGTCCTCGACGAGGGTGTGGGCCGCGGGGGACATCGCGCGCTGGCCGGACCCTCATACCGGCGAGACGCAGCGGGTGGAGCACTGGTCGCTGGCGCAGCGTCAGGGGCAGGTGGCCGCCCGCAACATGCTCGGTGCCGAAGAGGTGTTCGACGCCGTCCCATTCTTCTGGAGCATCCACCACGACCTGTGCATCAACGTGGTGGGCTTCCCCGCGGGATGGGAGCGCGCCGACGTGCACGGCGACCTCGAGGCGCGCGACGCCGCGATCGCCTTCCGACGGGGCGCGAAGACGCTCGCCGTGGCGACCGTCGGTCGGGACCGACTCTGCCTCGAGGCGTCGGTGCTGCTCGAGCGGGACGATCACGCCGCGTTGGCCGAGCTGGTACCGCCCACCCACTGACGAAGCGGGCGGGCGGTACGCCTATCGACGGTCGCAGCGAGCCGGGTCGACCGAGGCCGCGAGCAGCCAGGCCACGAGGTCGCGCCGCTCCGTCGCATCCGCGACGCCCGCGAACGTCATGCGGGTGCCCGGTACGACGCCCACCGGATCGGCGAGGAAGCGATCGAGCGTTCCTTCGTTCCACGTGATCCCGGACGCCACCATGGCGGGGCTGTAGTCGAAGCCGGGCACGGTGCCGGCGCGACGGCCCGAGAGACCGCAGTGGCGCGGACCGGTGCGGTCGGCCTCGAGGGAGTGGCAGCCGAGGCAGCGCGCGTAGACCTGCTCCCCGCGGGCCGCGTCGCTCGCTGCTGCGTCCGGGACGCGCGCGAGGCACGTGAACGCGACGATCGTGGCTACGACCGCCGCGCCAGCCACCCCGCTCCGGAGGGTGGCGCGGCTCACGTGAAAAACGCCCCGGGGACCGGATCGAGGCCCAACGCGCTCCGCAGCACCGCCCAATGCATCGACTCGTCGGCGAGGATGCTGGCCGCCGCCGTCGAGAGCCCCCGGTCCGTGAACAGGGGGATGGCGCCGACGTAGGCGCTCATGGCGCCGCGCTCGAGGCCCGCCGCGAACTCGAGGACGTCCTTCTGGGACTTGAGCTTCGCGACCGGGAACACGTAGTCGCGCTTCGGGTCGGCCGGCTGGCCCCCGAGCGCCCGCACCGCCTTGGCGAGCGCCTCCACGTGCTCCTTGTGGTGGCCCTGGAACGCCAGGGCGACCTTGGCGACGTCCGTGGTGAGGAGCCCGCTGCTCGCGCCGAGCGCGTAGGCGGCGACGGCCTCGTGTTCGGCGGCGATGGCCGTGTTGAGGATCTGCAGGTCGCCCGAGGTCGCCGGCGCGGCGGCGTGGGCCCGACCGGGCAGGTCGGCGAGCACGGCGACAGCAGCGCCCGAGAGGGCGAGCCCGCCCGTCTGGGCGAGGAAGCGGCGCCTCGATTGGAGGACGGTTTCACGCAAGAGGTCGTCTGACATGCAGGGACTCCAGGGGCGGGAGCGCGCCCGAACGCACCGCCGTGCCGTTCGCGATGCCCGCGAGCCGCACAGGACGGTACATGGAGGAGGGGGTGACCGCGGGAAAGGTTCCCGCATGGGCGCGGGAACTTCAGCTGGCCTGGCTCGTGGAGCCCGGAGACGTGGCTCGAGCTGGCCGACGCGCGGGACGAGCTCGTCGTTCGCCGCGTCCGGGAGGTCGACGTCGCCGCGCCGGCGCGGACCGCGCGAGGCGCCCGAGCCGCCGCGCGCTCGCCCCGAGCGCCGTGGCCCCGCACCGGCCGCCCGTCCTCGGGCGGTCCGGGTGCCCCGTCAGCCCCGGCTCCCCGCCATTTGCGACGCGGCGCCGGTACCGACGTACGCCGCCAGGTGCTCGCCCGTCAGCGTCGACCGCGCCTCCACCAGGTCGGCCGGCGTGCCTTCGAACACGATCCGGCCGCCGTCGTGGCCCGCGCCCGGTCCGAGGTCGATGATCCAGTCGGCGTGCGCCATCACCGCCTGGTGGTGCTCGATCACGATGACCGACTTCCCGGAGTCGACCAGCCGGTCCAGGAGCCCGAGCAGCTGCCGGAGGTCGGCGAGGTGCAGCCCGGTGGTCGGCTCGTCGAGCACGTAGACGCCGCCGTCCGCCCCCATGTGCGTCGCGAGCTTGAGCCGCTGCCGCTCGCCACCCGACAGCGTGGGGAGCGGCTGGCCGAGCCGCAGGTAGCCGAGCCCCACGTCGGCCATCCGCTGCAGGATCGCGTGCGCGGCCGGCGTGCGCGCCTTGCCGGCGCCGAAGAAGCCGACCGCGTCCTGGACCGGCAGGTCGAGCACCTCGGCGATGTTGAGCCCGCCCAGCCGGTACTCCAGCACCGAGGCCTGGAACCGCCGGCCCTCGCACTCCTCGCAGACCGTGGTGACGCCGGCCATCATCCCCAGGTCGGTGTAGATCACCCCGGCGCCGTTACACGCCGGACAGGCGCCCTCGGAGTTGGCGCTGAACAGCGCGGGCTTCACGCCGTTGGCCTTCGCGAACGCGGTGCGGATCGGGTCCAACAGGCCGGTGTACGTGGCCGGGTTGCTCCGCCGCGAGCCGCGGATCGGGGCCTGGTCGACCGCCACCACGCCGTCGCGACCGACCACCGAGCCGTGGATCAGGGAGCTCTTGCCCGACCCGGCCACGCCGGTCACCACCACCAGCACGCCGAGCGGGATGTCGACGTCGACGTCCTTCAGGTTGTGCGTGCGGGCGCCGCGAACCTTCATCACGCCCGACGCCTTCCGCACCGACGCCTTGAGGGATGGCCGCTCGTCCAGGTGCCGCCCGGTGAGCGTGCCGCTGGCCCGCAACCCGTCGAGGGTGCCCGCGAACACCACCTGGCCGCCGGCGGTGCCGGCGCCGGGGCCCAGGTCGACGACGTGGTCGGCGATCGCGATCGCCTCGGGCTTGTGCTCGACCACGAGCACGGTGTTGCCCTTGTCGCGCAGCCGCAGGAGCAGGTCGTTCATCCGCTGGATGTCGTGGGGGTGCAGCCCGATCGTCGGCTCGTCGAAGACGTAGGTGACGTCGGTGAGGGACGACCCGAGGTGACGGATCATCTTGGTGCGCTGCGCCTCCCCGCCCGACAACGTGCAGGTCGGTCGATCGAGGCTCAGGTAGCCCAGCCCGACCTCCACGAACGAGTCGAGCGTGTGCCGGAGCGACGCCAGGAGCGGCGCGACGGACGGCTCGTCGAGACCACGCACCCAGGCGGCCAGGTCGTTGATCTGCATCGCGCAGGCCTCGGCGATGTTGATCCCCGCGATCTTCGAGGACCGGGCCGCCGCGTTGAGCCGGGTGCCGCCGCACTCGGGACAGCTCGTGAAGGTGACCGCGCGCTCCACGAAGGCGCGGATGTGCGGCTGAAGCGTCTCGACGTCCTTGGACAGCATCGACTTCTGGATCGTCGGGATCAGCCCCGCGTACGTCAGGTTGATCCCCTCGACCTTGATCTTTGTCGGCTCCTTGTGGAGCAGGTCGTCCAGCTCCTTCTTCGTGTACTCGCGGATCGGCTTGTCCGGGTCGAAGTAGCCGCAGCCGCGGAAGATGCGGCCGTACCACCCGTCCATGCTGTAGCCGGGGATCGTGAGCGCGCCCTGGTTGAGCGACTTGTTGTCGTCGTAGAGCGCCGACCGGTCGATGTCGCTCACCGAGCCCATGCCCTCGCACTTCGGGCACATGCCGCCGTTGACCTCGAACGAGCGCGCCTCGGTCTTCTTCCCGTCGGCCGTCTCGATCGTGACCGCCCCGGACCCGCGGACCGACGGGACGTTGAAGGAGAAGGCGTTCGGGGAGCCGACGTGCGGTTGGCCGACGCGGCTGAAGAGCACCCGCAGCATGGCGTTGGCGTCGGTCGCCGTGCCGACCGTCGAGCGGGAGTTGGCGCCCATCCGCTCCTGGTCGACGATGATGGCGGTCGTCAGCCCGTCCAGGACGTCGACGTCGGGCCGGGCCAGCGTCGGCATGAACCCCTGCAGGAACGCGCTGTAGGTCTCGTTGATCAGCCGCTGCGACTCGGCCGCGATGATGCCGAACACCAGCGACGACTTGCCCGATCCCGAGACGCCGGTGAACACGGTCAGCCGCCGCTTGGGGATCTCGACGCTGATGTCCTTCAGGTTGTTCTCCCGGGCGCCCTGGACGCGGATCAGGTCGTGGCTGTCTGCGGGGGGCCTGCTGGAGGAGGGCATGTTCGCGATCCTGTCATGAGTAGGGACGGTGCGTGGAAGGACTGGGGCGTGGGTGGTCGCTGCTCGACTATGCGCCATCTACGCGGGTTCCGGCGTTGCGTCGCCCGCTGCGCCACCTGGTGGCATACGGCAGCACGAACAAGTACAGCCCGGTGAACAGGAGCAGGAAGAGAGGGGGCAGCGGCGCGTAGGTCACCCAGGGAGGCGGCGGCTCACCCGGGGCCATGCCCATGGCGACGAAGTTGGCGAGGACGCACACGGTGAAGGCGATGGACAACCACCGGTGAACCTGTCGAATCCCGTTGTTCCAGCTCATGGACGGCGTGCCTCGATCATCTTCCACCCGTTCCCCGACGGATCGCGGAAGCTGGCGTCCACGGCCCCGTAACGGTCCACGGGCTCCTGCGTGAACTCCACGCCGCGGGCGAGCATCCGGTCGTAGGCGGCGCGGCAGTCGTCGACGGCGAGCACGAGCGGCGGCATGGCACCCTTCGCCACGATCTCGCGCAGGGTCTGCGCGGTGGCGGCGTCGAGCACCGGCGGCCCCGGCGTGAACAGGCCGAGCTGGAAGGACGGCTGTTCCGGGTGCTGCACCGTCAGCCAGCGGTAGTCGCCGTTCCGCACGTCGGTGTGCACGCGGAATCCGAGCTTCTCGACATAGAACTGAAGGGCTTCGTCCTGATCGCGAACGTACAGACCGACCACCCCGACACCTTGACTCATGGAACCTCCGTTTCCTCTGACCCGTCCTTACCGCCCGCCTCCTGTCGCCGCTTCTCCGAAACTGCGATCGTGAGGTCGGGCCGGTGGGCGGCGCTGAGGAAGCAGGGCGGCACGCGCTCGAGGTCCCGCGGGAGGGCCTTCTCGCGGGCCCTCAGGTCGCCCGGGCTCTCGCCGGTGACGTCGCGGAAGGTGCGCCCGAAGGTGCCGAGGCTCTTCCAACCCGTCCGGAGCGCGATCTCCGTGATCGCCAGGTCGGTGTCTCGCAGGAGCGACCTGGCCCGCTCGATCCGGCGGGTGAGGAGGTAGCGGTGCGGCGGGACGCCGAAGGCCTCCTTGAACGACCGCGCGAAGTGGGCCTGCGAGACGCCGCTGACCCGCGCGAGCCGCCCGACGGGCCACGCCTCGTGCGACGCCGCGTCCATGCGGTCCTTCGCGCGCAGCAGCCTGCGCAGCAGCTCCGGGTCCTGCAAGCCAGCTCCTCCGCGCAGTGTATCCCCGTCGTCCGGCCGGGTGGGTGTGCGCACGCCGTGCCCCCCCTCGCCGCCACGTTCGGCACCGGCTCCGGTACGAAGAACGCGACCACCACGACGAGCGCCGGGCCGCCGCTGTCGTGAGGCCGGGGGCGCACGGGCACCGGAACCACCCCCCTCCCTCCGTGGGCACGCCGCCTCCGCAGCGCGCCAGCGGCTGCCCTGGCCTCCCCCCGACGGCCGGCTGACCCTTCGGCGCCGGGGGCAACCCTCGAACGATCGGTCTTGCCACCGAAACTGTTGGGGATGAACCGTCCGCCCGTCTCGACGGGCACTCTCACCCTGTCGTTTGCGACACCAACGCCACCCACTCCCAACCCGGCCACAGCAAGAGCGGGAGGAGCGGCGCGGTCACGGCAACCCTGGCCGGCCCCGAGATACGCCACGCGGACACGAAGCACACCGCGACCGTCGTCACCACGAACGCGGCGTGGATGGGCTGCCATCGCATCACCAGCATTGCCTTGGCGGGCGGGTCCACCATCAGCACCTCCTCCAGGTGGGCGTCGATGGCCACGCTCCAGGCGCCGAGAACGAGGGCACCCGGGACGGCGGCCAGCGCCGGGCGGCGAATCGCCGGCGACAGGGCCGCGGCCGCCAGCGCACCCAGGGCGACCGCAGGCCCCACGAGCATCATGACTTCGGTGGCGCGAAGGGAGGCCCAGAAGCGAGGGTCGATCTTGGGGACCGAGGGCGGGTCGAGGATCGTGAGCGTGTCCCGGACCATGATCCCCGCGGCCACCAGCGGGAGCACGGCCAGCCACAGGAGGAGGCGCTCCCGGAGGTTCCCGCCGTGGGCGCGGGCAGCGACGAGCGCGGGCACGAACGGGGCGAGGACGGCGACGCGCACGATCCAGGGGACATCACGCAGGATGGCGAGCAACGCGTTCTCCATCGTCACGCTCCCCCGCCGATTCCGATCTCGCCAGGTGTTCGAAGAGGTCGGCGAGAGCGTTCGGGGGACCAGTATGCGCCTGCCGACAAGGAGCCCGCGCGTGTGCTCGCACGTCGGCGGCCTCGTCCGCGTCCTCGTCGTGAGGCGAGCGACCTCGCCCTTCGGCATCGAAGCCGACGGTCTCCGCTACGACGACGGCTCGCGGGGCGGACCTACGGTTCGGTCGTTCGGGGTCGACGTTGCGGTGGGCGCGCCAATCGTCGGGACCCCCCAGGAGCACGACGGGAGCGACACGCTCGCGTTCGTGGGGTTGTCGCCGCCCCGGTTCCGCGTGTACCCGGTGGAGACCCACATCGCAGAGAAGCTCCACGCCTACACGCTCCCTCGACCGAACTCGCGGGTGAAGGACCTGCCCGCTTGCTCGGCGAGGCTGGTACGCTCGTCGCGTCCGACCTCGCGCGCGCCATCGCCGTCTCCACGCGCGTAGCGCTACAAGGAGCGCAACCGCGGGGCTCGCGCGGCGGGGTCAGAACGGCACGCCGAGCCGGATCGTCGCGCCCTTCGTCTCGGCGTCGTACCCGAAGAGCACCTGCACGCCCTTGTGCTGCACCCCCACCTCGGGCGTGACCGCGGACCGCCCGCCTTCGAAGTCCCGCCGCAACGTCGCGCCCGCCACGAGCGCGGTCTCGGGCGCGGTGAAGTACGCGGCGTGCGCCGACACGTCGAGCGTGCGGCCGCTCCCGCCCCACGCGACCGCGCTCTGCGCCCGCACGAGCACGGGGCCGATCGCCTCCTCCAGGGCGATCTTCAGCGCGTGGTCGTCGAGGCGCGAGCGGTGACGATACTCGACGAGCCAGGACCGGAAGGCCTCCGGGTCCTTGAACCCGTAGAAGGCGCCGGCCTCCAGGAGCCGGTTGTCGCCCGCCGCCAGGTCGAGCGTGGCCCCGACGCGCCGGCCGTCCCCGAAATCCCGCTCGACCGAGGCCTCGAGCGTCGCCGTGGTGGACCCGTTCGCCCGCGCCACGGCGGCGTCCAGCGCCGCGCGGAGCGTCTCGCGGTCGTACTTCACCCCGAGCTGGAGCTTCTGCTCCTCGGAGAGCCCGAAGGCCTCGCGGCTCGTCGACGCGCTCGCGGAGACCTCCCCCCACGCCCGCCGCCGCGTCACGCCCGCCCGGGCCGAGCGGCTCCCGTCCGAGGCGCCCGTCACCGCGGCGGAGAGCTCGGTGTCATCGAGCTTCCGGAGCGCGGACGCGCCGAGCGTGAGCGCGCCGGTGCCGGCATCCCACGAGAAGTCGCCCGTGAGCGCGAGCGGCCCCTCCTCCCGCGCGATGCCGAGCGTGGCGATGGCGCCCTCACGCCCGCGCTCCGTCGTGATTCCTCCCTCGATCCGGCCCGCCGCCGTCTCCACCCGGCCCGAGAGCCCCGCGACCACGAGGCCGTCCCCGTCGAACGTCCCCTTGGCCTCGATCGAGCGCTTCTCCTCCGCCAGCTTCAGGCTCGCGGCGCCGGTGGTGCCGCCCTCTCCGTGGTTCAGCTCGATGGCGCCGACGAGCGGCCCGGAGGCGTGGGAGAGCGTGGCCCGGACGCGCTTGAGCGCGAGCGCGCGGAGGCGCCCGAGCTCGACCTCCACGGTCGCGTCGGTGCCGTCGCCGAGCTTCAGGAGCCGCTTCAGCGCGGGAATCTCGAGGTCGGCGAGCACGGCCCCGGCCGCCGCGAGGAGCGCGACCCCGGCCACCGCCCGCGGGCTCGCCCCCGCCCACCCGGAGAGCCGATCCGCGACCGCGTGCCCCTCCGCGGCGAGCCACCCGTCGAGCACCGGATCGAGCCGCGCCTGGACCATCGCCACCAGCGCGTCGACCGCCGCGGGATCGGCCGTCACCCCGTCGAGCTGCCCGAGCTGGCCCCCCATCGCGCCGAGGGCACCGCCGAGCGCGTCGCGGGCGTAACCTTCGAGCCGCTCGAAGCGGAGCGCCCCCTCGACCGCGCGGTACAGCTCCCCGCCGAGGAACTCGCCGAGCGCGTCCTCGTAGCGGGCGAGCCCGGCGTCGGGCTGCTCCGGAAGACGGGCCCGCGCGGCCTCGTTCCCGCGCGCCTGCCGCTCGGGGGCTGCCTCGGGCGTCGGGCCCGCCCCCACGGATTGGGCCGCGCCCTGTCGACCGCGGGCCTGGCTACCCACGGGGCCACCGGGTCGGGCGGCGCGGGCCGCCGGAGTCGGGTTCGCGCATCGGAGCACCTCGGGGCTCACGTCACGCAGCGGCCCGCACGCGCCCATCCGGCACGTGTCGGACGCCCCGATGATCCCCATGGGAACGACGTCCTCGCGGGGCGTCCGGCCGACGACCGACGCCTGCGTGCGCGCGGGCCTTCCGCGGTTGCGCGTGCATCGCCGGTCATCGCCGCGAGTGCGGACTGGGCCTCCGCATGGCGCCCGCCGCGTCGGTGGCCCTCTGGCTCAACCTGGAGGCCCCGGCCACGGCGCTCCTCGGGTGGGCGTTCTTCCGCGAGCACGTCGGCGGGCGCACCTGGATCGCGGCGGCGCTGGTCTGGGGCGCGAGCGTGGTGCTGGCCGCGCCGGAGGGCTTGGTCATGACGACGAGCACCACGATCACAGCCATCCCGGCCTCCCGCGCTGGGGATGGCACATCCACGAGCACGAGCACGAGCCGACGACGCACGACCATCCGCATCGACCGGATCTGCATCACCGGCATGGACACTGAACTTCTGCGCGAGCTGTGACGCTCGTGCCGGATCGCCCCAAGGCACCGCCGCCCTCGCCCGCCCGCGGCCCTCCGCCGCGCGGCACCGCCGCTTCGCACCGGCTCGCCGACCGCCCTCCGACTGCCGGGAGGAGGGACGCCGAGCCCGCCTCAAAACTTTTGGAGGCCGCGGTCGACGCTGTGTCGATTCCGCCCCTCTCCGCTCGACTACGTATCGGGAAAGGAGAGAGTCCCATGAAGTACCTGTGCCTGGCCTACTACGACGAGAAAAAGTTCGAGACGCTGACCCAGGCCGACATGGCCGCCATCGGGCGCCAGTGCGCCCCCTTCGACGGGGAGCTGCAGCGCAGCGGGCACCTGCTGGAGGTGGGCTCGCTCGCGCTGACGAAGGACTCGGTGAGCCTGCGGCCGAAGAACGGCAAGGTCACCGTCACCGACGGGCCCTACGCGGAGACCAAGGAGCAGCTCGGGAGCTACTTCCTCATCGAGGCGCGCGACCTCAACGAGGCCATCCAGGTGGCGTCGCTGCACCCGGCCGCGCGGCTGAACGAGCACCTGGGCTGGGGGATCGAGATCCGGCCGATCGAGACGTGCCAGGTGGCTGTCGCGACGGAGACGGTCGGGCAGTGAGCGCCGCCGCGCGGGCGAGGGTCGACGCCGTGTACCGCGAAGAGTCGCGGCGCGTCCTCGCTGCGCTCATCCGCCTCCTCGGCGACTTCGATCTCGCCGAGGAGGCGCTCCACGACGCGTTCCGCGCGGCGTTGGAGCAGTGGCCCCGCGACGGCGTGCCGGACAACCCGGTCGCGTGGCTCGTCTCCGCCGGTCGCTTCAAGGCGATCGACACGTTGCGGCGTCGGGCGCTCTTCGACGCCCACCTCGCGGCGGTCGCCGACCGCGTCGACGCCGGCGATCTGTCCGACGAACTGGCCGTCGCCGACGACCGCCTGCGCCTCGTCTTCATCTGCTGTCACCCGGCGCTTCCACCCGAGGCCCAGGTGGCGCTGACGCTGCGCGAGGTCTGCGGGCTTTCGACCGAGGAGATCGCCCGCGCCTTCCTCCTCCCCGCGTCGACGCTGGCGCAGCGGATCGTGCGGGCGAAGGCGAAGATCCGGGACGCGCGGCTCCCCTTCGAGGTGCCGGGGCACGCCGAGCAGCCGGAACGGCTCGACTCGGTCCTGCGGGTGATCTACCTCGTGTTCAACGAGGGCTATTCGGCATCGTCCGGCGCGGCCGTCACGCGCGCGGACCTCTCGGCCGAGGCGATCCGGCTCGGGCGGCTGCTCACAGCGATGCTACCGGAGCCCGAGGTCCTCGGGCTCCTCGCGTTGATGCTCCTCCAGGAGTCCCGACGCGCGGCGCGGACGACGCCCGAGGGCGAGCTGCTTCTGCTCGACGAGCAGGACCGCACGTTGTGGGACCGTGCGCGCATCGCCGAGGGCGGAGCGCTGGTGGAGCGGTCGCTCCGGTCGCGCCGGTTCGGCCCCTACACGCTCCAAGCGGCGATCGCGGCCGTCCACGCCGAGGCGCAGGACGCCGCGGCGACCGACTGGCCGCAGATCGTCGGCCTCTACGACGTGCTGCTGCGCGCAGACCCGTCGCCCGTGGTCGAGCTGAACCGCGCCGTCGCCATCGCGATGCGAGACGGGCCGTGGGCCGGGTTGGCGCTCATCGACGCGATCCTGGCTAGGGGCGAGCTCGGCGACTTCCGCCTCGCCCACTCCGCGCGCGCGGACCTGTGCCGGCGGCTCGGTCGGACGGCCGAGGCGCGCGCTTCCTACGAGCGGGCGCTGGCGCTCACGCTCCAGGAGCCGGAGCAGCGGTTCCTGGCGGGCCGGTTGCGTGGGTTGTAAGCCATCTTCGGGGGCGTTGGCCTCCCGGTGGCAGGGTACCGGCGTAAACCGAGACGACGCCGCGGCGCCGGTCCGGGGACTGTGATCCACCTCCAGTCCGGGCAGGTGATCCAGCCGGTGCTTGGGCCTCCGCGGTGGAGCCCTCGGCGGGGGACGTCGACGCGCCCACGCCTTGCCTTCCGTCGCAGCAGGCGAGGGCTCTCGGAGTTCCGGCATCCAGTCCGGTCCCCGCGGGGAATGGAACCAGAAAGGCCCTTCCCAAGCATGCTCTGGAAGGGCCTTCGCCAGTGGTCGGCTCAACTTGATGACTATAGAACATGATGGCTCGACCGGCAGGGGCGGGAGCGGACTGACTTGTCGGCGTTGAAGGGAGTATTGGTCGCGACCCGGCAGAGCGCCATGCCGAATGTGAGCTAAACGCCGCGACGGGCCGAAGCCAAGCCCGACCGCGGCCGCCGACCTCGTCTCCGTCAGGGGCGCTGCCGCAGTTGCCGCGCGTCCCCGCGCGGCAAGCCCCCCGTTCTCCACCTTCAAAGGCCGGCAGGAGACACGAGGAAGGCGGCGCCGGCCCGGTATTCCGCTTCCGAGGAGGTGGGATCCCCAAGGAGGAGCTCCGGCAGGCCGTCGCCCGTCACGTCCGCGACGGGGGCCCGCTGGCCCATCCGTGTGCCGGTGCTGTCGTACGTGAAGTCCGCCGCGCTCGCGGTCAAGGTCCCCGTGCCGAGGGAGCCGTACCAGCCGAGCACGTCGTCTTCTTATCCGACGAACACGTCGCCGCTGCCGTCCCCGTCGAAGTCGGTGCCGACGACGAGCAGATCGCGGCCCCCCGCGAGGCTGGAGCGCTCGTCCATGGTCGCGCTCCAGTCCGCGGCTGTCGCGGCCACGTCCCCCTTGGGCGAGGGCGTATCAGACGCGCAGCTGGTCGTCGGCCACGAACGCGATGTCGTCGACCCCGTCGCCGCTCACGTCACCCGAGGTCAGCGTGTAGAAGGTGAAGGCCCGGGTGATCCGGCCGTCGACCGCGCTGGTCATGGTCACGCCGGCGATCGGCGGACCGAGGAAGACGTACACGTCGCCCGACGTGTAGTCGTAGTCCCCGCCGGCCACGACCAGGTCGCCGACGCCGACGCCGTCGACGTTGGCGCCGTGGAGCCCGTAGTCGCCTTGTAGGCCGGGTATTCGCGGTCGCGCTGGGTGGGCCCGGGCGCGTCGAAGATCACGGCGTCGTACGCGGGGTGCTTCCCCGCGAAGTGCTTCCGGAAGATGGTCACGAACCGGTAGATCGCGTTGGTGTGCACCCCGGCGCCGGCGGGAGGGCACCGGCGCCCTTCGGGGACGCCGGCGCCGTCGCGGGCCGGCGCGTCAGCGAACCTGCATGTAGCCGGACACGGTGCCGCCCGTCGTCCAGCAGGAGGTTGGGCCGGCGAGGCCGTACCCCACCTGGGTGCGACCGGAGCTCGAGCGCGCGATGAAGCCGCCGTAGTAGAGGATCACGCAGTCCGCGGCGGCGGTGACGCCGTCGACGGTGCCGGCCATGCTCCCGGTGGGGAACTCCACCCGGTAGTCGCAGGCGCCGAGCTCGCACCCGCTGTTCGAGGCCCGGTCGTAGCCGGACGCGCGGGTGCAGCCGCTCGCGCAGCTCGCGCCGTACAGCGTGGTCGTGAAGCTGACTGTGGAGCAGATGGCATAGCCCGGCAGGCACCACGCGCCGGACCCCTCGTAGTCGACCTCGGCCACCTCGTCCGGGATCTCGGCGATGAGCTGGTCCTCGACCTCCTCCACGTCCTTCCACGAGAGATCGCCGAGGCGCGTGCCGGTCGCCTCGGCGTGATCCAGGAGGCGCTCGCGGATCCGCTCCTGGACCCACTGGTCCTGCGCACTCGTGAACGCCTGCTCGGGCTCGATGGCCTGCACGCGCTGGAGGAACACCCGCGCCTCAGGGACGGTGAGATTCTCGACCTCCTCGAGCGTGGCGAAGGTCACGTCGTCCGGACCCTCCTCGTAGAGGTACCGGAAGGCGAGGTCGGCGAGGTATTCGCTCTCGGCAGCCTCCGCGGTCGGCTCCGCGACGCGGCGGCTCCCGGCGTCCTCGGGGGCGACGCCGGGCGCGCAGGCTGCAAGGAGCACGGCCCCGAGCAGGCCGGCGCGCCCGCCACGAGGCGAGCAGAAGGGGAAGAGCGAACGCACGTTGGGTTGCGGGGCCATGCGGCCTCCAGGGTGGTGGGTTGTCCGCCGCGGCTTGAGCGCGGGTGAGCGCCGCTTCGGGCTCACGTCTTCGTGGTAGCCGAGAGGGCGGGGGCCCGTCCATCCGTAAATATTCGATATTATTGGCTTAAATGACACCCCCTCCCCGGGGGGTCGCGATGCAGGCCTTGGGATCCCCCCGGGGGCCATGATCGAGGCCGCAGGCCCTTTCCAGGGGCTACGGTCGAGCGGGTCTGGAGATTTGGGTGCCCGGCAAATCCGGCTTCGCTGCCAGGATGCCCGGTCACTTTTTCTTTGGCAGCCCCTCGGCGTGCAGGGCGTACGCGTGCAGGGTTCCCATGGTGAAGTGCGACACCCGGGTGGCGACGCCACGGCCGTTCTTCAGCTCGTCGGCCAGCCGGCCCTCCGCGCGCTCGACGTGTTTTTTTCCCGACGTGCGGGGCCGCGCCTCGAGGAACCGGACCAGCTCCACGAGCCGGCTCGGGTCGCTCAGGAGCTCACCCTCCTCGAACGTGGTGGGCGCCGTCAGGGTCACGAGCACCCCGGCCTCCTTCTGGGCGTCTATCTCCGTCACCATCCTCCCGCCGTGCCGCGGTGGGGCCCGGCCCTTCGCCTCCGCGTCCGAGACGACCTGCTGCCCTCCCTTCCGCACGAGGCGCTTGCTCTCGATCGACGGCGTCACGCCTTCGACCGGAAAGTCCAAGTAGCCGACGTACAAGATCTCGGGCTTTCCCGCCCGCAACGCGTCACGGACCACCGCCAGGGGGCGGATGAACGCCAGCGTCTCCTTCCGCCGGCTCCGTCCGTCCGCGGCGGTCTCCATCGGCGCGCCCGCGACCTCCTCCCAGCTCTCCCGGCGCGCGTCGCGCGTGGGGTCGATCGCGAGCCCGTCACCCACGGGCTCCTCGAAGGCGAACCGGAAACGCAGATCCGGCGCGTCCGGCCATCGCTCCGGGACGCGCGCGGTCCCGCCCGGATCTCCCTCGACGTCGACCGAGCAGCCGCCGCTCGACGCCGGCACGACGAGGTCCCGCGAGACGAGGGCACCCCTCGATTGCCGAAGGTGCACGATGTGCCCGTTCGACGAAAGGATCGCGGTGGACACGCCGAAGTGGTTCTCCAGCCGCCGGGCGCCGTCGATCGGCCGCAGGCGCCCATCGGCATCGACGAAGTCCGCGTCCATGGCGCGCACCTTGGGGTGCCAGGGCTCGGCGACGCCGTAGGCGGCGTGGGTCGTGGCGTAGTCGAGGTACCGACCCAGCTGGCACACGAGGTGCACCCCCTCGGCGTCCGACTCCACGCACAGCACGCTGCGCTTCACCTCGTTGCGGTCCGGCCACGTCAGGCCCATCTCCTCGAGCTCCTCGCGCGTGAACGCGAGGTCGAGGTCCGGCCGGTGCTCCCCGAGCGGGTTCGCCCACGCCATGGTGAGGCGCACCGGGACGCGCGGCGACTCATCGTGCTTCACGAACAACAGGGGGGTCCGGGGAAGCCCCTGCGCATCCAGCCCCCCGAGCCAGCGGTGGGGTGGCTCGCCCCGCAGCAGGTCGGCCTGGCGGACGTAGCAGGTGGACCGCGCGATCGCTTCGCGCGCGCGAGCGAGGGTGTACGCGGGGTCGACACCGGCTCGGCCGCCGTCCACCGCAAAGGGGATCCAGGCGGCGTGGACCTGGAGGCAGACCTCGGCCCAGCGGAGCGCGTCTCGCCATTCCTCCGACGCCTCCTTCGCGAGGGGAGCGGTCCGCGCGCGTTGCCATCGACGCGCCTCGGGGTGGTTGGTCCAGCTGCACACCGCCTCGACGAGGTCGTAGAGCGCACGGCGCACCCGGCTCTCGGGTGGCACGGCCGTGAGCGCCGCCTTCATCGCGGGCACGGGGTCGAGGACCGCGAGGATGCGCAGCTCCGCCCACGCGCGCGAGAGCACGGGGGCCAGGCGCTGGAGGGCCTCCGCCAACGTGCTCTCGTCGGCGGTCTTCCAGGCATACGGCTCATCGTCGCCCCGCGGGCGAGGGAACACCAGCTGGTTCCCCCGGGTGTCCGCGAAGGACCGGATCGCGAGGGCGGCCGTGGAGGCCGCGAGCGTGCCCGCGGCAACGCCCCGAAGTGCACGGAACAGGCTCTCCGTCGCCGGCTTCGCGCCCGGCGCCGCCCGTGGAGCGGGCACGAGCGCGTCGACCGCATCGACGGCCGCAAACGCGAAGAGCTCGAGGAGGTACTCCTCGTGGGACAGGCGGGGGGGGGGGCGGCCCCGGGGGGGGCGGGGGCGGCCCCCCCCCCCCCCCCCCCCCCCGGGGGGGGGGGGGGGGGGGCGGG
>CAYWGD010000042.1:15821-29634 GCA_964457335.1 uncultured Enterobacteriaceae bacterium | reverse complement strand
CGCGATGAGCTCGTGGTGGTACTCCTGGTGGGACTGGCGGCCGCGATCGCGCACTGGCGGCGCGATCGCGGCCACCACGTCCGCCACGCACGGGGGCGTCAGGTCTACGGGCACGGGCGAGTCGGCCGGCGCCAGCGCCGCGGTCGCCTTACGCTTCAGTCCGGGCGGTAGGCGGAATCGATCAAAGCCGTCCATCGTCCAACCCTTCGAGCAACGCCGGTAGCTCCGCGAGCGTGCGGATCGACGGAGCGTCAGCGGGGGAGCCGGTGCCGTGTCGGTCGAGATGCACGGCGCGGAGCCCGGCGGCCCTGGCAGCGCGTACGTCGAGCTCCGGGTGGTCCCCCACGAAGGTCGCCGCGGCGGGCGTTGCCCCGAGCGCGTCCAGGGCGAGCCGGAAGATGCGCGGGTCCGGCTTCTCGACCCCGACGACGCTGGAGTCGATCACGACCTCGAACACTCCAGCGAGCCCGACCCGCTCCAGAACCCCGAGGAGGCGGCCGTTCGAGTTCGAGACGACGCCCAGGCGCGCGCGCCGGCGGGCGCGATCCAGGCAGTCCCGAACGTCCGCGTAGACGGCGTCCCAGTAGCTGATACGGTCGTGCTCCGCCTGGAGGGCGGCCACGGCGGGCATGAGCGGTCCCCGCGCCCCCGCGAGCAGGAGCGCCTCGGCGATGTAAGACCGCCACCGCTCGGCGTCCGAGGCCCCCGTCATCCGCGCCAGCGCCGGACCCTCCTGGGCGGCCAGTCTCGCCGCGTCGAACCGCATTCCGTGGCGCGCTGCGTCGGCGGCAATCCGTGCCCAGTCGGGACCTACGAGGACTCCCCCCGCGTCGAACAGGACGGCCGGCATGTGCGCCTCCGTCGGAGTGCTATCCCGTCGCGACCGCACGTCCGTGCCGAAACGAGAAACCCCCGCCTCTCCAGAAGAGGCGGGCGTTCCATCGATGGTCGGCTCAACTTGAAGATTTTAGGACTTGGTGGCTGGACAGGCAGGGGGAGGACCGGCGTGAAATCGAGGCGTTGAAGGTGGGGTTGTCGGCGCCATAGCCCTCCCGCTTGCCAAGGCGCTCATACCGCCGCGCGTGCCGAACGTCATGCCGTCCTTGTAGCGGCGCTGGTTGCCCGAGCCGAGCGCCGGCGGGGCCGCGAGCGAGAGGAACATGTTCGGCGCACGAGGCCGTAGATGGCCTCGAGCGGCACGGACTTCGGATCGTCGACCGCGAGAAGCGGGATCGAGCGGGACGTGCACTTCGCGGGCACCCTCGGCCCGCGCCCCAAGGTCTTCAAGCTCGCGACGCTCGACCTCGCCGCGGGCGAGGCGCGGACGGTGCGCGGGACCGTGTCGCTGCGCCCCATGACCACGCGCCGCGTGCACCCGGGCGAGCACCGCGTGGACGCGCGGGTGAACGGAGAGGACCATCCGATCGGGGGCTTTGTCGTCCGGTAGTTCGGCGCTACCGTGGGGGCATGCTCCTCGCCCTCCTCGCCGGTTGCCCGGAAACCATGACCACCGGCGACACGCTCGCCACCGCCAACCCTGCCTGCGGCCCCACCGACGGCCCCGCCCGCGCTTACATCGTCGGCACCGACACCTGCGGGGCGTCGCCTCCCGCGCCGTTCCCGCGGCTCACCGCGCTCAAGACCACCTTCGCCGCGGGCGACCACTTCTCGGTGGCCGACCAGACGCTGATGGCCTGGTGGCACACGAGCGAGGACGACTTCGACGTCCCGACGGCCGCGACGCTCGACGTCACCGCGGTCGATGGCGACACCGTCACCTTCGACTGGGCGGTGGAGGTGGGCGGCGAGACGCACGCCGGGAGCGCGACGGCGCCGTTCTGCATCGAGGAGACGGTGGTCTGCGGGTGAGGGTGTGGGACCGCCGCGCGCCCTCACGTCGTCCGCGCCCTGCGCCCCTTCTCGCCCGCCCGATCCGCCTCCGCCCACTCCGCGAGGAAGCGCGCCCGCTCGCCCGCGTCGAGGTCGGCGCCCACGAGCGCGCGGCGGCGGTCGCTGACCTCACCTTGATTCGAACCCCGAAACCGCACGTTCTACGCCCACCAAAGCAAGAACGCCCGCCTCCGACTGCTCGAAAGCGGGGCCCTGCGACACCTCGGCCGCAGCCGTAAGGCGACGCCGCCAGGACGCCCCGCTGGCGACGACCCAGGACCCGAGCCGAGGCCGCGTCCGTGGCGTCGACGTGCGGCGAGGAGGTCGGGTGGGCGTGGAGAGCGAGGAGCAAAGGGCGACCGCGCGCAGACTCCGATCGATCGACCACGCGCCCTCGAGCGTCCCAATCAGAAGTACGTCCGCATCTGCACGAAGCCCATGGTCGGGTAGAGCCCGAACTCGCTGTTGACGGACCCGGCGAGGGTCTCTCGGTCGAGTGGCGCGAGCGTGGGCGTCATCGTCTCCGGGTCGACCCCGATGTCGAGGTCGATGGTGTCCGGCCGCTCGCCGACGCCGATGTAGGCCCCCAACGCGACGACGGCGTTGTCCGAGACGGACCAGCTTCCGCCGGCGGTGACGAGCGCCGACGGATCGCGCAGGTTGCCTATGACGGAGAGGTTCGCGTGGAGGAGTGGCGTGATCTCCTGGGCCACGGCGACCGCGACGTAGAGCTGGCCCATCGCCCAAATCTCCCCGCGTTGCGCGCGGGGGTCGTCTAGCGCGGCGAGGTAGTCCTCGGGATCGGTGGCGCCGAAGCTCTGCACGTAGGCCTCGCCCGTGAGGCTCGCGGTCTCGGTCGGCCGCCAGTCCGCGCCCGCCACGGCGCGGACGAAGGGACCCGCGTCGTCCGCCGGGAAGGTGACCGTGGCCTCGGCGTGCACCCCCACCGGCCCGAGCGAGCTCGCGGTGCCGAGGCCGAACACCGGCTCGCCGCGGACGGCGCCCGCGAAGGCCAACACGTCCGTCACGCCGACGGTGGCCTGGCCGGAGGCCGCGAGGACCGCGTCCTCCCAGGGCGGCTCCGCCGGATCCTCGGCGTCCTCGCCGACGACGGGATCGCCGGCCCAGGCCGCCACAACGGTGAGCTTGCTCGACGTTCCGGCGTACACGTCGGCGCGGAGCGCGTCGACGCCGGGCTTGTACTCGGAGTCGATGGTGGCGGGGTGGAAGGGGTTCACGAGGTCCATCGGCGTGAACACGCGACCGACGCCAAAGGAGACCGGCTGCCGGCCGAGCGCGAGATCGACGTGGGGCAGCTTCGCGGACAGGACGAGCCGGTCGAGCCGTTGCTGGACCGACAGGCCGCTGCCGGTGTCGGGCGCCCAAGTGAGCGGGAGGAGCTCCGGCGCGCGCAGGCCGACGCCCGTCCCCAAGCCGACGACGGCGCCGGACGACGCGACGGTCTGGCCTGAGATCGTCCAGTGGACGTCGAGCCGAATCGGGCCGAGCGCCGCCGCGGCCTTCAGCCGAGCACTCGCGACGCCCTGCGCGAACGGGCTCGCGGCGAGCCCGTAGAGCTCGAGCGCCTCCTCCTCGGTCATGCCGGCGGCCTCGAACAGCACCATCGTGTCATCGGAGAAGCCGAACCACGCGTGCGGGGCGCCCGCCAGGAAGAAGAGCTTGATGTCGCCGCCCGCCGTCAGCTCGGGCTTCACGGCCGGCTTCGCCGGCGCCGGCTCCTCCGGCGCGGCCGGCTCCTCCGCCAGCGCCACCCCGACGGCGAGCGCCAGGATCGGGGACATCTACGGCTTCAACGCTTGGAGGGTGAACGTGCTCTCGGGGATGGCGACGTCGAAGTCGATGGAGACGTAGGTGAACTCCGTGAACTCCCCCGGCTTGTCCGCGGGGAGGAGCGTCATCTTCCCCGGCGCCTTGCGCCCGTCGAAGTCCTTGTAGTCGGCGAAGTTCATCGTGCGCACTACGACGCCCTTCTCGTCGTTGTAGGCGATGGACACCGGCATCTTGTCCGGGCGGATCCGGGCGACGATGCTGCCCCACACCACCGGCGCGTCCGGCTTGGGGACCAGCTCGATGACGTAGACCCCCTCGGGGTTCTCGCCCGGCCGGCTGGTGATCCTGGCGTCGAAGTCGTCGGAGAGGCGGCTCTCCTTGACGAGGTCGTCGTTGGAGAAGTGGCTCCCCATCCAGTTGCCCGACATCATGCCGGCCGGCACCTTCATGGTGCGGTCGACCTTCGGCAGGTAGTTCCAGATGTTCTGGTCGACCTTGAGGGTCGCGATGCCCGCGTCCTTCGCGGGCTCGAGGATGCGGATGAGCGTCTTCTCGGTGCCGCTCGACCAGATGCGCATGCGCATGGTCCGCTCGTAGTTGCTGGTCTTCACGTGCATCTCGACCGTGGCGTCGCTGGACCTGCCACGCGTCGCGTCGTCGGTCGACTCGAGGAGCTCTTCCAACGTCGGATCGGCGGCGTGGGCGGGGACTGAGAGCAGGCCGAGGAGCAGGATTGCGAACTTCATTTGGGACTCCTCCGTGTCAGGACGCGACGCCTTGTTCCTTGCGAATGTCGGTCGCGACCTTGCCGTCGACGAGGCCGACCAGGCGCTTCGCGTACCGCATCACGCGAGGATCGTGGGTGGAAAAGACGAAGGTGGCGCCGTGCTCGTTGTTCAGGCGCGCCATGATCTGCAGGAGCTTCTCGGCGGTGTCGGAGTCGACGTTGGCCGTGGGCTCGTCGGCGAGGACCACCGCGGGGTTCGACGCGATGGCGCGCGCGATGGCCACGCGCTGCTGCTGCCCGCCGGAGAGCTCGTGGGGGCGGCGGTGCTCCATCCCCGTCAATCCGACCTGCTCGAGCAGGCCCATGACCCGGACGCGGCGCTCCTCCGCGGGCGTGCCCTGGAGCGCCATCACCGCCTCGGCGTTCTCGTACGCGCTGAGCACCGGGACGAGGTTGTAGGCCTGGAACACGAACCCGATGCGGTCGCGACGCAGCCGGGAGAGCTCGCGACGGGAGAGCCCGCCGAGCTCCTTCCCCTCGACGACGACCTTGCCCGTCGTGGGAACGTCGAGCGCGCCGATCAAGTTGAGGGCGGTGGACTTGCCGGAGCCCGAGGGGCCCCAGATGGCGACGAACTCGCCCCTCTCGACGGTGAAGTCCAGGCCGCGGAGCGCCTGCGTCTCCAACGCGCCGTTGCGGTAGGTCTTGGTGACGGACTCGAATTGGATGAGCGGCTCGCCCATTTGGGACTCCGATTCAAACGAGGTTGATGGACTCGACGGGGTTCACGCGGCCCGCGCGCCAAGCCGGGTACAGCCCCGCAAGCAGCGTGGCCCCGACGATGGTGAGGACGATGATCGCCACGTTCTCCGGGAAGATGCCGATGCGGAGCACGGGATCCATGCCGACGCCCGCGACCTCGAAGGCGTCCATGCCCTGATCGGCGTAGGCCTTGCTCATGTCGAAGCCCGTCTGGCTCAGGTGGTGGTAGACGGGCCACGTGACGATCGCGCAGGCGAGGAGGCCCATGCCCGCGAGGAAGCCGCTCTCCACCATCACCATCCCGAAGAGCTGGCGTGGCGAGTACCCGAGCGCCAGCATGATGCCGAACTCGCGGGTGCGCTCGAGCACACTCATGAAGATGGTGTTGAAGACGCCCGCGGTGACGAGCAGGCCAACGATGAGCTCCAACACGCGGCTACCGCCTACCTTCATGGCGACGAAGCCGCGGATCTCGGGCTGGACCTGCTCCCAGGTGAGCACCGCGGTTTCCGGCCCGATCGTCTCGTCGATGCGCGCCGCTGCCGAGAGCGTCTGCCGGCCGTCCTTGAGGAAGAGCGCGACCTGCGTGGCCTCGGTGGCGTCGTAGCCGACGAGGTTCCGGATCGTGCCGATGGGGAGCAGGACCAGGCCGCTGTCGAGGCTGGGCGCGCCGGTGTGCACCGTTCCGGTCAGCCGCTGCATGCCGGTGACGATCTCGCCCTTCTGGTCGGTGAGCGTGTAGACGACCTTGTCCCCCAGCTCGGCGTCGAGGTTCTGCGCGAGGCGGTCGCCGAGGATGACGCCGGGCTCGTCGGACTTCTCGAAGAGCTTGCCCGTGGCGACGGACCGCGTGAACGACAGCGTGTCCGGCGTCTCCAGCGTGGGGTCGTAGGCGATGAAGAACGCCGCGAAGCTGTCCGCGGCGGTCGCCACCATGGCCTGCCCGGCGACGCGCTCGACAGCGCGGCTGGCGGCGGGATCCGCGCTCACGAGCGCCCGCTTCTCGGCGGTACCGGTGACGCTACGCGTCAGGGTCGGCGTGTCGCGGTACTCCGGGTGCTGGAGGGCGACGTGGCCGGAGCCCATTCGGGCGGCGTTGTCGATGAAGTCCGCGAGGGACCGGTCTTGCATCGCGGTCATCAGGATGCTCAGGAAGCCGCCGAAGGCGATCGAGGCGAGCGTGAGCAGCGTCCGACGACGGTGCCGCCACAGGTTGCGCCAGGCGATTGACACGAGAATGCGCAGGCTCATGGGGACCTCAATGGTGGTGCATCGCCTCGACCGGCCGGATCCAGGCCGCCTTGGCGGCGGGGTAGATCACGGCGGCGAGGACGATGCCGAAGAGCATGACGAGCGGGACGGAGACGGCCTCCAGGGTGTAGGCGCCGTGCCACACGGGCGGCATCGTCATCCCCATCGTCGAGACCCCCGAGAAGCCGGCGATCTGCACGCCCTCGGCGGACAGCCAGTACATGACTGGGAGCGCGAGGACGGAGCCGACAATCGTGGCGACGCCGGCCTGGAGCAGGCCCTCCATCACCATCAGGGAGAAGACTTGGCCCGGGCCGTAGCCGATCGCCTTCAGGACGCCGAACTCGCGGATGCGCTCGAAGATCGCCATCAACATGGCGTTGAGCACCAGGATCGCCACCGCGACGTACAGGATGAAGTACACGACGGCGGCCTGCACCTTCACCGAGTCGAGCATCTGGCCCAGGAGCGGGTTCAGCTCCTGCCAGTTCTGCACGTCCACGTCCGGCGCGAGGCCCCCCACCTGCGCGGTGGCCGCCGCGAGGTCCGCGCCGGGGGGCGCGCGGAGCACGAGGCGGTGGGCGCCGGTCGGGAGGGCCATCAGCTCGCGGAACCGGCCGTCGGTCATCAGAATCGTGCCGCGGTCGGTGCTTGACGCGACGGAGGCCAGGACGCCGCGGACGCGCAGCAGGTCATTGGCCATGCTCCCGTCGGCGCCCTGGGAGAGCACCACGACCTCCGACCCTGGCTCCAGGGAGAGGCTGCGCGCGAGCCCTTGGCCGACGACCACGCCACCCGGGTCGTTCACGTCGAGCCACTGGCCCTCGGCGACCGCCGTGGCGAGGCCCAGGACCTTCGAGTCTCGCGCAGTGTCGACGCCGACGAGCGCGACGCCCGCCGAGAGCTCACCCGCTGCGGCCAGCCCGCCCGCCTGGAGGCGCGGCGCCACCGCGAACCCGGCCGCCTCGAGCCTTGGGACGAGCGTTGCGGCGTCGATCGTCTCGTGGAGAGACGGACGCTTCGTCCAATTCTCTGAGAAGACTTGGATGTCACCCAAGTCGTACTCGGTCACGTAGTTCGTCATGTCGGCGGCCATGCCGGCCACCAGGCCCGCGTAGATGAGTTCTGTCCAGAGCGCCAGCGCCATCGCGCCGATGGTGACGATCGAACGACGGCTGTTGCGCCAGACGTTGCGCCACGCCATCACGAGGAGATTCATGGGGGACTCCACGGTTCTTCGGTCGACGACACCTCGATCGACCGGCGGTCGTACAGGAGGAGGACGCCGTTCCGGGGCGCCGAGGAGGCGTACGAAGGCGTCGAGCAAGCGTCGAGCTTGGCAAGGCTCAGCCAGCGGCGGGCCGAGGAGCCGCTCGATGTCGTGGTGGACGGGATCAGGAACGGCGGATGGTGATGTCGCCGTAGGAGGTGCGGCCGCGCACCTCGACGGTCTCGTCGGCCTCTTCGGGCCGGGTGGCGTTCTTCAGCAGGTTGCGCACACGCCCGAAACCGGTGTTCACCTCCAGCCAGGCCGCGGTGCCCTCGGCGATGCCGATCTCCAGGTCACCCGCCGCGGTCTCGAGCGCGACCGAACCGCGGACCACCTCGCCGAGGCGGATCCTGCCGTTGGACGTCTTCGCATCCACACCGCCGCCGGCCCGCTCGATGGAGATCTCGCCGTTCGCCGTACGCACCCGCACGTCGCCGGTGACCGCGTCGATCAGGATGTCGCCGTTGGCGCTCTTGACCACCGCGGACCCCTCGACCTCGCCGATCTGGACCTTCCCGTTTCCGGTGGAGATCTCGGCGTTGCCCGCGACGCCGCCCACGGTGAGGTGACCAGCGCCGGAGTCCAGGCGCAGCGGTCCGGTCCGCTCGAGCCGGGCGTTCCCGGCACCGGTCTTGAACCTGCACTCCCCGAGCCGACCGGCACAGCGGATGTCGGCCATCAGCATCTCAGCGGATACCTGGGAACCGCTTGGCAGCTCGATGGACACGTCGACCGACCTGGTTTTGCGGGAGAAGTCGAAAACGGGCGCCTTCGGACCGGTGACCCGGAGCACGCCGTTGGTGTAGTCGACCCGGACCTGCTGAGCGGCTGTCACGTCGGACTCGTCGGCTTCGTCGCTCGGGCGGATCTCGACGACGGTGTCGGTCCGGTCGCTCGCGGCGATCCGCACGTCGCCGACGCCGAGTTCGAGCGTGACGGAGATGGGGCCGGGGGTCTCGAAATTTGGCATGGTTGTCCCCACATCGTGAGTAGGTGTGTCGTCTCCGCAGGTTGGAGACGCGGGTGTGAGTAGTGCGCGCGGTGCGGCTAGCGCACCCAGCCGGTGATGCCCTGCTTGGTCCGTTTGCCGCTGCCGCGTGGCTCGGGATCGGACCGCTGCAAGCCGGCAGCCGCCGCCCGGACCAGCCAGGCGTTTACCGAGCGCCCCTCCTTGGCCGCGGCCACTTCGATCGCGGCCTTGAGCTGTTCGGGCATTCGTACGTTGATCCGCGCGGCAGGGCCGTCCTCGGCGATCAGCAGATCGGCCTCCGGCGCGTCGTCGACCCTCTCCGCGGCGTCCCCGGCCGCGAGCCCGAGTGGCTCGGCGCGCGGCAAGGTCACGACGAAGCTCGGATCGCGTCCGCGCAGGCGCAGCTCCACCGAACCCGGAGCGAGGTCCTGGCTGATCTCGTCGGCCGCCGCCGACAGCGCGTCCAGCAGCGTCATCCGGATCGCCGACTCGAGCGACCCGGTCAGGCGCACGACGAGCGCACGCGCCTCCTCACCGCCGGCTTCGGCCAGCGTGGCGAGCTCACGTCCGAGGTTGCTCACATAGGGGGTCAAGTTCATGGTGCCATTGTAGTGTAGTGCTGGCACAGCCGCAAGCCACATGGCTCACTGAGTGGCATCATTTTGGCACCAGGTGGCGTCTCCATGCTGTGCTCCCACGCTGATCACCCGTCTGAACGCCCAATTTCCCCCACGTCCCGAGCGGCACCGCTGTCCGAACCCGGCTCGAGCGCACGGCGAGCTCCGCGACCGTGCCGCCGCTGGCGCCCTGCCGGAAGACGTCGTCGGGGGAACTGATCCCGAGCGGGGTCCGTTCGAGACCTCTGGCCCCTGCCGGGTTGGCACCCGGTCCTCCGCGACATGCCCTCGCCGCGGCCGTGCGTCAGCAGGGTGAAGCCGAGCTCGCTGCCAGCCAGATCACGCAGGCGAAGGCGGACGCCGAGCAGAACGTCATCCAGCAGGAGGCCGAGGGGCGCGCCCAGGCTGCCCGCATTCGCGTGGTGGCGAAGGCCGAGGCCGAAGCCATCCGGATGAAGGCCGAGGCGACTCGAGCTGGCACCGCAGCTCGCCCGCGAGGTAGCGGCGACCCTGGCCAACGGGCAGTTCGTGAACTTCGGCTCGCCCGGCGAGGGGGGCCGAGGTGCGGCGGCTTCGGGCTCCGATGACGTGTTGCGGGTGGTCCAGATGTTGATGGCAGCGCAAGTGATCACGCGCTCCGAGCAGGCACGGGAGCCTGGGGGTGGATGAGCTGCCGCGCCTCAAATGAGGAGCGGCGGAACTTCGGTTTCCGGAGGGAACTGGCGACCGACCGGTCGAGTGCGACGCCGACCTCCCCGACGACCCGGTCGGCCGCGTGCCGCCGTGGTGCGTAGGGCTCGAAGACGGCTGGTTCGTGCAGTGGGCCTACTTCGAGGGCCCATCGCTTCCCGCCGGCCACGCCGCCGCGGCTCAGATAGACTCGCCGCATGGGACTCTTGACGTTCAGCATCAACGTCACCCTGGACGGCTGCGTCGACCACCAGGAGGGTATCGCCGACGACGAGACACGCGCCTTCTTCACCCGCCTGATGGACGAGGGCGGGGCGATGCTGTGGGGCCGCGTCACCTACGAGATGATGGAGAGCTACTGGCCGGCGGTCGCCCGCGGCGACGAGGAGGCGCCGCCGGCGATGCGCGAGTGGGCGGTCAAGCTGGAGGCCAAGCCGAAGTACGTGGTGTCGTCGACGCGAAAGGACTTCCCGTGGACCAACAGCCACCACATCGCCGGCGACCTGCGCACGGGCGTGCAGAAGCTCAAGGACGCGACCCCGGCCGGCGTGCTCCTCGGTAGCGGCAAGCTCGCGACCGAGCTGGACCGGCTGGATCTGATCGACGAGTACAAGTTCCTCGTCCACCCCAGGATCGCCGGCCACGGCCCGACCCTGTACCAGAGCGGGCTGCCCAGCACGCGACGGCTCGAGCTGGTCTCGGCGAAGCCGCTCCGCAGCGGCGCGGTCGCCATGCACTACCGGCGCGCGCGCTGACTCAGACAGAGGGCGCTCGCCGCCCTTGGGGCTGGCGGGCTGGTGTGGCTCGACGGGCGTGACGGTCCGAGCGCAGCGGGCGGTCGACGGTGACCGCCGCCTCGGGGCCGCCGAGGAGCGCGTCCTACCTGCGGACGAGCTCGGCGAGCAGCAGCCTCGTCGATCGCGAACGTGCGCCGCGCTCCGACGCTGGTGGATCTCGGGGGCGAGCCGTCGGCGGCGAGGCCGATGGCGGGCGAGCGCTGACAGGATTCGAACCGCAAAAGGTAGGTTGCACCTTGCTCGCGGTGGCGTGGTCTCGAACGCCACCAGGACATTGAACCCCGAAAAACCAGGAAGGCACGCCGAATCTCGCGATTCCAACGGGCCTCCGCATCGATGGTCGGGATGGACGAACGCTTATAGAACTTTTTGGTCGGATCCGCAGGAGTGGTCGGAGGAGCGGATGCTGGGGTTGAAGGCAGCGATGGAGCCGCCGGTGCCGGTCTTGGCGGAGTGACGGGGGAGGTTCCTGAGCGGCCCTCGGGGGCCCCGAAGGCGTCGCAACCTGCCTACCTGCACGATCATGCTCACGACGCCCCCGCGGCACCTCGGGGACGGGTGGGCGTGGGCCCAGGTTCACGAGGGCGGGGAGCACTACTCGCGGTATCCAGGTCGGGTTCGGGACCCGCCCGCCGTGCCCGACCTCGTGCTCTGTTCTCGTCAGCGCCGGAGGGCCATCCTTATTCTGGAGCGAGACCACCGTACCACCAG
The DNA here is from genome assembly GCA_964457335.1 of uncultured Enterobacteriaceae bacterium. Classification (GTDB taxonomy): domain Bacteria; phylum Myxococcota_A; class UBA796; order UBA796; family SXON01; genus CAJBVW01. The sequence continues at coordinate 18,158 of CAYWGD010000042.1, read as the reverse complement.
GCGGCCGTCACTCCACCATCCATCAGGAAGTCGCTGCCGGTGATGAACCCCCCGTCCGGGCCCATGAGCAGCGCGCCGACGGTCGCCACCTCGTCCGGAGTGCCGGCGCGCCCGGCCACCGAGGTCTCGATCATCCGCCGATACCCTGCGCCGCGGGGCCCGGTGAGCTCGTCCTTGGCCGGGGGGGGCATGATGATGCCGGGGCTGATCGTGTTGACCCGCGCCCCCCGCTTGCTCCATCGGACCGCCTCGGCCATCACGCGCAGCGAGTTCCCCCGCTTCGAGAGCTGGTACGCGTGAAGGGAGTCCTTGATCTGGTCGGGTTGGAGGAACGGGAGCTGGAGCAGATCCTCCACCGGCGTCGTCGCCAGGGCCTTGCTCTGTTGGACGCTCAGGGGAGGAAGGCGATGCCCGGACTGCGACGCGATCACCACCCCAGCGCCACCGCGCGCGATGACGTTGCCGAACTCTTCCAGCACGAGGGCGGTGCCGTAGAGGTCGACCTTGAGGATGGTGCTGGGTGACGCCTGCGAGGGAGAGACACCGGCCGCATGGACGAGCCCGGTGACGTCCCCGAGCCCGACGGCCATCTCGACGAGCGCGTTCACGGCCTCCCGCGAAGAGGCGTCGACGGTGGCGACGCTCTCCCCCGGTGGGCTGGAGGCGCAGCGCCTGGTCCGGCGGCCGATCGCCCGCCGCCGCACCGAGAGGTAGCGCACGCCCGCGCGAAAACCGGAACTGCCTGCGGGCGGGTGCGGTCCGTGCGGGCGCGCACGCGGCGGGGCGGCGGGGTAACGGACGCCATGCCCTCGACCCTACGGATCGGCGACCGAACGCTTGATGTCACCGAGACCGCGCTCCGCTTGCGCCTGCGCGGACGGCCACCGCTGGCGTTGTGGGCGGCGGACTTCGAGCTCCACGCACGCGACGCCGAGGGGGTGGCGCGCCTTGAGAGCACCTCGCCGATCCCCGTGCCGCTCGCGCCGTTCGTCGGGGGCGAGGCGGTCGAGTTGGACGTGCCGCTGAAGGACCTCGCGGGGACAAGCTTCAATGTGAAGCTCTACGTGTACGAGCACGCGCCCGTGCGGGAGGTGGCCCTCGGGATCGAGCCCGTCTGCCCGTACCGGGTGCGGCTCCGGCTGCGGGGTCGGTCCGACGTGTGGTACGGGCCGCACGAGCGCGACCTCCCGCTCGCGATCGACGCGGAGGTGCCGATCGGCGAGATCCGCCTCGACGCAGCGGCCGACGCGGACGAGGCGCGCGTGCTCGCAGAGCGGGCGGGGCTCGTGCTGCCGGCTGGCACCGTGTTCGCCGAGAAGTACCACTCCTGGCGCGCGTTCCTGCCGTGACCGGGGTGAGTCCGTCGCCGGGCCGGAGAGTTGCCCGGCGCGCGGGGTCTCGCGCCCGCCGCTACGCCGATGTCACGCCGGGCCCGTGGCGACGCGCCCGAATCGGTCGCGCGCTCGAAGCCAGCGCGTGGCGGCGAAGACGCGCTCCTGGGCCTCGGCGCGGTCCCACCCGAGCGGATCCTCGAAGAAGGTGAGCTCCACGACGCCGTTCTCCAGCGTCTCCACCGCGGCGGGGGCGGCGGCGAGGTCCTCGGGGGCGAGGAAGAGGTCGGAGAACGACGGGGCGAGGTAGTGCCGCCAGCGGAGGTTCAGGCCGAAGCAGGCCGGCGGGCCGCCGAGCTCCATGGCGCGTTGGGCGCGGACGATGACCTTGTTCGCCGCGGGATCGCCCACGGAGCCGCTCGTCACGCGGGGCAGGCCCACGGCCCAGGCCCGCGCCGACGCCGCGAGGACCGGCCAGGCGCTCGGCAGGGAGTGCGACATCACGAGGAGCTCCACGAACGAGCCGTGCGCGTCGCGGAGGAGCGTGAGCTCGAGGTGGGCCTGCTCGCCGCGGCGAACGAGGGAGAGCGAGACCTCCCGGCGCCTCAGTGCCTTGTCCAGGACCTCCCAGCGCCAGGGACGGGCGCCGCGATCGCCGAGGGGGCCGCGATCGTCCATGGCTTCGTCGAAGGTTCCGAAAGGGAGCCGCTCCGCGTCCTCGACGACGCGCCGCGCCGCGTCGAGGGGGAGCGGCGCACAGCGGAGTTGGACCGCCAGCGTGGGGACCGGGCCGGGCGTGTTCGGGGCCGTGCTCATCCGGTCGTCCGGGGCCCGCCAGGCGGACGGAATCGGGCGTCGGCCGCGCGGGGGGCGGCGGCGCGGGGGGCGAGGTCGAGCATGGGCGGACCGTACACGGGTGCGGGTGGGCGGGCAATCCCTGCGGACGCGCCTACGGGAGACGGCCGTGACCGCGGCGGAGCCGCGGGCGCCACCGGGCGCCGTGGGC
>CAYWGD010000042.1:0-15721 GCA_964457335.1 uncultured Enterobacteriaceae bacterium | reverse complement strand
CGGCGGCCGGTCCTCGACCCGACCGCCCGGCCGGTAGCGCTCGCCGTCGTCCCCGATCGCGGCGGCGCCCAGTCGCTCCGCCATCGCCGCGATCGCCTCGAGCCAGCCATCCTCCACGCATCGGACCAGGAGGCTGCCGGTGACTGGGTCATACACGTAGGAAGGACCGTCCGGCGAGCCGAAGCAGTCGAACTGCCGGACCGCGCCGGATGGCCCACGCCACCCGTAGCTCCCATCGACACGGAGCCCTGCCGCGATCGCTGCGGCTTGCCACTCCTCGAACGGGATCCCGCCGGTGCGCTCGATCCTCACGACGTATCCGTCCCCCATCCAACGTCCGGATCGGCCCATTCTGGCCAGCGCCCGAGCATCGTATCGGGCGCGGGTGGGCGTGTCCCCCCGGGAGCGTCGCCGCCGGGGCGTCGCGCCGTGACCGCCTGCCAGTCGAGCCCCCTGGCCCGCCAACGTACCGCGGCATGCGACGATTGACGGTGACCGGAAAAGCAGAAAGACCCGTTGAACCTTGCAGTTCGACGGACCTTCGCGATGGTCGGGATGGGCGAACGCTTATAGAACTTTTTGGTCGGATCCGCAGGAATGGTCGGAGGAGAGATTGCTGGCGTTGAAGGCGGCGGCGGAGCCGCCGGTGCCGGTGCTCGCGGAGTGAACGCGGAGGGTCACGAACGTCCCTCTCGGGCCTCGAAGTCGTCGCAAGCGGCGCACAAACACGAATCGGCTCACGACGCCCGCGCGCCACTTCGTGCCCAGCCGTAGCGCGGCCGAGACCGGGACAGCGCCCCGGCGCGGGCACGGAGCGGCTCGGGGCCCTACAGACGTGCCGCGAGTTCGTCCGGTCCCTCGCGGCAGCGCCGCGTCCGCTGGGCGCGACCAGACCTCCTTGCGCAACGCGGGTGGGCCTCGGTAATCAAGGCATACGAGTCGATCGGAGCCTGGGACCGCGCACTCGCGCTGGCGGGCAAGCAACGGGACTCTGCGATGCGACGCAAGGAGATGGCGAGCCTCGTCGCGCTCGCGGGGCGCTGGGACGAATTGCCGGGGGTGCTCTCTGGCGTGGAGTGCCCGCAGGAGGCCTCGGACCTCGCGTCGTGGATTGCCACAAAGCTGTACTTCGCCGAGGCGAAGACGAGCCTGCTTCGTACAGGATGACGGGCGAGCTGTGGCCCCGCTCGTCGAGGTGACCTTCACGCGCTTCCCGAGCAGGTATGCGCCCCACACCAGCGCCCCGAAGGGCCCCATTGAGAGCAGGAAGTCCGTCCCGGGCGCCGAACTCGCGGTGGGCGAGTGCTTACCGAACTTTCTGGCTTGACCCTCAAGGGTGGGGAAGCGAGCGGATGTTGGCGTTCGAGGTTGCTTCGGCTCCGCCGTAGGGCCATCACCGAGGCTATCCCGCCGCCGGGGCGGGATGGCAACAGGGCAGGACCAGACCACGGAAACCGCCGCCCCCACCCGGCGACAGCTCGTCATGGCGCATTCCCCTCGACGACGACATCGCCGTTGACGTAGATTTCCGCCAGAAAGGCCTCGATCTCCGTGGTCGACAAGGACGGGTTGTCCCGTATCGTCACGTCACCCCGCACTTGGACGAACGCGGAGAGCCCATCCAGGCTACTCAGCTCACGGTTTCCCTCGAGCGTCAGGTCAGCCGACCACACCAGGTTCTCCAGGCCGGTGAGGGTCGCCAGATTGTCGGTTGCATCGATGACCAGGTGGCCGGTGGTCTTGGAGAGGCACGAGAGCCCGGACAGGTCCGAAACGCCCGGATCGATTGACAGACGGTCGGGCCGCCAGTCGTTGACCATGCAGGCGCCCTGACAGTAGGCCTCGATGGCAGACTGCGTCAAGGTGATGTTCGGATCGGACGTGTCTTCGAGGACGACCTCGCCCTCCCATCGGTAGGGGTCCTCATCGTCACAGTCCTGCGCCTCCGAGAATCCGTCGTCGTCATCGTCGTCGTCGAGCACGCAGGTTCCGTCTCGCTCGTGCGTGCCTGCGCCGCAGGTCACCGAGTACTCCACGTTCTTCGCGGTGCAGGCGACCAACACCGCCAGGGGTGCGAGCTGAAGCGCGCCCGCGGGGGCAGGTGGGTTCGCGTGACTTCCGGGGCTCACGGGACGAACTCCCGGGCGATGGATTGGATGACGTGCACACCACCGCGGTACGTCGACATGGACTCCACCTCCACACTGGCAATCAGCAGATCGACATCGCCATCACGGTCGACATCCGCGACCGCGGCGTCCAGTGCGGGGTAGTCAGAGATGTTGAGCGATTCATGAAAGTCGCCGTGGCCGTAGTTCGTCAGGATCATGACCAACCCCCCGCAGGGGTCGAGGTCCTCGTCGAGGAAGCCGGCGCTCACCAGGATGTCCGGGTCCCCGTCGAGATCTATGTCAGTGGCCAGCGCGCGAACCCAGCTCGCCTGTGAAAGGCTCGTCCTGTGGGAGATTTCGGTGAGGGCCTCAAATACACCGGAGCCGACGTTTGCGTACATGACGAGCCTCCCGTCCGACGGGCTCACCACATCCGTGTCGCCGTCTCCGTCGAAGTCCGCGGGAAGAGCGAAGTCGGTGAGCGTGCCGTTCCCAGCGTCGCGGAACTCAAATCCGCCGCCCGTGTTCTCGCCGAAGACGAGCCCGGTACCCGACACCCCGAGGACGTCCACGTCTCCGTCTCCATCGAAGTCCGCGACCGCTGGCATGCGGGGCGCCGACGACCACGCCTCGAAGCCACCGGCACCATCCCCTGCGTACACTGAGCCGCCGGTCACGACATCCAGGCGCCCGTCTCCCGTGAGGTCGCCTATGGCCAGGGGTTCGGCGGCCAATGGGTCGAAGTCGTCGAATGCGGCCGCCCCGGGCGCAAGGGTGAACGCGCCGCTCCCGTCGCCGAGGAGCACGAACAGGATCCCCCGTTCCCCCGAATAGGAGACACCGGCGAGGTCCTCCGTGCCATCCCCGTCCAGGTCGGCGGCGAGGAGACTGTACACGTAGGAGTCCCACGGCAGCCGGGCGGCTTCCGGGGCATCGATGGCTCCATCCTCGTTGAGGAGCAACTCGATGAGCTTGAACTCGCTGACAACCGCATCCGGGTCGCCGTCGCCATCGAAGTCGGACACCTCCAGCTCCGCCGGGTAGTCGTACAAGGTCCGGATGAATTGGCTGTCACCGCTACCGGACGCCGTGGCGCTTGGAAGGCACTCACCCGCGATCTCCTCGGTGCCGGGCCCGCAACTGAGACGCCGGTAGTCGCCGGCGCAAGCCACGAGGATGGCGACGCCCATCGGGCCTCCGAACCTCGCGGCGTACGAGACCCCAGCGCGGGTGGCGGATGCCAGCGTGCAACGAGCGCTCATCGGACTAGGGGTCCTCCGGGTCGACGGACAGGAGCAGCACGCGGACCTCCTCCGTTCGCGGACCCCCAAGGGCGACGTACCGCTCGGCGTCCCGACGGGCCTCATCGACGCGTCCGAGTTGCATGAGCACGCGGATCCGAACCGCGAGCAACTCGCCAACGGCCGGATCCCCGGCGTTTGCGAGGCGGAGCCCCCGTTCCACCGACACGAGCACCGACTGCGGATCGCTCCCGAGGTCGAGCAGGCGCTGCGTGCGGGTGAGCATCCCGACCGAACGCGCAGGGAGGCAGAGCGTCTCTTCCCCGGCACGCACCTCGAGGGGGGGCTCACCGACGCACTGCACCGCCACCTCGCCGCGCGCGACACGAACCACCGTGCCGAGGGCGTCTCGGGTCACCGTGAACGCCGTGCCGACAACCTGGATGGTGCCCTCGGGGGTCTCGACCGTCAGGTCGATGCCGCGGTGAGGCTCGACGTCGAGCGAGAGTGTGCCGCTTTCCCACCGCAGGAGGGGAGCGTGCACCGTCCCCTCCGCACGTCCCGAGCCCTGGAACTCGGCGTGGACCTGGGGCGTCAACGCAAGCGCTCGCAGAGCGTCGGCGGCCAGATCCTGCTGGATGGGCGCCGACGGGTCCCCGGTCCTCACCATCATGACGGCCAGCGCGGCCGCGGACAGCGCCAGCGTCGCCAACCCGATCGCCCTCCAAGGGAAGGGTGCGCGGCGGGGCGCCCTCAACCGCTGAACCAGGCGAAGCGTCGCGCCGGGAGCCGGGTCCCCACGGACGGCACGCGCCAGCGTCCGCGGCCACGACACGCGCTCCACGACGCGCCTCACGTCTCCCGCGCGCGGCTCCGTCGACTGCGCGAATGCGCGGAAGTGGCGGCGCCAGCTCATCCCACGTCCTCTTCCGCGCTCCGGAGTACCGCATCGGGCGTGAGCCCTCGCCGGGCCGCCTCCTTCGCGAAGCGCGCCCGCGCGTCACGGAGTCGGCTCTTCACGGTGCCGAGGGGCACGCCGACGAGGTCTGCCACCTCGATCGCGTTGCGCTCCTCGATCTCGCAGAGGACCAGCACCTCGCGGAGTCGCACGGGCAGCGCGTCGATGGCCTCGTGCACCTTCCGCGCTAGATCGTCGTCGGCGACGGCTGCTTCTGGCGAAGGTCGTGGCGATGCCCGATCCGTGTTCGCACCGGGGATCCAGCGACTGAGCCAGGCCTGCCGCCGGTGGTCGCCGACCGTTCGCCGCGTGAGCTGGTACAGCCACCCCGGCAGGGCACGGGGATCCCGCATCGTGTGCAGCTTGGCGAGGGCCCGCTCGAACACGTCGTGTGTAGCGTCCTCCGCGTCGATCCCCGGCCCACCCAGGCGCGAGCACCACCGGAGCACGTCTGCCGCCCACAGCTCGACAAATCGATCGCGAGCATGCGAGTCTCCCGCAAGTACGGCGGGGACGAGCGCGGCGGAGGCGTTGAGATCAGCCATGCGTCTCATGGACGGGACCAGCCCACCAAAGGATCAGCGAAACTGCGCGCGGAGGCACGCCGATGCCCCGATCCCGAACTGCGAGAACTCCACGGGGTCCGAGGCTCCCTCCTGTACGGTCGTCACGCGAAGGTCGTAGCTTCCCAAGACCGTCGTGACGACGGACAGAGCCGCGGACAGCCTGCCTCTTGCGCCGAACGCCGCGCTCACGCGGGGCGTCCACATCGTGTCGACGGTGTCGTCGCCGTCGAGGAACCGGAAGAACGCTGCCTCGGCGAGCACGGCGGCCAGCGGCGCGACGGCGCCGTCGGGTGCCCACCACGCGCCACCGCCCACGGTGAGGCCGTCCACAGTCGCTCGGTCGCCGACATCCACGACGGCCCGGGGAGCCTCCCAGCCTGCATGCACCCCGAATCCGAGGGAGCGCGAAGTCAGGAGACCTGCCTCGAAGAGGACGGATCCGGTCACGCGCGTGGAGCTCCGCCAGGTGACCGCGGGCCCGACGCTCACCCAGGGGCGCACAGAGGGGCGGAAATCCCGAGACGCTTTCGGAGGTTCGTCGAGGTCGGCAATCAGAGCACCCTCCGTTCCGCGAGGATTCTGGCTGCCAGTGCCGGAAGCCGGCTCGCCGACCGGTGCTGAGGAGGCGACGGCAAGAGCGGGATCGGCCTCCGGGGGGCCAGCCGGCCCATCGCCCGGCGATGGTGACCCTGCCGCTCCCGGGGCCGGGAGCCCTGGAACGCCGTCACCATCCGACGCCTCTGCGTCGCGAGCTGCCGTCGAGGCCTCCTGCGAACCTGGGTCAGGCGCAGCGTCGGGGGCGCTGAAGTTCGCGGTCACCGCGGAGGGGGTCCCCGCAAGGGACGGAGAGAGGGGCGAAGGCCCAGGCTGGATGCTCGCCGCCCCCGCGAGCGCGGCGCCTGCACGAACGGGGGTCGTTGGAGCCAGCGCTTCTGCCGGCGCCGGTGTCCCGACGAGATTCACGGTCGCCGTCGGCAGTGGTGGCGGGTCGAGCGGCCGTCCCTCCGGAACGAGCACCGCTCCTACGGGCGCGTCGGCTTGGGAGCTGGGCGTCAGCGAGCTTGATGCGAGAGGGAAATCCGCCCGGCTCGAACCATCTTTCGCTCGGTCGGCCGAGTAGGGGGCGACCTCTACGCGAACCGGCGCCCGACTCGGCGGCGCATCGCGAATGGACCTGGCGCCGGAAGGAGCGCTTCGCGCAACGACCGGCGGCTGCTTCGCCGGCGCGCCCCCGTCAGGCCCCGGCGTTCGGGAGACGACGGCGAACCCATCCTGCCGTAAAAGGCTTGCCCCGAGGCCCGCTACGTCCTCACGCTCGACCTGGCTCCGAGGGTATCGAACGAGCAAGGACTTCTCGCGCCCATCGAGGTCGATCGCCCGGATCCGGATGAATTCACCGGTTGCCTCCAGGGTCACGCCGTCGGGCTGACCCGGGACTCCGATCGACAGCCCGACGAGCCGTGCGGCCTCCTCCCAGGGACCAACGGACTCCCCCAGAGGTGGTGCGAGGGTGGCGCCCAGCGCGGCCGAACACAGGGATGCGAGCAGCAGGGGCGTCACGCAGGAGATGGTACCGCGTATCAGCAGCGATCCTTTCTTGTCCCTCGGCCCTCTACAGGGCGGAGATGCCGATGATGCCCCTGGCCTTGGCGCACGCCTGCTACCCACGCACCCGCCGCCTGGCGCAACCCCCGCTCCGCGGCGGGTCGACCTCCACGCTGCTGCTCTCGGCCGTCCTCGGCGCCGCCTGCCGGGCCGAGGCCCCCGCGGTGGGCGAGGACACCTCCCCCGCGCCGTTCGCGGACGGGGAGCCGGGCCTGGAGGTGGGGCCCGACCCGCTCGACCTCGGCGTCGTCCCCCTCGCGGACGGGGCCGGCGCTGGCACCCTTACGCTCTCCAACCCCGGCAACGCCAGGCTCACCCTCGCCGGCGCGAGCGTGGCGGGGAGCGGCGGCGACTGGTCGATCACGGCGGTTCCCGGCTCGCTCGCCCCCGCCGAGGAGGCCGACGTGACGGTCACCTTCGTCCCCGGCATGCCGGGGGACGCCCAGGCGACGGTGACCGTCATGAGCGACGATCCGGACGCGGCGGCGCACGTCTCCCGGGTGGTGAGCTGGGTGAGCGCACCCTCGGTCAGCCTCGCGCCAGGGCAGTACGACTTCGGGGCGGTGGTCGAAGACCAGACTGTCGAGGCCACGTTCACGGTGGTCAACCTGGGAGACGACGACCTCGTCGTGGGCTCGGTCGACCTCGTCACCGACGAGATGGCGCTCGAACTGCCGTCGCCCCTCCCGTGGACGCTGGCGCCCGGCGAGGGCGAGAGCCTCGTGGTGACTTGCTCGACCCCAGCGGAGGCCGAGGTCGTGCGCACGCTCGAGGTCGGTACCGATGATCCCCTGGTGCCCGTGGCGAGCGCGACCCTGCTCGCGCGCCGAGAGGCGGTCTCGGAGACATGCGAGCCCATCCTTACCGACGAAGCCGGGGACGGCAGCGACGACGACGGCGACGGACTGGACTGCCAGACCGGCGTGACGGGCGGTGTGACGTACGTGTTCTGTCCCGAGTCCGTCGAGTGGTCCGACGCGGAGACCGCATGCCGGGAGGCCGGCTACGACGGCCTCGCGGCGATCCTCGACGAATGCGAGCAGGCCGCGCTCGAGGCCTTGCTGGAGAGCGCCGGCGCCACCATGACCCACTCCCCGTGGATCGGGCTGACCGACGAGGACGCGGAGGGCTCCTGGGCCTGGAGCGACGGGAAGCCCGCCGAGTGGCTCGACTGGTCCGCCGGCGAGCCGAACGGCGGAGGGATCGACAACTGTGCACACATGAACTGGCCGCTCGGCGACGGCAGTTGGAACGACCTGAGCTGCTGGCACGTCGGCTACTGGACAGGGTTCGTCTGCGAGGGTCGGTGACGGTTCCTGCGCCACCCGGGGGCCATCATCCCGACCAAGGGCCGGCCGCCCCTCCTAAGACCGCCGGGGGACGCCCCTCTCCCGGAGGACGCCGTCCTGCTCTCCGTCGTCCAGCGCGTGGAACTCCAGCGGCACGCCGCCGACCGCAAGGCCCATCCTGCTCATCGAACGTTCCTCCTGAACCCGAGGGGGGGGTCGGAGAAGATGCTGGCGTTCGAGGGAGCGATGGTGACGGACTAGTTGGGTAGGGCGGGCGCAAGAACGCCCGCTCGAAACATCGTTCCGAGCGGGCGAACCTCGTTCTCAACAGTGGTCGGGGTGGCCGGATTCGAACCGACGACCTTCTGCGCCCAAGGCAGACGCTCTACCAGGCTGAGCTACACCCCGTCAGCCAGGGTCTATCGCCGCGGGGGCGGCATTGCACGGCGCAGCGGGGATCCCCGGGGGCGCTCGTCGCGACCGACCGACCACCCGGGCGCCTCACCCGGCGAGCGGCGGCGCGACGGCGCAGCGGGCGGCGAGCTCGTCGGCGTAAAGCGCGTACCCGTACGCCCCCAGGTTCCGCACGACGAGGCCGTCCCCGGCGTCCACGCCCGTGTCGGTCGTGAGCTCGCGGAAGCCGCCGTGCACGTCCACCCGCACGTCCCCGACGGGCTCCGCGCCCAGGTTGGCGACGACCACGAGCCGGCCCTCCTCGGTGGAGCGCGCGTAGGCGAGCACGGTCGCCGCGTCGGTGGCCACGGGCTGCCAGCCGGCTCCATCGAGCTCGGCCCGGACGCAGGCGAGGTCGCGGAGGAGCGAGAGCGGGCTCGTGGGGTCGGCGCCGGCCTCCTCGACGTTGACGCCCGCCGCGTAGAGCGGGTCGAGCGTGAACCACGGGATCGGCGCCTCGGTGAAGCCGCCGTTGCCCGAGCCGTCCCACGGCATGGGCGCCCGCCAGGCGTAGTCCTGGCCGGTCCCGGAGGTCGCGTCGGCGAGGTCGAGCTCCTCGCCGTAGTAGAGCACCGGGTCCCCGGGGAGCGTGAGCTGCACCACCTGGAGGAGCCGCCGGGCGCGCGCGTCTGGGACGTGGGCAGGGAGCCGCGACAGGTCGTGGGACTGGAGGAAGGGGGCGGTGCGCCCGAGCGCATGCGCGTCCTCCTGGTCGTGCAGGTGCGCGAGGAGCGCGTCGGGGCGCTCCGCCGCGAGCGCGGCGAGGAGCGCGTCCCGGCGCGGGAAGTCGAGCACGCGGTCGCTCTCGGGGGCGCCGGCGCTCCCGAGGTACGCGGCGTTCTCGGTCACGGTGGGCTCCGACGCTTCGGCGAGCAGCACGGCGTCAGGGTTCACGGCCCGGGCCCGGGCGTAGAGCTCCGCGAGCAACGCGTGCGTCTCGTCCGTGCCGGTGATGGCGCCGTCCGCCTCGATCAGCGTGATCACGGCGTCGAGCCGGTAACCGTCGACCACCTCGAGCCAGCCTTCGAAGGCCCCGAACATCCGCGCGCGCACGAGCTCGTCGGTCCAGTCGAGGTCGGGGAGCTCGGCCCCGAAGAAGGCGTAGTAGAAGCCGCCCCCCTCCGCGGGGAACCAGCGGTAGGCGTCCCACTGGGTGTCGCTGAACAGGAAGCGCCCGCGGGACGTGCTGCCGGCGTCGGCCTCGGCCGCCGCGAACCAGGGATGGGTGCGCGCGACGTGGTTGAAGGGCAGGTCGAGCAACACGCGCATCCCCCGCGCGTGCGCGTCGTCGACGAGCGCGACGAGGTCGGCCTCGTCGCCGTACTCGTCCCGGATGCGGTCGTAGTCGGACACGTCGTAGCCCGCGGTGCCGGGGCTCTCGAACACGGGCATGAGCCACAAGGACTCCACGCCCAGGCTCTCCAGGTGGTCGAGCCGCATCCGCACGCCCTCGAGGTCGCCGACGCCGTCGGCGTCGCTGTCCTGGAAGGAGCGGACGTAGATCTCGTAGGTGAGGCCGAGGCCGCGGCGGGGGCAGTCGGCCGGCCGCGCAGGCAGGGGCCGCACGGGGAGCTCGACGGCCGCCGGGCCGGGCTCGGCGGCGACGGCACACGCGGGAGCGGGCTCGGATTCGGGCGGAACACAGGCGACGAGCAGCAGCGCGGAGAGGACGGACACGGGGCACCTCGGCGGCCCCGCCTCCTCTCAAGCGCCGTGCCGTGCCGACGCGTCGTCCGAACGACGTGATCCCGAGGACTTGCACGTCCGGCCCCTGACGGACGTCCGACGGACGTCCGTCACCCCCTGACGGACGTCCGTCACCCCGGGTGCGTCAAGCCCCACCCCTCGACGAGAGCACGATAAACGTGCGCATGCGCTTCCTCACGCCCGTCCTCTTCGCGGCCGCCGCCGGCTGGATGGCCTGGTACAACGGCCAGTACACCGACCGCGCAGTGGTCCTGCCCTTCGTCGAGCTGCTCGACCCTTCGGCGGCCGGCGACCCCGTGAAGCTGGGCTCCCTCTCCGTGGTGGTGCTCGCCGCGATCGCGGGGATCCTCGCGGTCTGGGAGGGGTTCCGCTGGATGCGGGAGCGAGGGAGTACCAGCGACTGAGCGGGTGCCCTCCGCCGCGCCACCGTCCGCCACGGCGTGAGAGTGGGGGGCGTTGCGGGGGGCCCGCCCCCCGCCCCAAGAAGAGAGGCCCCTACCGCAACCCGGCCAGCAACGCGGGCAGGTGCTTCATCGCCGCGCCGCGGTGGCTGATGGCGTCCTTCTCGGCGGGCGCGAGCTCCGCCATCGTGCGGTCGCTGCCCACCGGCAGGAAGTAGGGGTCGTAGCCGAAGCCGTTCGTGCCGCGGCCCTGGAAGCCGATGCGGCCTTCGCAGGCGCCCGCGGCCGTGCGCTCGACGCCCGGGCCGACCACCGCGATGACGCAGCGGTAGCGCGCCCCCCGGTCGGCGCGGTCCCCGAGCTCGCGCAGGAGCAGGGCGTTGTTGGCGGCGTCGGTGCCCTCGGGGCTGAAGCGCTTGCTCCACACGCCCGGGCGGCCGCCGAGCGCGTCGACCTCGAGCCCGGAGTCGTCCGCGAGCGCGAGCTGGCCCGTGCGCTCGAAGACGTAGCGGGCCTTCTGGAGCGCGTTGGCCTCGAAGGTGTCGCCCGTCTCGGGTGGATCGCCGAGCTCGTCGGGCATCGCGACCCAGTCGACGTGCGGGGCCATGCGGCGCAGCTCGTCGATCTTGTGCTCGTTCCGGCTCGCGAGGACGATGCGCATCACTCCACGCGCATCCGCCAGGTGGAGCCGGCGGCGCCGTCCATGACGAGGATGCCCTCGGCGTCGAGCTCGGCGCGGAGGCGGTCGGCCTCGGCCCAGTCCTTGTTGGCCCGGGCGGCGGCGCGCGCGGCGATACGGGCTTCCACCTCGTCGATCGACTTGCCCGCGGCGGCGAGGCGCTTCTGCTTCACCTCGTCGAAGAAGGCCTGCGGGTCCATCGCGCCGATGCCGAGCACGTCCCCCGCGAGCGCGAACGCCGCGACCGCGGGCTGGAGCGCGAGAGCACCCTTGGCGCGGGCCTTCTTGTCGTTTCCGAAGCGGTTGACCGCGCGCACGAGCTCGAAGAGGTGCCCGATGGCCTCGGCGGTGTTGAAGTCCTCGTCCATCGCCGCGTCGAAGCGCGCCGGGAAGGCCGTCGCGAGCGCGTGCACTTCGCGGCCGGCGTCGCCGAGCTGGTCGATCGGCGCCGCGCTGCCCTTCGCGACCACCTCGAGCGCGGTCTCCTTGGCCGTGTAGAGGCGGTCGAGCGACGCGAGCGCGGCGATGAGCCCCTCGGTGGAGTAGGGGAGGGGCGAGCGGTACTGCGTGCCGGCGTACAAGAGCCGCAGCGCCTCGGCGGGCACCTCGCGCAGGATGTCGCGGATGCGCACGATGTTCCCGAGCGACTTGGACATCTTCTCCTTGTCGAGGGTCAGATGCCCGTTGTGCATCCAGTAGCGGGCGTAGGGGCCGTGCCCCGTGCCGCACTCCGACTGCGCGATCTCGTTCTCGTGGTGCGGGAACACGAGGTCGATGCCGCCGCCGTGGACGTCGAAGGTGTCCCCGAGGTAGTGCCGGGACATCGCCGAGCACTCGATGTGCCAGCCCGGCCGGCCCTTGCCCCAGGGGCTGTCCCAGGTGGGCTCGGCGGGATCGCCGGTGGCGGCCTTCCAGAGCGCGAAGTCGCCGGGGTGGCGCTTGGCCGTCTCGACCGCGACCCGCTCGCCCGCGCGCAGGTCCTCCAGCTTCTTCCCGGACAGCTTGCCGTACGCGGGGAAGCTCTCGACCGCGAAGTACACGTCCCCGTTCTCGGCCCGGTAGGCGTGCCCGCCGTCGACGAGCTTGCCGATGAGATCGAGGATGTCGGGGATGTGATCGCTGACCTTCGGGGTCACCGTGGGCTTCACGAGGCCGAGGGCGCCGAGATCCTCCTCGAGCGCGTCGACGAAGAACGTCGACAGCGCGAGCGGATCGACGCCCTTCTCCTTGGCCCGGGCGATGATCTTGTCGTCCACGTCCGTGTGGTTGCGGACGAAGTCGACGGTGTAGCCCCGGTGGCGCAGGTGCCGGACGACGAAGTCGAACGCCATCATCGCGCGCGCGTGGCCGATGTGGCAGTAGTCGTAGACCGTCATGCCGCAGACGTAGAGGCCCACCTTGCCCGGCTCACGGGTCTCTAGGGGCTCGATCGTACGGCGGAGGGTGTTGTAGAGGCGGATGGCCATGGGGCGGGCGTCTATCCCCGCGGGCGACGCGCCGCGACCCGTCTACTCGGCCTTGAGCGCGAAGAGCGCGTCGATCTCCTCGCCGACGCCCTTCTCGTCCGCGTCCTTGGCGACCGCGATCTCCTGCACGAGCAGGCTGCGGGCCTGGTCGAACATCTTGCGCTCGCCGAAGGACAGGGCCTTCTCGCTCTTCAGCAGCGCGAGGTCGCGCAGGACCTTGGCCACCTCGAGCGGGTCGCCCGTCTTGATCTTGCTCATGTAGTCGCGGTAGCGGCGGTTCCAGGTCTGGTTGTCGGTGGGTACGTCGCGATCCCGGAGGATCTCGTACACCTTGTCGACATGCTCCCGCGAGATCACTCCGCGCATCCCGATGGAACGCGCGTTCTGGACGGGCACCCGGATGGTCATCCCGTTGTCGAGGATCTTCAGGACGTAGACCGTGACCTTCTCGCCGTCCATCTCCTGGGTGACGACGTCGCGGATGATCCCGACGCCGTGAGCAGGGTAGACCGCCTTGTCGCCGACATTGAACTCCATCTGAACCCTCACTCCGATCTGCCACCGGCCCTCGGACCGCCCCCGCGGACCGCGGTCGGAGCGTGCAGACCGCAGAGCGGTCCCGAAAGAGCCCGCACGGACGCGCTGGGCGAACGAGCGGCGCTCGCTTAACGTGTTCCCGGGACTCCATCCAAGCAAAAGTTCGCCCCACCCCCGTCTTGCACCCCGACCGAACCTCCTTCCGAGCAGACGCCGTGCCCCTTGTTTTCGTACGGACCGCGGTCGGGGCGGTGCTGGAGCGCGGGGCGGTCGCGGGCGCGCTCGTGTGGATCGTGGTGGCCATCGGCGGGCTCGGGCAGGCCGTGCTGACGAGCGCCGTGGTGCCCGACCTCGACCTGCTCGGTCGCATGGCGCTCGGGGCCGGTGGCGCGGCGGCGGGGCTCGCGGTGCCGTTGGGGGCGCTCGCGGGCGTGGCCGCGGGCGCGCGCCGGCTCTCGGAGGAGGGCGCGTGGCTCGGGCTCCGGTCGCTCGGGGTCGGCGGCCGCGCGCTCGCCGGGCCCGTTGCCGTCGTGCTCGTCGCGGCGACGGCGGCGTGGCTCGGTGTCACGCACTGGGCGGAGCCCGCCGCGCGCGCGCTCGTCCGGGATGCGCGGGTGGCCGCGGCGGTGCGCGTCTCGCCCGCCGAAGGGCGCACGGTGCACATCGGGAGCTGGGCCGCCGCGGTGGACGACGGCGTCCTCCACTTCGCGGGCGGCGACTGGATCGGCCGGGCGCAGGCGTGGGCCATCCGGCCGGCGCTCACCGGCGTGGTGGTCGAGCTCCGCGACGGCGAGCTGCGGAGCGCCGACGGCGGCACGCGCGCCCGCTTCGTGTCGCTCGACATGCCGGTCGCGCTCGCGGGGACCGCCGGGAAGGTGCACGCCTCCGAGCGCACCACGCCCGACCTCCGGCGACAGGTGGCCCTGAGCGCCACGCTGGGGCGGGACGCCTACGAGCGCTGGATCCTCTGGAAGCGCACGTTGCTCCCGTTGTGCCTCGTGCCGCTCGGGCTCGCGGCGCTCCCGTTGGGGCTGGGGCGGCGGTGGCCGGTCCCGGGCATCGTCGCGGCGCAGGCGCTCACGCTCTGGGGGGTGGTGCGCGTGGCCGACCAGTCGGTGCAGGCGCAGGGCCCGACCGTCGCGGCGTTCACGACGTTCGCGGTGGCGGCGGCCTGGCTCGTGGGGGTTTGGTGGGGGTGGCGGGATGCGTGAGCCTGGGACCGGGGCGCGCTCGCCGGCGCCGGGGGAGGGCCGTTGACGCGCGCGGTCGCGCTGCTGGGGCGCGCGATCGGGGCGGGCGTCGCGGTCGCCCACCTCGGTGGCCTGCTGCTCTACGCGCTCGTCGTGGCGGTCGAGGCCGCCGACGAGCCCCTGCCCGTGCTCGCGCGCATCGTGCTCGCGCGCGTGCCCGCCTTGTGGGCGCAGTCGGCGGCGGTGCTCGGCTGCGTCGGCGTGGCCGCGGCCACGTTGCGGCTGCGCCGGCGCGGCGTGGTGCTCGCGCTCGGCACGCTGGGGCTCGATCCGCGCGTGGTGCTGCTCGTCGGCGCGGTGGGGGCCGGCGTCGTCGGGGGGCTCGCCGGGCGCGGCGTGGTCGCGCCGACCGCGGTGCCCGGCGCGTGGGAGCGCGGCGACGGGGGCTGGATCCGCGACGGCCTCGCGTGGCCCGACGCCGCGGGCGCCGAGGTGCGCACGCGCCCCGCGGCGGGGCGGGACCTCGCCGCGGACGTGACGAACGCGGCTGCGGCCGGCGCTTGCGGCGCCGCGCTGGGGCTCTGGGCCGGAGCCACGCCCGCGCTCGTCGTCGCGGCGCTGCTGCTCGTCGGGGACGTGGTCTCCACGGGCCTCGCCGAGCGCGGCGCGGTGCCGGCGTGGGGCGCCGCCGCGCCCGCGCTGCTCGCGATCGGCGTGGTCGTGTACCTGCTCGCCCGGGCGCCGCTGTTCCCGCGGCGGTGGGGGTAGGAGGGGCGCGCGCCCCCGGCCACGGGGAGAGCCCGCGCGACGACAGGACTCGGGGGATGCCCGCTCATCCGGCGACTTCGGGCGGCAATCTCCGACCGAACTCGGAGGATGCGCCCTCATCCGGCGACCTCGGGCGGCAATCTCCGACCGAACTGGGAGGATGTGCCCTCATCCGCCGACTTCGGTCGGCCACCCCAGGTCGCGGTGCGGAGCCGCGGCTTCGCACAACGCCCCCCGGAACGACCGCCCGAGGCGCGGGCGCGAGTCCCTCGACTTCGCGAACCCACGCGGCCCAGGACGCGGCTTTCAGGGCACCAGCACCGCCGCGATCACCGCCCCGCCGACGATCCACGGGAGCGCGCGCGCCGCCACGGCCCCCGCCCGGGGAAAGCGCCACCCGCCGATACCCGCGAGCACACCCCACCAGGCCGACGTCGCGACGCGCCAGTAGTAGGCGACGTGCTGGCTCGGGCCCAGCGTGCGCGGGTCCGGCTCGCCGGGCGCCGCCGCGAGCCGCTGGAGGGCATACCCGAGCACCGCCACCGCGGCGAAGCACACGAACGCGGAGACGCGGCGGTCGAGGGGGCCCGGGCCCGCCGTAGGGGAGGGGTCCACGGCGCCGGGGGGGGCGTTGCGGGGGGGGCCCCCCCCCCCCCCCCCAAAAACCCCCCCCCCCCCCCCACCCCCCCCCCCCCCCCCCCGGCCCCCCCCCACCCCCCCCCCGGGGGGGGGCCGGGGGGCCCCCCCCCG
>CAYWGD010000041.1:12477-53199 GCA_964457335.1 uncultured Enterobacteriaceae bacterium | reverse complement strand
GGATGGGGGGGATCTCCGGCCGAGCGGTTCCGTCCGGGGCCGAAAATGGAACCGCACGGGCAGGGATGGGGGGGATCTCCGGCCGAGCGGTTCCGTCCGGGGCCGAAAATGGAACCGCACGGGCAGGGATGGGGGGGATCTCCGGCCGAGCGGTTCCGTCCGGGGCCGAAAATGGAACCGCTCGGGCAGGGATGGGGGGGATCTCCGGCCGAGCGGTTCCCTCAGGTGCGGTCCCGACCTCGGCCTCGCGGTCGCCCTCGTGCGATCTCGATCTCGGCCTCGCGGTCGCCCTCGAGCGATCTCGATGTCGGCCTCGCGGTCGCCCTCGAGCGATCTCGAGCACGGCCTCACACCCGATCACTCCGATCCCCGGCGCGAGCGCGAGGGCTCGATCGACGACCGCGCGAGGAGCCTGGAGGGCGGCCGCCGGAGGCGGCCGGTCCGCCCGTCCGCGGGCGGACCGAGGCGCCCCGCGCCGAGCCCGGAAGGGTCCGGCCCCCGGCGTCCGCGCCGGGGGCCGCGCCCGGCGGATCCCGCCCCCGTCGCGCCCGCGCTACGATGCCCGGCTCGGAGGTCCCCATCGCCCGCACCCGGCGCCCGCGCGTCCTGTTCCTCTACACCGGCGGCACGCTCGGCATGGCGCCGCGCCCGCTCGCCGCCGACGGCGGGCCCCTCGCGCCGTCGCCCGTGGCCGAGGACCTCCTCCCGTTCGTGCGCGGCCTGCAGGAGGAGGTCGAGGTCGAGGGCCAGCTCCTCTTCAACCTCGACTCCTCGGACGTGACCCCCGCCCACTGGCGCCGCATCGGCGAGGCGGTGGCCGGTCACGTGAACGCCTACGACGGGTTCGTGGTGGTGCACGGGACCGACACGATGGCGTGGACGGCGTGCGCGCTCTCCTTCGCGCTCCGCGGGCTGCCGCGCCCGGTCGTGCTCACCGGCGCGCAGCGGCCGATCGCGTTCGTCCGCACCGACGCGCGCGACAACCTCGTGCACTCCGCGCTCTGCGCGGCGATGGACCTGCCCGAGGTCGGCATCTTCTTCGGGCGCTCGTTGTTCCGCGGCAACCGCGCCACCAAGACGAGCATCCAGTCCTACGACGCCTTCGAGAGTCCCGACCTGCCGCCGCTCGTGGAGATGGGCCTCCAGGTCCTCCCGCGCACGCCGGCGCGCCGGCCGACGGGCCCGTTCGCGCCGGTGTTCGCGTTCGCGGAGGACGTGGCCGTGCTCGACGTGGTCCCGGGCGGCTCGCCGCGCCAGCTCTCGGCAGCGGTGGCGGCGGGCGCGCGCGGCGTGGTGCTCCGCGCCTTCGGGGCGGGCAACGTGCCGCAGCAGGGCTGGCCCACGGCCATTCGCGAGCTGGTGGACGCGGGCGTGCCGGTCGCGCTGCGGAGCCAGTGCCTGCGCGGCACCGTGGACCTCGGGGCCTACGAGGGCGGCCGCGCGGCGCTGGACGCGGGCGCGATGGCCACCGGCTCGATGACGCTCGAGGCGGCGACGGTGAAGCTCATGCACCTGCTGGGCCAGGGGCTCGCCGGCGACGCGCTCCGCGCCGCCTACGCCACGGACCTCGCGGGCGAAGGGGCCGCGTCGGCGCCGTAGGGCCCCCCGCGGGCGGGCCCCCAACGAGGCGGGAGCGCCCACGAATCGCCCGCTCGTCCCTATGTTCTCCCGAGGGGGAGACCAATGCGCATCATCGTCCTGCTCGGGCTTCTGGCCGGGCTCGCGTTCGCTGGCGGGGACACGCCGCTTCCGATCGACCAGCCGCGCCCGCCCCAGCCCAACGTCCCCATCGTGCGCGCCTGCGAGGAGATCGAGGCCGACGCGCGGACGCTCCTCGCGGAGGCGCAGGCCTGCACGAAGGCCGACGCCTGCGAGGTCGTGTCGTTCGAGCAGCTCGTCGGGCCGGACAGCTGCGTGGCGGCGTTCCAGTGCGCCGGCGCGCTCTCCGCGGAGGCCGACCAGGAGGAGTTCGTGGCCGTGGCGCGCCTGCTCGCCGACGAGAAGCGCGCGTGCGGGGAGTGCTCGGAGGCCGCGTGCCGGCCGCCCGAGGAGCTCCGCGCGGAGTGTGTGGACGGGCGCTGCGTGCTCACGCTCCGGCCGCCCGTGCCGGACCGGCCGCTGCCCCGCGGCCTCTGAACGCGGTACCATCCGGTGGATGGCGCTCCTGCTCCTGCTCGCCTGCCAGTCGCCGACGGACGCGAAGCCGGAGCCCGAGCCCGACACCGGGCCGGACACCGCCCCGGTCGCGGCGTGCCCGGAGCTCGAGGCCCCGGCGCTCCCGACGGACGTGTGGTCGCAGGCCGGCCCGCTCCCCGCCACCGGCCTGCACACCTTCGCGACCGACGGCGCCGCGCCGATCTGGGTCGCGTCGCACAGCACGGGCGTCTGGCGCGCGGGGGACGACCTCGCGTGGGACGACCTGGTCCTCGGCATCACGCACACCGTCTCGGAGATCGCGCTCCGCCCGGGCGACCCCGACCACGCCTTCCGGTCCGCCGGCGGCGCGGTGGAGCGCACGCGCGACGGCGGGCTCACCTGGCAGGCCCTGTCCCTCGGCGCGATGGTCCCCGGCGCGATGGTGGACGAGGTGTGGGCGCTGGCGGTCACGCCCTGGGCCCCCGACCGGGTGCTCGCCGTGCAGGAGAGCGGGGCCGCGTCGGTCTCGGAGGACGACGGGGAGACCTGGGCGAGCGTCGGCTACGCGCCGATCCACGAGCCGCCGGTCGTCGACGACCCCTTCCAGGTGTGGGGCTGGCGGCTCCTGCCGGAGGTCGACGAGGGCGGGCGCGTCGTGTTCGGGGACGGCTTCGGCGTGGCCGTCTCCGACGACGGGATGCACACCTGGACGCGCACCCTCGACACCCCGCTGGGCGGCACCTCGCTCCTGCGCGACCCGCGCGACCCCGCGCACGTCCTCGTCGGCGGCCCCGACGGCCTGTACGAGTCCACCGACGAGGGCGGCACGTGGACGCTCCGCGACCTCGGCGGGGACGTGCTCACCGGCGCCTGGGCGACCGACGGCGGCTGGCTGGCGCTCGTCGGGAGCGCGGACGTGTACGTGTCGGAGGACGCCGGCGCGACCTTCACCACCGCGCCGCACGCCATCTCCATGCCGGCCGGGGCCGCGATCCTCGACGACGGGCGCCTGCTCGTCGCGGACCACCACGGCGTGGCCGTGACCGCCGACCGCGGCGCCACCTGGACCGACGCCTCGTCCGGGCTCGAGGACCGCGGGGTGTCGGTCGTGCTGACCGATCCGGCCTGCCCCGCGCGGGTGTACGCCGGGAGCCGGTGCGGCGGCGGGCTGTTCGTGTCCGAGGACTACGGCGCCAGCTGGACCCCGGTCCACACCTTCTTCCACTACGTCATGGGGCTCACCTGGGACGCCGAGCGGCTCTGGGCGGTGTCGGACGACCGGCTCCTGCGCAGCGACGACGCGGGCGGCAGCTGGGAGGAGGTGTGGCGGCGCTACCACTTCCACGGCTTCGCCACCCACCCGGACGCCGACACCCTGCTCGTCGGGAGCGTCGGCAGCGGCGAGTGGGCCGACACGACCATGCGCGTGTACCGCAGCGAGGACGGCGGGGAGACCTGGTCCGACAGCTCCGCCGGGCTCCCCACGTCGGAGGCCTCCGCGCACGCGCTCCTCCGCTGGCCCGGCGCGCCCGACGTCGTGCTGCTCGGCACCTACAAGGCGGGCGACGTGTCGCACCGCACGGGCAGCGGCGTCGGCTTGTGGCGCTCGGCCGACGACGGCGCGAGCTGGGCGCAGGCGCTCGACGTCGCCGACATCGCCGCGCTCGCCGCGACGGACGACGCGGTGTTCGCGGCCACGGGGATGGGGATCTGGGGCTCGACCGACCAGGGCGTCACCTGGACGCAGGCGCCCGGCCCCACGGGAGAGGTCCTCGCGCTCGGCTTCGGCGGCGACGTGGGCCTCGCGCTCGACATGGACGGCACCCTCTGGAAGAGCGTGGACGCCGGCCTGACCTGGGCCGAGCACGACGAGGGGATCGCCCGGAACACGACGACGACGCTCGCGCAGGTGGCGATCTCCGCCGACGGCACGGTCGCCTACGTGACCGTGTTCGACGAGGGGGTCTGGCGCATCGGGTTGTGAGCCGCGAAACGAGCGCTCGTCGCGCGCGCGGGCCGGCTACCATGCGGGCGCGCCCCGGATCCCCATGCTGCTCTTCCTGCTCGCCTGCGCGGCCCCCGTGTCCGACGACTTCACCGAGGGGGACGACCCCGCCGAGTGCTCGAACGGCGAGGACGACGACGAGGACGGGACGCTCGACTGCGACGAGTCGAAGTGTTGGGGCGTGGCGGCGTGCCGGGAGGGCGGCGACGCCGACACTGACACCGACACCGACACCGACACCGACACCGACACCGACACCGACACCGACTGCGAGCTGATCCTCGAGTCCACGGTCCCGACCCAGCGCGCGCTCGACGCCGACTACCGCGCCCCCATCGAGTTCCACCTCTCGGACCCCGATCCCACCGTGTTCGTGACGGCCGACGTCCCCGGCACCACCACCTTCACGGACGGGTTCGAGACCGTCGTGTTCACGCCCGACGCGCCCCTCGCCCCGTCCACCGACTACGTCGTCACGCTCCACTTCTGCGACGGCGCGGTGGACCTCGAGTTCCAGACCTCCGCGCTGGGCACGCCGCTCGCCGACCCCGCGTCCCTCGTCGGGCGCACCTACACGATCGAGATCGCCGACGGGCGGATCCTGGAGCCGGAGGGGATCGGCTCCGTGCTGACCTCGTACTTCACGCAGTCGCTGCTCCTCGGGGTGACCGAGGTGAGCGGAGGCACGCTCCGCGCGATGCTCGCCGTCTCCGCGGAGGACACGTTCCCCCCCGAGCAGGACTACTGCGTGCCGACGAGCGAGCTGCCCGCCGCGTCGTTCGTGGAGCAGCCCTACGTCGAGCTCGGGCCCGCCGACGTCACCCTGGGCGTCGCGGGCTACCCGATCCCGGTAGAGCAGATCCAGATCGCCGGGACCTTCGCGCCGGACGGCTCGTACTTCGGCGGGGCCAGCCTGCGGGCGATCTTCGACACGCGCCCGCTCTCCCCGCTCCTCGACGACAGCGGCGACGAGGGCGCGATCTGCGACCTCGCCGTCTCCTTCGGCGCCCTGTGCACCGCCTGCCCGGCCGATGGCGAGCCGTACTGCCTCGACCTCCATATGGACCAGCTCACGGCGCTCGAGAGCCGGTCCGGCCCGCTCGTGCCCGTCGCCGGGACGGACTGCGAGGGCTGCGAGTCCGGGCCGCCCGCCGAGGACGCCGTCTGCGCTGGGTGAGCCGCCCGCGCGTCTGGTAGCCTGCGCGCCCCTCGGAGTCGCGATGCGCGCCATGGTCTACCGCCGCTACGGCGGCCCCCTCGAACCCGCCGAGCTCCCGGACCCGACGCCCGGGGCCGGCCAGCTCCTCGTGCGCGTCCGCCACGCGAGCGTGAACCCCGTGGACTGGAAGGTCCACAGCGGCGCGTACCGGCTGCTCATGCCGGCGAAGTTCCCGGTGGTGCCCGGCTACGACGTCGCCGGCGAGGTGGTCGCGCTCGGCGCCGGCGTGGGCGGCTTCTCGGTCGGCGACCGGGTGCACGCGCGCATCGCGGGGCTCGCGGGCGGGGCCTGCGCCGAGCTCGCGCGTGTGGGCGTCGACGTGGCGACGCGGGTGCCCGACGGGATGAACCTCGCGGACGCCGCCGCCCTCCCGCTCGCCGGGATCACCGCGCTCCAGGCCCTGCGGGACGGCGCGGGCCTGCCGCTCGAGGGCGCGCGCGAGTCGGTCCTCGTGGTGGGCGCCTCCGGCGGCGTGGGGCACCTCGGCCTGCAGATCGCCCGCGCGGCGGGCGCGCGGGTGACCGGCGTGTGCAGCACGCGCAACGTGGCGCTCGTCCGCGAGCTCGGCGCGGACGACGTGATCGACTACACCCAGCCCGGCGCCTGGGACGGGCGCGGCCCCTGGGACGTGGTCCTCGACTGTGTCGGCACCGACTACGCCACCTGGCTCCCGCGCACCTCGGCGCGCGGCCGCTACGCGACGACCACCCCCGGGCCCGGGGCGATCGCCCGCTCGCTGCTCAACGCCGTCTCCCCCAGGCGCGTCGCCCCGGTGATGCTGAAGACCAACGCCCCCGATCTGCGCGTCCTCGACGGGCTCTACGCGGCCGGGAAGCTCCGGGTCGTGGTGGACGGCCACCACCCGCTCGACCGGCTCACCGACGCCTGGGAGCGCTCGAAGAGCGGCCGGGCGACCGGGAAGATCGTCATCGACGTGGCGTAGGCCGCTCGCCCTCCTCGACGTCCTCCTTCCGCTCCTCCTCGATGGCCTCCTCCGCCTCCTCCCGGTCCTCCGGCTCGGGCTCGGGCCGGGGCTGCTCCACCGCGCCGGACGGCTCCAGGCTCAGCTCGACGAGCACGGGGAAGTGGTCGGAGCCCACGTCCGGCAGGAGCGTCAGCTCCACGAGGCGGAATTCGGGGGTGTGGAACACGTGGTCGAGCGGGTAGCGGAGCCCCGGGAGCGCCACGGGGAAGCTCGGGTAGAGCCCGCGCCCGATGCGCGGATCGAGCGTGCCGCTCACCTCGCGGAAGAGCTTCGTGGTGGCGGACCAGGCGACGTCGTTCAGGTCGCCGGCCACCACGGCGGGGAGCCCCTCGGCGCGCACGGTCCGCCCGATCACCACCAGCTCGGCGTCCCGGGGCGCGCTCGACTCGCCGGGCACCGGCGGCTTCGGGTGGACGCCGTGGAAGCGGACCCGGCGGTCCCCGAGGGGGAGCGTCGCGTGCACCGAGGGCACGTCGGACTCGACGAGCCAGCTCACCTTCCCGTCCTCGAGGGGCAGGCGCGAGTACAGGATCATCCCGTAGGTGTTCGGGAGCGGCGCCGAGAGGCGGTGCGGGTACGTCGCGTGGAGCGGCGCGAGCGCGTCGGCCCACCACTGGTCGGTCTCCATCGCGAGGACGAGGTCGGGCTCCTCGCGGGCGACCACCTCCAGGAGCGCGGCGGCGTCACGGTTGTCCTGGAGCACGTTCGCGATGAGCACGGAGAGCCGGGGCGCGCCCGGGCGCTCGGGGCCCCGCACCTCGGGCACGGCGAAGGGCGTGAACGGCCAGATGGCCACGGCCTGCCACGCGACCGCGGCCAGCACGAGCGCAGCCAGCACGACCGCGGCGCCAAAGGCCGCGCGGCGCCCGAAGCCCAGGACGAGCAGGGCGAGCGTGAACAGCCCGAGGATCGCGAGCTGGAGCCGCGGGAAGTCGAAGATGCGCACCCACCACGCCGTCGCGTCCACGAAGGGGAGCGCGGTGCCCGCCACCACGACGATGGCGAGGACGCTCCCGACGACGCGCGCGATCGAGCGGAGGCCCCGCATCTCCGCGGCGGATCAGTGGACGTGCTGGTTCACGAGCTTCGTCATCTCGAACATCGTGACGCTCTCCTTCCCGCCGAACACGGGCTTGAGCTTCGCGTCCGCCTTGATGACCCGGCGGTCCTTCGCGTCCTGGAGCTTGTTGTTCCGGACGTACTCCCAGATGCGCCGGGTGATGTCGGCGCGCGTGCCGGGCTCCGGGCCGATCACGGCGGCGAGATCCTTGTCGGGGGTCACGGTCTGGGCGAGCCCACCGCGCACCTTCCCGCCTTCTTCTCCCGCCTTGGCCTTCCCCGCCTTCGCGGCGGCCGGCTTCGCGGGCTTCGCCTCGGTCTTCCCACCGGCCGGCCGGTCCATCGTCTTCGTAGGCATGAGCACCCCTCCCGCAAGAGGTAGGTCTCTGGGGCGCTTCGTCGAGGCCCCGTTTCGCCCCGCCGCGCTCCTGGGGGTCAGCCCCGGCTCAGGATCCCGGTCAGGCAGCCGAGCGCGCCGGCGGCCTTGATGTACTCGGAGACATCGACCTCGTGGCACTCCACGCCGTGGGCCTCGTAGCGGGCGCGGGTGCGTGGGCAGCGCGCCGGCATCACGATGGCGCCGGGGCGCAGCGGGACGAAGTTCATGGCGCGGCGGTCCTCGGTCTCCTCGTCGCTCGCGAGCTCGAGGAGGTCCCAGCCCGAGAGCGCCGCGCGCAGGGAGGGCGTCACGTGGGCCGCCAGCACCGCGGCGAGGCCGGGCCGCAGCGGGTTCACCACGCCGAGCAGGTGCTGGACGCCCCCGCCGATCGCGGCGGTCACGACGCGCACGCCCATGTCCGCGAGCACGGGGGCGATCTGCGCCACCGCCGCCTCGTTCGTGCGCTTGCCCACCCCGATCAGCACGGTCTCGGCGTCGAGCCACATGGCGTCCGCGCCCTCGAACAGCGCCTCGCCGCGGGGCGTGAGCAGGATCGGCACCCCGAGCTTCGCGAGGGCCTCCGCGGTCCCGCGCTCCTCGCCGGCGCGCTGCCGGGCGGCCATCCGCGCGAGGATCGCCCCCTCGGGCGTCATGAAGAAGAGGTCGCACTGGAAGAGGTGGTTCGGCCGCGGGCGCGCGGGGCGGACGAGGTGCGGGGTCACGCCCTGCGAGCGGTAGAAGTCCGCGAGGGCGGCGGCCTGGTCGAGGAGCCGGGGCAGGTCCGGGCGCTCCAGCATCAGCCAGGCGGCGGGGTCCTCGGGGTAGAGCTGCTCCTCGCCCGGCTGCGCGAGCAGCACGTCGCGGAGCGGGGCGGTGTGGGAGCGCACCGCGTACCCGGCCCACACCGTGCCGATCTCGTCGGCGTGGCGCCGATCGCGCGGCTCCCAGCCCGCGCCGCCGAGCGTGGAGGGGAGGTCAGGTCCAGCTGTCGGGGTCGGGGGCATAGCCGAGGCGCTCCATGAGGGAGAGGGACGCGGGATCCGCGAGGATCGGCGAGAGCATCTCCGCGCGCTCGAACCAGCGGCGGCGGCGCGGGGTCTCGGTCGCCATGACGGTGGGGAGCGCCCCCTCGAGCGCGCCCTGGAGCGGCCCGTCGAGCCCGATGTCGAGCCAGCGGGTGAGCGTGGCGTACACGTCCTCCTGGCGCGCGCGCGGCCCCACCACGTCCTCGAAGCGCAGGCGCAGGGAGGCGTCCCGCCTGTCGGGATCCGCGTCGAGCCAGTCGAGGATGGCCCCGTGCGCCGCCCGCCACTGGAAGGCGCACACCTCGGCGAGCCCGCACTCCGTCCAGGCCTCCCAGCCGGGCGCGAGGTCGAACTTCCACCAGCTCGCGCCCCACGCGGGGAACACGTCCGAGTAGCCGCGGATCGCGAGCGGCCGGTGCACGGCGTGGGACCAGAAGCCGGGGAAGCGCCAGCCGTCGTAGAGCCCGTTCACGCTCGCCGCGACGTTGCGCGTGAGGTGGAGCACGCGGAGCTCCGCGTTGGGGAAGAGGCGCCGCAGGAAGGGGAGGCGGTAGGCGTTCGAGGGCGTCTTCACGACGAGCGGCTTCTTCGCGAGCGCGTCCGCGTCCGCGCGCCGCCACGGCGCGATGCACACGAACGGCGGCTCCTCCACGAGCCAGGGCGACGGCGGACCCTCGGGCAGGGTCGCGGCCGGGTCGAAGCGGGCCACGAGGGCGCGGGAGAGGTCGTAGTAGTAGGGGTTGATCGTCGGGTAGCCGCGGCGCAGGCGGGCGAGGAAGAGCGCGTGGAACAGCTGCGCGTCGGGGAAGGCGCCGACCGCCCAGCCGTGCTCGTCCCGGAGCGTCGCCAGGGTGTCCGCGAGCGCCGCGCGCACGTCCGCGAGCTCGATGGCGAGCTGCGGCCACTGCATCGTCAGGCGCACGGCCAGCTCCACCGCGAAGCGATCTTCGCTCGCCGCGTCCGGGAGCCCGTCCTCGGCGGTGCCGCAGTCGTCGGCGAGCTCCGCGGACAGCGCGTCCAGATCGCCCTCGTCGTCCCCGAGCGCGTCGCAGCCGCTGCCGCTCTCCGGGTAGCCGCGGTCGTGGAGCACGAAGAAGGGGTTGATCTCCGCCCGGAAGTGCAGGAGCTGCGGCGTCCGGCGCAGGATCTCCGCGAAGATGCTCGACCCGCCGCGCGAGCTCGACCCGATCACCACCACCGAGCGCACGCGCTCGCGGAAGCGGTCCACGCCCACGCCGTAGCCGGGCTCGGCCCGGAGCCGCGCCAGCCGGGCGCGCACCACCTCGAGCTCAGGCCGCATGCAGCAACGTCGTGACGCGCAGGCGCGCGCGAAGCCCCGCGAGTGTCCACGCCCGCGCCCAGCGGCGCCACACGTTCCGGTCCTTCCGGAAGCTCCGGAGCTCCACGCGGAGCGAGTTGACGTGCTCGGAGAGCCAGTACCCGGCGCGCTCGACCGCGCCGATGCGCGCCGCGTCCAGCTCGGCGGGGCTCGCGACCGGGGTGTACCCGAGCCGCTCCATCTCCCGCCGCGCCACGATCTCGATGACGAGCCGCTCCCGCTCGGTGAGCCCCTTCCGCCACTGCTCCACCGACGCCTGCGACACCGGCCGCCCCGTGTTCTGCCAGGACTCCGACAGGCTCGCCGACTTGCGCGCCTCGTCCGTCTCGAAGAAGCGCAGCATGCCGGGCTCGAACGCCTCGCCGAGGAACTCGCAGATCGCCCGCACCGAGCCTTCGGGGTCGCCCACGAGCCGCTCGTAGTGCACGAGCCGGATCTGCTCCGGGGGGAGCTCGTCGAGCCAGCGGATGCCGACCGCCTGCTGATCCCGCCACAAGCCCGCGGTGTAGTAGGGGTGGAACGTGCTGAACACCGACTTGCGCGACGACACGGCCACGTCCCGCGGGTCCCGCACGAGCAGCAGGAGCCGCGCGTCGGGGAAGCGCGCCCGGATCTCCGGCACGTGGTCGATCATGAACGTGCTCTTGCAGCCCCAGCGCGCCTTGCCCTGGTGGGCCCGGTACTGGTCGTAGAGCGCCACGTACACGCCGAAGGCGTTGCGCGGCCGGGCGTCGCGCGCCACCGCGTCGACGTCGATCGGTACGTCCCACTGGTAGATGTGGGTGTCGAGCAGCCGCACGATGTCGCCGACCAGCGCGCGGAAGGCCTCGTCGCGCGCGAGGTCGCCGTAGAGCGGCTCCAGCGGGGCGAAGTAGCGCACGATGTGGGGCGGGTGCGGGACGGCGATGCGCGAGTGGCTGTTCAGGATCAGCCTGAGCAGGTTCGACCCCGAGCGCTCGGTCCCGAGGATGAAGAGGGGGTCGTTCGCCATGTGCAGGCCGGGTCTATTGCCCGGAACGGCGAACGGCTACGCTCCCTCCCCATGGACGTCCACGCGCTCACGACCCGCCTCGCCGCCGCCGGCCTCGACCTCTCCGGGGTGGCCTCCGCGTCCGCCTGGGACGCGCAGATGGCGCCCGCGCGCCGCACCGACGCGCTCCTGCCCGGCGCCCGCTCGATCGTCGTGTTCGGCAACGGCGGCAGCGCGCTCTGGGACAGCTTCCTGGCCGATCTCCGGCGCGATCCGCGCGGCCTGACGGAGGAGTCCGACCCGCTGGACGCCTACGTGCGCCGCCTCGTCACGAGCGCCGACCCCCTCCTCGGGGACGTGCCCCGCCGCTGGTTCTGGTCGGCCGCCAACGTCGACCTCCACATCGACTTCCGGCTCCTCGCCGGGCTCGCCGGCCTGGGCGTGCAGAGCCGCCTCGGGCTCCTCATCGACCCGACCTGGGGCACCTGGATCGGCCTGCGCGCCGCCTGCTTCCTCGCCGCCGACCTCCCGACGAGCGCCCCCGCCGCCGTCGACCCCTGCGCCGCCTGCCCGGCCCCCTGCCTCGCGGCCTGCCCCGGCGACGCCTTCGTGGACGGGCGCTGGGCCGTCGACCGCTGCGTCCGCTTCCACCAGGACGACGACCGCTGCGAGCGCTCCTGCGCCTCCCGCCTCGCGTGCCCCGTCGGCGCCGACCGCCGCTACCGCCCCGAGCACTACGCCTACCACGCCCACCGGGCGAGCGGCCGCCGCTGGATCCGCGCCCACCTGGGCCTGCCCGAGGGCGCCGACCCGTACGAGGGCGTCGGGCCCTTCTGGGGGGACTGGCGGAAGCGGGTCGACGTGAAGGGCACATCGGCGTGATCGAGGGGGTTCTTCTTCTTGGGGCGGGGGGAGGGCCCCCCGCAACGCCCCCCCTGGTGGTGGCGGGTCTCGTGGCACTCCAGAGGGTCTCCCGGTGACCACCCGCTGGGAGCCCTACGCCCTCGCCGCCGGCGTCCTCGTGGGCCTCGGGCTCGTCGCGTTCGGCGTGGTGCGCGAGCTCGACGGCGACGGTGCCAATGTGCCGGCTCCGACCTCTCCCACACCCCCCACCGCCGCCGCGGCCCCCCAACCCCCGCGCTCCGGCGCGCTGGTCTGGACGAGCGACGATCCGGCGCCGGGCGACCGCGCCCCCGACGCCGCCGCGCGCTGCGAGGGCTGCGACGTCGTCTTGATCACCGTGTGCTCGCTCCGCCAGGACCACGTCGGCGCTTACGGCGTGTACCCCGGCCTCACGCCGCGCATCGACGCGCTGGCCGCGTCCGGCGTGCGCTTCACGCGCGCCTACGCCGCGTCGAACTTCACGCTCGCGGGCCTCACCGCCCTCCTCACCGGGCGCTTCGGCAGCTCCACCGGCGTCACCGGCTGGGACAAGGGCCTCGTGGCGGACATCCCGACGCTCCCCGAGGTGCTCGGCCACTACGGCTACGCCACCGCGGCCTTCACCATCGACGCGCCGTCGGGCTTCCGCCCCGACTACGGGCTCCAGCGCGGCTTCGCGCGCATGGAGATCGTCCCGCCGCCGCGCGACACGCCCGACGGGCGCTCCGCCGGCGGCCCGGTCGGCCCCGGCGGCGACTCGGCCAGGCCCGTGGCCGCCTGGCTCGCCGAGCAGCCCGCCGACAAGCCCGTCTTCGCGATGTTCCACACCCGGACGGCGCACTTCCCCTTCGTGCTCGAGCCGCCCGCGCCCGGGACCGACCCGACGGGCGTGCTCCAGGGCCTCTGGGAGGCAGGGACGAACGCCACCGCCGCGGGCCCGCTCCCGGGCACCGCCGGCGGCACCGCCCAGCGCGGCGTCGTCGCGCTCCCCGGCGAGGACCCGCTCCAGGCCCTGATGCGCGCGGCCGGCGCCGACGGGGACGCGGCGTGGCGCGCGGCGTACGCGGCGTCCGTCGCCCGCATGGACCTCGACGTGGGCGTGGTCCTCGACGCGGTGGCGAAGCGCGGCCGCCCCACCGTCGTCGCGCTCGTGGCCGACCACGGCGAGTCGCTGAACGACCACGGCGAGCTCCTCCACGGCGACGCCTACTGGGACTCCGTCACCCGCGTGCCGCTCGTGCTCTCCGTGCCCGGCGTGGACCCCGCGGCCGTCGACGCGCTGGTGAGCCACGTGGACCTCGCGCCCACGCTCCTCGCGCTCGTGGGCGCCGTCCCCCCCGCGAACATCGACGGCACGTCGCTCCTGCCGCTCTTGGACGGCGAGACCGGCGTGCGCGGCACCACGCTCGTCGAGGGCGGGGTCGCGTGGCGGGAGGGCGGCGTGCCGCGCGGCGCCGTGATCGCGCCCCCGTGGGCGCTCTTGCGCCAGGACCGCGGCTGCAACGGCGGGGAGCCCGCGCGCGGCCCGGGCGAGCCCGGCACCTGCCTCTACGACCTCGACGCCGATCCCGCCCAGGCCACCAACGTCGCCCGCGCGCACCCCGACGTGGTGAAGGAGCTGCTCGGCCGCTGGGACGCCTTCCGCGCCGCCCGCGCCGGACAGGCGCGGCAGCTCGAGCTCGATCCCGCCTACGTCGAGGAGCTCCGGAGGACGGGCTACGACTTCCGGGTGGGCGGGGGATGAGGCGCGCCCCGCCGGCCCGGGCGCCGCGGCGCCTCGCGGTCGCGGCCGGCGCGCTCGGGGGCGCGCTCCTCGGCGGGTGGCTCGGCCTCGCGCGCGGGGGCGCGTTCGTGCCGCCCGTCCCGCTCGACCCCGCCCGCTGGAACGTGCTCACCCCCGGCCGCGACGCCGCCGTCGTCGACCAGCGCGGCCGCGGCACCGGCGTGGTCGGCGACGTGCTGGAGCTCGTCCCCCACGTCTTCTCCCGCGCCGATGTCGTCGCGCAGCGCGATCCGCGCCCGCTCGCGGAGGTGCGCGTCGAGCTCGCGCCCGACAGCGGCCCCCTGTCGCTGCGCCTGCACGAGGACGGGCGGCTGGTGCACCTGCTCGTGGCGCCCGGCGCCGTGCGCGTCCCGCCCGGCGACTGGCGGCCGCACGAGGGCCCCGTCGTGGTCCGCGTCGCGGACGGCGCGGCGCGCGTCGGCGAGGTCTCGCTCGGCCCGGCGCGCGCGCCCGGCGTCGAGCTCTCCGCGGCCGCGGAGCCGGTGCGCGTCCGTCGCCTCACCCTCGTGGACGCCGACGGCGCCGCCTTCCTCGACGAGGACCCGGCGGCCACGTGGCCGTCACGCGCGCCCGTCCTCCCCGGGGCGGTGCTCGGCGCGGTCGCCGGCGCCGCGGCGGCCGCGGTGGGCCTCCCCGGCGTGCTCGCCGCCGCGCTCCCGCTGCTCGTGTGCTTCGCGCCCACGGGGGCCTGGCTCGGGCTCGTCGAGCGCCTCTACCTCGTGCGGGCGACGCCGTGGGAGCTCGCGCGGCTCCTGCTCGCGGCCTCGCTCCTCCCGCTGCTCGTGTTGGCCCTCGCGGCGACCGCGCGCGTGATGCCGGGCCCGGGCGGGGACCGCCGGGCGTTCGTCCCCTGGCTCCTCGCGGCGCTCCCGGCGGCGGCGCTCGCGAGCCGCGATCTCGCCGGCGCCGGCTGGCTCCTCCTCCCGGTCGGCGTCGCCTTCCTGCTCGCGCCGCTCGCCTTCGCGCGCGCCGCCCGCGTCGACCCGCTCGGGCTCCTCCTCCGCGACCTGCCGGCGCACGTGGCCGTCGCCGCGCTCGGCTTCGGCGTGGGGCTCCTCCCCGCGCTCGCGTGGCGCCTCGTGGTGCTGGCCGCCGGCGCCGGCGCGCTCCTCCGCCGCGCGCCCCGGGCCGCCGCCGACGCGCTGTTCCTGTCGGCGCTCGCGGTCCTGCCCGCGGCGGAGCTGGCCGCCCGCTCCTGCTGGCTCGACCTCGCCTGGGACGCGGCGCGGCTCGACGGCGAGGCCTCCTGGCGCGACCCGCGGCCCTTCTGGGAGGGCGCCTGCGGCGCCGGCGACCGCGACGCCGTGCTCTTCGCGGGCGGCTCGTCCACCGGCGGCGCCTACCAGTTCGCGGGGGACCCCACGGCCTTCTTCCCGGCCCAGGTGCACGCGCGCCTCTGCGCGTCGGGTCGGGCGCTCCGGACGCTCAACAACGGCGACGGCGGCCGCGACAGCTTCACCGTCTCCCGCTCCATCGACGCGCTCCTGGCCGCGCACCACCCGCGCCTCGTCGTCCTCTACGTCGGCGTCAACGACCTGCTCACGAGCGAGCACACGCTCACCCGCGCGCAGCGCGAGGCCCTGGAGGCCGAGCGGAGCACCGCCGCGCGCGGCCTCGACGCGCTCGCCCGCCGCTCCCGCCTGCTCACCGGCCTCGGGCTCCTCGGGCGTCCCGCCGTGGACCTCGACGCGCCCGTCGTCCCCGACGTGCCGCTCCCCGACGCCGAGGTCAACCTCCGCCGCGTCGCGGCCGCCACCCGCGCGGCGGGCGCCCGGCTCCTGCTCCTCCCCGAGTACACGACCCCGGACCGCGCCGCGGAGATGGCCACCTACGGGGCGCTGCAGGCCCGGCTGGCCGAGGAGCTCCCCGGCGTCCACCACGTGGACGTGCGCGCCGCGCTCGCGCCGTATGCCGGCGAGGGCCTGCTCCTCGACCGCAACCACCTCTCCCGCCAGGGC
The DNA here is from genome assembly GCA_964457335.1 of uncultured Enterobacteriaceae bacterium. Lineage (GTDB taxonomy): Bacteria > Myxococcota_A > UBA796 > UBA796 > SXON01 > CAJBVW01. Next base: position 37,459 of record CAYWGD010000041.1, on the reverse strand, counting down.
AGCGGGCGCCTCGCCGACGTCCTCGCGCCGGTCGTCGCGTCGCTCCTCGCCGGGGAGGCCTCCGACGCCCCGGACGCCCCGCGCGGGGCCGCCGCCCGCTGACGCGGGGCCCCGCTTCGGCGTAAGCTCGCCCCGCCATGTCCGACCAGACGCCCTACACCCCCGGCCGCCTCGAGCGCACGCTGCTCCGCCTCGGCACCGCCGGCGAGCTGCTCGCGCTCCTGTGGCGCGGCGGGCGCTGGTGGATGTTGCCGGTCGTCGTCATCCTGCTCGGCGCGGCCGCGCTCCTGCTGTTCCTGCAGAGTGTCCACTACGTCGCGCCGTTCGTTTACATGGTCTTCTGAAGCGCCGGCCCGACGTGACGCTCCAACGACTCCAGCGCTACGGCATCCAGGTCGAAGCTCGCCCGACGACGGCCGACGAGCGCGCGGCGATCGAGGCGGAGCGGGCCCTCGCGCGCGAGGGCTTGGCGCATCACCTCACGGGCGCGCGGGAAGCGGGGATGTTCGGCGTCGTCGCGACGGTGGTGCTCGTCCCCGCGGCGCTCTTCCTCCCGTTCGAGCGCGATGCGGCGCTCCTCCGGGTGGCCGTGGGCGCGTTCTGGCTCGTGCTCGCCGGCATCGCGGTGGCCGGCGCGGTCCGCGGCGCGCGGATGCGCCGCGAGCGACTCGAGGCGTTCGACGCGGAGACCGCGGAGATGGCCGCCTCGGTCCAGGAGCTGCGCTTCCAGGTCGCCCGCGTGCTCGCGGTGAGCGACAGCGAGGTCGAAGGGAACGACTGGTGGTTCTTCGAGATCGCCCACGGGTTCCTGGTGATCATGGACTGGGACGGGGCCGTGGCGCTCCGCGACGTGCCCTGGCGCCGGACCGTGCGGCTCGCGCTCGACGGGGACGAGGAGATCCGGTCGGTGGCGACCGAGGGGGACGGGGTGCCCCTGGTGGATCGGCGGCATCAGCCGGGCGTCCGCGGCGAGCCGCCCCCGATCCTGTGGACGCCACCCGACGACTTCGAGCCGCCGCTGGTGATCACGCGGAACGAGCTCGCCGCCCACGGCGAGTGGCCGCCCGGCTTGCCCTGACGCGGCCCGAGCGGGCACACTGCACCCGCGATGCCCTGGCTCCTCCTCGCGTGTGTCGATCCCACCGCGAAGCCCCCCGACGCGGGGGGTGCCGATCACACGGCCGACGTTGGTGACACCGCGGACACCGGCGCGGAGTGGCTCGCGCTCCCCGCCACTTGCGAGCCGCCCGCGTCGCTGCCGGCCGACCCGCTCGTGCTCGAGGGGCAGGTGCGCGTCACGCAGGCGGGGCCCTCCGGCTTCCTCGAAGCGCTCGACGTGCACCTGGACGGCCACCTCGCCTACGTCGTCGGGATGGGCGGGCTCCTCGTCTTCGACGTCGCCGACCCCGCCGCCCCGGTGAAGCTCGCGGGCCCGTGGGACCCCGGCCGCGGCAAGCTCCACCGCGTCGAGCCGCTCCAGGCCGGGCTCGTCGCGACCAGCCAGCGCGAGGAGGGCGTGCTCCTCTGGGACGTGTCCGACCCCGCGGCCCCCACCCAGGTGGGCCTCATCGAGGGGGAGGGGATGGAGGGGCTCGCGTGGGTGGGCGAGCGGCTGTGGGTGACCGTGCGCGGCGAGGGCGTGCGGGCCTACGACGTGTCCGACCCCGCCGCGCCGGCCGAGCGAGCGCGCGCCGCGGGGCTCTCGGCGCCGTGGGAGCTCGCCTCCACCGGCGACGGCTGGCTCTACGCCGCCGACAACGCGCTCGGGGTCGTGCCCGTCGACATCCGCGACCCCGACGCGCCCGTGGTCGGCGCGCCGGTCTCCGTCGGCGGGGCCGCGCTGCACGCCCGCTACGACGCGGACCGGCTCTACGTGGCGGCCGGCGGCGACGGCGTGGTCGTCCTCGACGCGAGCGACCGCGCGGCCCCGGCGCTGCTGCACACCGTCGGCACGGGCGGCTCCGCGGTGATGACGGACGTGGCGGACGGCCGCTTGTGGGTCGCGGACCACGAGGGCGTCGGGGTGTTCGCCCTCGGGGACGGTGCGCCGACGCCGATCCAGCGCGACCGCACCGAGCAGTTCGCGCTCGCGGTCGACGCGGAGGGGAGCCGCGGCGTCGTGGGGGACTGGAACCTCTTCGAGGCCTGGCAGCTCTTGCCGGGGATCGACGCGGGCGCGTTGGACCTGGCGTCGGACACGCTCCGGTACTCGGCGTCGACCGTCACCGCCACGCTCACCAACCGCGGCTCCGGCCCGCTCGTGCTGCACGGCGCCACGGTGGCCGACCCCGGCGTGGCGCTGGCCGTCTCGGCCGCCACGATCGCGCCCGGCGAGACGGCGACCCTGCGCCTCACCGGCGTGACCGGCGACACCACGGTGTGCCTCGCCACCGACGATCCCGACGAGCCCACGCGCACCCTGGACGTGCGCGCGTCGGCCGAGCCCCCGGCCGGCGTCCCCGCGCCCGACTTCGCGCTCACCGACCTCGACGGGAACGTGCACCGCCTCTCCGAGCAGCTCGGCAACCCCGTGCTCCTGGCGTACTTCGCCACCTGGTGACCCGTCTGTCCGTCCGAGGTCTCGGACATCCAGGCGAACGTGGCCGCGGAGTACACGGACGACGGGCTCGTGGTGTGGGCCATCGCGTCGCGCGAGAGCGAGGGGGCCGTCCGCGACTGGGCGGAGGCCTTCGCGATCGAGCTCCCCGTGCTGATCGACGCCGACGGCAGCGTGACCGCGCTCTACCAGCAGACGATGGCCTTCCCGACGGGCGCCTACCCCCAGGAGTGGGTGATCGGCACCGACGGCGTCATCGAGTACTACGCCAACGAGTACGAGCACGACGCGCTCGTAGCGGTGATCGAGCGGGAGCTCGCGGGGGAGTGAGCGGGTTGGGCGTGCCCGCCCGGGCGAGGACGCCCGGGCGGTCGGCGCCCTCCAGGCTTCGCGGCGGGGCCGCTCGGTCCCGGGCCGCGGGGGACCGCGGCCCGGGACCGGCCGCGCGGGGCGCGGCCGCCTTCCGGTCGCCTCACGCGCGTATCGAACGGGCCGTGTCGTCGCGCCGTGGGCCGATCCCCGTTCCCGGCGGAAGTCCGAGGGTGTCGGCGCATCCCCCGACCTTGGACGGGACTTCCCGCCCACCGACCCCACCAGCCGCGGCCGGACGGCGCGACCCGCGCGAGGGGGGCCGGAGGGCGGCGCGCGCGGCCGGGGGCGCGTGGGCCGAAGGCCGGACCACCGACCTCGGCGCGCGCCGGTCGGCCGCCACCCGGGCGGCCGACGGAGCGGCTCGGCCGCGACCCCGCAGGACACCCGACCCCGCCCGCGCGTCGGCGCCGTCCTGCCCCGACGAGCCCGTCGGGCGGGGGCGCGCCCGACGGAGACCCTACGCCCGACGTGCCCGCCGCCGCAGCGCCACCGCGAGCCCGAGCAGGATCGCGGCGCCCTCCGGTCCGGAGCCCGTCGTGCCGCAGCCGCACTCGCTCGTGCCCTTGTCGAGGTCGGGGCCGATCTCGTCGGCGGTGTCGCCGGTGTCGGGGCTGGCCGAGTCGTCGCCGGCGGAGTCGTCGTCGCCGGAGTCGCCGGAGCCCGAGTCCCCGCCGGAGCCGGAGCCCGTGTCGTCCCCACCCGAGCCGGAGCCCGAGTCGCCGGAGCCGCCGGACCCCGTGTCGTCACCACCCGAGCCGCCGCCGCCGCCCGCGCCCGTGTCGTCGCCGCCAGAGCCGCCCCCGCCGCCCGCGCCCGTGTCGTCGCCGCCGGAGCCGCCCCCGCCGCCGGAGCCGCCGGTGTCGCCGCCGCCGCCGGAGCCGGAGCCGCCCGTGTCGTCGCCGCCGGAGCCGCCCCCGCCCGCGCCGCCGTCGTCGCTGCCGTCGAGGGGGTCGGTGCCGTCGTCCACCACCTCGGTCCCGTCGTCGACGCCGCCGTCGTCCGTGTCGGGGTCGAGCGGGTCGGTGCCGTGCGTGTCGACCTCGTCGCCGTCCGAGAGCCCGTCGTCGTCGGTGTCGGGGTCGAGCGGGTCGGTGCCGAGATCGGCCTCCTCGCCGTCGTCGAGCCCGTCGCCGTCGGTGTCGGCGGCGTCGGGGTCGGTGCCGCCCGCGGCCTCGTCCTCGTCGGAGACGCCGTCGCCGTCGGCGTCGAGCAGCACGTCCACGGGCCCGGACCAGGTCACGGCGAGCTCGGTGGCCTCGACGTAGTAGGTGGCCTCGGCGTCGAAGAGGTAGGTGCCGGACGCCGCGGCCGTGAACTCCACGGTGGCGTACTCGGTCTCGCCGCTCTCGAGCGTGGCGAGGTCCCAGGTGACGGTGGAGGCGCCGGCGTCCCAGGCGCCGCCCGCGTCGTCGGACACGTAGGTGAGGCCCGCCGGCACGTCCAGCGTGAGCACGGTGCTGCGGGCGCGCCCGGCGCCGACGTTGCCGAGGTCGAGGAGCAGCGTGACGTCGGCGTCCACGGCGGAGGGGTAGCCGACGAGCGCGAGCTCGGCCGCGAGCGAGAGGTCGGCGCAGTCGGCGAGGAGCAGGGAGTTGAGGAAGACGCGCACGCCGTTGATGCCGTCGTTGTCGCTGTAGGGCGCCGTCGTGTCGTACTCGTGCCCGCCGAGGATCGCGACCTTCCCCTTCGACGCGTCGCCGTCGAGCCGCGCGCCCGCGACCACGTAGGCGGTCTCGCCGTCGTCCTCGCCGGTGAGGGTGGCGGCGCCGGTGACCAGCGTGCCCATGAAGTCCTGCATGGCGCCGCTCTCGGCGTGCCAGTCGCCCACCATCTGCAAGAGCTCGGCGCCCGGATGGTCCACGGTGTAGACGGCGTCGTCGCGGTCGAGCTCCACCTCGGCGATGCCCGAGGAGATCATCGAGCCGTAGGTCTCGTTCTCGATGTCGTCGCCCGCCTCGCACTCGAAGAGCGAGCTCGTGCCCGGGTCCTCCGCGAACGCGCGCATCTCCATCACGACGTCCTCGGCGGAGGAGTCGTCCCAGTGCATCGCGTCGAGGTGGCAGTAGGCGGGGTTGCCCTCGTCGTCGAAGAGCGCGCCGTCGCCGGCGCTGCCGCGGACGCCCACGACGTCGGACTCGGAGAGGGTGTCGGCGGAGTCCTCGTCCCAGGTGCCGCCGTCGCCGTCGGGGATGCCCGCGGCGTTGAGGTAGCCCCAGGCGATGTCCTCGTTGCCGGTCTCGAAGACCGCGATGCGCGGCGCCGCGACCAGGGTGCGCGCGACCTCCATGTCCGTCGCGGCGGTCGTGTAGTAGGCGACCGCGTCCCACCCGGCGGCCTGCCAGGCGTCGAGGACGACCTGCGCGTCCGCGGCGTCCGCGGCGTCGACCACGAAGGGCCCGCCCGCGAAGGAGCGCGCCGCGGCGTCCGCCGAGGACCCGGTGCTCACGTAGGTCGGCACGTCGACGAGGTCGTAGCCGTCGTACACCTTCCCCGAGTCGACGATCCAGTGCACCTGGACGCCCGCGCGCAGCATCGCGTAGACGAGGCCGTAGGCGTCCAGGATGCCGTCGTCCTGCCAGGTGGGATCCATGGGCACCACGAGCGCGCCCGCGTCGAACGACGTGACGGTCCCGGCGTGGGCGAGCGACGGGAGGGCGACCAGGGGGAGGACACCGAGGGGGAGGAGTGCGGAGATGCGCATGGGGAGCCTCTGAGAGAAGGCTACCGGACGTGACCGGGGCGCTCGGGGGCGCCTCCCCAGGGATGACAGCGCGGCGAAAGTCCGGCCGCGAACGCAGCGTCGCGAGCGCCCGCCGCGCCACGCTCCAGCGCCTCCGGACGGGCCGCGAGCGTGATCACGGCCCCGAACCAGCCGCCTCCAGCGCGGCGGGACGAGGAGGCGGCGCGGTCGTCTTCGTCTTCGAAGGACGGGTCGGCGGCCATGGGCGGGATGGGCGCGCCGCCGGTCTCGACAGGGCGCGCGTCGCCGTCGGCGCCGCCGGGCTCGGCGCGCGCGACGTCGGCGTCGTCGTCGGCGTCGTCGGCATCGACGGCATCGTCGGCCCGCACGCCCGGACGGCCGCGCGCACGGCGCCCGCGGACGAAACGCCGTGGGGTCCCGGGGCCCTGACGCGCGTCCGGGCCGCCCCGTCGTGGGACGACCCGGCGGGCGGGGGCGCTTCCGACCCTGCTTCCGCCCCTACGCCCGGCGCGCCCGGCGGCGCAGCGCGACCGCGAGGCCGAGCAGGATCGCGGCGCCCTCCGGTCCGGCGCCCGTCGTGCCGCAGCCGCACTCGCTCGCGCCCTTGTCGAGGTCGCCGTCGACCTCGTCGGCGTCGTAGCCCGAGTCGCCCGCCGCGGAGTCGTCCGGGTCACCCGCGGAGTCGCCGGAGCCGCTGGTGTCGTCGGAGCCGCTGGTGTCGTCGGGGCCGCCGCTCGTGTCGTCCGGGCCGCCGCTCGTGTCGTCGGGGCCCCCGCTCGTGTCGTCGGGGCCCCCGCTCGTGTCGTCGCCGCCGGAGCCGCCGGTGTCGCCGCCGCCCCCGGTGTCGTCGCCGCCGCCGCCCGAGTCGCCGCCGCTGGAGCCGAGGTCGTCGGAGCCGTCGAGCGGATCGGTGCCGTCCTCGTACACCTCCGTGCCGTCCTCCACGCCGCCGTCGTCGGTGTCCGCGTCGAGCGGGTCGGTGCCGTGGGAGCCGACCTCGTCGCCGTCGGAGAGCGCGTCGTCGTCGGTGTCGGCGTCGAGCGGGTCGGTGCCGTGCGTGTCGACCTCGGCGCCGTCGGAGAGCGCGTCGTCGTCGGTGTCCGCGTCGAGCGGATCGGTGCCGAGGTCGGCCTCCTCGCCGTCCTCGAGCCCGTCGTCGTCGCTGTCCGTGTCGAGCGGGTCGCTGCCGACCTCGACCTCGTCGCCGTCGCCGGCGCCGTCGCCGTCGGAGTCCGCCACGTCGGGGTCGGTCCCGATCCCGGCCTCGGCCTCGTCGGAGAGCCCGTCGTCGTCGGCGTCGATGAGCACGTCCACGGAGCCCGACCAGCTGACCGAGAAGCCGGTCGCCTCCACGTAGTAGCGGGCCTCGGCCGACAGCGGGTAGGTGCCGCTGGCCGCGGCCGTGAGGGAGACGGTGGCGTACTCGGTCTCGCTCGCGGCCAGGGTCGCGAAGTCCCAGGTGACGGTCGACGCGCCCGCGTCGTAGGTGCCGCCGGCGTCGTCGGAGACGTAGGTGAGGCCCGCGGGCACGTCGAAGGTGAGCGTGGTGTGGCGCGCCCGTCCGACGCCGACGTTGCCGAGGTCGAGGAGCACCGAGACGTCGGCGTCCACCGCGGTCGGCGTCCCGGTGAGCAGGAGCTCCGGCGCGAGCGCGAGGTTCGCGCAGTCGGCGGTGAAGTAGGAGTTGAGGAACACGCGCACGCCGTTCACGCCGTCGTTCGCGCTGTACGGCACCGCGACGTCGTACTGGTGCCCGGCGAGGATCGAGACCTTGCCCTTCGTCGAGTCCCCGTCGAGCCGCGCGCTCGCGACGACGTAGGCGCTGTCGCCGCGGTCGTCGACGCCGGTGAGCGTGATCGCGCCGGGCACGAGCGTGCCGGTGAAGTCGGTCATGCTGCCGCCTTCACCCTCCCAGTCGCCCACCAGCTGGAACAGCTCGGACGTCGGGGCGTCCACCGTGTACACCGCGGCGCCGCGGTCGATGCCGACCTCGGAGATCCCCGAGGAGATCATCGACCCGTAGGTGGGCGCGTTCTCGATGTCCAGGCCGGCCTCGCACTCGAAAAGCGAGCTCGTGAGCGCGTCCTCCGCGAACGCGCGGATCTCCATGACGACGTCCTCGGGCGAGGACTCGTCCCAGTGCATCGCGTTGAGGTGGCAGTACGCGGGGTAGCTCTCGTCGTCGAAGAGCGCGCCGTCTCCGGCCGTCCCGCTCACCCCCACGAGGTCGGTCTCCGAGAGGTTGTAGGCGGAGTCGCCGTTCCACTCGTTTCCGTCGAAGTCGGGGATGCCCGCGGCGTTGAGGTAGTCCCAGGCGATGTCCTCGTTGCCGTCCTCGAAGATGGCGATGCTCGGCGCCACGAACATCGTGCGCGAGATCTCCATGTCTGTCGCCGCGTTCGTGTAGTACGCGACGGCGTCCCACCCCGCGGCCTGCCAGGCGTCCAGGATCACCTGGGCCTCCGCGACGTCGGCGGCCGCGACCACGAAGGGCCCGCCCGCGAACGAGCGGTTCGTGGCGTCCGCGGAGGTCTCCGTCGTCAGGTACGTCGGGACGTCGACCAGGTCGTAGCCGTCGTACGCCTTGCCCGAGTCGATGATCCAGTGCACCTGGATCCCCTCGCGCAAGAGCGCGTAGACGAAGCCGTAGGCGTCCAGGATGCCGTCGTCCTGGTGCGTGACGTCCATCGGGACGACCATCGCGCCGGCGTCGAAGGGGGTGACGGTCCCCGCGTGCGCGAGGGGTGCGAACGCGACGGCCGCGAGGACGCCGAGGGGGAGGAGGTGGGTGGCGCGCATGGGTAGCCTCTCTCCGAGAGGCTACCGGAGGCGCGCGTGCGAGCGGGGCCGCATTCCCTGGACGACAGTGCGGGGAAAGTGGGCCCGTGGGGCGGTCGTCGTGAGCGCTACCGCGCTCGGCCCCGGCGCCTCCGGACGGCCCCGAGGGCAACCAGGGCCCCGGTCCAGCCGGCTCCGGCCCCGCGGGCCCCGGAGCAGGCGCACCCCGGGTCGTCCGCCCGGGACGGATCGGCGCCCGCCGGCGGGGTGGGCATGCTGCCGGTGTCGTCGGGGGGCGCGTCCCCGCCGGTGTCGCAGGGCTCGGCGCGCGCGAAGTCGGTGTCGTCGCAGTCCCCGCCGCCCCAGGCCTCGGCGTCGACGCCGTCGTGGTCCTGGTCGAAGTCGGACTCGCCGCCGCAGTCCTGGTCGACGCCGTCGTACCAGGCGTCCGCCGCGCCGGGGAACACGGTGGCGTCGGCGTCGTCGCAGTCCCAGGGGGCGGCGGTGCCGTCGCCGTCGGCGTCCGCGAGGGAGACGTACGGGCCGCTGTTCGGGCCGATGTCGCTCGCGCTCCCGTCGGGGTCGCGGAGGAAGGGGTCGCCGGCGTCGACGAGCGCGCTCGACCGCCAGAGCACGAAGGAGTCGTCGGTCGGGTCGCCGTTGTCGCTGTAGGCGACGAAGGCGGGATCCGCGAAGACGTGGTCGCCGCCGAGCGCGTCGAGGTCGAGCGCGCCGGCCACGTCGCCCTCGGCGTTCTCCCACCAGGCGTCGTAGGTGAAGGAGGTGCCGCCGGGCACGTCCCAGGCGTGCACGGCCGCGGCGCCGACGTTCCACGCGAGCGCGACGTTCCGCACGTCGGCGGGGGCGCCGTAGAGGTAGAGCGCGGCGCCCTCCTCGCTGGCCGCGTTCGCGAGCAGCGCGGCGCTCACCAGCGAGGTGGCGGTCGTCTCGACGAAGCAGGCCGCGCCGCCCGCGGCCGCCTCGTTCTCCTGGAGGACGACGTTCGTCCACTCGTCCGGCGTGGCGCCCCCGGAGACGTAGAGCCCGCCGCCGTAGCGGGCGCGGTTGCCGGCGACGCGGAGGTGCCTGCCCGTACGAGCCGCGGCGTCGGCCACGTACAACGCGCCGCCGGCCGCGCCGGACTCGTTGCTGACGAACGTGGAGGCCTCGATCGTGAAGGCGGTCGCGTCGGTGACCGCGAGCGCGCCACCGTCGCCCTCGGCGGTGTTCCCCTCGGCGGTGACGCCGGTCACGTCGACCGCCCACGTCGCGTAGCCGTCGACGAGGGCCCCGCCGCCGGAGCGCCCCGCGGCGTTGTCGGTGAGCGTGCTGTCCGAGAGCGCGAGCCCGCCGAGGACCCACAACGCGCCGCCGCCGTAGTACGCGGTGTTGCGCTCGAACGTGGATCCGGCGGCCGTGACCGCCGCGACGCCGTAGGCGTACACCGCCCCGCCGTCCCCGTACGTGCTCTCGTTGTCGGTCACGGACGCGCCCGTGAACGTGACGGCGTCGACGTCGTAGAGCCACATCGCGCCGCCGCTGGAGTAGCTCGTGTTCTCGGCGATCGTCGTGTCCGAGAAGCTGAGCGCCGTCGTGTAGTAGGCGATCAGGGCGGCGCCGTAGCCGTAGTACGAGAGGTTCTCGGAGAGCGAGCTGCCCGTGAACGCGACCTCGTCGGCGTAGTACACGTAGAGCCCGGCGCCGCTGTAGATCGAGGTGTTCCCGGTGATGGCGGAGTCGGTGACCCCGAGGCGCTTGCCGGACGAGATCCAGATCCCGCTCCCGTAGTACGCCGTGTTGGAGTCGACCGTGGCGCGCACGAGGTCGACCTCGGCGTAGGCGTCCGCGAACACGCCGCCGCCGTAGTAGGCGACGCTCTCCTCGATGGTGACGTCGGTGAGCGTCGTGACGCTGGCGGTGCCGAGGTACATCGCGCCGCCGTACAGGTAGGTGGTCGCGTAGTCGGCGGAGCCGTTGCCGGTGAACGTGGCGCCCTCCGCCGTGAGCGTGGCCTCCTTGGCGAGGTGCAGGGCGCCGCCGTGGCCGTAGGTCTCGACCGTGGAGCTCTCGTTGCTCGTGAACGTGGTGCCCACGATCGCGAGCCCCGCGCCCTCCCCGACGTACACGGCGCCGCCGTAGGCCGCCGCGGTGTTCGACGTCACCTCGCCGTCGGTGAGCGTCACCGTGCCGCTCGCCACGTAGATCGCGCCGCCGTGGTACGCCGTGTTCCCGCTGAACGTGCAGTCCGCGAAGGTCGGCGACGCCCCCTCGACGTAGGCCGCTCCGCCGGAGGACACGCTCGCGCCCAGCTCCTCGAAGACGACCTCGGAGAAGGTGGGGCTCCCCCCCACCACCACGGCCCCGCGCCCGCCCGCGTTCCGCACGGTGAACCCGGACACGGTCGCGCTCCCGGCCAGGAGCAGCGCCGCGTCGGCCCCGCCGGCGTCGATCACCGTGTCCTCGGCTCCGTCCGTCGAGCTGAGGGTCACCGCCGTCGACCCGAGGTCGAGCGCCTCCATCCACTCGCCGGGGCCCACGTGCACGGTGTCACCGGCGCTCGCGGCGTCGAGCGCCGCCTGGATGGTCGGGTAGTGGCCGCTCCCGTCGGCGAGCACGGTGTAGGTGGCCGCGCGCGCGGACAGCGGCGCGCCGAGGAGCGCCAGGGCGACGACGTTCCGGCTGCCGATCCGCACCATGGCCTCCTCGGACGCCGAGGATACCAGCCGCGGCCCCCGCGGTGGGGAGAGATCCGCTACGATCCGCGGATGCTCGCGCTCCTCGTGTCGCTCGCGTCCGGTTGCTCGGGTCCGGCGGACCCGGCCGCGGCGCGTGACACCGGCGGCGCCGACTCCGCGCCGGGCGCCGACACGGGCGACACAACGCCGGACTCGGCGGACACCGCCGATCTCTTCTGCGCCGGCGCGCCGACGCTCGCGTGGTCCAACTTCGGGCAGGGTTTTTTGCTCGAGAACTGCCAGGGCTGTCACGCCTCGACGGCGGTGGACCGCTACGGCGCCCCGGAGGGGGTGGTGTTCGACACGGTGGAGGACGCCTGGCTCCACGCGCCGCGCATCCTCGCGCGCTCCACGGGGGACGCGCCGACGATGCCGCCCCAAGGCGGCGTCTCGGCCGACGATCGAACGCGCCTCGAGTGGTGGCTGCGGTGCGGCACGCCGGGCACCTGAGCGTTCGGGCGTCGCGACCGCCCCGTTGAGCCGCGGGAGCGCCTCCGGTAGGATTCCCCGCGAGGCAAGCTCCGGATGCGGCTCCTGTTCCTCTTGCCCCTGTTCACCGCCTGCGCGCCGGAGACCGGCGTGACGCCCACGGCCACCGATCCCGGCCTCTCGGACTCGCCCCCGGTCGACACAGCTCCGGACACGGCCGACACGGGCGCGCAGGACACCGACACCGACCTGCCCGGCGAGTACATCTACGACGAGGACACCGCCGCCGCGCTGCTCGGCCCGGACGAGGTCGCCGCGGCCGTGGAAGAGGCCGTGACCGCCGTGTTCTCGGACGTGGACCCCTTCCTCGTGCTCGCCGCCGTCGACGCCGCCGTGAGCTTCGAGGACGAGGGCTGCCCGACGTACTACGACGAGTACTACACGCTCTACGGCTACGAGTACTGGTACGGCGGCTGCGAGACCGACGACGGCTCGGCGTTCACCGGGTACCTCTACGGCATCCACTACGAGCCGTTCTGGTCCTACGGCTACTACTACTACCCGGACTACGGCTGGTGGTACGGCGACATGGCCATCGACCGCGCGGACGGCCAGTCCTACGAGCTCTCCGGCTACTGGTCGATGTACCGCTGGGAGGTCATGCAGCCGGCGCAGACGTACGTGTACGTGTACGCCTACGGCGAGCCGCGTTGGGAGGGGGGCACCTACGGGGACACCTGGCTCGGGCAGGGCGCGAGCCTCTCGTACACGCTCACCGGCGGCTTCGATCCCCAGCTCGGGTCCTGGCTCTCCGTGGACGGTGGGCTCTCCGGCCTCGACGGGGCGGCCAACAGCGTCTGGTTCGACGGCGTGTACATGGCCACCGCGGGGCAGGGATCCAGCTGCGATCTCGAGCCCTCGGGCACGATCTCCATCCGCGACGCGGCGGGGGACTGGTACGACGTGGAGTTCCAGGGCCCCGCCTACGTCGGCGCCTCCTCGTTCCCGCCGGAGTGCGACGGGTGCGGGGACATCTGGTACCAGGGCCAGAACATCGGGCAGGCGTGCCCGGACACCTCGCGCCTCGTGGACTGGGAGGGCTCGCCATGGTGATGCTGCTCGCGCTCGCGGCCTGCCAGGCGCCGCCGACCGACACGGTCGTGGAGCCGGCCCCGGCGGAGGCGCCGCCGCCGTCGGAAGAGGCGTCCCCGCCGCCCGAGGACCCGCCGGACCTGCTCGGCCCCGTCGGTGCGCTCACCCGCGCGAGCCTGGATCTCCGCGGCGTCCGCCCGAGCGTGGACGAGATGGCAGCCGTGGAGGCCGATCCCGCCGCCTACGACGCGCTCCTCGAGAGCTTCCTGTACGACGCCCGCTTCGGCCGGCGCGTGCGCGACCTCTTCGCCGAGATCTACCTGACGCGGCAGGACTGGTACTACGTGTACGCGTCGGAGTTCGGCCTCGACGACCAGGCCGCCTTCGTGGCCGCGGTCGGCGAGGAGCCGCTCCGGGTGCTCTCGGCCATCGCCGAGGAGGACCTGCCCTACTCGGACATCGTCACCGCCGACTGGACGATGGCCGACGAGGTGCTGGGCGCCGCGTTCCCCGTCGACTACCCCGAGGGCGCGACCGGCTGGCAGCGCGTCCGCTACACCGACGGGCGGCCCCACGCGGGCGTGTTGTCCACCAACGGCTTGTGGTGGCGGTACATGACCAACACGTCGAACCTCAACCGCGGGCGCGCCAACGCCATCAGCCGCATCCTGCTCTGCAACGACTACCTCTCACGCCCCATCGAGTTCGACCGCAACGTCAACCTGCTCGACTCCGACGCGCTCTCCGACGCGCTGCAGAACAACGCCGGCTGCGTGGCGTGTCACAACACGCTCGACCCGCTCGCGTCCTACCTCTTCGGCTTCTACTACTTCGACTACGCGAGCAAGCTCGACACCACCTTCTACCACCCCGAGCGCGAGCAGTACTGGCGCACGGCCACGGGCGTGGCGCCCGCGTACTACGGCGAGCCCGGCACCACGCTCGCGGACCTCGGCGAGCAGATCGCCGCGGACCCCCGCCTCCCCGAGTGTGTCACCGAGCAGGCCTACGAGCTGTTGCTCCAACGTGACACCGTGCTCGAGGACACCGCCGCGCTCACCACGCACCGCGAGGCGTTGCTCGACGGCGGGCTCACGCTCCGGGCGTTGTTCCGGTCGGTGATGGCGTCCGACGAGTACCGCGAGGGGCGCGCGTCGGACGGCACCTTCGCGGCAAAGATGCTCTCGGTCGACCAGCTCGGGAGCGCGATCGAGGATCTCACCGGCTACCGCTTCACCTACGGCGGCTACGATCTGCTGGGCAGCGACACCTACGGCGTGCGCACGCTCGCGGGGGGCGTGGACGGCATCTACGCCACGCGCCCTGCCACCCAACCCACGGCCACGGCGGTGCTCGTGCAGGCCCGCGTGTCGCAGGCCGCGGCCTGGCACGTGGCGGCGGCCGACCGCGCGGATCCCGCGGCGGCGCGGCTGTTCACCGTCATCGACTTCACGGAGACGCCGCAGTCCGACCGGGACACGATGGTGGCCCAGGTCCAGGCCCTGCACCTGCGCCTCTACGGGGTTCACATCGCGGCCGACGGGCCGGAGGTCGAGGCGAACCTCGCGCTCTGGGAGGACCTCTACGACGCCGAGGGCGACCGCGAGGCCGCCTGGGCCGGCCTCCTCTCCGTGCTGCTGCGCGACCCGCAGTTCCTGTTCTATTGAGGTGCCCATGTTGACCCGCCGCCACCTGCTGCGCGCTTCGACGGGCCTCGCCGGCGCCGCCTCCCTCGGGCTGCTCGGGCTCCCCGGCCGCGCGCTCGCCGGGCCGAGCACCAACCCGCTCAAGTTCGTGTTCGTCATGAACTACGGCGGCTGGGACCCCACGCGCGTGTTCGCGACCGAGTTCTCCAACCCGAACGTCGACATGGAGCGGGACGCCGAGGAGGCGAGCTTCGGCGACCTCCGCTTCGTCGACCACGCCGGGCGCCCGAGCGTGCGCGCGTTCTTCGAGCGGTACGGGTCGCGGAGCGTCGTGTTCAACGGCCTGCTCGTGCCGTCCGTGGCGCACGACAACTGCCTGCGCATCGCGCTCACGGGCTCGACCGCGCAGGACCGCTCCGACTGGGGCGCCATCCTCGCGGGCAGCCGCGGCGCCGACTTCCCCATCCCGCAGGTGGTCGTGGGCGGGCCGTCGTTCCCGGGCGAGTTCGGCGCCTTCGTCACCCGCACCGGCACCAGCGGGCAGATCGAGGGGCTCTTGTCCGGCGACATCGCCGCGTGGAGCGACACGCCGGTGGGCCGCCCGAGCGCCCGCGCCGACGACGTGATGGACGCCTGGCTCGCGCGCCGCTTCGCCGCCGCCGCCGACGGCGCGCGCCCCGGCCGCGAGGCGGTGCTCCGCGGCAGCCTCGACGTGGCGCTCGACCGCGCGCGCTACCTGCGTGATCTGCTCCACGTCGTGGACTGGAACACCTCCACCTCGCGCGGCCAGGCCTCTCTCGCCGTCGACCTGCTCGGGCTCCAGGTCTCCCGCGTCGCGACGTTGGGCTTCTCCGCGGGTTGGGACACCCACTCCGCGAACGACACGACCCAATCGAGCAACTTCGAGTCGCTCTTCGCCTACCTCCTCGACCTCGTGGAGCGGCTCGGGGAGCAGCCCGGCGAGGCCGGCGGCACGCTCGCCGACGAGACCGTGCTGGTCGTGCTCTCCGAGATGGGCCGCACCCCGCGGCTCAACAGCACCGACGGCAAGGACCACTGGCCCTACACGAGCGCGCTCGTGATGGGGCCGGGCATCACCGGCGGGCGCGTGATCGGGGCGTTCGACGACTACTACTACGGCCGCACGATCGATCCCGCGTCGGGGGATGTCGCCGACGGCGCCACCAGCCTCAGCGCGGAGGTGCTCGGCGCCACGCTGCTCGCGCTGGCCGACGTCGACCCGGAGGAGTACACCCCGGGTGTGAGCCCGGTGACGGCGGTGATCGCGTGAAGCTCGGCATGGTGGCCAAGGCCGCCCGCGCGGTGATCGCCGCGCCGCTGAAGAAGCTGGCGCCCCACGGCGTGCGCGAGGCGGCGCTGCTCGCGGCGGCCAAGGTGCTCGGCGTGGCGCACAAGACGAACGCGAGCGGGAACAACCTGTCGCAGCGCTAGGCCCAGGATCGGGGCAGCCGGCCGGCCGAAGACGGCCGCCGCCGCGGCGGCGTGGGTGCCGGAGACAACGTCTGTGGCTCGGGTGCACGGGGGGCTGGCGCCGCGCGTCGATCCCGCCGCCCCGAGAGTCCGGGGGGCGTTGCGGGGGGGCACCCCCCGCCCCGAGAACACAAAGCTCCAGCGCACGGATAAGCCCGTCCCCATGCGCTCCGGCCACCTCCTGCAAGGCCTGCTCCGCCCCGCGCCGGTCACCGAGCCGGCGTCGCAGGGCGACCGCGTGCGGTTCCTCGGCACCGCGGGGTTCGTGCTCAACGGCGCCGGGCGCACGTTCGTGCTCGACCCGTACCTCTCGCGGCCGGGGCTCTTCGCGACGTTCTTCCGGCCGCTCGTGCCCGACGAGGCGCTCCTGGCGCGCGAGATCCCCGTCGCGGACGACGTGCTCGTGGGCCACGCGCACTACGACCACGCGCTCGACGCGCCGGTGGTGTGCCGCCAGACGGGCGCACGGCTCTGCGGGTCGGAGGCGACGCTCAACATCGGGCGGGCCGCGGGCCTCCCCGAGGCGCAGCTGGTGCGGGCCGACGGGCCGATCGCGTGCGGGAGCGCGGTCGCGACGCCGCTGCCCTCGCGGCACGGGAAGGCGCTGTTCGGGCGCATCCCGTTCCCGGGGGACATCCCCAAACCACCGTCGTGGCCGCCACGCGTGGGGGAGCTGCGCCACGGGCAGGTCTACAACTGGCACCTGGACCTCGGCGACGCGAAGGTGCTCCACGTCGACAGCGCGGACTTCGACGACGAGCAGCTCGCGGCCGTGCGCGCCGACGTGGTGTGCCTCTGCGCGGTGGGCCGGCAGTACCGGCAGGACTACACCCGCCGGGTGGTCGAGCTCGTGCGGCCGGAGGTCGTGATCCCCTGCCACTGGGACGACTTCAGCCTGCCCTGGGGCGCGCCGCCGCGGCAGCTCCCGGGCGTGGACGTGGAGGGCTTCGTCGGGGAGATCGAGGCGGCGGGCGCGCGGGCGGTGGTGCTCGGGCTCGGCCAGCGCTGGAGCTGGTGAGCGCTACTCGGGGACCGCGGGCGCGACGACCTCGGCGGGCGGCGCCACCACGAGGGGACGCGCGCCGGCGAGCGGCTCGGCGGGGTCGACGGCGGACACCTCGACCACCGCGCCGAGCACGACGCGGAGCCCGTCGCGGAGGTTCGCGACCGACACGTGCTCGCCGTGGCCGTGCTGGGTCTCGGCCTCCTCCACGGTGACCTCGAAGGGGGCGAGCCCGTACGCGCGCACGCCGAGCGGCCGCAGGATGAGCGAGTCGGTGAAGCCGATGGAGAGCGCGGGCCCGGCCACGGCGTCGGTCCGGCCGGCGACGGCGTGCTTCGCGAGCGCCCGGTAGAAGGGGTCGTCGGTGGGGCTCTCGTTGGCCTGGGCCTTCAGCAGCACCTCGAAGCGGACGTTCGGGTCGGGGACCAGCGCCTGGAGGCGCGCGAGCATCCCCTCGGGGGAGGTGCCGGGGAGGAGCCGGCAGTCGAGGTTCGCGGAGACCTCGGAGGGCACGACGTTGGGCGCGAGGCCGCCGTTGAAGCCCGTGACGTTGATCGTGTCGGTGAGGAGCGCGCGGCCGGCGTTCTCGGCGGAGAGCCGCCCGTAGAGCAGCGTGGGGTGACGCAGGACCCAGCGGATCAGGCCCCTCTTCGTCTCGCCGACGTTCCAGAAGAGCTCGCGCAGCGAGGTGTGCATCGACGGGCGCGGCCGGTAGCGCTCCAGCGCGGTGAGCGCGCGGCGGAGGCGGGCCGGGGCGGAGTCGGGGTTCGGGTTCGAGCCGTGCCCGGCCTCGCCGGTGGCGACCATGCGCACCCAGAGGAGGCCCTTCTCGGCGACGGAGATGCCGTACACGGTCTGGCCCGGGAAGAGGAGGTCCTTGATGCCGAGCCCGCCCTCGTTGAGCACGTGGGAGCAGCCGATCTTCGCCCAGTGGTCGCGGGCGATCTCGATCATGCCGCGGTTGTCGACCTCCTCGTCGGCCACGGCGAGCAGGATCACGTCGCGACGGAGCGGCACGCCGAGCCGCGCGAGGGTGAGCATCGTCATCACCTGGACGGCGCCGAGGCCCTTCATGTCGAGCGCGCCGCGGCCCCAGACCTTCCCGTCCACGATCGCGCCGGAGAGCGGGCCGCGGTCGGCGGGCCACCGCGCGGCCTCGGCCGTGGCCACGTCGATGTGGGAGAGCAGGCAGAGCGGCGGCTCGAGGTCGGCGCCGTCGAGGCGGGCCACGAGCGACGCGCGGCCGGGGGCGTGGTGGATCTTCTCGGACGGGATGCCCGCGGCGGCGAGGCGCTCCGCGAGGAAGTCGGCGCCGCGCTCCTCGTTGCCGGGCGGGTTGGTCGTGTCGACGCGCAGGTAGTCGGCGAGGAGCGCCGCGGTCTCGTCGCCGGCGGCGGCCCAGTCGACGGGGAGCGCGGGGATCGCGGGCGGCGCGGCCCGCGCGGTGCCGAGCGAGAGGAGGGCGAGGGCGCCGAGGAGGAGCATGGGGCCGCGTCCTATCGCGTCAGAACATGTGATCGAACGCGAGGTAGAAGCCCCAGTCGGCCACCGGCCCCTCGTCGGTGAGATCCCGGCTGACGCCGCCGTCGATGCGCCCCACCATCGTCTCGGCCCAGATGACGCGGACGCCCGCGCCGGCGGCCGGGTGCGGCTGGAACGGTGCCGGGCCGGGAACCGGGCCGTCGTACACCTCCCCCCACACCGTCCCCACGTCGACGAAGGGGACGAGCTGCCAGCGCACCTCCTGCTTCAGGAAGGGGTGGCGCACCACGTCGAGGCGGAGCTCGGTGTTGGCGATCGCCTTGCCGGGGGCGCGCCAGCGGCCGAACGCCACGCCACGGAGCGTGTCGGCCCCGCCGAAGCCGGCCAGCGGCACCACGCCGCCCCAGTGGACCATCTCGTAGAAGGGGATGTCGCCCACGAGCGACTCGCCCAGGATGCGCTGGCCGAGCACCACCCCCTCCGCGAGCTTCACCCAGAAGCGCACCGAGCCGAGGGGCCCGCCGAAGGTGTAGGCGCCGGTGACGACGCGGCCGGACACCTCGACGAGCGCGCCGCGCTCCGGGGTGACCTCGGGCTCGCGCGAGTCCCAGAGCCCGCCCACGATGAGCTGCACGCCGAGCCCGCCGTCCATTCCGAGCGGGCGCTCCTCGGCGAGGAGCGAGCCGGGATCGGCCTCCACGACGGTGTACCGCACGTTGACGGAGCCGAAGGCGGACACCCGGTCGTCGATCGCGTGGCGGAGCGCCACCTGGCCGAACGGCTGGATGAGCGTGTAGCGGTAGCGGCGGCGGGCCGGGTCGTCGGGGTCGTCGGTCTCGTACGCGACCTCGCGCTCGGTGTCCCGGCCGATGCCCCAGTAGCCGTCGTTCAGCCACGCGCGGTACGCGAAGTGGCCGGTGACGCGGGCCTTCTGCTTCTTGCCGAGGCCCACGAGGTCGAAGCGGAAGCGGTGGTGGTGGAAGCCGTTGGTGGTGGCGAAGCCGTGGATGACCCAGCCGCTGCGGTAGGGGTCGAGGCCCTCCTCGGGCTGGACGATCTCGGCGCGCGCGCCCAGGCCGAAGCCGTCGTCGCTGTCGTAGGAGACGTTCGGGATGACGAGCCAGCGGAGCTTCTCGCGCTTGGGCGCGGCCTCCGGAGGGGCCGGCGCTTCCGGCTGGGCCGGCGCTTCCGGCGGGGCCGCGGGCTCCGAGGGGGCGTCGGCCGGCGCGTCGGCAGGCGGAACGTCCTCGGTCGGCGCGTCCTCGGCGGCGGCGGAGCCCACCACGAGCACGGAGGCGAAGCAGGCGGCGAGCAGGCGGGCGAACGGGCGCACGCGCCCCGCTAACGGGTTGGCGCCTGCCGGCATATACGCGCCGCCATGCCGACCTCCCGGCCCGCGGCCGTGCTGCTCCTCCTCGCGGGCTGCGCCCCCGCGCCGCGCCCCAACGTGCTGCTCGTGACGCTCGACACCACGCGGGCGGACGCGCTCGGCGCGTACGGCGCCACCACGGGCGCGACGCCGACGCTCGACCGCATCGCGACCGAGGGCGTGCGCTTCGACCGCGCCTACACCGTCACGCCGCTCACGATCCCGGCGCACTCGTCGGTGCACACGGGGCTCTACCCCCCGCGCCACGGCGTGCGCGACAACGGCGACTTCTTCCTCGGGGACGACGCGACCACGCTCGCCGAGCGGCTGAAGGCCGCGGGCTACGGGACGATGGCGTCGGTCGGCGCCGAGGTCACCTCGCACCACTGGGGCTTCGCGCAGGGCTTCGACGCCTACTTCGACGACATGGGCCCCGCGGACGCGAAGGGGAACCGGTGGCGCGTGGAGCGGCGCGGCGACGCGGTGGTCGACGACGCGCTCGGTTGGCTCGAGGCCAACGGCAAGGGCGAGGCGCCCTGGTTCGCGTGGGTCCACATGTTCGACGCGCACCACCCCTACGTGCCGCCCGAGCCCTACGCGACGACGTTCGAGGGCAAGCCCTACGCGGGCGAGGTCGCCTACGTGGACGCGCAAGTGGCGCGCCTGCGGAGCTGGCTCGAGACCGCGGGGCAGCTCGACCGCACCTGGATCTTCATCGTCGCCGACCACGGCGAGGGCCTGGGCTCGCACGGCGAGAACCTGCACGGCGTGCTGCTCTACGACGCGACCACGCACATCCCGTTCCTGGTCCGGCCGCCGACCGGCGGGGGCGGGCGGGTCGCGGGCGCCCCGGTCAGCCTCGTGGACCTCACCCCGACCATCCTCGGCGTGACCGGGCTCCCCCCCGCGGAGGGCCTCGACGGACAGGACCTGCGCCCGCTCCTCGCCGGCGAGGCGGTCCCCGCGCGCGCCGTGTACGCCGAGAGCCGCTACGCCTGGCACCACTACGGCTGGGCGCCGCTCGCCGCGCTGGTCACGGACGACCACAAGCTCATCGACTCGACCACGCCGGAGCTCTACGCCCGCTCGGACACCCGCGAGCGCGCCGACCTCGTCCCCACCGAGCCCGCGCTGGCTGCCGAGCTCGGCGGGCGGCTCGACGGCATGGTGGCGGCGATGGCGCCCGCGGGGGCGGCGTCCCGCGCGGACATGAGCCCGGAGCGCGTGTCGCAGCTCGAGGCCCTCGGCTACCTCACCACCGGCGGCGGCGAGGGCCCCCCCACCGACGGGCTCCCCGACCCCGTGAAGCAGCTCCCCGTGCTCGGGAAGCTCGAGAAGGCGCGCACCGCGTTCCGGGAAGGGGACCTCCCCGCCGCCCGCGTCGCGATCGACGCCGCGCTCGAGGCGGACCCGAACCTGCTCGAGACACGCATCCTGCACGCGAACCTGATGATGCGCGAGGGCCGCGCCGCCGAGGCCTACGCGGTGGTCGAGCGCATCGAGGCCGAGCGGCCGGGCTCCCAGACGCGCGCGATGATGGGGAGCATCAAGGTGGCGCTCGGCGAGTTCGCCGAGGGCGCGCGGCTCCTGGGCGAGGCCGTCGCCATCGACCCCTACCAGGCGGGCACCTGGGCCAGCTACCTGCACGCGCTCCTGCTCGCCGGGGATCCGCGCCTCGGCGTCGAGGCGGCCCGCGCCTCCGACCTGCTGCCCGACGTCGCCATGATCACCGGCATGAAGGGCGTGGCGCTCACGATGGCGGGCCGCTACCCCGCCGCCGAGCTCCTCCTGAACGACGCGCTCGCCCGCGAGCCGAACCAGCCCTTCGTCAACCACGCGCTGGGCATGGTGTACAAGGCCCGCGGCGACCTCATGAAGGCCGAGGGCTTCTACGAGGAGGAGGTCCGCCTCTACCCGCCCGCGGTCCCGTCCCGGAAGATGCTCGTCGAGATCCTCGCCGGGCAGAAGCGCTACGAGGAGCAGCTCGCGCAGCTCGCGGCCATCCGCGAGAAGGAGCCGCCCACGCCCGAGACCCTCCACTCGATCGCGCAGGCGCTCTTCAACCTGCAGCGCTTCGAGGAGTCCGGCCGCGTGGTCGACGAGTGCCGGCTGCTCGCGCCCGGCTACCCCGGCTGCGCGCTGCTCGAGGCGAACGTGCTCAAGAAGCTCGGGCGCGACGCCGAGGCCCAGGCGGCCTACGAGCGCGCGACGGACCTCGCGAAGACCGCGGGGCCGTAGGCAAAAACGACGACGCCCGGCGAGCAGGGCCCCCGGGCGCCGATCCGCCGTCCCGAAGGACGGGCTACTCCGCGAGGCTGATGGTGCCGCTGCCGGAGATGTCGATGGAGTACGGGGCGCCGGACACCGCGTCGTCCGTCGCGAGCGTGATCTCCGTGCCGCCGTCGATCGAGATCTCGTAGTCGCCCGCGGCGCTGGCGCAGTAGCCGGAGTCGTACGAGCGGACGACGACCTCGTAGGTCTCGCCCTGGGTGAGCCCGGTGAGCGAGACGGCCGGGCACATGTAGGCCGGCGGCGGGAACGTGCACTCGAAGTTGTCGTCGGCGGTGGCCACGGCGCAGCCGTCGGGCCCGTTCACCCACAGCTGGGCGTCGAACGCCGTCTCGGCGGAGGTGGTGTCGACCGACACGGTCGCGGTGGTGCCGCTGGCCACGAAGGTCCACACGTCGGAGGTGGTCATGTCGCAGGCCACCGAGGAGGTGAAGGACTCGCCGCCGAAGGAGGACTCGGCGTAGGAGTACTCGGCCTCGTAGCAGTACGCGTAGTTGTACCGGAAGGCGTCGGCGCCCGCGACCGAGAACTCCCAGGCCACCGCGCTGTCGCTCAGCGTGAACTCGGTCGAGCCGTAGGGGTAGCCGCCGTAGGTGAAGCTCTGGAGGTAGTAGTACTGCCCCGAGTAGCCCTCGTAGCCGTACCGGGTCATGAACACGTCGTCGATGTAGTACGAGCCGTAGTACACGTACGTGTCGGCGTGGGCCATGACGAGGTCCTGGTACCCGGCGCTCTCCACGAAGGACAGCGTGCTGTAGTAGTACGTGCAGTCCTCGGTGCTGTCGTTCCGCGTGATCTCGGACGCGATGTTCACCGCGAAGTCGCAGCCCTCGCAGTCGCCGGTGTAGGGCGTGCCGGTGAGGGTGGCCTCGAGGTCGCACTCGGTGGCGCCGCCGTAGGTCGTGTTGACCGTCACGGTGCCGGTGAGGTTGTTCGCGGGCCAGCCGACGTCGGTGTCGGTGTCGGCGTCGGTGTCGGCGTCCGTGTCGGCGTCGGTGTCCGTGTCGGCGTCGCCGGTCTCGCCGGTCTCCTTGTCGTCGGGGGGGCAGCCGAGGAGCGGCAGCATGAGCAGCAAGGCGGGGAACGGAAGGGAAGAAAGTCGCATGGGTCTCCTCTGTCGCGGGCGGGGCCGTCTATCCTATTTTGTCACGAGGGGATACGGCCGAGCTGCGGTTTTCCGGCGGCGGGAAAGGCTTCGGCGCCCTGGGAAAGCGCGGGGAGCGTGGATCCGTGCGACCGACCCTGAACGTCGACGTGGGTGAGCTCCCCGGCGAGCCGCCCGGCCTGGTCGCGCTCGCGGAGCTCGTGAACGTCGCCTGCGGGGGGCACGCGGGCGACGAGGGCACGATGCGCGACGTCGTGACGCGCGCGCGCGCCGCGGGGACGCGCGTGGGCGCCCACCCCTCGTACGAGGACCGCGCGGGGTTCGGGCGGGTGGCGCGCGACGTGCCGCCGGCCACCCTCGCGGCGCAGGTCGAGGCGCAGTGCCGTCGGCTGGCGGCGGCGGCGCGGGCGGAGGGGGTGCCCGTCGGGCACGTGAAGCCGCACGGCGCGCTCTACCACCGGGCGGCGGCCGATCCCGCCGTCGCCGAGGCCGTCCTCGACGGGGCGGTCGCGGCGCTCGGGCCGGTCGCGGTGATGGGGCCGCCCACGGGTGCCCTCAGGGAGGCCGCCGAGCGGCGCGGGCTCCCGTACCTGCGCGAGGGCTTCGCCGATCGCGGGCTCCTGCCCGACGGCTCGCTCGTGCCGCGCGGGCAGCCCGGCGCGCTGGTCCACGACCCCGCCGTCGCCGCGGCCCAGGCCCGCGCGCTCGCCGCGAGCGGCCGCTTCGACACGCTCTGCGTGCACGGCGACACCGTGGGCGCCGAGGCCATCCTGGCGGCGGTCCGGGCCGCGCTGGCGGGCGCGTGAGCGTCCGCCTCGACCCCCTCGGCGACGGCGTCGTGCGCTTCGTGTTGCCCGCGGCCGTCGATCGGCGCGCCACCCTCGCCGCCCTGCGCGCGCTCGACGGCGTCCGCGACGTGGCCCTCGGCGAGGAGCACGGCGCCGTCTGGTTCGACGAGGCGCCGCCCCCCGGGTCGGCGATCGCCCGGGCGCTGGTGGTGGGCGCGGTCCCGTCCGGGCGCGAGGTCGTGCTGCGGGTGGTCTACGACGGCCCGGACCTCGCGCGCGTGGCCGCGTGGGCGGGGCTGCCCGCCGACGAGGTCGCGCGTCGGCACGCCACGACCTACGAGGTGCGCTACCTCGGCTTCCTGCCCGGCTTCGCCTACCTCGGGGAGGTCGACGCGCGCATCGCCGCCCCCCGGCTCCCCGTGCCGCGGCCCCGCGTCCCGGCCGGCGCCGTCGCGATCGCCGGCGCGCGCACCGGCGTCTACCCCTTCGCGTCCCCCGGCGGCTGGAACCTCGTCGGGCGCGTCGTGGACGCCGTGCTCTTCCACCCCGCGCGCGGCGCGACGCTGCAGCCCGGCGACCGCGTGCGCTTCGAGGCGGCGTGACCGGCCCCGCGCTGGAGCTGGTCGCGGGCGGGCCCGCCTGGGTGCAGGACGCCGGCCGACCGGGGCGCGTGCACGAGGGGGTGCCGCCCGGCGGCGCGCTCGTGCCCGAGTGGCTCGCGGCCGCGAACACCGCGGTCGGGAACGCGCCGGGCGCCGCGGCCCTGGAGTGTGTCGGGACGCTCGTGGTCGCGGCCCGGGGCGGCGAGCTCCGCGTCGCCTGGGAGGGCGTGGCGACCGTGCTCCCGCGCGACCACGTGCGCACGCTCCCGCTCGCGGGCCCCGTCGGGTACCTCGCGGTGGCCGGGGGGCTCGACGTGCCGGTCGTGCTCGGCGGGCGTGGGCTCCTCGCGGTGGCCGGGCTCGGGGGAGGGGAGGGGCGGCCGCTCCGGGCGGGAGATCGCGTGCGGGTGGGCGCTCCTTTTCTTGGGGCGGGGGGGGGGGGGCCCCCCCCCCCCCCCCCCCCCCCCCCCCGGGGGGCGCCGCCCCCCCCCCGCCGCCCCCCCCCCCCCCCCCCCCCCCCCCCCCCCCCAGGGGCCCCCCCCC
>CAYWGD010000041.1:0-12467 GCA_964457335.1 uncultured Enterobacteriaceae bacterium | reverse complement strand
GGGGGGGCCCCGCGGGGGGGCGGGGTTGGGGGGTGGGGGGGGGGGCCCGCCCGGGGCCGGCGTTGGGGTGTGGGTGGGTGTTCCTCTTCTTGGGGGGGGGGGGCCGAGCCCCCCCGCAACGCCCCCCCTCGCTCCGGTGCGCTTCGATCCCGATGCGCACATCCGCGTGGTGGCGGGCCCCGACCTCGACCGCTTCGCCCCCGGCGCGCTCGGGGTGTTCCTCGCCGCCCGCTGGACCGTCGGCGCCGCCGATCGCGTGGGGGCGCGGCTCGTCGGCCCGGCCATCCCGCGCGTCGGCGGCGACCGGGCGCCCTCCGCGCCGATGGCCCGGGGCGCGATCCAGGTCCCCGGCGGCGGCGGGCCCATCGTGCTCGGGCCCGACCACCCGACCACCGGCGGGTACCCCGTGCTCGCGACCGTGCTCCGCGCCGATCAGGGCGCGCTCGCCGCGCGCGCGCCCGGCCAACCCGTGCGGTTCGCGGCCGTGGACCTCGCGGAGGCGCGCGCGATCGCCGTCGCGTGGCGTCGCGGCGGGGCCTCGCCGTCCGTTGCGCCGGGGTCGGGCCCGCGTTAGGCGCCGGGGCCGGCTCCCGGAAAACTCCCGCTTCGAGGTGTGAAATCATGGCTTCCGTCCACTCGCTCGACTCCGTCGCCCGCGCCCTCGTCGCGCCGGGCAAGGGCATCCTCGCCGCCGATGAGAGCGCCGGGACGATCAAGAAGCGCTTCGCCGGCATCGGGCTCGAGGCCACCGAGGAGAACGGCCGCCGCTACCGCGAGATGTTGTTCACCACCGAGGGCGCCAACCGCTACATCAGCGGCGTCATCCTGTTCGACGCGACGATCCGCCAGTCCACCAAGGGTGGCCAGCGCTTCACCGACCTGCTTGCGAGCCAGGGCATCATCCCCGGCATCAAGGTCGACGCGGGCACCAAGCCGCTCCCCGGCAGCCCCAAGGAGACCATCACCGAGGGCCTCGACGGCCTCCGCGAGCGCCTCGCGGCCTACCGCGAGATGGGCGCGAAGTTCGCCAAGTGGCGCGCCGTCATCGACATCGCGCCGGGCATCCCGAGCCGCCTCGCGCTGCGCGCCAACGCCGAGGCGCTCGCGCGCTACGCCAGCAGCTGCCAGGCCGAGGGCATCGTGCCCATCGTCGAGCCCGAGGTGCTCATGGACGGCGGGCACGACCTCGCGCGTTGCGAGGAGGTCACGACCGAGACGCTCCACGTCGTGTTCGACGCGCTCTACGAGCACGGCGTGCGGCTCGAGGGCATGCTGCTCAAGCCGAACATGGTGATCTCCGGCAAGCTCTCGCAGACGCAGGCCGGCGCCGAGGAGGTGGCCGAGGCCACGCTCCGCTGCTTCCGCCGCACCGTCCCCTCGGCCGTCCCCGGCATCGTGTTCCTCTCGGGCGGCCAGGGCGACGAGCAGGCCACCGCCAACCTCGACGCGATCAACCGCCGCGGGCCGCACCCCTGGGCCGTGAGCTTCTCCTACGGCCGCGCGCTCCAGGCCCCGTCGATCAAGGCGTGGGCCGGCAAGGACGAGAACGTCGCCGCCGGCCAGGCCGCCTACCTGCACCGGGCCCACATGAACGGCCTCGCGCAGGCGGGCGCGTGGAGCGCGTCGCAGGAGCGGTCGGCCTGATCGGGGCGGCTCCGCGGGGCGCTCCGTCGGGAGCGCCCGGCGGGTTCCCCGGTTGACAGCGAGGGTGCGCCGGGTAACGGCGCGCCCAAGGTGCTGCACCTCCTGCGACAGCCGCTCGCCCGCCCCGGGATGCTCCTGGCGGCGGTGGTCTGGCTGATCGGGGTGTTCGCGACGCAGTGGCACGAGCTCGTCGTGCCGCACGCGCGCTGCCCGGAGCACGGCGAGCTCTTGGAGCTCGTGCCCGGCGAGCAGGGGCGCGATCCCGAGATCGCCGCCGCGCCCTCGGACCCGCACCACGACGCCTGCGCGTTCCACGCCGTGGGCAGCACGCGGCTCGTGACCGTGCACGTGCCGATCCTCGCTCCCGAGCTGGCGCCCGGGGACGACGTGCCGCTCCTCGCGTCCGTGCGGCTGCCGGCGCGCACGCTCCGCTTCGCGCCCAAGACCTCGCCTCCGACCGCCTGAGAGGGACCCGGGCGCGCCGACCCCGCGCCCTCCCGCGCGCGGCCACGCCGCGCGCATGGACCGCCGTGCGACCGCGTCCGAAGGGCCGCGGACCGCGCGTGCGCCCCCTCCCGATCGGAGCCCATCTTGCCTCTCCTCTCCCTCCTCCTGGCGGGGGTGGGGGCGGCCCGCGCCGAAGACGCCCCCGCGTCCGGCGAAGACCCCACCACACCCGCGCCCGCCGAGCCCGCGCTCTCCCCCGAGGAGCAGGCGGCCATCGAGGCGGCGCTCGCGGCCGACGCGGCCGCCTCCGCCGCCTCGGCGCCGCCTCCCGCCCCTCCGCCCATCAGCCTCCAGAGCCTCAACCCCGACATCGCGTTCATCGGCGACGTCGCCTTCGCGTACTTCAGCGCCGACGAGCCGCTCCAGACCGGCGGCCACGACCCGACCGCGAACGGGTTTTCGCTCCAGCAGCTGGAGCTCTCCGTCAGCAAGTCGGTCGATCCCTACTTCCGCTTCGACAGCAACATCGTCTTCAGCCTGTACGGCGTGGAGATCGAGGAGGTCTACGCGACCACCCTCGCGCTCCCCGGCCGCTTCCAGGTGCGGGCGGGGCAGTTCCTGACGCGCTTCGGGCGGGTGAACAACTCGCACCCGCACGCCTGGGACTTCGTCGACCAGGCCTTCCCCGTCGGGCGCGTGTTCGGCGGGGAGGGGAACCGCGGGCTCGGCGTCGAGGCGTCGTGGCTCGCGCCCACCCCCTGGTTCGTCGAGGTGGTGGGCTCGGCCACGGGCGCCGCGGGAGAGTCGACGGCGCGGAGCTTCTACGGCGCCCAGGACCTGGGCTTCGAGACGCCGATGGATCTGCAGGGCACGTTCGCGGTCAAGCAGTTCTTCCCGCTCTCGGACGCCTGGTCGCTCTCCTGGGGCCTCTCCGCGGCGAGCGGGCCCAACCCCACGGGCCTCGGCAACCGGACCGCCGTGTACGGCACCGACGTGTACCTGCGCTACCGGCCGGTCACCGCGGGGGCGTTCACGATCGTGAGCCTCCAGTCGGAGTGGTTCTACCGCCGCCGGCAGGTCCCGGGCGACGTGTGGGCCGACCTCAACGGCTACACGCAGGCGAGCTGGCGCTTCGCGCCGCGCTGGGGCGCGGCGGCGCGCTGGGAGTACGGCGCCCCCGCGAGGGGTCTCGACGGGGAGGTCGTCGACGACACGCTCGACCCCGCGTGGACCGCCGACCGGCACCGCCTCTCCACCTCCCTCACCTTCTGGCCCACCGAGTTCTCGCGCCTGCGCCTGCAGGGCGCGTCGGACCTCGTGGGCTGGCGGGAATCGCCGGACTGGTCGGCGATGCTCGCCTTCGAATTCAACGTCGGGGCGCACGGCGCCCACGCCTTCTGACGGAGGCCCGGATGATCCGCTTCTTCACCGCGCTCCTCGCGCTCCTCCTCCCGGTCGTCGCCCTCGCGGCGCCGCGGGTCGTCACCACCGTCCCCGACCTCGGCGCCATCGCGAAGGAGGTCGGCCGCGACAAGGTGACGGTCACGGCGCTCGTCGGGCCGACGCAGGACCCTCACTTCGTCGACGCCCGGCCCAACCTGGCGCTGGAGCTCTCCCGCGCGGACCTCCTGGTCCTCGTGGGGCTCCAGCTCGAGCAGGGCTGGCTCCCGACGCTCATCACCGGCTCGCGCAACCCGAAGATCCAGCCCGGCGGTGCCGGCCACCTCGACGCGAGCACGCTCGTCACGCTGCTCGACGTGCCGAGCCAGAAGCTCGACCGCGCCATGGGCGACATCCACCCGGGCGGCAACCCGCACTTCCTCTACGACCCGCGCAACGCCGCGCCCGTCGCGCGGGGCATCGCGAAGCGCCTCGGCGAGATCGACCCCGCGAACGCCGCCGCCTACACCGCGAACGCCGAGGACTTCGTGAAGCGCCTCGACGCCGCGCGGCTCGGCTGGGAGAAGACCCTGGCGCCGCTCCGCGGCAAGGAGGTCCTCACCTACCACAAGTCGATGCCCTACCTCGCCGCCTGGCTGGGCTTCTCGGTGCCCACGACGGTCGAGCCGAAGCCCGGCATCCCGCCGAGCCCGTCGCACGTCGCCACGGTGCTCGCCACCGTGCAGCAGCGCGGCGTGAAGCTGATCCTCCAGGAGGTCTACTACCCGGAGACGACCGCGGCGCTCATCCAGTCGAAGACCGGCGCCACGCTGGTGCGGCTGGCGGGCGGCGCGGACCTCGCGGCGGGGCAGACGTACCTGCAGCGGATGGACGAGGTCGTGCGCAAGCTCGCCGAAGCCGCCGCGAAGGGGGCGTGATGCTCTTCCTTCTGGCGGCCTGCGCTGTCGGGCCCGGGCAGGGCTTCGGGGAGCTCCGCGAGGCGACGCTCGCCGCGGCGCTCGTCCCCGGGGCGGCGCGCGACCTCGGCGGCGGCGAGATCCTCACCCAGGACGGCTACGCCGTGCGCGTGGACCGCTTCGAGCTCACCCTCGGGGAGGTCGAGCTCCTCGCGCTCTCCGGCGGCGGGGGCGGCGGCACGTTCGACCCCGCGGACCCGCCCGAGGGCTACAGCCTCTGCCACGGCGGGCACTGCCACGCGGCCGACGGCTCGCTCGTCGACTACGCCGACGTGGAGGCCGCGATGGCCGGGGGCGCGGCCAGCTTCGCGCCGGTCGTGACGCTCCCGGTCGAGGCCGCGGCCGACCTCGTCGGCGGGGCCGCGTACACGCTCGACGTGACGGGCTTCGACCTGTTGCCCGCGGCCGACATCACGAAGCTCGAGCTCGGGGTCTCGCGGATCGTGCTCGAGGGCGCGGTCCGGCACCACCCCGACGACGGGTGGTCGGCGCCGCTGACCGTCGATCTGGCCGCGTCCGGCGCGCTCGGCGCGGGGCTCGAGCTGCCCCTCGCGCGCGGGGAGGACCCCGCGATCGTGCTGGCCATCTCCGTGGAGCCGGACGGCACGCTGTTCGACGGCCTCGATCTCGCCGCGCTCGAAGGGGCCGAGGGGATCGTGCTCGACGACCTCGACGACCCCGGCGCCGTCGAGCTCGCGGGGGCCGTCCTCGCGGTGGAGCCGGGCGTGGTCGTGGAGCGGTCGCCATGAGCGCCAGGCCCGTGATGAGCTGCCGCGACCTCGTCGTCGGCTACGGCGCCCGCGCGCTCCTCCCGCCGATCTCGGTGGAGCTCCGCGGCGCGGAGTTCTGGGCCGTGCTCGGCCGCAACGGCTCGGGCAAGACCACGTGGTTCCGGACGATGCTCGGGTTGTTGCCCGTCGTCGGTGGGACCATCGAGCGCGCCGACGGGGCGCGGGTCTCCTACGTGCCGCAGCGCACCGGCTTCGACGAGCTCTGGCCGCTCACCGCGAGCCAGGTCGTCGAGATGGGCACGGAGCGAGGCTGGTCCTTCGCGCGGCCGGGGCGCGTGCGCGCCGCGGTGCGCGAGTCGCTCGCGCTGGTCGGGGCGGACGAGCTCGAGCACCGCACCTTCCGCTCGCTCTCCGAGGGGCAGAAGCAGCGCGTGCTGCTCGCGCGCCTCGCCGCCGCGAAGCCCGACATCGCGTTCCTCGACGAGCCCACGGCCGCGATGGACGCCGTCGCCGAGCGCGAGGCCCTCGAGACGCTGGACCGCATCCGCCAGCACATCGGCGTGTGCATCGTCGTCGTGAGCCACGACCTCTCCGTGGCCCGCGACTTCGCCTCGCGCGCGCTGTTCATCGACCGCGCGACGCCCGCCGTGGTCGTCGGCACGGTGCAGGACGTGTTCGCGTCCCCGGCCTTCCACGCCCGCTACGGCACACGCTCGGAGGCCGCCCATGCCTGAAGTGACCTGGGCCGACTTCGTCGGCGCCTGGCCGATCTTCCAGGACGCCGTCCTCTGCGGCGTCCTCGCGGGCGCGGGCCTCGGGCTCCTGGGCGTGTACGTGGTGCTGCGGCGGATGGTGTTCGTCGCCGCCGTGCTCTCCGAGGTGTCGGGGCTCGGCGTGGCGCTCGCGTTCTTCTTCGGGATGGTGCTCGACACCGAGATCGAGCCCATGTACGGCGCCGTGCTCCTCTGCCTCGCCGCGACCGTGCTGTTCACGGTGCGGCCGGAGCGGATCCGGCTGTCCCGGGAGGCCGTGCTCGCGTTCGCCTGGGTGGGGGCGGGCGGCGCCGCCGTCGTCGTCGGGGAGCGCATCACCGCCGAGGCGCACGACATCCGCGCGATCCTCTTCGGCTCCGCCGTGCTCGTGCACCCCGAGGACGTGTGGCTCACGGGCGCGACCGCGCTGCTGGTCGTCGCGCTCCACGGCGGGCTCCGGCGGGGGCTCCTGTTCACCGGCTTCGATCCCGACGTGGCGCGGGTGCACGGGCTCCCCGTGCGCCTGCTCGACCTCGCGCTCTGGGGCACGGTCGCGCTCACCGTCTCGGTCGCCACGCACGCGCTCGGGGCGCTCCCGGTGTTCGCGTTCAGCGTGCTGCCCGCCGTGGCCGCGCTGCTGGCGCTCCCCCGGATGCGCGGCGTGTTCGCGCTCGCCGCGGTGCTCGGGGCGCTGGCCGGCGGCCTCGGCTACGTGCTCGCGTTCTTCGAGTCGCTGCCCGTCGGCGCGTCGCAGACGCTGGTGGCGGCCGTGTTCGTGGTGCTCGCGCTGCCGCTGCGCCTCCTCCGGCGCGGCGCGGGCTGACCCGCCGGCAGCGCCGCCGGCGGTCCCGTCAGACGGTCTCCGGCTCGGGGACCGCCTGCTCGGGCAGCGGCACCGTCTCGATGTGGAGCACGACCTCGGTGCCGCGCTCGACCACGTCCAGGACGGGCGACATGCGCGCGAGCTCCTCGAGCTTCGAGGCCGGGGCGTCGCTCTCGACCCGGAACGACACCTCGATGCGCCGGAAGCCCTTCCGCACCTCCGGCGCCACCCCGAGGAAGCCGCGCAGATCGAGCTCGCCGCGGAGCGAGCACTCGCACGCACGGATCGCGATGCAGTGCGCGGCCGCGTGGTAGACCATCGACGCCGTCAGGCAGGCCCCGAGCGCGTGGAGCAGGTGCTCTGCCGGGTTCGGCGCGGCGTCGCCCCCGAGGAGGAGCTTGGGCTCGTCGGCCTCGAGCACGAAGCGACGGTCGGCGTTCTCGACGAAGCCCCCGAAGAACCCGGTGATGCTGGTCTGGCTGTGCCCGCCGCCGAGCCAGCGGGTGCGGCTCCGGAAGATGAAGTCCCCGCGGCCCTCCTCGTCGCGGAAGCCCTCGATGGCGCCGGCGAGGGCGTCGATGTCGATGCCGTTGAGCTGCTTCACGGGTTCCTCCTCCCGAAAGCTGGGGACGTCGGGCGCGATGGCGAGCGGGGCGGGGGGCGGCGCGGCACGGCCCGCCTCCGGCCCGCGGCTTGCATCGCCCCTTGCGCCCCCCGGAGCCCCGCCCATGCGCCCCTGCCTCCCGATGCTCCTCGCCCTGCTCGCCGGCTGCAGCCCCCACATCGCGGCGTGGCCGCCGCCGGCCGCCCTGCCCACCGCCATCGATCCCGTGGACGAAGGCCGCATCGAGCTCGGTGGGGGCGCGAACGCGCTCCTGCTCGTCGGGGAGGAGGACGTCTACCCGATGGCGAACATCTACCAGGGCGCCTTCGGCGGGAGCCTCTCCTTCGGCGTCGGGCACGACATCGACGTCAGGCTGACCGGCAGCCGCCACGCCCAGGGCACGACCGGCGACCTGACGGGCACGTGGTGGCCGGTCCGCAAGCCGTTCCTCGACGTGGGCCTGAGCGTCGGGCTCGCGGGCTCCGAGGCGACCACGAGCGGCACCGTCGAGACCGACGAGGTCGGCGAGGACGGCAAGCCCATCACGCGGGAGGTGACGTGGAGCTACGGCACGATCGCGCCGACGCTCGGCGGGCGCGTCGTGTTGCGGCCGATCAAGGCGCTCGGTTTCCCGTTCAGCGTGCGCGCGAGCCACAGCTGGGCGGTCATGAACAATCCGCCCTACGAGCTGCCGCGCCAGCTCTGGCTCGAGGCCTCGACCGGCGTGCTCCTCTACCCCTCCCGTGACTTCTCGATCGGCCTCGGCATCGGCGCCATCACGACGGGGGAGGGCCTCGAGACCGGCACCGTCATCCCGGTGGCGAGCCTGTCGATCAGCGGGCAGTTCGACGCGCCGAAGAAGTCGACGGACGACTGAGCGGGGGCGCGACCCGCGACACCGCCCACCACGACGACCGCGCGAGGGGGCCGGAGGGCCGCGCGGGCGCGCAGGAGCCCGGGGCCGGAGGCCGCGCCGGCGTCCACGGCCCGCGCGGGTCGGCCCGCGCGCAGCGGGCCGACCGAGGCCGGAGGCCGAGCCCGCAGGACACCGACCCGCCCGCGTCTTCGCGGGCGGGGCGCGCCCAGCCACCCCCACGTCGCTTGACCGGTGTGCTCGCCTGTCGGACACTTCCGGGCTCGGCGGCTCGGATTCCCGCCGAGCGGAGGTCGGGATGAGCCGGTGGGAGCACGAGGCGGACGTGGTGATCGTGGGCGCGGGCGGGGCGGCGTTGGCGGCGGCGGCGGCGGCGCTCGAGGAGGGCGTGTCGGTGCTGCTGCTGGAGGCGGGGGACGCGCCGGGCGGCACGACCGCGCGGTCCGGCGGCGCGTTCTGGATCCCCAACAACACGCTGATGCGCACGGCCGGCGTCGAGGACCCGCGGGAGGACGCGCTCCGCTACATGGCGCGGCTCTCGTACCCCTCGCTCTACGACCCCGACGCGGCCTTCCTCGGCATCGGCGAGCACGCGCACGCGATGCTCGCGGCCTACTACGACGAGGGCTCCCCGGCGATCGACACGCTGATGGCGCTCGGGGCGATCGAGGCGATCATCCTGCCGTCCCTCGGCGCGTCCCCGAGCCCGGTGTCCGACCCCGACTACCACGCGGAGCTCCCGGAGAACAAGGCGCCCTACGGCCGCGTCCTCACCGCCGTCACGCCCCCCGGCGCGATGGCGTGGCCGGGCCAGTTCCTCGCCGAGTCGCTCGTCGCGCACGTCACCGGGCGCGGGGCGACGCTCCTGACCGGCCACCGCGTCACGGGCGTGCGCACGAACGGGCGCGGCGACGTGATCGGCGTGGAGTACGAGCACGCGGGCGGGAGCGGCGCCGTGCGCGCCCTGCGCGGCGTCGTGTTCGCGAGCGGCGGCTTCGCGCACGACCCCGAGAAGCTCCTCACCCACCTGCGCGGCCCGATCTTCGGGAGCGGCGCGGTGACCACGGGGAAGGGCGTGTTCGTGGACATCGCCGCGAAGCTCGGCGCGAAGCTCGGCAACCTCGCGAACGGCTTCTACTACCAGGTGGCGCTCGAGGAGCTCGTCCAGAACGGCGGCGCCGTCCAGAACCCCTTCGCCCACTGCTTCATCCCCTACGGCGACAGCATGGTGCTGGTCAACAAGTACGGCCGGCGCTGCGTGAACGAGAAGGCGATGTACCACGTGCGCGCCCAGAGCCACTTCCACTGGGCCGGCACCGAGTACCCGAACCTCGTGCAGTTCCTGATCTACGACCAGGCCGTCGCGGAGGAGCCCACCTTCTGGCCCTGGCGCGGCTGCGTGCCGCTGCCCGGCATGCCGATGCCGTGGGTCATCCCGGGGGCGTCGCTCGAGGGTCTCGCGGGGGGCATCGCCGCGAAGCTCGAGACCCTGCGCGGCGCCCGGGCCGGGAGCGGCGTCGTGGGCCCGGACGTGCACCTCGCGCCCGACTTCGTGGACACGCTCCGCGCGACGATCGAGCGCTTCAACGACTTCGCGACCACCGGCGTGGACGCCGACTTCCAGCGCGGCGAGACGCCGATCCAGCCGGCGTGGCAGGGCCCGTCCCAGGGCTCGCCCAACCGCACCATGCACCCCATCGACCTCGATGGGCCGCTCTACGCGATCCCGCTCGGGGCGGCGGTCCTCGACACCTGCGGCGGCCCGGTGATCGGGCCGGACGCGCGCGTGCAGCGGGTCGACGGCACGGCGATCGGCGGGCTCTACGGCGCCGGCAACTGCGTCGCGGGGCCGGTCGGCCAGGGCTACTGGGGCGCGGGCGGGACCATCGGGCCGGCGCTGACCTTCGGCTTCGTGGCCGGCCGGAACGCCGCGCGCGAGGCGCAGCGGCCGGAGTAGCGGCGCGGGGTCGGCCGGCGCCCGCCTGGGCCTACAGCCGCGCCCGGGCCGCCCGCGTGCCGTGCGCGAGCGCGATGACCTCGGCGCGGCCGAGGTCGTCGCCGACCGCGAGCGTGTCCGTGCCCAGGCGCGTGACGACGCGCGTGGCGCCCGCGAGGTCGAGGCGGAGGTGCTCGGTCTCGAAGGTGGGGTCGAGGACGCGCACGCTCGCCCCGCCCCGCCGCGCGAGGACCAGGAGGGCGTGGGCGGATCCCCGCTCGACGCGCGTCGGCACGAGGCCGTCGGGCTCCGAGCCGAGCGTGGCCATCCGGAACTCGGGGGCGCCGCGCCCCGGCACGCAGAGCCGCAGCGGGAGGTCGGACCCCTCCGTGTCGGGGAGGCGCCGCGCCTCCACGAAGGCCCCGTCCCCGCCGAGCCAGCCCGCGCGCCAGTCGTCCTCCGGCAGCGGCGCGCGCTCGGTGAGGCGGAGGTTCGGAACGGCGTAGCGCCACACCTGCCGCACGGTCCCCCCCACGACCGCCGAGATGCCCCCGGGGCCGCGCGCGAC
This sequence comes from uncultured Enterobacteriaceae bacterium, assembly GCA_964457335.1. Lineage (GTDB taxonomy): Bacteria > Myxococcota_A > UBA796 > UBA796 > SXON01 > CAJBVW01. The sequence continues at coordinate 1,731 of CAYWGD010000041.1, read as the reverse complement.
GTGGGTGATCGGGCCGCCCGTGGCCACGCGCCAGAGCGTGATCGGGCGCTCGGCCAGCGGATCGAGCGCGAGGAGCGCGTCGCCGTCGGCCAGAAACCACAAGCTCCCGTCGTAGCTCGGCGCGAACGGGCCCATGGGGGCCTCGATCCAGCGGGTGGCGGTGCCCTCCTCGAGGTCGAGGCGCGCGAGGCGGCAGGCGTCGCCGCGCCGGGCGACCGCGATCGCGCGGGTGCCCGCGTCGTGGACGACGAGCGCGTCGGCGGGCTCGTCGAGCACGGCGAGCACGCGGCCCGCGCGGTCCACGACGCGGCAGCCCGCCTCGCCGAGCGCGAGGAGGACGCGGCCCCGGGGGAGGGGAGCGAGGTCGGAGATGGGCGCGGTGCCGCGGTCGCTCGCGTCGACGGTCCAGCGCACGGGCTGCCGGGCGCCCAGCGCGGGCACGGGCGCGGCGGGCGGGAGGTCGGCCAGGAGCGGCGCGTCGCTGGCGGCGTCCCGGACGCGGAGGACGAGCGCCGCGGGCACCTGGGCCGGCGCCGCGGCCTGGTCCGCCACGAGCCGGCGGAGGATCGGTCGCGCGAGCGCGCGCGCCCCGGCCGACGGCGCCTCGACGAGCCCCTCGGCCAGCGCGACCCGCGCGGCGCGCTCCTCGGGGTCGTCGCCGGCGAGCAGCGGCTCCACGGCGGCGCGGACCTCCTCGAAGCGGTCGGGCCGGGCCACGAGCCGCAGCGGCAGCAGGCGGGCGGCGGCGCTCCCGCCGGACGCCAGGGCCTCGTCGAGCCAGCGGAGGGCGAGCGGGCGCAGCGACGGGGAGGCCCAGCACACGCCGACGGCCGCCGCGGGATCGCCGCCCGCCGCGAGGTGCGCGGCCCAGGCGGCCCGGAAGGCGCGGCCGCGCTCGGGATCCGCGGCCTCGATCACCGGGACGCACGCCGCGAACGACGCCGTCCGCCGGGCCAGCGCGAGCGCGCGGTCGAGCTGGCCGGCGCGCACCCGCAGCCGCACCACCACCTCGACGCCGAGGTTCGACACCTCCGCGATCTCCGCGGCGAGCGCCCAGCGCTCGTGCTTCTCCAGGAGGTCGATCGCGTTGCGGGGCTCGCGCAAGAGCTCGACGAGGACGAAGGCGGCGTCCTCCACGCGCCCCTCGGCGAGGAGCTTCTCGTAGGCGCGCCGATAGGTGTCCTTCAGGACCTTGAGCAGCGGCTCCTCGAGGCCGATCGTCGAGCGGATCGCGGACGGCCCGCCCGTGAGCGAGAGGTCCGCGCGCGGGGTGGGGAGCCCGAGGGCCGGTGGGAGCGCGTCGCCGCCGCCGCCGCCGAGCGGGATGGCGCGGCGGAGCGCCGCGTCGAGGTCGTTGTTCTCGAAGAGCCCGAGGAGCTCGTCGAGGTAGCGGCCGTGCCGCCGCCCGAGCAGGGGCGCGACGAGCGGCGCGGCCAGCTTCCGGGCGAGCGCCTCCAGCCAGCCGACCTGGGGCGCGGATGGAAGGGCGAGGGCCGTCCCGGCGGCACCCGACCCGGCGGCACCCGTCCCGGCGGCACCCGACCCGGCGGCCCCGGCGCCGTCGGCCTTCCGCCGGTCGAGCCACGTGAGGAAGCCCGCCGCGGCGCGCGCGAGCCACCCCGCCTCCGCCGCGGGCCGCGGCAGCCCACGGGCGAGCTCCAGCGCGATCGCGACGGCCGCCGGATCCGGCGGCGGGCGCCCCATCCGCGCACGCGCGTCGGGGATCACGGG
>CAYWGD010000040.1:16708-54159 GCA_964457335.1 uncultured Enterobacteriaceae bacterium | reverse complement strand
GCCCCGCGCCACCGGCCGCGCCGGCCGCCCCGCTCACCTCGATCCCCGGGCTGTCCGCCGCGCTGCCGGGAGCGGGCTCCGCGAGCCTCCCCGCGGCGGCCCCCGCGGCGCCCGGCGCGCCCTCCACCGCCGCGACCCCCGCCGCCCCGCCCGCGCCGGCGGCCACGTCCGCCGGCACCACCTCACCGGCCACCCCTGCCGGCGCCTCCCTCGGCGCCGCGCCGGCCCCCGTCGCGGCCGCGCCGCGCACCCCGCCGGCGCTCGGAACCCTCCGCGCGTACAAGAGCCGCCGGCTCGTGCGCGCGGGCACCACCGAGGTGTCCGGCTACGTCGGCGGGAGCGGCGGCAACGTGTACGGGGGCGTCACGTCGCGGAGCGTGTGGAAGGTGACGGACGGCGGCGGCGCGCCGCTCACGACGGTGCAGTTCGCGCGGGCCACCGGCGACGCCGCCAAGCTCGCCGAGCTCGACCGGAAGACGACCACGAGCTGGGTGGCGGCCGCGGGGCTCGGGCTCGCGGGCGTCGTGCTGTTCGGCGCGTTCGTGGACGACAGCGCGCGCAACGACTTCTCCGGCGGCACCGCGCTCCTGCTCGTCGGCTCCACGGGGTGCCTCGCGGGCGCCTTCATCCCGCCGATCCTCTCGTACCAGGCCGGGCAGAAGGTCTACCGCGCCTACACCCCGTCCGAGGCCGACCGCCGCATCGAGAGCTACAACGCGAAGCTCCGCGCCGAGCTCGGCGTCACCGAGGAGGACGTGCAGGACATCGACCTCTCGACCGCGGCGCCGCCGCCTCGCGGCGTCACGTTCGCGTTCGCGCCGACCGGGGTGTACGGCACGTTCTGAGCCGCCGCGCGCGGTCGGGCACCTGAGCCGCCGGCGGTCTTCCCGGCACCCGAGCCGACGCACCGGCCGCGCCCCGCGCGGACCGGGTGCCCTGGATCAGTTGCCCAGGAGCCTCGCCATCGGCGCTCGCGGGTCGGGGATCGCCGGCGCGGCGAGCGCCCGCCGGGTGGCCTCGGGGGCCGGCCGGACGACGACGTCGCCGGGCGCCCGCGCCCACGTGAAGCCGCGGTTCACCAGGTAGGTCGCGCCGTCCTCGCCGCGGTAGACGTTGAGGTCGTAGTCCGCGCCGTCGACCGAGAGGAAGTAGATGTCCTTCGCGTAGGGCTCGAGCGTGTCGCCCACGCGGAAGCCCGCGGCCTCGAGGTCGGGCGCGTCGACGAGCAGGTCGGTGCCGTCCCAGGTGAGCGTGAGCGCGCCGAGCGCGTGCGCGTCGAAGTAGGTGCCGGCGAGCGCTTCGACGTCCTCGGGCGGGCCGAGGATCGATTCGGCCTCGCCCGGGGTGGGGAGGTCGGCGATGCCTTCGAGCGCGGTGACCGCGAGCGTCGTGAAGTCGTCGCCGTAGCCGTTGGAGAGGATCGCGACGGCCACGCGCTGCTGGGGCAGCACGAAGAACGCCGACGTCATCGACATCGTGTTGCCGCCGTGGGCCCAGAGCGGCACGTCGTCGTACCAGCCGCCGATCCCGTTCCAGCCCGACGTGTTGATCATCAGCCCGTAGCCGTAGCCGAAGTCCCCGGCGTCGGTGCCCGGGTACATCGCGACGTGGGGCGTCCGGACCTCGTCGAGCAGCGCGTCGGAGACGACGTCCGGATCGCCGTCCACGAGGAAGCCGGCGAAGCGCGCCATGTCGCTGGCGGTCGACCACACGAGGCCCGCGGGCCGGGTGAAGCCGCAGTCGAACGTCTCGTCGATCGCGACGGTGCCGACCTCGTAGTCGAGCTCGGCGAGGGCATCGAAGGTGTCGTAGCCGCTCGGCAGGCGGATGCCGTACCCGATGGCGTAGTCGCCGTCGGCCTCGACGCTCGACCGGCGCGCGAACGTGCGCTCGAGCCCGAGCGGCGCGAAGAGGTCGTCCTCGAGGAGGTCGGGCCACGACCGCCCCGCGGCCCGCTCGGTGACGAGCCCCGCGACCGAGAAGCCGGGGTTCGAGTAGTTCCAGTAGAGCCCCGACGGCCCCATCGCGTACTCGTGGTCGGCGAAGCGGCCGGTCGCGCGGTCGGAGAGGTCGGCGTCGTCGGGGGCCTCGACCCAGGGCGTGTAGTCGAAGAGCCCGGTCTGGTGCGAGAGGAGCTCGTGGAGGGTGATCTCGCCGGCGAGGGTGGCGTCGCCTGCGAACACGAGGTCGGGCACGGCGTCGGCCAGCGTGTCGTCGAGCGCGAGCGTGCCCGCCTCGACCTGCTGGAGCGCCGCGATGGCCGTCATCTTCTTGGTGTCCGAGCCGATCTGGAAGAGCGTGGTGGGCAGGACCGGGTCCTCGGTGTCCGGGTTCTTCGTGCCGAAGCCCTCGGCGAAGATCACCTCGCCGTCCTTCCAGACCGCGACCGACACGCCCGAGGCGTTGTTCGACCGGAGGCCGAGGCGCGCGGCCTGCCGGATCGCCTGGAACGCCTCCTGGTAGGGGCTCTCGGCGGTGTCGGCGGTGTCGCCCGTGTCGGTGTCGGCGGTGTCCGGGGCGGGATGGTCGGTGTCGTCGGTGGGCTTCGAATTCGGGTCGGCGCAGGCGAGCAACAGGGCGAGCATCGAGCCTCCGGGCGCTACGTAGCACGCGGTCGGAAGGGGGTGGGTTCGGCGCGTCGCCGGATCGTCGCTTGCGGAGATCGGGGACCGGGCGTTAGCCGGCGCCCGCTCACGGAGTCCGCGATGTTCCTCCTCTCGCTCGTGCTCTCGGCCTGCTTCCCCACGATCAGCGGGGACGGCGACAAGGTGGACGACACCTCCACGGACACCGCCGACGCGGACACGGACACCGATACCGACACCGATACGGACACCGACACCGACACCGACACCGACACGGACACGGACACCGACACGGACACCGATACCGACACGGACACGGACACGGACACGGACACGGACACCGATACCGGCGCTCCGCCGGTCGACTGCACGGGGGCCGCCCGCGCGCCGGTGGCCGGCGAGCTCGTGATCTCCGAGATCATGAAGAACCCCGACCCGACCGCCGACGAGACGGGCGAGTGGTTCGAGCTCCACAACACGAGCGCCAGCGAGTTCGACCTCTGCGGGCTCGTCCTCTCCGACCTCGGCACCGACACGCACACCGTCGCGTCGTCCGTGCGCGTCGCGGCGGGCGGCTACGCCGTGATCGCGCGCTCCTCGGACAGCGCGGTCAACGGCGGCATCACGCCCGACTACGTCATCGCCGGCAGCACCTACCAGATCGGCAACAACGACGACGAGATCGTGGTCTCCGACGGCTCCGGCGCGCTCGACACCGTCGCCTACACGACCGCCGACTTCCCCGACACCAAGGGGCGCTCCATGCAGCTCGTGGCGCTCGACACCACGTCGAACGACACCGGCGCCAACTGGTGCGAGGGCACCGCCACCTACGGCACCGACGGCAACATCGGCACGCCCGGCGCCGCCAACGACGCCTGCGCGCCCACCGAGGAGCCCGCGCCGGAGTAGCCGCGGGTCGGCGGGCGGGACCGGGCGCGTCCCCGCCCGCGGGGGCTGGATCGTGGAGCGGAGCGCCTCGCGCGCGGGCGGGGTCGGGTGTCTTCCAGGCTCGGGCCGAGGGCCCTCGGTCGGCGTCCCGCGGGGCCGCCGACCAGCGCGGGCACGGGACGATCGCGTGGCCTCCGGCCGCTCGGAGCGGCGCGCCCGCGCTGCCTTCCAGCCCCCCTCGCGCCGGCCGCGTAGAGCACAGCGAGCCTGTCGCTCACTCCCCCGCGGGGGAGGGGGCCAGCTCCGTCGCGAGGTCCCGGAGCGCCGCGGTGGCGCGGAGCTCGAGGCGGGCGCGGCTGTCCTCGGGGAGGTCGGCGGGCGCCACGGCGAAGGCGTAGAGTCGCGTGGACCCCTCCTCGGAGCGGGCCTCGCTGGCCATGCCGACCACGTGGAGCCGCTCGCCGAAGCCGGCGCCGTCGAGCCCCTCCCCGAGCCCCCGCAGCCCATCCTCCCAGTCGGGCGCGTCCGAGTGGCTCTGCAGCACGGCGACGCAGGGGTACTCGTCGCAGTCCACGGCGGCGATCTCCGCGTCCGGGAGGCCGTCGACGCGCTCCTCCACGAAGCGCTCGAAGGCGTCGGGCCGGTAGGCGCCCGGCACGTCCGCCGGCCAGGGCGACGGCTGCCCCTCGTGGCGGCGCAGCCGGGCCGTGGCGAGCGCCTTCTCCCGCTCGAGCCGCGACACGTCGCGCTCCAGGCTCGCGACCTGGTCCTCGGCGCTGCCGAGCCGCGCGGTCCGCGCGCGCCCCCGCGATGCCGTCCGGTCGTCCGCCCCGCGCTCGCCCCCGTCGCCGCGCGCCGCGGCCGCCTCGTCCGCGCCCACCGAGCGCGTCTCGCCCGGCTCGACGCGGGTGGGCGGCGCGTCGTCCGCGTGCAGCCACGCGGCGCCCTCCATCACGGTCACGGTCACGACGGAGCCCGCGAGGGCGGCCACCAGGTGCGAGAGGTTCATGTCGTCGATCTCCGCGGGGACCTCACGACCGCGCGCGGCCGGGGGTTCCACGGTCACGCGCGCGCGCCCGTCGACGTCCACGCGCACGTCCCCCGCGAGCACGCGCGCGCGCCCGTCGACGAGCTCGGTGCCCGCGACCAGCACCCGCACGGGGTCCGGGCGCAGCGCCACGACCGCGAGCGCCGCCGCGGCCGCCCAGCCGAGCCAGGGGAGGGCACGGCGGAAGGGCCGTGGCAGCGCCGGGGCCCCCTCGCCGCGGCTCGGGTCGCCCCGCGAGCCGCCCACCCGGCCGTCGGCGGGCCGCACCCCGGGGCGGAGCCCGGGGGACGGCTCGAGGGGAGGCTCTCCACCGAGGGGCGTGAGATCGTCCGCCGGCACACCCGCGCGAGGGGGGCCGGAAGGCGGCGCGGGCGCGGGAACCCGGGTGGCCGGAGGCCCCGCCGGCTCGCGCGGCCCGCGCCGGTCGGCGCCCACCGAGGGCGCCGACCGAGCGGCCTCGCCGCGAGCCTGGAGGACACCCGGCCCCCGCCTCGGGGGCGCGCCCAGCCCCTCCGGCACCGGCACCTCCTTCGGCAGGGCGCGGAGCCGCTCCCCGAGCCCCACCATCACGGCCCACCGGGCCGCGAGCGCGGGATCGGCGGCGATGCGGGCCCGCAGCGCGTCCGCCTCGGCGGGATCGAGCTCGCCGTCGTAGAGGCGGGAGAGGTCGTCGCTCATCGCAGGATCTCCGAGAGGCGGTTGCGCGCCCGGTGCAGGCGCGACTTGACGGTGCCGACGGGCACGCCCTCGGCGGCGGCGATGTCTTCGAGCGGCAGGTCGTGCAGGTGGTGCAGCACCACGACGCGGCGGTGCGCCTCGGGCAGCCCGGCGAGCGCGGCCTCGAGGTCGTCGTGCCGGACGGGCTCCGGGGCGGGGAGGGCGTCCACGTCCTCGTCGTCGCCGGTGGGGCGGCGGCGGCGCGCGCGGTGGCGGTCCACGAGGTGGTGGTGCGTGACGCGCGTGATCCACGTGGAGAGCTGGGCCGGGCCGTGTGGATCGAAGCCGGGCAGCGCGCGGAGGATCTTCTCCCAGACCTCCTGCCAGGCGTCTTCGGGGTCGGGGTCGAGCCGGGCGCAGAGCGCCCACACGAGCGGCCCCCAGCGGGCCAGGGTCGCGTCGGGATCGGGGACGGCGCGCAGCGTCGCGAGCATCGGGGGACTACACGACCGCGTCGGCCGCGGGGTTCCGTCCCCCGCTCACTTCGCGTCGACCTTCTCCGGGGGCGTCGTGGTCTCCGGCGCCCGCTCGACCGCCGCCGCGCCGCCCACCGACGCGCCGGCGACCGTGGCGCCGACCACGGGCTCCTTCGGCGGGGCGGGGAGCGCCTTCCGGCTCGTGCCGGACAGGTCGATGTCGATGTCGCGCTCGCGCAACATTCGCCGCCGCTCGTGGATCTGACTCGTGTCGTGCTCGACGAAGAGCCCCTTGATGAAGTCCAGCGCGACCTCGAACTGCTTGCGGAAGCCCACGACCTTGAACAGGTAGGCGAGCGCCCAGAGGTTCCAGGCGAGCCAGCCGGCGACCGGCACGCCCAGCACCGACGCGACCGTGGAGTGCTTGCCCAGCCCCACGAAGTAGCCGAGGTCGACGTACTTCATGGTCTTCGGCGGCTGTCCGCCCAGCTCCGCGAGGACGTTCTGCGCCACGAGCCGCCCCTCCTGGATGGCGCCCTGGGCCACCTGGGGGACGAGCTTGCCGGAGGCGTCCACGAACTCGGCGATGTCGCCGATCGCCCAGACGCCGTCGGTCACCTTGCAGGTCTCGTCGACCTTCAGGCGCCCCCCGCGTCCGACCGCCCAGGGCCAGGGGTGCTCGAGCTGCGTGCCGCGCACGCCGGTGGTCCACACGAGCGTGTGGGCGGGGATGACCCCGCCGTCGTCGAGGCGCACGCTCTTGTCGGTCACCTCCACGACCTTGCGCGACAGCACGAGGTTCACGCCGAGGTGCCGCAGGTGTCCGAGCGCCACCTCCGCGTGCTTCTCGCGGATGCCGGGCAGGATGCGGTCGGAGGCCTCCACGAGGTGCACGGTGACGAGGTTCTGGGGCACGTCCGCGTAGAGGCGCTTCATGGTCGTGCGGAACAGCGTCATGAGCTGGCTGCACACCTCCACGCCCGTGATGCCCCCGCCCACGACCACGAACGTGAGCAGCTCGCGGCGCACCTCGGGGGAGGTGGCCTGGTCCGCGAGCTCCCACATCTCGACCACGTGGGCGCGCAGGCGGATGGCGTCCATGAGCGTCTTGAAGACGAAGCTGTGCGCCTCGGCGCCCGGGATGCCGAAGAAGTTCGTGGTCGACCCCGCGGCGACCACCAGCTTGTCGTAGGGGACCTCCAGGTCGTTGTGGAGGTACAACACCCGCTTCTCCGGGTCGACGCTCCGCACCTTGTTGCGGAGGAAGCGGATCTTCCGCGGCGCGCAGAAGCTGCGCAGCGGGTAGACGATGTGCCGCGTCTCGACCGCGCCCGTGGCCACCTCGGGAAGTAGCGGGTTGAACTGGAAGAAGTTCTCCTTGTCGATGAGCGTGAGCTCGATCTCTTCGCGCTTGTTCGCGCGCGCGAGCCGTCGGCACACCTCGAGGCCGCCGAAGCCGCCTCCGATGACCACCACGCGTGGAGCGCCCATCTGACACCTCGTCTCGAAACGGTAGGATCCGCGGGGACCGGTCGTCGGCGCGGCGCACTGCTTATCGCGGTCGAGCTTGCGGATCTCGCGTCGGGACATTCCCCGACGGGCGTGTACGCGCGGCGACGTGGCGCGCACGTTCGCGGGCCCGCCCCCCGGCGGCCACGGGTTAGCCCGGCGGGCCGTGCTCCCCTCGCTGCCGCTGCTCCAGGGCTACTACTTCGTCTCCCTCGGGGCGCTCGCGGCGGTCGTCCCGTTCCTCTCGGCCCGGCTCGAGGCTGCGGGCCTCTCCGGCCACCAGATCGGCGCGCTCATGGCGATGCTCCCGCTCGGGCGCCTCCTGTCCTCGCCGCTCTGGGGCTGGCTCGCCGACCGCTTCTCGATGGCCGGCACCCTGCTCCGCGTCGGGTGCGCGCTGGCGTTCGTGGGCGGCGTGCTCTTGCTCGGCGCCGGTGATCCCTGGATCGGCGCGCTCGGGCTCTTCCTCTTCGCGGCCGGCCGGACGCCGCTCGGCCCGCTGGTCGACACCTTCGTGCTCCAGGCCCTCGCCGGGCACGGCCTGGACCGCCGCGAGTACGGCCGCATCCGCCTGTGGGGCTCCGTCGGCTTCTTCGCGTTCGCGCTGATCTGCGGGCGCGCGGCGGACGCCGGCGTCGACCCCATGCGCCTCGGCGTGGTGCTGCTCGCCGCGACGTTCCTCTTCTCCTTCCGCTTCCCCACGCGCGGCTCCGGCGGCCCGGCGCCCATCGGCCCCGCGCTGGTCGCGCTCGCGAAGCAGCCGTTCCTCGTGCCGCTCCTCGGCATGGGGTGCCTGCAGGCGATGACGCTGTCGGTCTACGACACCTTCTTCTCCGCGCACGTGCAGGCGCTCGGGCTCCCCAGCACCGTCACCGCCGCCGCGGTCGCCCTCGGCGTGGCCTGCGAGGTGACCGTGATGCGGCTCGGCCGGCCCCTGCTCGCGCGGCTCGGGGCGCCGCGGGCGTTGCTGCTGGCCGCGCTCGCGGCGGTGCCCCGCTGGGTGCTCACCGCCTGGGTGACCGATCCCGTCGCGCTCGTCGCGGTGCAGGCGCTGCACGGCGTGTCGTTCGGGGTGTTCTGGATCGCGGGCGTGCAGCTGATGGCGGAGCGCGCCCCCGCGCAGGTCGCCGCCTCCGCCCAGAGCCTGTTCTCGGCCGCGAGCTACGGCGTGGGCGCGCTCGTCGGGGCGCTGGTCGCGGGCGAGGTGCGCGCGGCGTGGGGCACCGGCGCCGTGTTCGTCGCCATGAGCGCGGCGGCGTGCGGCGCGACCGCGTTCGCCGCGTGGCTCGCGTGGCGAGAGCGGCCGTCCGGGGAGAGCCGGGCGGCGGCGTAGGGGCGCTTCGGGGCAGCCGCTTCGCGTTGGAGGCCGTAGGCGTCGCGGAGCCGGCTGGCTGGCCCCGATCGGGGGGACCCCCCGTTCGTGGGGTGCGACGCGCCGTCCGGAGCGGTCTGTGTTACGCGCCGATGTCTCGGAGCTTCCATGCGCGTTCTCCCCCTCGTCGTGGTCCTGATCGGTGGACTCTCGCTCGCCTGCGCGGCCGCCCCGTGCGGGGAGGGCACCGTCGAGAAGGACGGGGAGTGCGTGGCGGTCGATCCGGACGGCGTCGGCGAGACGGACGACACGGGCACCGGCGGGGACAGCGATCCGGTGATCGTGGACGTGCGGGACAACGGTGACAGCCGCACCGTCACGTGGACGGTCGAGGTGGACGGTGCCGCCTCCGAAGCCACGATCTGGCTCATCGAGACGGGCGCGTCCGACTACGATGACGGTGGGGACTGCGGTGCCGACGCCATCGGCAGCGGCGGGCTCGTGTGCAACGTGTGGGCCGAGCGCCACACGGCCTTCGAGGTGAGCGACGGCGGCGCGACGCTCACGCTGACGCTGGAGGTCGCCGAGCGCTTCGACGAGCAGCAGGGCAACGTCTCCACGCTCTTCGCCAGCGAGTACCTCGAACTGGTGGCGTTCCTGGTGGAGATCGACGGGGGCGTCGACTGCGTGGCGGGGGGCCATGACCCGCGCAACTTCGCGGACGACTGCCCGAACGAGCTCTGACGGGGACGCTCGGCGGGCCTCGCGCCGCGAATCCAAGACCTGGGATTCGATGTTCGCGGAGTAGGCCTGGACTGCCCCCGTCCTCAGGCCGGGCCCCCGCCCCTCAGATGACGAGCTTCTCCCCCCGCCCGTACGCCCGCCCGATGCGGAAGGCCCCGACGGGCACGGACTGCCCGAAGACCTCGACGCCGTCGACGTCGCGGCCGGCCTCCGCGAGCGCGGCGCCCACGAGCGCAGTGAAGGGACCGAACATCGCGCCGTGCCCCGAGAAGCCCACGAGGCGCACGAGGTTCGGGATGGCGGGGTCGTAGCCGAGGAAGGGGTTGTGGTCGGGCGTGACGCCGTAGTAGCCGCCGGTCGTCGCGGTGAGCCCGGCGAACTCCCCGATGGGCGGCAGCACCTCGGCGAGCGCCGCCCACGTGGCGTAGCCGTAGCTGTCGGGGCCGGACCGGTGGAAGAAGGCCTCCTCGACGCGGTCCTGGTCCTCGTAGGAGAAGTCCGGCTCGGGCGGCGCGTCGTGGGCCCAGCCCAGAAGCAGCGAGCTCTCGTTCTCGGGGCGGCAGTAGGCCCCGGACGGCGCGATGACGAGCGGCATGCGCACGAGCTCGGCCCCGGTCATCGAGCCCGCGCGCTCGCAGAACCAGAGGTAGCGCTTGCGCGGCGACACCGGGAGCTCGGTGGCGCCGAGGACGCGCGCGAGGCGCGGCGACCAGGCGTTCGTCGCGTCGATGAACAGGTCCGCGGCGAAGGTCCCCTTGGGGGTGACGACCGCGGTGATGCGCCCGTTCGCGCGCTCCACGCCGGTGACGGGCGCGTTCTGCACGAGCGTGGCGCCGAGGCGCAACGCCGCGCTGATCGCCTCGTTGTAGACGATCTGCGGGTGCAGGAAGCCGTCGGTCGGGCAGAAGGTGCCGCCGAGGACCGCGAGGGGGTCCACCCAGCGGAAACGCTCGGCGAGCGCGGCCGGCTCGAGCGCCTCGACCTCGGCGAGCCCGCAGGCGTGCTGCATGCGCACCCGCGCCTTCGCGGCGTCCCAGTCCTCCTGCAGCGCGTACAAGAACAGGTAGCCGTTCTGCACGATGGGGACCTCGGTCCCGCCGACCTCCTCGCGGAAGCGGCGGAAGAAGTCCACCGAGAAGCGCATCCCGAGCACGGTCTCGGGCGTCGAGAACTGCTGGCGGATGCCCGCCGCCGTCCGGGACGAGGAGCCGGCGCCCACGTGGGCGGCCTCCACGATCGTCACGTCCCAACCGGCGCGCGCGAGGCGCCACCCCGTGAGGGAGCCGGTGATGCCGGCCCCGATGATGACCACACGCCGCGCCATGCGCCGCACTAACCGACAGCGGACGAGTCCGCGCGCCCGCGTCACGAGCGCGGCTGCGTCGATGTCGCGCGCCCCGCCGACGGATCCGCGGTACGCTCCCGCGCGCCGTGCCGTCGCTCCGCCAGTTCGTGCTCCTCGCCGCGCTCTGGGCGCTGATCGCGTGGTTCACGGCGGCGCTCTGGGGCGTGGCGGCCCAGAACTACGGCTTCGCCGACGCGCTGACGCGCTACTACGCGCTCCGTGCGCCCGCGGTGGGCGCAGTCGCCGGCGTGCTCTGGGCGCCCATCCTGTGCGCGGGCATGCTCCCCGGCCGCGCAAGCGCGCTCGCCGACCGCCCGGCCGGCCTCGCCGTCGAGCGTCGCACCCGGTGGTTGTTCCGGGGAATCCAGGGCGCCGTCGTGGGGCAGCTCGTCGCGGCCTCGGCCACGGTCGCGCTGCTCTTCCTCTGGCCGAACGACATGCAGAACACGCGCATGGATGCGCTGAAGTGGGCCGGGGTGTTCTGGCGTGTCTATTGGTGGCTCTTCATCCCATGCGGAGCCGTGGCCGGGTTGCTCTCGGTCCTCATCGCCCTGCAAGCCCGCCCCCGCCCTCCGGAGTCCTGAATGCCCACGCCCGTCGTCCTCTGCATCCTCGACGGCGTGGGGTGGGGCCGCCGCGACGACACCGACGCCGTCTACGTGGCCAACACCCCCCGCCTCGACGCCCTGATCGCCGACGAGCCCCACTGCCTGCTGCGGGCGCACGGCCGCGCCGTCGGGCTCCCGTCCGACGCCGACATGGGCAACTCCGAGGTCGGCCACAACGCGATGGGCGCGGGCCGCGTGGTCGACCAGGGCGCCTCGCTCGTGGACGCCGCCCTCGCCAGCGGGCGCATCTTCGAGACGGCCGCGTGGCGCGAGCTCATGGCGGCGCCCACGATCCACTTCATCGGGCTCGTCAGCGACGGGAACGTCCACAGCCACGTGAAGCACCTGCGCGCGCTGATCCAGCGGGCCGCCGCCGAGGGCAAGCGCGTCCGCGTGCACGCCCTCACCGACGGCCGCGACGTGTCCGAGCGCAGCGCGCTCACCTGGATCGAGCCCTTGGAGGCCGAGCTGGCGGCGCTGCCCGACGCCGCCATCGCGTCCGGCGGCGGGCGGATGCGCATCACGATGGACCGCTACGAGGCCGACTGGGACATGGTCCAGCGCGGCTGGCACTGCCACGTGCACGGCGTCGGCCGGCCCTTCCGCGCGGCGTCGGAGGCCATCCGCACGATGTACGCCGAGGACCCGAAGCTCAGCGACCAGTGGCTCGACGCCTTCGTCGTCCTGGACGACGCCGGTGTTCCACGTGGCACGATCCGCGACGGCGACGCGGTCGTCTTCTTCAACTTCCGCGGCGACCGCGCCATCGAGATCTCCCGCGCGTTCGTCGGGGACGTGCCCTTCGAGCGCGGCCCCCGTCCGAACGTCGTCTACGCCGGCATGATGTTGTACGACGGCGACACCCAGCTGCCGCCCCGCTACCTCGTCGACCCGCCGGCGATCGACCGCACCGTCGGCGAGCTCCTCGCGAAGGCGGGGGTCCGCACCTACGCGGTGTCCGAGACGCAGAAGTTCGGCCACGTCACCTACTTCTTCAACGGGAACCGCTCCGGCCGCATCGACGAACGCCTCGAGGTGTACGCCGAGGTGCCGTCGGACAACGTGCCCTTCGACCAGAAGCCCGAGATGCAGTGCGCCGCGATCATGCGCGAGGCCGTCGCCGCGCTGAGGTCCGGGAAGTTCGACCACGTGCGGCTCAACCTCGCGAACGGCGACATGGTCGGCCACACCGGCAACTTCCCCGCCACCGTGCAGGCGATGGAGGCCGTCGACCGCTGCCTCGGCACGCTGGTGGACGCCTGCCGCGAGGTCGGCGCCATCCTGCTCGTCACCGCGGACCACGGCAACGCCGACGAGATGTACGAGCTCGACAAGAACGGCCGGCCCATCGTCGTGGACGGGCATCGCAAGCCGCGCACGAGCCACTCGCTCAACCCCGTGCCGTTCATCCTCGTCGACCCGACGGGCGCCTGGACGCTCGACTGCCCCGCCGGGAGCGGCATCGCCCAGGTGGGCGGCACGCTCCTCACCCTGTTCGGCGTCCCGCTCCCCGCCGACTACCTGCCCTCCCTGGTGCGCCGATGATCGTGGACCTCCGCTCCGACACCGTAACGAAGCCCACCGCCGCGATGCGGCGGGCCATGGCCGACGCCGAGGTCGGCGACGACGTGTTCGGCGAGGACCCGACCGTCAACCGCCTGGAGGCGCGCGTCGCCGAGCTGTTGGGGAAGGAAGCGGGGCTCTTCGTGCCGAGCGGCACCCAGGCCAACCAGATCGCCATCCGCTGCCTCACCGAGCCCGGCGACGAGGTGCTGCTCGAGGCGAGCGCGCACCCCTTCCTCTACGAGGCCGGCGGGCCCGCGGTCATCAGCGGCGTCACCCTGCGGCTGATCGAGGGCGACCGCGGCGTGCTCGACCCCGACGCCGTGCGTGGCGCCGTCCGCCCGCCGAACGTCCACCACACCGTGCCGAGGCTGCTGTCCGTCGAGAACACCGCCAACCGCGGCGGCGGCACCGTCACCAGCGTCGCCCGAACGAACGCGCTCTGCGACGTCGCCCGCGCCGCCGGCCTCCACACCCACCTCGACGGCGCGCGCCTCTGGAACGCGCACGTCGCCACCGGGGATCCGCTCGCGGCGTTCGCCGGCCCCTTCGACATCGCCAACGTCTGCTTCTCGAAGGGCCTCGGCGCGCCGGTCGGCTCCGTGCTCACCTGCCCGGGTGCGCTCGTGGGCAAGGCCCGTCGCGTCCGCAAGATGCTCGGCGGCGGCATGCGCCAGGCCGGCATCCTCGCCGCCGCGTGCCTCCATGCGCTCGACCACCACCTCCCGCGCCTCGCCGACGACCACGCCCGCGCGCTCGCCCTCTGGGAGGGCCTCGTGGCCGCCGACTACGACGCGGCGCGGCCCGAGACGAACATGATCTACGTCCGCGTGCCCGACGCCCACGCGCTCGTGGCCCGCCTCGCCGAGCGCGGCGTGCGCGCCATCGCGCTCGCGAACACGCAGGTCCGGCTCGTCACCCACCTGGAGATCGACGACGCGCAGGTCGCGCACGCGATCGGAGTGCTCTCGGACATCCGGCGGGGGTAGGGCGCGGCGGCGATACGATGCCGCCGATGCGACGCTCGTTCCTCGTGATCCCGCTCGCCCTCGTCGCCTGTACGTCGCCCTCGGTCGATCCGGTGGACGACCCCGAGCGCGGCGGCCCCGTCGGCGGCGACCCCGGCGACACCGCCGGCCCCGACACCGCCGACACCGCCGACACCGCCGGCCCCGACACGGCCGCCGACACCGCCACCGACACCGCCGGCGCGACCGACGCCGACGGCGACGGGTGGAGCCCCCCCGAGGACTGCGACGACGCCGACGCCGACGTGTCGCCCGACGCGCACGAGGTGTGCGGCAACGACACGGACGAGGACTGCGACGGCGCGGCCGACGAGTGCCGCCTCCCGGACGGCACGTCGCTCGCCGGCGCCGCCGACGCGCGGATCCTGGGCGGGGCGTATCTCGACGAGCTCGGGAGCTCGCTCGTCGCGCCCGACCTCGACGGCGACGGCGTCGCGGAGGTGATCGTGGCGGCGGAGAACGCGGACGGGGGCGGCACGTTCCGCGGGGGCGTGTACCTGTTCGAGGGGCCCTTCGCGGGGGACGTGGGCGCCGCGGACGCGGTCGCGAGCTGGTTCGGGGCGGACGACGCCCGGGTCGGCCAGGCCCTCGCCGCCGGGGACCTCGACGGGGACGGGGCCGTCGACCTCGTCGTCGGGTCGAGCCGCGACGGCTCGAACGGGCTGTACGCGGGCGCCGCGTTCGTGGTGCGGGGGCCGCTCGACGCCGCGGGCGGGAGCCTCGCCGACGCGGACATCCTCCGGGGCACCGACACCGCCGACTACACCGGTATGGCCCTCGCCGTCACGGACGGCGCGCTCGCGGTGGCCGCCTACGGCGAGAGCGACCGAAGCGGCGGCGCGGGCGCCGTCTACGTCCTCGGGAGCGTGCCGGCGGGCTCGGCCGACCTGCGGGACGCCGCCGACGCCATCCTCACCGGGCTCGCGACCGACGACGAGTTCGGCCACGTGCTCGCGGACGGCGGCGACCTCGACGGCGACGGGCTCGGCGACCTCGTGGTCGGCGCCCCCGGGAACGACACGTCCGCGGACGGGGCCGGCGCCGCCTACGTGTTCGTCGGGCCGTTCACGGACGACCGGACCGCGGCCGACGCCGACGCGACGCGGTACGGCCTCGCGACCTACGACTACGCCGGCTACTCCGTCGCGGGTGGCGCGGACGTCGACGGGGACGGCTACGACGACCTCGTCGTGGGGGCCCTCCACGACGACACCGCCGGCACCGACGCGGGCGCGGCCTACGTCGTGTACGGCCCCGTCACCGGCGACGCGGCCCTCGGCGCGGGCGCGACGTTGCTCGGGTGCACCGCCTCCGACGCGGCGGGTCAGGCCCTGGCGCTCGGCGACCTCGACGAGGACGGCTTCGCCGACGTGGTGGTCTCGTCGCAGGCGCTCGGTTCGCTGGGCGTGGTGGGCGCCGTCTACGTCGTCTCCGGCCCGCTGAGCGGCACGAGCTCGCTCGCCGACGCGGACGCGGCCTTCTCCGGCCGGGCGAGGCTCGACGAGGCGGGCACGGCCCTGGGGCTCGGAGACGCGGACGGCGACGGCACCCTCGACCTGTTCGCGGGCGCCCCCGGCGAGGACGCGGCGCACCCCAACGCCGGCGCGGTGTTCGTGGTGGGTGGGTACTAGGGCTTCTTCTTCTTGGGGCAGGGGGGTCTCCGACCCCCCCGCAACGCCCCCCCTGCGATGACGGGGACCGTCGGCGCGTTGCCGCAAGCTCTGGCGGTCGGTACGCTGGCGCCCGTCAAACCGGAGCGGACGTGTCCTTCGCACGCTGGACCACCTCGATCTTCCTGGCTCTGGCGCTGGCGTTCGCTCTGGCGTGCGGCCACGCCTACAAGCCGCTCAAGGCCTCGGGCGGCTACCTCGACATCCCCGTGGGCGACGGGCGGTACGAGGTCTCGTTCAGCGGTGACGGCAGCATCCCCGAGCAGCGGATGGACGCCTACCTCCTGTACCGGTGCGCCCAGCTCACGCTCGATCTCGGCAAGCCGTACTTCGTGGTCGAAGATCGCACCAACGACCCGGCCGACGGCCGCAACTTCTACGCCCAGTACCGCCGCGTGCGCATCCGCGTGGAGGACGCGAAGCCGTCGGCGGGTGACTGGTACGAGGCGCAGGCCATCAAGTCCCAGCTCTCGAGCTACGTAGACGGGCCGTACAAGTAGGCGACCCGCCGCCGGCGTGAAAGCCCCCCGAAATCCAGCCCCCGTCGGCACCGGTGACGTTCTCCCCGTGGTTTCCCCCCACGGAGGTCGAATGCGCACCCCTCTCCTGGTTCTCCTCGCGCTCTCGTTGGCCGCGTGCCGCCCCGACACCAAGGTCGAGGCCGGCGACGCCGACGCGGACGGCTACACCAGCAGCATCGACTGCGACGACGGTGACGCCGCCGTGCACCCCGGCGCCGAGGAGGCCTGGTACGACGGCGTCGACCAGGACTGCGACGGCGACGACGGCGACCAGGACGGCGACGGCTACGACGCCGCCGAGGTGGGCGGCGCCGACTGCGACGACCTCGACCCGGACATCAGCCCGGTGGCCGAGGAGGCCTGGTACGACGGGATCGACCAGGACTGCGACGGCAACGACGCCGACCGCGACGAGGACGGCCACGACGCGCTCGAAGCGGGCGGGCTCGACTGCGACGACGACGACCCCGCCGTCTCGCCCGCGGCCGCCGAGACCTGGTACGACGGCGTCGACCAGAACTGCGACGGGCGCTCCGACCACGACCAGGACGGCGACGGCTACGACACCACCGCGGCGGGCGGCAGCGACTGCGACGACCTGGACCCCGAGCGCAGCCCCGGCAGCCCCGAGCTGATCGGCGACGCCTACGACAACGACTGCGACGGGTCGGTGGACGAGGCGCTCACCGACGAGGACGACGACGGCGACGGCTGGTCGGAGGTCGACGGCGACTGCAACGACGCCGACGCGAACGTGGGCCCCGACGCCATCGAGCTCTACTACGACGGGCTCGACCAGGACTGCGACGGCTGGTCCGACTACGACGCCGACCGCGACGGCGTCGACGCCACCGCGTACGGCGGCGCCGACTGCGACGACACGAGTCCCACGGTCGCACCCGGCGCGCTCGAGGACGAGGGCAACGGCGTGGACGACGACTGCGACGGGTCGGTCGACGAGGCGCTCTCGACCGATGACGTGGACGGGGACGGCTGGTCCGAGGTGGCCGGCGACTGCGACGACGCCGACCCCGCGCGCAGCCCCGGGGCCGAGGAGATCTTCTACGACGGCGTGGACCAGGACTGCGACGGGTCCAGCGATTTTGACGCGGACGGGGACGGCGCCGACGCCACGGCTTTCGGCGGCGCCGACTGCGACGACGCCGACCCGTCCGCGTTCCCCGGGGCGTCGGAGGCCTGGTACGACGGCGTCGACCAGGACTGCGACGGCCGCGACGACGACCAGGACGCCGACGGCTACGCGCTCGCCGACGACTGCGACGACACCGACGCCTCGGTGAACCCTGACGCCCGCGAGGTGCTGCTCGACGGGGTGGACCAGGACTGCGACGGGTCGGACCTGGGGTAGGTGGGGCGGGCGTCGATTGCGAGCTTCGCGGCGAAGGGTGTACCCTTCGACCCTTCGCCCAGGAGCTCCCGATGCGCCTTCACCCCCTCGGTGTCCTCGTTCTCGCCGGCGTGGGCGTCTCGCTCGCGCCGGCCTGCGTCCAGTGCGGCGAGGGCACGAAGCTCGAAGGCTCGAGCTGCGTCCCCGACGGCGGCGAGGCCGATGCCGACACCGACGCGGACACCGACGCGGACACCGACGCCGACACCGACGCCGACACCGACGCCGACACCGACGCCGACACCGACGCCGACACCGACGCCGACTACGGGGAGACGGGCCCCTGCGCCCCGACGGACGCCTGGTCGGGCCCTGTGCCCGCCGACCTGCTCACCCACACGCCCTTCGACACGACCTACGACGCGAACCTCGACCAGGTGCTCACCCAGGCCTCGGGTTGGGGCGCCGGCAGCTGGGGCGCGGCGATGATCGTGTCCGACGCCACGGTCGTGGCGATCGGCGACGAGCCCCGCTGGGACTACATCTCGCGCTACTACGTGGCGGACGGCTACGCGACGATCCCCGTGAACATCCAGGGAGAGGCGCAGGTCGGCGACAAGGTCACGTTCGCGGTCAGCGGCTACGAGGGCGACTACGGCGTCCCGCTCCTGACCAACCTCGGCTCGTGGACCGTGGGGAGCAGCGGCAACCCGGTGCCCGCGCGCCACCTCGGGGCGAGCACCGTCGACTACACCGCGCACTACAGCGAGCTCCTCCACGAGGCGGGCGAGCTCGTGGAGCCGTCGAGCCTGGACTGCGGCACGGGGTACACCTGCTTCGTGTTCGAGCACGACGGCGTGCGCGACCGCATCCGCCTGCCGTCGCTCAACGACTTCGGCCTCGACGTGGACTACGACGGAGGCCTGTGCGCCGAGATCATCGCCCCCGCCGGCATCTACCGGGACTCCGACGGCGTCCAGGGCTACTTCCTCGACGTGCTCGACTCGACGTGGATGCGCGTCTGGGCGGCGCCGGGCTAGGCGCCCCCGCGTCTCAGTCGCAGCTCGCCAGCCCCGCGTACGTGACGGTGACGGTGTCGCCCTCCTCGGGCATGCGGTCGGCGTCGAAGACGATGCTGTTCGTGCTCGCGTCGTAGGTCCAGCCGCTCGCGCGGGCGCTGCCGTTCACCGACACCGCGATGGTCGACTCGACCGGCGTGCGCGAGAGCTCGAAGGTGCTCATCTCCACCGAGGCGTCGGCGAGGGCCTCCACGGAGGTGGCCCAGTTCGAGCAGATCGAGAGGAACTCGCCGCCCGTGTACATGACCGCCTCGTAGTAGCCGGTGCCGGCGGCGGCGCTGTTTCCGCTCGACGAGCAGCCGCCGGGGTAGTCGCCGGCCACGGCCGAGAACTTCACGAGGGAGGAGTCGCCCTTCTTGGCGATGACCTGGTTCACGTAGGTGTCCCAGGACCGCGGGGACTGCTCGGGCTCGTCGCTGACCATGATGATGTGGAGCATCGCGCTGGCGCGGAGGAAGCCCGTGTTGCAGTCGCCGGCGTCGGTCTTGTCGACGGCAGCGGCGGTCACGATGAGGCCGGCCTCGGTGTAGTCACCGCCGCCGCGGCCGACCGCGTCGGTGAAGCGGCTCTCGTAGTCGGAGCTCGAGCTGGTGAGGATGCCGCTGTTGTTGCAGCCGTCGTCGTCGTTGACGACCATGACGTGCCAGTTGGTCGTGTACGCCGAGAGGTTCGAGATGAACGCCGAGAAGTTGCTGGCGAGGCTGCGCTGGTCGTCGTCCATGGAGCAGGACTGGTCGACGAAGAAGATGATGTCCGCGGGCGGGTTGGTGGGCACCTCGAAGGTGTCCTCGTACTCGCCGGCGTAGGCGCCTTCGGCGGACTGCTCGGAGGTGCGGGTGCCGCGTGGCTCGTTGGACGTGACGGTGAGCTCGCCGGTGGCCTCGCCCTCGGTGGAGGGGACGAAGCGCACGTTCACGGAGGTCTGCTCGCCGGGCGCGAGCGAGAGCGGCAGCACGTTGGTGTCGGTGAGCACGAACTCGCCGCCCGTGTGGCCGATCGAGTCGATGACGAGCGTGTCGTTGCCCACGTTCGTCAGCTCGACGTCGTGGTCCTTGTCGCAGCCGACGTAGGCGGTGCCGAGGTCGAGCGGGTCGGGCGCGATCTCGAGCTCGGGCACGAGCCCCTCGCCGATGAGCTCGACGGTGACGCGCTTCTCGTCCTCGTCGTCGGACGCGACGATGGCCTCGGCGGACTCGCTCGCGCCGGTGGGCGTGAACGCCACCTCCACGTCCCAGGTGCCGCCGCCGGGCAGGGTGAACGTCAGGTCCTCGGCGGGGGTCACGATCGTGAAGCCGCCGGCCTCCCCGCCGATCGTCACCCCGTCGACCGAGAGGAGCGACTCCTCGGGGCCGACGTTCTGGACGGTGAAGGTCTGGGTGACGACCTCGCCGGCGCCGAGCGCGCCGAAGTCGAGGCGGGCCGGGGTGACCTCGATCTCGGGTCCCTCGGCGCCGTAGCCGTCGGTGACCTTCTCGAAGCCCTGGTCGGAGCAGGCGGCGAGCAGGGGAAGGAGGGCGAGGGCACGGTACACGGGGAGCCTCCGGGGCCACCAGTGTACAGCAACGGCCGTGCCAGGGGATCGAGCGGCCGCCGACCGCGATCTTCCCGCGGGGTGGGGCGCGCGTGCCCCACCCGGCCCTGCGGCGCGGGTGGGATCGGCGCGCCCCGGTCGAGCTACCCGAGGAGGTCCTTGACCGTCTCGCGCTCGCTCACGAGCTCGGCCACGGTGGCGGCGATCTTCTGCTTCGCGAAGGCGTCGTGCTCGATGCCCTCGACGATCCGGACCTCGCCGTTCTTCGCGGTGACCGGGTAGCTGAAGATGAGGCCGGCGGGCACGCCGTACTCGCCGTTCGACCACACCGCCATCGAGGTGAACTCGCCCTCGGCGGTGCCGTGCCAGAGCGTGGACATGTGGTCGATCGCCGCGGAGGCCGCGGAGGCCGCGGAGGAGGCGCCGCGGGCCTCGATGATGGCCTTGCCGCGGGTGGCGACGGTCTTGATGAACTCGCCCTGGAGCCAGCCCTCGTCGCCGATGACCTCGGCCGCCGCGCGGCCCTTGATCTTCGCGTGGGCGTAGTCCGGGAACATCGTGTCGGAGTGGTTGCCCCAGATGCCGACGTTCGTGACCTCGCCGGGGAGCGCGCCGGCCTTCTTGGCGAGCTGGCTCTTGGCGCGGTTCTCGTCGAGGCGGGTCATCGCGTGGAAGCGGTCGTGCGCGACGCCCTTGGCGGCGTGCGCGGCGATGAGCGCGTTGGTGTTGCAGGGGTTCCCGACCACGATGACGCGCACGTCGGACGCGGCGCGGGCGGCGATCGCCTTGCCCTGGCCGATGAAGATCGGGCCGTTCGCCGTGAGGAGGTCGGCGCGGCTCATGTCCTTCGTGCGGGGGCGGCTGCCCACGAGGAAGGCCTGGTTCGTGCCGTCGAAGCCGGTGTTGAGGTCATCCGTGAGGACGAGGCCGTGCAGGAGCGGGAACGCGCTGTCCTGGAGCTCCATCGCCACGCCCTCGAGCGCCTTCATCCCGCTCGGGATCTCGAGCAGGTTGAGGATGACGGGCTGGTCCTTCCCGTAGCAGTCGCCGGAGGCGATGCGGAAGAGGAGCGCGTAGCCGATGTTGCCGGCGGCGCCGGTGACGGTGACTCGGATGGGGGCCTTTGCCTTCATGGGTGACCTCGCGGAGGGGGCCGCCTGCCTAACCGACCGCGCCGCTCCGGTCCGCGAGAAGGGGCCGCGAAAGAGTCCGGGCCGCGCGCCGGCGCGTCCGTGGGATACAACCGCGGCGTGTCCTCCCTCGTGACCGGCCCCTGGGGGGTCGCCCTGGTCCTCCTGTTCGCGCTCGGCGTGCCGCTCCAGATCGCGGTGGGCGGCCTCGTGGGGCTCGGGCGGCGGGTGCCGGCGGTCGCCGCGCTCGCCCTCCCGCTGCTCCTGGCGCTCACGGGCCTGGCCGCGGCGGTGGCGGGCCTCGAAGGCGCCATGGCCGCCCTGTGGAACGCCGCGGACCCCGCCTGGGCGCCCTGGTTCGCGCTGGACGACCGCGCGCGTGCCGCCATCCCCGCCGCCCTGGGCGGCGCCGGCGGGGCGATCCTCGCGCTCCCGGTCGCGATCGGCGCGGGCTGGCTCGGCACGAAGGCCCGCGGCAAGGGCCTGCGGACGCGCCTCGTGGTGGGGCTCGGCGTCCTCGCGGCGCTCGGGATCGCGGTCGGCGGGACGGCCGCGGGGCTCCTCCTCGACGGCGGCCGGCCGCTCCTGCTCCCCGCCCTGGGGGGGCCTCCGTTCCTGCTCGCGGCGCTGCTCGCGGGGCTCCCGACGGATCCGCGGCGCGTCCCGTCGGTGGCGATCGGCTACGGCGCGCTGGTCGTGGGCGCGGGCGGGCTCGCGCTCGCGGCCGCCTGCGGGTCGGCCTCCCTCACGGCGGCGGCGCTCGGGGACTACGCCACGCCCTTCCTCTCGATGGGCGGCGTGGTCGAGGCCACGCGGGAGGCGTGGGGCGTCGCGCGGGTGGCGGGTGTGCTCGCGCTCCTGCTCGTCGCGGTCGGGCTGCCCGGGGTGGCCTGGCGCGACTGGCGCCGGGTCGACCCCGCGAGCGGGCTCGACGCGATGGCGTCCGGCGCGCTCATCCTGCTCGTGCTCCTGGTCGCGGGCTGGGCCGGCGCGCGGCAGGGCGTGCTCTCGCACCTCGCCGGGGCCCACGCGGCCGAGGTCCTCGCGCACGCGCCCGGCTACGCCGTGCCCACGCGGGAGCCGCTGCCCCGGCGCGTCCTGACGGGCACCGCCGCGACGCCGCGCTGGCTCATGATGCGGGACCGCGGCGGCGTCGAGCGCCTCCCGATCGCCGGCGGGCTCGAGATCGTGGGGCCGGCGGTGCTGCGCGACGACGGGCTCATGCTGCCGCCCACGCTCCCGCTCGAGGACCTCTACCTCGCCCTCTTCGAGAGCGGCGCGGGCAGCGTGTCCATCGTGGGCTGCGACGCCGCGCCCGCGGAGCTGTCGGCGGACATCGCCCGCGACCCGCTCCTCGCCGTCGGCCGCTGTGCCGCCTTCCCGCTCGCCCTGCGCGTCACGACCCGGCTCGAGGACCCCCGCGTGCTCATCGTGCTGAAGGACCGGCTCGTCGACGACGGCGGGGACGTCGTGCCCGTCGCGGAGGTGGGCGACCTCGCCGGGCGCGACGTGATCGTGCGCGGCCAGGTCGACGCGACCGTGGCCGACCTCGTCGCGACGCTCCACGTGCTCGCACCGGCCGGCCGCGTGTACCTCGGGCACGGCGTCACGCTCGACGGCGACGACCTCCCCATCGGCGTGGACCCCGGGCTGCGGATCACGAAGCTCCCGGCCGCGGCGACGCCGCCGACGGGCTCGTTGTAGAACCCCCCGCGAACGGAGCCCCCATGACCTCGGAGACCAGCAACGTCTGGAAGAACCACGTGAGCGTGCCGGACACCCCGGAAGGCTTCACGGTGCGGACCACCCTCCCGGGCAACCCCGACGGCGTCGAGGTGATGCTCGAGCGCTGGGAGGCCGGGTCCGCCGAGCCGCCCCACTCCCACCCCGGCGACGACATGACCGTGGTGGTGGAAGGGAAGATGGCCGTGCAGTTCTACGTGCGCGAAGGCGACGCGCTGGTGCCGGACGGCCCGCCGCTGATCCTGAACCGCGGCGACGCCGGCTACGTCGCGGCCGGGCGCGTCCACGACGCCCGGTACCTGGAGCCCTGCAAGCTCGTGTACGTGCACGACCGGGCCTTCGGCTTCACCGCCGAGCGCTGATCGGCCGGCAACGGACATAGCGCCTGGGCCCCGGAACCAAGTAAGGGGGGCCGATGTCCTCAGAAACCGCCCCCGCCCCCTCCGGGCAGAAGGGGCACGCCGACTGGAAGCGCCTCCTCTCCCTCGCGCGCCCCGAGCTCGGCACGCTCGCGATCGCCACCTTCGCGCTCGCGGCGGGGAGCTCCGGCACGCTCGTGGCGCCCCAGGGCATCAAGGTGCTGATGGACGCCGTCCAGAAGCCCGACGGCCGCGAGATCCTGAACGAGGCGGTGCTCGCCCTGCTCGGCGTGTTCCTGCTCGTGGGGGTGTTCGGCTTCCTCCGGGCGTGGCTCTACACGCTCGCGGGCGAGCGCGTGGTCGCGCGCCTCCGGAAGGCGCTCTACGCCAACGTCGTGCGGCAGGAGGTGGGCTTCTTCGACGGGCAGCGCACCGGCGAGCTCCTGAACCGGCTCTCGGCCGACACCGGCATCCTGCAGAACAGCGTCACGGTGAACGTGTCGATGGCGCTCCGCTTCGGGCTCCAGGCGATCGGCAGCCTCGTGGTGCTGTTCTGGACGAGCTGGAAGCTCACCGGGCTCATGCTCGGGGTCGTGCCGCTGGTGGCGATCGGGGCGGTGCTCTTCGCGCGGTCGGTGCGCTCGCTCTCCCGGCAGACGCAGGACGCGCTCGCGGCCGCCACGTCGGTCGCCGAGGAGACCCTCGGGAACATCCGCACCGTGCGCAGCTTCGCGCGCGAGGAGCAGGAGGTGGCCCGCTACGACGCGCGCGTGGAGGAGGCGTTCGGCCTCGGCCGCAAGCTCGCGGTCACCTACGGAGCGTTCCAGGGCGCGATGGGGTTCGGCGCCTACGCGGCGATCGCGCTCGTGCTCTGGTACGGCGGCGGGCTCGTGATGGAAGGGACGATGAGCGTCGGGGACCTGACGGCGTTCATGCTCTACACGCTCTTCCTCGCGTTCTCGCTCGGCGGCATCTCGGGGCTCTTCGCGGACTTCAACAAGGCGCTCGGGGCCAGCGAGCGGGTGTTCGAGCTCCTCGACCGCGTCCCGGGCGTGGTGAACGCCGAGGGGCGCCGGCTCGACGCGGTGACCGGCCAGGTCCGCTTCGAGGGCGTCGACTTCGCGTACCCCACGCGGCCCGACGCCCCCGTGCTCCGCGGCGTGGACCTCGAGATGGAGCCGGGCCGGGTGCTCGCGCTCGTCGGCGCCTCCGGCGGCGGCAAGAGCACGGTCGCGTCGCTGCTCGCGCGGCTCTACGACCCCACGGCCGGGCGCGTGCTGCTCGACGGCGTCGACATCCGCGAGCTCGACACGCGCTGGCTCCGCGAGCAGATCGGCGCGGTCGCGCAGGAGCCGGTGCTCTTCGCCGCGACCATCGCGGAGAACATCCGCTACGGCCGGCCGGGCGCCTCGCAGGCGGAGGTCGAGGCCGCCGCGAAGGCCGCGAACGCCGACGGGTTCATCCGCGCCTTCCCCGAGGGCTACGAGACGACGGTTGGCGAGCGCGGCGTGCGGCTCTCCGGCGGCCAGAAGCAGCGCATCGCCATCGCGCGCGCCCTGCTCAAGGACCCGCGCATCCTCGTGCTCGACGAGGCGACGAGCGCGCTCGACGCCGAGAGCGAGCACCTCGTGCAGGACGCGCTCGAGCGGCTGATGGTCGGGCGCACGGTGCTCGTGATCGCGCACCGCCTCTCGACGGTGCGGGACGCCGACCGCGTCGTCGTCATCGAGGGCGGGCGCGTGGTCGAGGCCGGCACCCACGACGACCTCGTCGCGCGCGACGGCGCCTACCGCCGGCTCGTCGAGCGGCAGTTCGCGGTGGCGTAGGAGGTGCGGATGTGGTTGCTGGTGCTGCTCGCCGTCTCGGGGGCCGCGCGCGCCGACACCGGCGACACCGGCGAAACCGGCGAAACCGGCGTCTACGTGGACACCGCGGCCGAGTCGGAGCGCGTGTTCGTGCAGGACGTGGGCTGCGGTGGCGGCGCGGCGCTCCTGGGGCTCCTGCTGCTCGGGGCGCGCCGCCGCTCGTAGCGTCGTGGCGCGCGGTTCCGCGGGGGGCCTCGCCGAAACAACTTGTTCCCTTCCGTCGCGCGCGGGCGCGTGCGGGCGCCCGGTAGGGTGCGGAGCCCCGGACGCTCGCCGGGGCCGCGCTCCCCGGAGGCCCGCCCATGCTCGCCCTGCTGCTCCTCGCCTGCACGTCCGCCACGCCCGACGACGACAAGCCCGTCGGCGGCCCCGCGGACTCCGGGGACACCGACTCCGGCGAGACCGGGACGCCGTCCGACGCGCCGGTGCTGGGCGGGAGCTGGACGCGGCTCTCGGGGCTGAACGCGGGAAAGGTGGTCCCCATCGGGCGCGCAGGGGGCGTCGACTGGCTCGAGGCGCTCGCGTACGGCGACGAGCCGCGCCGGCTCCTGCGCGTGGACGCGCCCGGCACCTACACGCGGGTGGAGCTCGACGCGGCGATGGCCCTGCGGCTGCGCGTCGGCGAGCTGGTCGGCGACACGACGATCCACTGGGTGACCCCCGACGAGGGCATCTACACCTCGGAGGACGGCGCGGAGTGGACGCCGCTCACGCTCCCCTGGACCGACGGCGACGTGTTCGACGAGACCGGCGCGGGCACGCTTTCGACCGTGCGGCAGGCGCTGTGGCACGACGGAGCGCTGCACGTCCTGAGGCACGTGACGACCTACGCCGGCTGGACGCCGGTGGCCGAGTCGTCGGAGCTGCGCGTCCTGCGGAGCGGCGTGTGGTCCACCACCGAGCTCCCCGCGACCGACCTGGCCCTCTCGTCCGACGGCGCGACGCTCTACGCGAGCTCCGCCACGACGCTCTGCACGCTCGGGGAGGCGTGGACGTGCGCGGACGCGGCGCTCCCGTCCGGGGCGCGATTCCACACGCTCGGCGGCACGCGGGTGGCCGTCGGCTGGGACGGCGTGGCCGCGCTCGTCGACGGCGCGTGGACGACCGTGCTGGACGCGATGATCGCGGACCCCGTCGAGCTCGACGGCGCGATCTATTTCTTCGCGGGCGACGACACCGTGGAGGCCGGCCCGCTCGTGCGCCTCTCGGACGACCTCGCCGTCACGGAGATGGGCGAGCCCGCCGCCCGCTGCGCCGCGACCGGGAAGCGCCTCGCGGACGTGGGCGGCGAGCTGCTCCTCGCCTGCCCCGAGGGCGCCTGGGGCATGGAGAGCGGGCGCTGGCGGAGCCGCTCGCCGTACGGGCGGGGCATCACCGCGGTGTCCGCCTCGTCGGGGGGCGTGTGGGTGGCCGGCGACGGGATCCTGCACCGCCTCGAGGGCGACTGGGTCGAGACCACCGTGCCCGACACCGGGTGGGGGAGCGAGGGCGAGGTCGACCCCGCCACCGTGTACGTCGTGCGCGCCACGGAGGACGACCTCTGGATCGGCGCGGGGCACGGCCGCCTCTGGAAGAGCGAGGGCGACGGCTTCGACGCCGTCCTCGAGGGCTACCCGACGGTGCACGTGACCGACGTGGCGATCACCGACGACGTGTTCGCGGCGCTCTGGGGCTACACCGAGGTCAACCACGGCGACGGCTCGACGTGGGCCATCGGCGGGGGCCTCTACCGCCGGGACGGCGGGAGCTGGACCGGCGTGCACGCGGGCCTGCCGGAGCGGGAGGTGCCGAGCGCCGAGATGACCGGGAACGGGCCGGCCGTGGTGAGCCACGTGTACGCGGACGCCACGGTGCTGCTCGCCGCGACGCAGGGCGGCATCGGGGTGTCCCACGACGCGGGCGGCACCTGGGCGCTGCCCGCGCTGCCCACCTGGGACGCCGAGGTCGAGCGGACGCGCACGGCGCGGGTCGGCGATCGGCTCCTGCTCGCCCGGGAGGCGCCCGGCGGCCTCGCGCTCTACGCGTCGGACGACGACGGCGCGACCTGGACCGAGCTCGCGCACGATCTGCCCGACACCGCCTCGGTCGGCGACCTGATCACCTACGAGGGGCACGCGCTGCTCGGCGGCGCGGACGGCGGCGTGTGGGCGTCCGACGACGGCGTCGCGTGGGCGCAGGTGGCGACGCTCACCGTGGGCGTCCACGCGCTGGCCGAGGCCTACGGCGGGCTCCTCGCGGGGACCGTCGACGGGGTGTGGCGCTGGGATCCGTGAGCCGCGCGGGTTCGCCGCGGCGGGGCACGTGATTCGCGGACACGGAAGCGCTCCGGTCGATTAGGTGGCCTCCATGGTGTGGTTGCTCGCGTCGGTCGGTGCGCTCGCGGTCCTGGTGCTGGTCGGGAGCGCGGTGGTCTTCCTGGTGCTGAAGAAGCGTCCGAAGCCGGCGGTGGACGCCGATTTCGAGCGGGACTTCGGCGAGCGGGGCCTCGGCGACCGGGCGGCCCCGCCGGTGGTCGAGCGGGAGGCGCCCGCCCCCGCGGCCCCCGTGGTGCCGGCGGCGTCGCCGACCGTCGTGCCGGAGGAGCCGGAGACGGCCACGTCCGCGGTCGCGGCGGAGGAAGCGGCCGCGTTCGGGATCGGCGAGGCCGCCGCGGCAGCGCCCGTCGAGGCGCCGCCGCCGGCCGAGGTCGCTCCGTTGGCGCCCGCCGCGCCCCCGACGGGCGGGCCCGAGCAGGTCGAGAAGCTTCGCATCGCCGACCTCGGCCTGGTGCTGTTCGCCTACGCGATCCGGCTCGGCGGCGAGGACCTCCTCGCGTTCTCGTCCGAGGGCTTCGCGTCGCGCGGGCGGGAGGAGCTCGTGCTGTACGTGCGCCGGAGCGCCTGCCCCGACGACGCCGTCGTGCGCGCGCTGAAGCGCTTCGCCGCGCTCTCGGTCGTCGTGCTGGAGCGGCAGGAGCCCGTCCGCGTGGGCGAGCTCCTGAAGGTGCCCGGCGAGATCGGGAACGTGCCGCTCGGCGGCTACCTCGCGTTCGAGGCGAACGAGCCCGAGCCGGTGCCCTTCGGGCCGCACCTCGTGCTCGTCGGGGTGCCGCGCCGGCGCATGACGCAGGACCCCGCGGCGCTCCGCGCCTCGCTCGTGGGCGCCGGCGGGGCGCCGTACCTCACGGCGCTCGAGCGCACCGAGGCGTAGGGAGGCGCGCTACCGGACCTGCTTCCCGACCTTCGCCGCGCCGAACCCGCTCTCGAGCACGTCGAGGAGCCAGCAGTCGCCGAGGTCGTCGACGAGCAGCGACATGTCCTCGCCGTCGAGCGTGGCCCACGCGGCGTGCGCGCCGAGGTTCTTGGGGCGCTTGCCGCCCACCTCCGCGAGCTCGATCGGGGTGCGCGTGCTGTAGAGCACGAGCGACGGCGCCACGAGCTCGAACTCGCCGAGCCCACCATCGTCGTCGGCCGGCTTCGCCGCCGGCGCGCCGGGCTTCGCCGCGGCCACGGGCTCGTCGTCCGCGCCGTCGTCCTCGTCGCCCTCGTCGGGCACGTCCTCGTACTCCTCCTCCTCGGCGGGCTCGAAGGCGTCGAGGTCGACGCGCTCGAACCAGATCGCCACGTCCTCGCCGTAGCTGGCGCGCAGCGCGGCCAGGAGCCCGGCGAGGTCGGTGCCCTTCCAGCGCACCTCGCGGCCCTTGCCGACGGCGGCCGCCCCGGTGACCACGTGCTCGCCCGACACGGGCCCCACGCTCAGCACCGCGCGCGGCGCCACGAGCTCCTCCTCCCAGAGCTCGGTCACGAGCTCCACGAAGCGCTCGACCCCCGGCCGCGCCTTGCCGCCGCCCACCAACCCCGTCACCGTGCCGGCCATCCGAACCTCCGCAGCGGGGCGCTGTAGCCCGTCCGGCGGCGGGAAGGCAGCGGAACCGCAGACGTGCCGCGGAGGCACCCACGTCGACGCAGTGCGAAGCAGCTGCCCAGCCCCCGGCGATCGTTGCGTCGGAGCCCGCGCTCGGGCATGTTCGCGATCGGAGGCGCCATGCCCAGCCAGAGCCGCCAGCAGACCACGACCGCCGTGTCCACCGGGGGGCCCCAGGCGGGCGCCCCGGCCCCCGCGGGAAAGCAGGCGCTGGTCGGCAACGAGGCCGTGCAGGAGCAGCTCCGCGTGCGCCAGAGCCCGGGCAAGCTCACGTGGCAGGCGGCGCTCGGCGAGTCGGTCGGCGGGAAGCTCTACGACGCGCTCTCCGAGCAGCTCACCGACGACCGGCTCCTGGAGCACGCCAACGGCGCGGTGGAGAGCGCGCTCTCCGCGCTCAAGGGCGCGCTCGCGGGGAACGTGAAGCCGACCGAGCAGGAGGCGGCCAACCTCTTCGTGGAGCACCTCGACGGCGCGCTCCGCAAGATCGCGCAGGACGCGGTGGTGAACAGCGGGCTCTCCGGCGAGATCCGGGACCTCGCCGACGCGAACCCCTACGCCGTCGCGCTCGCGGCGGCGGCCGGCGCCGTGGCCTACGTGCTCTCGAACCAGGACCTGCCGCTGATCGAGGCCAAGCTCGGGCTCGGCGGCGGCCACAGCCTCGTCGGCGGGGTGGACCCGGGCCGCACGATGTCGCTCGCGCTCGAGCAGGTGCGCGTCGGCTACCGCTACCAGGGCGATCGGCTCGCCGCCTCGCTGAACGTGGACCGCTTCCAGGACGGCCACGCGATCGACGGGCGCGTCCAGTACAACCCGAACCCCGACTCCCAGCTCGCGCTCGCCGGCAGCCACTCCGACCGCGCGGGCGTGCGTCGCTCCAAGCTCGACCTGACCTACATGAACCGGGACCTGGCGGCCACGCTCGGCGTCGAGCGCAACGTCGGCGGCGAGAACCCCGGCCAGTCGATCGGCGCGTCGCTGTCGAGCCGGGGCGGCCCCGACCAGCTCCAGCGCTCGCTCTCGGGCACCTGGCGCGACGACGGCTCCTGGGAGGCCGCCGCCGGCATCGGCAAGAGCGACGAGGACTCGAGCTGGTCGGTGGAGGCCTTCGGCGGGCGCGACCGCAACGGCAACGAGGAGGCCGGCATCCGGGCCATGTACAAGCTGAGGTTCTGATGCTCCTGCTGCTCTTGGCCTGCACCGCGCCGGGCGACGAGACCGGCAAGCCCGACGCGCCGCTCACGGCGTTCCCCGACGACTTCAAGTGGGGCACCGCGGTCGCGGGCTTCCAGGTGGAGGCCGGCTGCCCGACGATCCCCGCCGAGGCGTGCGAGGACCGCGGCAGCGACTGGTACCAGTGGGTGACCGATCCCGAGCTGATCGCGGACAGCGGCACCTACCTGTCCGGCCAGCCGATGTCCGACGCGCCCGGCCACTACGAGCTCTACGAGCAGGATCTCGCGCTCGCCCGCGACGAGCTCGGCACGAACGCCTTCCGCACGAGCATCGAGTGGTCGCGGCTCTTCCCCGACGGCGCCGCCGAGGCGGCCACCACGGTCGAGGAGCTCCGCGCGTACGCCGACCCGACGGCGCTCGCCTACTACAACGCCTACTTCGACGCGATCCGCGACGCGGGGCTCGCCCCCGCCGTCACGCTCACGCACTACACGCTCCCGCTCTGGATCCACGACGGCAAGGCCTGCCACGCCGACCTCGACGCGTGCGAGGACCGCGGCTGGGTGGACATCGACCGCCTCGCGCCCGCCATCGCGCTCTACGCGGCGTTCTGCGCCGAGGAGTTCGGCGACCGCGTGGACTGGTGGGCCACCGAGAACGAGCCGCTCGCCATCGTGCTCGCCGGCTACCTGCTCCCGAGCCCCGACCGCACGAACCCGCCGGGCATCAACGACCCGGACGTGGCCTTCGACGTGTTCTGGAACCTCATCCGCGGGCACGCCGCGATGTACGACGCCGTCAAGGCGCACGACACCGTGGACGCCGACGGCGACGGGTCGGCGTCGATGGTCGGGCTCGTGCACAACCTCGTCGCGATCCAGGGCGTGGACGCCGAGGACGACGCCGTAGGCGTCGAGCACGCCGACTACGTGTACAACCGCCTGTTCCTCAACGGGATCTTCCGCGGCGAGATCGACCGGAACGTGGACGGCGTGGCCGAGGAGGTCGACCCGGCGCTCGAAGGCCGCATGGACTGGCTCGGCGTGAACTACTACACGCGCATCACCGTGCAGGCGCTCGCGGCGCCGCTGTACCAGGGCTACGAGCGCTTCGACTTCTTCCCCACCGTCTTCTGGGAGGAGTACCCGGACGGGCTCTACGACGTCGTGCAGGTCGGCGCGGAGTACGGCGCGCCGATCATGATCACGGAGAACGGCACCCAGCCCACCGACGAGAGCGGCGAGGTCTTCCTCCGCCCGCACCTCGCGGCGCTGCTCCGCTCCATCTCCGACGGCGCGGACGTGCGCGGGTACTTCTACTGGTCGCTGCTCGACAACTACGAGTGGAACCACGGCATGGACATGCGCTTCGGGATGTACGAGGTCGACATCGCCACGAAGGCGCGCACGCTGCGCCCGATGGGGCAGACCTACGCGGAGATCGTCGCGAGCGGGGAGCCGTAGCGCCTCTGTTCCTGGGCAGCCGGCTCCGCCGCTGCGGCGACGTCGGCGATCCCGGGGGGCGCCGGCGGCTCCCGCCCGCTACTCGAAGCTGCAGCCCCCGCCGAGGACGAGGCTCGTCGCCACCCCGGGCGCGAGCATGCCGAAACCTTCACCCGCGGTGGGGTACCAGCCGGGCGTGAGCCCCTCGAGCACGAGGTAGTACGCGATGATCGGGTCGACCGGCGGCGCGAGCCAGAGGAGGAAGGCCACGTCGGCGCCGGCACACGCGGGGCCGAGGACCTCCGACTCGGCGGGGAAGCCGTCGCCGTCCTGGTCGTCGAACGCGATGGGGACCTCGATCGCGCCCATGAGGCCGTTCCCGGTGAGGTCGGTGACGTGCAGATCGTTCGGGGGGCCGGAGGCGTGGATCTCCCAGGTCTCGTCGAGGCCCTGGTTGTAGAGGAGCGAGCCGAAGGGCGCGCCTTCGAAGGCCACCGAGGGGATCACCACGAGGCGCGGGGTCCCGTCGAGGTCGAAGCCGACGGTGCCGCCGATGGCGGCCTCGGCGAACGTGCCGAGGTTGATCGGTAGGGGGATGGCGTCGGTCGGGTGGACCTCGGGCAGCTCGCCGTCGACGACGTAGAGCGCGTTCCAGCCGTCCACGACGCCGAGCGCGCGGTAGTCCGCCGGGATGGCGCCGGTGATGTAGAGCACCCACACCTGCCCGAGGCCGCGGATCTCCTCGTCGTCGCCGTGGGTGAGGTCGCCGTCGTCCACGAACACGTAGGCCATGGCCCAGCGGGCCCAGAGGCCGGCGGAGATCTCGAGGAGGTCGGCGGGCCCGGGCGTCGGCACGTCCACCGTGACCGTGCCGCCGGCCGCCGCGGTCGACGCCAGCTGCCCGTGGATCGTGAAGTCCTCGGTCAGCCAGTCGAGCTGCAGCGCGTCGGCGTCGGTCTCGCCGTCGAGCACGAAGGTGAGGGCGGTCGTCTCGACGTCGGTGTCGGTGTCCGAGTCGGTGTCGGTGTCCGAGTCGGTGTCCGCGTCGGTGTCCGCGTCGGTGTCCGCGTCGCCGTCGGTCATGGACGCGGTGTCGTCGCCCACCTGGACCTTGGCGCCGTCGCAGGCGGCGAGGAGGAGGAGGGGGAGGAGAGAGGCGCGCATCGGGGCTCCTGGGGATCGCCGGTGGGACCCGCGAGCGCGGGTCGGCCGAAAGGGAATCACGAGTGTAGTCCCGACGGCGCCGCTCCGCGCCGCACCGATCAGAGGCTCAGCGGGTCCTCGGGGATCACCTTGATCTTGAGGTCCGGGTGCACCTTCTGGACCTCCTTCAGCGTCTCGTCCACCCAGGCCTGGTAGGCGGCGGCGTCCTTGAAGGGCGCGGGCGGCGTGCGGTTCTCGATCTCACCGGTGCCCTTGCAGGACTTCGCGAGGTCGAGCTTCATGACGGTGTTCACCGGGTCCGCGACGCGCTCCTTCAGCTGGTCGGGCCAGGTCTTGCCGCCCTCGTTGACCTGCGCGGTGTGGATGGCCACGCGCTTGTCGCCCTTCTTGCAGGTCGCGACCTCGGTGGTGACGACGCCGTAGAGGAGCCCGCCGGAGGCCTGCATCACGTCCTTGTAGCGGATGACGGCGAGCCGGTCGGAGTCGGCCTCGGCGCCGAGGGTGAGGAGCGTGGTGCGCGCCTGGTCGACCGCCTTGCCCGGGAGCAGCGGCGCCACCTCGTTGATCGAGGCGATCGCGAGCTTCACGGCTTCGGGGTCCGCCCCCTTCGAGCTGCCGACGCCCGCCGCGTCCGCGAAGGCGTTCACGAGGTAGGTGGCGATCTCGGGGTCCTTCTGCGCCTGGAGCGCGGACTTGAGCGTGGGGATCGCGTCCTTGCCGAGGTTGCGGCTGAAGACCTCCACCACGCCGAAGAACAGCGTGCGGTCGCCGCCGGGGGTGGCGATCTTGGTGCGGAGCAGGTCCTGCACCTTGGCGTCGCGGCAGTCGTCGAGGCCGCGGTACCAGCGCTCCGTCCAGAACTTGTCCCCGAGCGCCTGCTGCGTGTCGAGGAAGAACTGGGGCACGCCGGCCTGGTCGCACTTCTCGCCGAGCTTGGAGATGGTGCGGCTCCGGTCGTCCGGCTCCTGCACGTTCACCCAGGCGCGCACCGCGTCGCCGGCGCCCACGCCGATCGCGGTGACGACGGCGGCGTCGCCCGACTCGCCGGCGAGGATCTTCTTGAAGGCCTCGGGGGCCGCCGCCTTGGCCGCCGCGGGGTCGCACGCCGCGAGCTCGGCGAACGCCTTGCCGGACTGGTTCGGCGCCGCCTCGGTGAGGGCCTTGCCGAGGGCCTTGGCGTCACACGTGGCGGCGTGGCTCGCGGGCAGGGTTGCGGTGGCGACGAGAGAGGCGAGGGCGAGCCACATCGGTTCGATCTCCAGGGAGGGGCGGGGTACTTGGGGCCGATGGCGACGCCCGTAACACCCGAGGATCTGCCCCGCCTCGTCCGCATGGTCAAGATCGCCCTGGGCGCGAACGTGGCTCTCACCCTGGTGAACGCGGGAGTGCTCTACGCGCTGCTCGTGTTCGTCGTGGCCGAGCCCGCCGCGGTCGAGGGGGTCGATCCCTTCTCCGAGGCCGACCGGCTCGCCGCGGAGCGCGCCGACATCGACCCCCGCGTGGAGATGGAGGAGTTCTTCGGCCGGATGACCGACCTCCTCGACCGCGCCGCGCGAAAGCACGGGACGAACCCGGCGGACGTGCTGCCGACGCAGAAGGAGATCGCGCAGGCCGTCGAGACGCGGACCATGCATTCCGACGAGAGCCAGAAGGTCATGCTGAAGCTGCGCGAGGGCTTCGACTACTACGACCTCGCCTGGCCGACGGTGATCCCCGAACGCTGACGCGGCCGTTTGCCCGCTGCAATTCGGGAATCCCCGCACCCGCGTCCGGCGTTTACCTTGGGCGGAAGGCCACGTGGCCGCCGGGGGTGGGATTGACGCGGAAGTACATCCTCCTTGTCGAGGACAATCCGGACGACGAGGCGCTCGCCTTGCGCGCGCTGGACCGCTCCGCGCTCCCCGCCGACGTCGTGGTCGCGCGGGACGGCGCCGAGGCGCTGGAGAAGCTGCGTCCGGACAAGGAGCGCCTCCCCGACGTGGTGTTCCTCGACCTCAAGCTGCCCAAGCTCTCGGGCCTCGACGTGCTGCGCCGCCTCCGCGCCGACCCGCGCACGGTGCTGCTCCCCGTGGTCGTCCTGACCTCGTCCAACGAGGACGAGGACGTGCGCGAGTGCTACCGCGCCGGCGCGAACAGCTACGTCCGCAAGCCGGTCGACTTCGACCAGTTCGCGTCGGCCGTGGCCGAGCTCGGCCACTTCTGGTTGCTGCTGTCGGAGTCTCCGCAGCGGGACGGGAAACCGCGATGAGGCGGGCCGTGCGCGCGCTCCTGATCGAGGACTCGATCGACGACGCCACCCTCGTGTTGATGCAGCTCCGTCGCGCCGGCTTCGACGTGACGGCGGAGCGCGTGGACGCCTGGGGCGACGTGGAGCGGTCCCTCGCGAAGGGCGGCTGGGACGTGGTGCTCTCCGACCACTCCCTCCCGAGCTTCACCTCCGAGGACGTGCTCAAGCTCTTGCGCGAGCGGCGCCTCGACGTGCCCTGCGTGCTCGTCTCGGGGCGCATCGGCGAAGAGGCGGCGGTGCAGGCCATGCGCGCGGGCGCCGCCGACTACGTGAGCAAGGACCACCTCAACCGCCTCGACACCGCCGTGGCGCGCGCGCTCCGCGAGGCCGAGGAGCGGCGGGCGCGGCGCGACGCCGAGGGCACCGTGCGCGTGCTCGAGTCGGCGGTCCAGAACCTCCGCGAGGGCGTGCTCATCGCCACCGGCGACCCCGACGGCCCGCGCGTCGTCTACGTGAACAAGGGCTTCTGCACCATCGCCGGCATCACGCGCGAGGAGGAGGTCATCGGGAACCGGGCCTCGACGTTGGGTGGCCCGTGGCAGGATACCGCCGGGTTGGAGCGGCTCCGCGCCGACACGACCGGGCGGCAGATGCTCGAGGGGGTGTGTCACACCCGCCGCAAGGACGGCGCCGAGCAGGTGGTCGAGTGGCAGGTCTCCCCCGTGCGCAACCCCCAGGGGAAGGTGACCCACTTCGTGTCCGTGCAGCGCGACGTCACCGAGCGCATCCGCGCCGAGGAGGCGCTCCGCGAGAGCAACGAGCGGTACGCGCTCGCCGCGCGGGGGGCGAGCGACGGCCTCTGGGACTGGGACCTCGTGCGCAACGAGATGTACCTGTCCTCGCGTTGGAAGAGCATGCTCGGGTACAGCGACGACGAGATCGGCACCGACCCCCGCGAGTGGCTCGACCGCGTGCACCCCGACGACCGCGCCCGCGTCGACGCCGAGCTGCTCCTGCACGTGGAGGGGGACACCCCCCACTTCGAGAGCGAGCACCGCATGCGCCACCGCGACGGGAGTTGGCGATGGATGCTCGTGCGGGGCATGGCCGTCCGCGGCCCGCAGGGCACCGCCACACGAATCGCCGGCTCGCAGACGGACATCACGCCGCACAAGGAGATCGAGGAGCAGCTCGCCCACGGCGCGCTCCACGACGCGCTCACGGGGCTCCCGAACCGTGTCTTGTTCATGGACCGCCTGCGCCACGGCCTCGCCCGCGCCCGCACGCCCGGGCGCTTCGCGGCGGTGCTGTTCATCGACCTCGACCGATTCAAGGTGGTCAACGACAGCCTCGGGCACGCCACGGGCGACCAGCTGCTCGTCGAGGTCGGGCGGCGCCTGGAAGGGTGCCTGCGGCCGGGTGACACCGTCGCGCGCATGGGCGGCGACGAGTTCGCCGTCCTGCTCGAGGATCTCCGCGAGCCGAGCGAGGCCACGCGCGTGGCGTCCAAGATCCAGGTCGCGCTCGCGCGCCCGCTCCAGATCTCCGGCCGCGACGTGTTCCCCACCGCGAGCATCGGCATCGCGCTGTCCGGCTCCGCCGACGACCGCCCCGCCGACCTCCTCCGCGACGCCGACACCGCCATGTACCGGGCCAAGGCGCTCGGGAAGGCGCGGCACGTCGTGTTCGACACCGCGATGCACGACCGCGCCGTCGAGCTCCTCCAGCTCGAGAGCGACCTGCGCCGCGCGGTGGAGCGCCACGAGTTCCAGGTGCTCTACCAGCCGGTCGTGTCGCTCCAGAGCGGGCTCGTGACGGGCGTGGAGTCCCTCGTGCGCTGGGTGCACCCCACGCGCGGCGTCATCTCGCCGGCGGAGTTCGTGCCGTTCGCCGAGGAGACCGGCCTCATCATCGACATCGGCGACCTCGTGCTGCGCGAGGCGGCGCGGCAGATGCACGTCTGGAAGGAGCTCTTGCCGCCCAGCCGGGCCTTCTCGGTGAGCGTGAACCTCTCCGGCCGCCAGTTCGCCCAGCCCGACCTCTGCCAGCACGTGCGCGAGGTGCTCGAGGAGGCCAAGGTCGACCCCGCGTCGCTGCACGTCGAGGTCACGGAGACGGTCCTCATCGACAACCCCGAGGCCGCCGCCGACACGCTCAACAACCTCCGCCAGATGCACGTCCGGGTGAGCCTCGACGACTTCGGCACCGGCTACTCGTCGCTGTCCTACCTGCACCGCTTCCCGGTCGACACGCTGAAGATCGACAAGAGCTTCGTGCACCGCATGGGCGAGGGCGAGACCGCCATCGTCGGCACCATCGCGGCGCTCGCGTCCAACCTCGGCATGGAGATCATCGCCGAGGGTGTCGAGACGCGCGAGCAGGCGCGCCGCCTGCGCCTGCTCAAGTGCACGAGCGCCCAGGGCTACCTGTTCTCCAAGCCCGTCGACGCCGCCACCGTGACCAAGATGCTCACGGAGAACCGGCATTGGGAGCTGGCGGAGGCGCCTGCGCTGCTGCAGGCGCGGTAGGC
>CAYWGD010000040.1:0-16608 GCA_964457335.1 uncultured Enterobacteriaceae bacterium | reverse complement strand
GATCACCCCGGCGGGAAGAACAACCCGTC
This sequence comes from uncultured Enterobacteriaceae bacterium, assembly GCA_964457335.1. Lineage (GTDB taxonomy): Bacteria > Myxococcota_A > UBA796 > UBA796 > SXON01 > CAJBVW01. The sequence goes on along the minus strand of CAYWGD010000040.1, from coordinate 16,579 downwards.
CCCGAGCGTGCCGACCGGCCGACCGAGGATGTGCTCCGCCTGGGCGCGGTTCGGCAAGAAGAACGTGGCGTGCATCTCCGCGCAGCTGCGGTCGGGCCGGCCGACCGGGAACGCCCGCCCCACGACCTGCACCGCGTCGTCCACCTCGACGACCGTGCGCTCGGGGACCGCCTCGAACTCGTACTCTTCCCCCACCCGCAGCGGCGCCTGGTACCGGATCGTCGCCGAGCTGGTCACCCCCACCCGCCCGAGGTGGGACATCACGAGCCACCCCATCAGCCCGTCCAGGATGGTGAAGGTGATCCCGCCGTGGGCGATGCCGACGATCCCGGAGTGGTCCCGCTCCACGCGCATCCGCACCCACACCCGGCCGGGCTCGACCGACGGCGTGAGCCGCAGCCCGCGCGGGTTGTCCGGACCCGACCAGAAGCAGCTGTAGTCGGGGTCCTTCCGCCAGGCCTCGCGGGCGCTGTGCACGTCGATCACCGGCGCCACGAACGCCCTGGGGGCCGGCGGCTCGGAGGGAGCGGGGTTCGGCCGGAGGGGCTCCGGTGCCGAACGGAGCGACGGGCGCGGTGCCAGGAACGCCGCGATCTCGGTGTTCACGCGCTCGGCCTCCTCGCGGACCACCCAGTGGGTGGCGCCGGGGATCCGCACCACCCGCACGTCCCGGCCGTGGGCCTCGATGCCCTCGAGGCAGCCGGGCAACAGGAACGGGTCGTCCAGCCCCCACAACACCAGCGTGGGCGCGACGACGGGCGGGGCCGGCTCGACGTCGAGGCCCCAGGTCCGGTAATACGCCAGGATCCCCGCCAGCCCCCCGGGCCGGGACCAGACGCCCAGGTAGGCCTTGCGGTCGGCCGCGGAGAACACGTCCGGCGCCCGCGCGGAGCCGAACACCCGACGGGCCAACGCCGCGCAGCCGTCCGCGCGCAGCCACTCCTCGACGCCGGGGCGCTGGAGCCGCTCGATGTACCCGCTCGCCTCCGCCTGGGCCGGGTCCACCGCGATCCGGTGGGCCAGGTGCGCGACCGGCGGCGCGTTGATCACCACGAGGCGGTCCACCAGCTCCGGGCGCTTCGCGGCGACCTCCCAGGCGATCATGGCGCCGACGTCGTGCCCGACGAGCGAAACCCGCTGCCCCGGGGCGATCGCGTGGATCAGGCCCGCGATCAGCTCTCCGAGCGCGCCGAGCCGCGGCTCGGTGCCGAGCGACGCCGAGAGGTTCACCCCGGGCAGGTCCACCGCGATCACCCGGTGGGTGCGGGCGAAGGCCGCGAGCTGCGCCTTCCACGCGTACCAGAACTCGGGGAGGCCGTGCAGCCAGAGCACGACGGGCCCCTCGCCGCCGCTCACCAGGTGGAGGCGGACGCCGTCGACCGTGACGTAGGAGGCCTGCAACATGGTCAACCTTCCAGCTCGTTGAGCTCGGCGAGCAGCGAACGGGTCACGTCGTCGTCGTCGGTCGGCGCGGCCGGCGCGGCCGGCGCCACCACCTGTCGGACGATCGTCTCGGCCACGGCGCGCAGGCTCGTCGCCTCGGTGAGCAGGGTGATGGGCAGATCCATGCCCGCGTCGTGGCGGATCCGCTGGTGCAGGCTCACGGCGCGCAGCGAGTCGAGCCCGAGCTCCGCGAGGGAGGCGTCGGGGTCGCGGACCGGCCGCTCGAGCTCCTCCGAGGCCACCCGCTGCAGGTACCCGACCACGCGCTCCGTCTCCGCCCGGACCGCCTCGCGAAACACCGCGAACGCCTGCGCGTCTCCGTCGAAGGCCCCCGCGCCGCGCAGCTCCGCGTCCATGCGGGCGGCCACGGTCTCGGCGTAGGCCGCCGCGCACTCGGTGAGCTCGAAAGAGAAGAGCGTCGAGGCGTGCCAGGTCCGCCGCTGGCCTTGGAGCGCCTCGGCGCGGGTCAGCGCGCCCCCTGCCACGTCGTCCGCGCTGAAGTGGGGGAAGTAGCGCCATTGCTGGTGGTGCAACATCCGGACGAGGCGCCCGCCGAGCCGCGCGAAGTCCTCGGCGAATCGCTCGACCGGGTCGACCTGTTCCGGCGCCGCGTAGGCGACGATCGCCACCACCGGCCGCGACGGATCGGGTTGGACGAACGAGGCCACATGCCCGCGCCGGGCCGCCCGCTGCGTGTTCTCAGGCATGAAGCACCAGCGCCCGCGCAGCGCCTCGGGCAGATCCTCGACCACGGCGTAGGCGCTGATGTACGGCAGGTGCCGCACGCGGCCGAAGAGCCGGCGCTCCTCGTCCGTGCTGTCCAACCAACCGAGCGCCGCCGCGGGCGTGTGGGCGATGACGAGCCGGTCGAAGCGCTCGGTCCGGAGGCCCTCGGGACCGCGGCTGGTGACGGTCACCCCCGTGTCGTCACGGGTGGCGGACACCACCTCGGTGCCGACGCGCACCTGCTGGAGGCCCGCCGCGACGCGCTCCCAGAGCGCCTGGAACCCGCCCGCGAGCTGGTACCGGCCCGCCTCGTCCTGCGTGTGGGCGAAGGACTTCGCGAGGTAGACGGCGGGGATCTGGTCCTCGAGGTGGCCGTAGCCGGCCGCCACGAAGATCGGGCCCATCCACGCCCAAAGCGGGGCCAGCGCCTCCCGATCGATCCACTCCGCCACCGGGACGGCGAGCGACGGGTCGGTGGGGAGGCCCGGCGCCGCGGCGCCGGTGCGGCCGAGGATCCGGGCCACCCGCTGTCGGGCCGCGCGGAGCGCCGGGGTCTCCAGCTTGGGCAGGACCCGGCCGCCGGGATCGATGGTCACGTCCGGGAAGTCGGGGACGAGCGGCAGCCCGTGCTCCCGGGCCAGGCCCACGATCGTGGGGTACGCGGCCGGGAAGATCATGTGGCCGCCGAGGTCGCAGGTGACGCCGTCGAAGGTGCGGGTCTGGCACATGCCGCCCACCTGGGGATCCCGCTCGAACACGACGACCGTGTACCCGCGCCGCTCGAGGGCCCGGGCGAGGGTGAGCCCCGAGGCGCCCGCGCCGACGACCGCGACACGCGCCCGCGGGGACGCCGCCGGCGAAGGGGCGACCGGCGAGGCCGCGGGCGAAGGGGCGACCGGCGAGGCCGCGGGCGAAGGGGCGACCGGCGAGGCCGCGGGCGGAGGGGCGACCGGCGCGGCCGGAGACGCGGCGACCGGCGCGGGAGCCAGCAACGCGGCGAGGCCGGGGGAGAGCGGGCGACCGAGCCGCGTGCGCGCGGAGACCTCGTAGACGATGGTGCGCACGTGGTCGATGGAGGCGGAGGACCGCTCGTCGCGGGCGTAGACCACGCCGAGGTCCCGCGGGGCGTGGACCGGGTTCACCTCGAGGGCGGCCGCTGCCGGGGCGTCCACCGGCCGGTCGAGGCGCACGGAGGCGAGGTGGCGCCAGGGCGCGTCCCACGGCCGGGTGCAGTCGAGGACTGTCTCGTTCTCCGCGGTGCCGCTCGGGACGGGCACCACCTGGACCTCCAGGACGTAGCCCACGGGCCCGGCGGCGAGCCGGGCGGCGAAAGCGTCGCGGAGGCAGGTCTCGGTCCGGGTGTCGCCCTCGCGCCTGGGCGCCGCGGTCGCCGGGAAGAGGCCGTCCGGCGCGACGAAGCCCTCGTCCTCGGGCCGATCGGGCGAACGCAGCCGATACCGGGCGTAGTACCGGGCGCCGTCCGCGGCGACGAACCACGTGACGGTCTGGGAGTGGTAGTGGTACCGGTCGTACCCCGTGGCTTCCCGGATGCCCTCCCACGCCGCCGCCGAGCGGTGCGGCTCCGCGCGGAGGAGGGCCTCGCGCGCCGCGGGGGGCGCCACGGAGAACCGGAAGAAGTCCTCGGCCGTGCGATGGAAGAAGCAGCGCCCCGTCAGCAGGGCGAGGTCGAGGCGCGTGGAGTCGAGGTCGTCCGGGGTGCCGAGCACGCGCAGCGAGGCCACGCGGGCGTCCTGCGCCGCGTCGTCGGAGACGGTGCGGTTGTCGTGGCGGAGGAGGACCGGGAACGCCCGGCCCGCCGCGAAGAAGCGATGCGCGGGGAGCTCGGGCGCCGGCTCGACGTGGAGCGTGCCCGTCGCGGCCACGCCGCCCGGCCGCTTCTCGCCGCCCTGGGAGGCCCCGACCAGGTAGCGCGAGGCTCGGGCGACGAGCGCGGCGAACGACGGCGCGAGGCCCTCGGTGCGGGCGGAAAGATCGGGCGCGTCGTGCTCCGCGACGGTGTCGACCAGCGCGGGCACGACCGGATCGTCGACGCTCGCGTCGATCCGGTGCGCGATCCCGGCGAGCGTGCCGCCCTCCCAGGCCTGCCGGCACGCCCGGCGCCGCACCTTCCCGCTCGTCGTCTTCAGCACGCCCCCCGGCTCCATCACCGCGACCACGTCGCAGGCGAGCTGGTGATCCTCGGCCACCGCCCGCCGGACGGCCTTCGCCATCTCCTCCGCCATCACGCGCGAGGGCTTCTTCTCCCGCGCCTCCACGAGCACGACGACGCGCTCCGTGCCGCCGTCGTCCACGGCGAAGGCGGCGATCCCGCCCGGGCGGATCGCGGCGTGCGCGAGGCGCACGCTCTCCTCGATGTCCTGGGGGTACACGTTCCGTCCCCGGACGATGATCAGGTCCTTCAGGCGGCCCGTGACGTAGAGCTCCCCGTCGAGGAGGAAGCCGAGGTCCCCGGTGCGCAGCCAGCGGCGGCCATCCGGCGGCGAGAGCTCGGCTTCGAACGTCTCCCGCGAGGCTCCAGGCAGGCCCCAGTAGCCGGCGGCCTTGCTCGGAGAGTCCACCCAGAGCTCGCCGACGCGGGCCTCGCCGAGGGCGCGGCCGGTCTCGGGGTCCACGACCCGCACCTCGACCCCCGCCGAGGGCCGCCCGCAGCCGACCAGCGGCCGGGCCGCGGGATCGGCGCTCGGCCGCGCCACCCCGTCGACCTCCAGCGCCCGGCGATCGACGCGGACCCGCGCCTTGCCCGCCACCGAGACCCCGACGGTGTGCTCGGCCAGGCCGTAGGCCGGGACGAAGGCGTCGGGGCGGAAGCCGGAGGCGGCGAAGGCCGCGCAGAACGCCTCGATCACCTCCTCCCGGACCGGCTCGGCCGCGCTCATCGCCACCCGGAGGGCGCTGAGGTCCCACCCCGCCCGCTGGGCCGGCGTGGTCTTCCGGACGACGAGGTCGTAGGCGAAGTTCGGCGCGGCGGTGTGGGTGCCGCGCTCTGCGGACAGGAGCTCGAGCCAGATGGCCGGGCGGCGGATGAAGGTGAGCGGCGAGAGCAGCGTGAGCCGCCCATTGCCACGGAGCGCCGACAGGATGCCGCTGATGAGGCCGAAGTCGTGGAAGTGGGGGAGCCAGCAGACGCACCGGCTGTCGCGGTCGAGGCCGAGCTCGGCGGCATTGCAGGCGAGCTGGTGGGCGAGGTTTCCGTGCGTGATCATCACGCCCCGCGGCGCCGCGGTGGAGCCCGAGGTGTATTGGAGCAACGCCACGTCGTCGGCGCCCGCCTCGAACCTCGGGGGGGCGCCCCCGCGGAGGGACTCGGTGGCGTACCAGGTGAGCTCCGGCCAGGAGGAGCGCCCCCGCTTCACGAGCCCGACCACCGCGTCCCGCGCCTGGCCGAGCCGCCGGGCCCGGAGCCAGCGCTGGTCCGTCAGGGCCACCCTTGCGCCGCAGCTCTCCACCATCGCAGCGAAGCGGGCCAGCTCCGCGCCCGGGTCCAGGGGGTGGGGCGGCGCGACCGGGACGGGGATCAGGCCTGCCATCATCGAGCCGAGGAGGCCGACCACGAACTCGAGCCCGGGGGGGTAGGCGAGGACGACCCGGTCCCCGCGCGAGAGCCCGGCGTCGAGCAGCGCGCCGGCCGCCCGCGTGGCCCGCTCGGAGAGCGCGCGCGGCGTGAGCCCGGCTTCCTCCCGGCCGTCGTCACCGACGAAGGTGAGGAAGGGGCGGTCGGGCGTCGCCTCGACCAGCGCGTGGAAGCGAGGGATGACCGATTCGGAGCAGAGGTCCATGAAGAGAGCTTCTCCCGCCCACGCGCGCCGGGTTGTACGGGGCGTTGCGGACCGTGTCCGCGCGGTTGCATCCCCGCTGGACGAGCGGGTCCGGAGGCGGTCGCCGTTTCGGCCGATCGGCCGAGCGGTCACGACGCCGCGTGGCCGGCCCCCCCGTGGGCGCGACGCCTCCGGTACCCTCCCTCCGATGTTGTTCGTGCTCCTGCCGGCCGTCGTGGCCGCGCCACCGCTCGCGCGCGCGCAGTGGACGACGGCCGACGGCCTCCCCGTCGACAGCGTGAACGACGTGGTCCGGGCCACGGACGGCTACCTCTGGCTCGCCACCTTCGACGGGCTCGTGCGCTTCGACGGCGTCCGTTTCGTCGTCTACGACACCGAGACCACGCCGGCGCTGGGCAGCAACCGCCTCGTCTCGCTCTTCGAGTCCCGCGACGGGGCGCTCTGGATGCGGACGGAGCCCGGCCACGTCGTCCGCCGCGATCCCGACACCGGCGACGTGCGCGCGTGGGACCTGGAGCTGGGGGACGTGGCCCCCGCGCTCACGATGGGCGCGGACGGCGTGGTCTGGACCAGCACGCCCCGCGGGCTCGCCCGGTTCGACGGGGCGGACTTCGCGGAGATCCCGCTCGCGGGCGGCGCCCCCGTCCGCGTCGGCGGGATCGGACCGGGGGACGGGGTGACCTGGGCCGCGTCCGACCGCGGCCTGGCCGAGCTGCGCGCCGCCGCGGTCACCTGGCACCCGCTCGACCGCCTCGGGCCCCTGCGGAACCTGGCGCTCGGGGCCGACGGGACGCCGTGGGTGACCGACGGCGAGCAGGTGGCCCGGCTCGTCGGCGGCCAACTCGTGCCGGTGCCGGTGGAGGGGGGCTGGCGCGACGGCGTCGTCTGGGTGAAGCCCGCGGAGGGCGGCGCGGCGTGGGTCGCCACCCAGACCGGGCTCTTTTGGTGGGCGGACGGGAGGGCCACGGAGGTGGAGCCCTCGGACACGGCGCGCCCGCCGGTGGCCGACGCCGTCGCCACCGACGCCGAGGGCCACGCCTGGGTGCTCACCGGCGGCGCGCTCCTCTACGACGGCGAGGTCGTGGCGCGGGTCGCGCCCGGGGCCGGCCCCGGCTTCACCGACCTCGCGCTCGAGCCGGACGGGGGCGCCTGGATCGGCACCGGGGGGGCCGGCCTGATCCAGCTCCGGCCGACCCCCGTCGAGACGCTGGGGGGCGAGATCTCCCCCTCGCTCGTGAACAGCTACGCGCTCGCCACCGGCGTCGGCGGCGCGGTGTGGGTGGGCTCGCAGCGTGGCGGGCTCACGCGGGTCGCCCCGGACGGGGTGCGGACGTGGGGCGCCGAACAAGGCCTGGGCCGCAACGTGACCGCCGTGCTCGAGGAGCCCGACGGCACGGTCTGGGCGGCGGCGCGCGACCTCGGCCTCTTCCGTCGCGTGGGCGACCGCTTCGTGGCCGAGCCGGGCCTCCCCGCCGGCACCGTCCGCGCGATCGAGCGGCTCCGGAGCGGGGACCTGCTGGTCGCGGTCGGGGCGGACCTGTGGCGGCGCCACGCGGAGATCTGGAGCCGGGAGCCGATCGGGCCGCCGGGCGCTCCGGTCCGCGCGATCCTCGAGGACGAGGACGGCTCGCTCTGGCTCGGCACGAACGGCGCCGGCGTGATCCGCGTGGTGAACGGCGTCGCGACGCGATTCAGCCGGGCCGAAGGGTTCCCGAGCGACACGGTGCGCTGCTTCTGGCGGTCCCCGGAGGGCTCGCTCTGGGTGGGCACCGAGGACGCCGGCCTCTGGGTCCTTCCCGCCGGAAGCGCGCGGGACGCCGCGTCGGTCCGGGTCCTCGGGCGCTCGGAGGGGCTCCCCGACCACGCCGTACACGCCCTCGTCGACGATGGGAGCGGCGGGCTCTGGGGGAGCACCAACCGCGGGATCTTCCGGATCTCCCGACGCGAGCTCGAAGCCTGGGCGCGCGGGGAGGGCGCCGTGCACGTGGACGTCTACGCCGAGCGCGACGGCATGCGGAGCCGGGAGGCGAACGGGGGCGTCCATCGGGCGGGGGTGCGCGCGGCGGACGGCCGGATCTGGTTCGCGGCGCAGGCGGGGGTGGTCGTGGTGCGGCCGGACCTGGCCAGCGGGGCCACCGCCCCGGCGCCCGTACGGATCGAGGCGATCGAGCTCCGAGGCCGCGAGGAGGCTGTGCGCGGCCCGCGCACCTTCGCCGCCGAGGACCGGAGCTTCGGGATCACATGGACCTCGCTCGACTTCGCCCAGGCGGCCCGCCAGCGCTTCTGGTACCGGCTCGACGGGGTGGACCCCGAGTGGGTGGACGCCGGCACGCGACGGACGGCCTGGTACACCCAGGTGTCCCCGGGCCGGCACACGTTCCACGTGCGCACGGCCCCGCCCGACGTGGACGCGCCCGAGGACACGCTGGTTCTCACGGTGAGCCCGTACCTCACCGAGACCCTGGCCTTTCGATCGGCCGTGGCCGCCGGTGTGTTCGGGATCGTGGCGGCGGGGGTCTGGAGCCGGCTCGCCGCCGGCCGCCGCCGGGAGGCCCTGCTCGAGGCGCGCGTCCAGGCCCGTACCGCGGAGCTGGCCGCGGAGAAGGAGGTCGCGGTGGCGGCCCGGGCCACCATCGCCGCGCAGGCCGCGCGGCTGCGGGAGGTCGACCGTCTCAAGACCAACTTCTTCGCGGACCTGTCCCACGAGCTCCGCACCCCGCTCACGCTGGTGATCGGCCCCCTGGAGGACGTCCGCGACGGCCGGCACGGCGCCATCCCGCCCGCGGCCGCCGCCCAGGTGGGCCTGGCCGAGCGCAACGCCCGCCGCCTCTTCGGGCTCGTGAACCAGCTCCTGGACGTGGTCCGGCTCGACGTCGGGGCGCTCCGGCTCGACCGCGCGCCGCAGGACCTGACCGCGCTCGTGTCCGGGATGGTCGAGGTGCACGAGCCGCTCGCGCGGCGGCGCGGCGTGGCGCTCGTGTCGGAGCTCCCCGACGCCCTCGTGGTCGTCGACGTCGATCGGCGCGAGATCGAGAAGGTCTTCGCCAACCTCCTCGGGAACGCGCTGAAGTTCACGCCGCCGGGCGGGACGGTGCGTGTCACGCTCGCCGCGGACGCCACGACGGCTCGCGTGGCCATCGCCGACACGGGGCCCGGGATGGCGCCGGAGGTGCGCGAGCGGGTGTTCGAGCGCTTCTACAGCGCTCGCGAGAGCGCGGTGCAGCCGGGCACCGGCATCGGGCTCTCGCTCGCTCGCGAGCTCACCGAGCACCACGACGGGCGGCTCGAGGTGGACAGCGCCCCGGGGGCGGGCAGCACCTTCACCGTCGTCCTGCCGATCTCGGCGCGACCTCCGGTGGCCCGCGCCGGCGCGGCGCCGACGACCGCCGAGCTCCCGCCCCTCGAGGAGACCATCGCCGCGGGGCCCGATCCCGAGGACCGCACGACCGTTCTCGTGGTGGACGACCACCCCGAGGTCCGGGCGTGGGTGCGCAGCCACCTCGTCGCGCGGTACCACGTCGTCGAGGGGGGGAACGGGCGGGAGGGCCTCGCCCAGGCGCGGCGTTTTTTGCCCGACCTCGTCGTCAGCGACGTGATGATGCCCGAGATGGACGGATACGACCTCGTCCGCGCCCTGCGCGCGGACCCGGACCTCGACTGGATCCCGGTCGTGCTCCTCACGGCGAAGGGATCGGACCAGAGCCGCCTGGAGGGCCTCCAGCGCGGCGCGGACGCGCACCTGGCCAAGCCCTTCTCCTCGCAGGTGCTCGTGGCCCAGGTCGACGCGCTGCTGGCCCAGCGACAGCGGCTGCGGGAGCGCTTCGCCGCGGGACCGGCGCGCGCGGCGGAGGAGCCGGTCTCGGCCGACGATCGGTACCTCCGGAAGGTACGCGACGCCATCGAGGCGAACCTTGCCGACCCCGCCTTCGGGGTCCAGGAGCTCGCCGACGCGGTGGCCCAGGACCGCGCACACCTGTTCCGGCGGATCAAGCAGCTCACCGGCGAGCCGCCCTCCACCCTGCTCCGCACGGTCCGGATGGAGCGCGCGGCCACGCTGCTGGCGCGGCGGGCCGCCACGGTCAGCGAGATCGCCTACGCGGTGGGCTTCTACAGCGTCAGTCACTTCTCGCGTGCGTTCCGCGAGCACTTCGGCACCACGCCGAGCGCGTACGCGTCGGAGGGGCGCGCGTAGTCCAGCGGCGACGGCGACCGCGGGGGTCGGGTGCCAGACCGCCATTCCCCGGTACCGGCTGTTCAGCCTGTCGTCGCTCAGGGCGGAAACACCAGCCTGTCGACCGCCGGGAACTCGCAGAACTCCCCGGCGAAGCGGCCCTCGATCGTGGGGCTGCGCACGGTCTTCTTCGTGCGGAAGGTGCCGTCGGCGTGCTCGCGCGTCACCGCGTCGCGCACGGTGAGGAGGATGGTCTTCTCGAACGAGGTGGTCTGTTCGCCCTCGACCTCGCCGAGCGCGCAGGCCGCCGCGTCCCAGGCGTCGGCGCGGGCACGGAGCGCGGCGGACTCGGAGGACTCGGGGCCGTAGGTGAGCTGGGCGCTGGCGTTGAACCACCCGGTCTCGTCGAGCGTGTCGTCGCAGTCGCTCGTGGAGCAGGGGTGGATGGCGAGGCGGTGCGCGGGGCTCGGGACACCGGCCACGGCGTCGGCCCAGGCGTCGAGGAACGCGGGCACCAGGGTGCAGGCGTCCCCGTCCCGGAAGTCCGCCAGGAAGGCCTCGCTCGCGTCGGACCACGCGGCGAGCACGCGCGCGTGGTCCCCGCAGGTGAACGGCGAGCCGTAGAGCTGGAGGGCCGCGGCGATCTCGACGGACTCGAAGGAGCCGCCCCCGCGCTCGTCGAGCACGAGGGCGTCCGCGACGCCGCCTTCGACCCAGAGCACGCTCTCCACGGGCCCGAACTCGGCGAGGCCGGTCACCTCGACGGCGCCGGCCCCGCAGCCGTGGAGGAGCGCGAGCATCACCGCGCGAGGCCCCGCTCCGCGGCGACCCACGCCTCCACCTGCCGGCGCAGCACCGGGAGCGTGACCGCGCCCCCGCCGAGCACCACGTCGTGGAAGGCGGGCAGCGAGAAGCGCGACCCCAGCGCCGTCCGCGCGTCGTTCCGGAGCTCGCGGAGCTCGATCTGGCCGAGCTTGTAGGCGAGCGCCTGCCCGGGCCAGGTGATGTAGCGGTCGACCTCGTTCGTGACGTTGTTGGCCGCGAGCGGGGTGTTCTCGAGGAAGAAGCGCTCGGCCTCGGCGCGCGTCCACCGCTTCGCGTGGATGCCGGTGTCGACCACGAGGCGCGCGGCGCGCCAGCTGTCGAAGGACAACATGCCCATGCGGTCGAGGTCGCCGCTGTAGAGCCCCATCTCGTCGGCGAGGCGCTCGGTGTAGAGCGCCCAGCCCTCCACGTACGCGGTGGTGCCGAGGTGCCGCCGGAACGCGGGCAGGGCGGGGAGCTCCTGCGCGACGGCGATCTGGAGGTGGTGCCCGGGGATGGACTCGTGGAACGCGAGCACCTCGGCCTCGAAGCGCGGGCGCGTCTCGGGGGCGTAGGTGTTGACGTAGTAGTAGCCGGGCTCCTCGCCGGGCACGGCGGGCCAGTAGTAGGCGATGGTCGTGTACGGGGCCTCGTGCGCCGGCACGCGCCGGACCCCACACTCGGCGGCGGGGAGCCGGCCGAAGTACGCCGGAATCGCGGCCTTGGCGGCGGCGAGCGCGCTGGCGGCCTTGGCCTCGACCTCGTCCTCGGTGGCGAAGCGGAGCGCGGGGTCGCCGCGCAGCCGCGCGAAGATGGCGGCGAGGTCGGAGGTGCCGAAGAGCCGCTCGCCGAGGACGCGCATCTCCGCGTGGATGCCCTCGAGCTCGCGGAGGCCGGTGCGGTGGATGTCGTCGGGTGAGAGCGACAGGCTCGTCTCGCGCTCGGCCAGGGCCGCGTAGCAGGCGGCGCCGCCGGGGAGCGCCCACACGCCGGCGCGATCCGGGCCGCGGGCGGCGGGGCGGAGCTCGGCGGCGAGGAAGGTGCGGTAGGCGCGCAGCGCGGGGACGACGCCCGCGTCGAGCGCGGCGAGCACCTCGTCCCGGAGCCGCGACGGCACGTCGGGGAGGAGCGCGGGGCCGGCCGCGGACCACGCTTCGGCGGGCTTCCGCAGCGTGTCGTCGAGCTGGGCGATCACGAGGTCGACGGCGGCGCGGTCGGGGGTGCGCCCCTCCGCGATGCCGGCGCGGAGGTTGGCCGTATCGTCGGCCACGTAGCGGGGGAACGCGCGGAGGCGGGCCACGTAGGCGTCGTCGGCGCCGTCCGCGACGAGCTCCGCGAGGCCCCCGAGCGTCACGAGGGGGTTGCTGCGCGCGGAGAGCCCCCACTGCTCGGCGTGGCAGGCGTCGGCGGCGAGGCCGGTGTCGAGCTCGCCGCGGAAGAGCTCGAGCGTGGTGCGGTCGGCGGCGTCGAGGCCGCGCGCGTCGAGGGCGGCGGCGCGGCGGGCGAAGTCGCGGCGGGCGCCGCGGTCGTCGGCGAGCGCGTTGGCGGACACGTCGTCGAGGCGGTCGTCGTAGCGGTGGTCGCCGAGCCGCGTGGCCCAGGTCGGCCAACGCGCCAGGAGCCACTCCCAGTGGGCGTGGAGGAGCGCGGCGAGCGCGGGGTCGGTCACGCCGGCGGCGTGGGGGGAAACGTCCATCGGAGGCTCCGCGGCGGCGATCGGGATGCCCTGCGCGAGCGCCCCGAGGAGGAGGAACATCCATCGGGCGTATCGCGGGCCCGTCCGGGATGGCGCGGTCAGGCGCTCACCGGGCGGGGAGCGCTGGCCGCGACCCGTCGGGGTTCAGCGGCGGACGCGGCGGCCGGCTCCCGTCCGGGCGCAGCGGCGGCCGGTGGCGGCGCCCGCGGGGTCGGTCGTCGGCCGCCGTGTCGTCGGCCTCGCCGGCCTCGGCGGCCTCGGGGTCGGCGTCGGTGGAGGCGGGCTCGTCCTCTGCGGCGTAGGGGTCGGCCTCGCGGCGGTCGGACACGCCGGTGTCGGCGTCGGCGGGATCGAACGCGAGGAGCGCGCCGGTGTCGTCCTCACCGGGATCGGCCCCGCCCGTGTCGAGGTCGGCGTCGCAGGGGAGGCTCCCGGTGTCGCCCGGCAGGGCGTCGGGGTCGCAGCCGACGGAGTCGGGCTCGGCGTCGGCGGGGTCGGACTCGGTGCCGTCGACGCCGTCGCAGTCGTCGTCCACGCCGTCGACCACGTCGCGCGCGTCGGGGTTCACGGCCGGGTCGGTGTCGTCGCAGTCGCCCTCGAGGATCGAGGCGCCGTCGCCGTCCTGGTCCCAGTCCGACGCCCCGTCGCAGTCGGCGTCCACGCCGTCGTACCAGGTCTCGGCGGCGCCGGGGGCCACGGCCGGGTCGGTGTCGTCGCAGTCGCCGGCCCGCGCGGTCACGCCGTCGTCGTCGAGGTCGTCGTCCACGCGGTCGATGTAGGACGGGCTCGACCAGGTGTACTCGGTGGCGTCGCTGCCGCCGTCGGCGCACACGCCCGCGCCGTACCAGGCGTCCCCGTCGAGCGCGACGCGCACGTACAGGTAGCCGGGCACGTCCTCGGCGGGGATGGTGCCGGTGTACACGCCGGACCCGTCGTCCTCGAGCGTCCAGCTGCCGGTGGGGCCGACCGCGAGCACCTCGTCCACGTAGACCGCCTGGTCGCCCGGGAGCTCGACGGTCACGGTGAGGTCCTCGTCCTCGTAGACGGACAGGTCCTCCCCGAGCCCGCCGAGCGCTTCGCCGCTCGCGGTCCAGCCGAGGACCGGCGTGAGCAGGGGGCCCGTCGTGGTCCAGGTGCGGTGCTCGACGATGGCGTCGTGGATCGCGGGGCGGTCGAAGGTCTCGGCCGCGTCGAGCACCAGGATGGTGAGGGCCCCGCCGTAGAGGTGGGTCGGGTGCTCGGTGTCGGTGGCGCAGGTCTCGCCGGGGCGCGTGTCGTGCGCGTCGGTGCCGCCCACGAAGCCGAGGCGGAGGCCGTACTCGTCGGGGTCGACGGCCGCTGAGGCGTACCCGCTGGTCACGACGCCGGCGCCGGGCACGTCGTAGCCGGACTCCGCCTCGAGGCTGTTGCCGTGCCGGGAGTAGATCTCGACCGCCGGCGTGTAGGTGTCGCTGTGGCAGGCCCAGTCCGTCCACATCGGCGCGGACGTGGCCGGGTGGTGCGGGACGAGCAGCAGGTCGCCGTGGGTGCCGGAGAGCGTGTCGGCCCACGTCCAGATGTCCTCGCAGGCCGTGACGTGCGGGCTCGTCCCGGGGCGCACGTCGGAGAGCGTCAGCGGGGCGAGCGTGGCGTCGTCCCCGAAGAGCAGGAGCGTCTTGTGGCCGATGGGGTTCGTGTAGGAGGTGCCGTCGTAGAACCAGAGCTCGCCGGCCGGGAGCGTGACGAAGCCGCCCTCGGGGTCGTTCGCGGCGAGCACGGCCGCGTGCAGCACGTCCCAGTCGGCCGAGGCCACCTCGCGGAAGCCGTTGAGGTGGTCCGCGATCGCGACGAAGTCGAGCCCGTTGGCGCGCGCGTCGTCGAACACGTCGGCGAAGGCGCCGCAGGAGGAGGTGCAGCCACCGAGGTCGGAGGACGCGCCGTCGCCGGAGTAGCCGGTGTGCGCGTGCAGGTCGCCCACGTAGTACAGCGCGTCGCCGTAGGTCTCGGCGGCGTGGGCATGGGTCGTGAGCAGCGCGGCGGCGAACCACATGACGATTTCTTGACGCGGAGTATACGGGCAGGAGTTCCGCGAGGTCCAGGGCCTGAGACGACGGTTGTGGCCCTCGGCGTGACCGCGGCGCGGGGCGTGGGGGAGGGGACGGAGCGGTGGCAGCAGCTCCGGCGCGCCGATCCGGGCTTTCTCGGCGGAACTACGGTTATTGCCCGTTATCACCGCAAGCTTGTTCGCCGTCGGGAGCGTCGGTAGGCTCGGGGAGCGATCGCCCGTTCACTCGCTGCCTCGGAGCACGACGATGCCCCCCTTTTCCCCGCCCCTCCTCCGCGCCCTCGCCCTCGCCGCGCCCCCGCTCGTGCTGCTCGGCTGCGCCGGCGCCGAGCGCACCTCCGACGGGACCGAGGCGGCCGCCACCCCTGGTCCGGGCACCACGACCGGCGCCGCGGCCGCCGTCGCCCCGGTTGCCGCCCCGGCGGTGGACCCCTGGGCGGTCCCGGCGCCGCCCCCGAAGTCCGTCTACGACGGCCCCCTGTTCGCGATGAGCCACGCCTACCCGAACCCTCCGGCGCCACCCCCCGCCGATCCGCCCTGGCGCGCCGCCATCGGCAACGGGCGCATCACCACGGCCAACGCCGGGGCCTACACCCAGGCGCTCAAGGACTCCATCGCGGCGGACATGCAGGTCCTCCTCTTCGACTACCCGAGTTGGGACGCGGGGAAGGCCGGTTGGTACAACGTCCCGTGGCTCACCGACGTGCGGGAGCCCATCCACGGCACCTACACCGGCTCCACCTTCCCGCCGGGCATGTTCCCGGCGTCGAAGCTCACCCAGACGATGACCACCCACGTGCTCGTCTACTACGACGAGGTCGCGGCGGGCGCCCTGCAGGACATCTGGGGCGCCACCGGGATGACCCCCGTGCCCGGCATCCAGGGCGGCGGCGCGCAGTACGCGGAGAGCTCGATCATCGTGAAGCCGGCCTTCACGACCGCGAGCGGCGCGGTGTGGCCGCCGATCGAGGGGGCCACGGCCTGGCCGATCTACGCGGCGCCGGAGGGCGGCGGGCAGCCCGTGCTGTCCGACGTGTACCTCTTCCAGTTCGACATCATCGTGAAGGACTCGGCGTCCTCGCCGGAGACGCAGTGGGTCTTCACGACGCTGGTGTACGACAAGGACGCCCCCGGCGCGACCATGTGGGAGAAGATGGTCCCCCTCGGCGCGATGTGGGGCGAGGACCCGACGGTGATCTCGCCGCAGGGCTGCGAGACGACGAAGGAGGGCTGCCCCACGCTGTCGGAGACGTGGATCAACCCCGCCGCGCCCGCCTACGCGAAGGAGACGCTCGGCTGGGGCGGGCGCCTGTCCGGGCCCAACGACGCCGCGGTCGACATCACTGCGGCCATCCAGGGCGCCGACGGGACGATCACGCCCTACGAGGGCCGCTACGCGATGTCCTCCTGCATGTCCTGCCACAACTCCGCGGAGTACGAGCTGGGCTCGTTCCTCATCCCGTCGCCCAGCACGTGCGCCGACGACGGCTGCATCCCGGTCACCGCGACGTGCAAGGACGGGACGTGCACCGCCGACCCCGACGGCGAGCGCACGGTCTACTACGCCTCCGGGAGCGCGGACTTCGCGCGCTGGTTCGTGAACCGTCCGGGGAACGTCCCCATGGACGCCGGAACCATCGCGCTCGACTACGGCATGAACAACGCCTTCAAGGCGCTGCCCACCTGGTACGCCGACACGCAGGGCAAGGAGATGAAGCTCGGCCGGGCGCTCGAGGCGCACCGCGCGGCCCAGCGCGAGCGGGCGAAGTAGCGCCGATCGACGACGGACCGCGCGAGGGGCCCGGCGGGCGGCCGCGCCTCGCGCGGCCGGCTCGGCGCGACCGGCCGCCGGGAGGCGGACGGGCGCGACAGCCGAGGGCCTTCGGCCCGAGCCCGGA
>CAYWGD010000039.1:0-56678 GCA_964457335.1 uncultured Enterobacteriaceae bacterium | reverse complement strand
ACGTGATGCCGCAGGCCCAGGCCGCGCGCATCGACGTGCTCGACGCGCGGGGACGGCTCGTGCGCACGCTGTTGCAGGGAACGTTGCCGGCGGGGCCGGGAACGATCGTCTGGGACGGTCAGGATGCGACGGGCCGCGACGCGGCCAGCGGCGTGTACCTCGTGCGCCTGCGTGCCGCCGACCAGGTGACCACGCGCAGCGTGACGCTCGTGCGCTGACCGCGCGCGAACCCACGCCGCCACGATCAAGACGGCGCATGCGCCGCCCCCCCCGGTGGCGGGGGGGGGGGGCGGGGGGGCCCCCCCCCGGGCGCGCGCTCCCGATCCCCCCCGCCCCATGAAGAAGATGCCCCCGACGGCGCCTCAGCTCGCCGAGAGCTTCGCGATGACCTCCGCGAGGTCCTCCACGAGCGCGTCGATGCGGTCGGCGTGTGTGCGGAACGACAGGACGCACACGCGCAACAGGTGTCGCCCGTCGACGTCGGCGCCGGTGAGGAACACGCGCTGGCGCGCGTTGACGTGGGCGAGCACGCGGCGGCCGAAGCCGTCGATCTCGGAGGGGTCGGTGACCCCCCGCGGCGCCACCCGGAACGCGAAGAGCGAGAGCGCGGGCGGCGCGACGATCTCCACGCCGGGGAGCGCGGCCACGCGGGCGCAGGCGTCGGCCGCGAGGTCGAGCTTCTCGTCGAGGGCGGCGCGGAACGCCGCGGCGCCGTGCATCTTCAGCGGGAGCCACACCCGGAGCCCGCGCGGGTCGCGGGAGAGCTCGGGGCCGAGGTCGGCGAAGTCCCAGTGGTCCGGGTCGGCGGGCGGCGGGGGGAGGTAGGAGGCGTCGACGTGGTGGGCGCTCCGGAGGGGCGCGAGGTCGCGCACGAGCAGGCAGCCGGTGCCGTAGGGGAGGAAGAGCCCCTTGTGCGGGTCGAGCGTGATGGAGTCGGCGCGCTCGATGCCGGCGAGCGCGGCGCGGCCGCGGTCGGTGAGCAGGAAGAAGCCGCCGTACGCGGCGTCGACGTGGAACCAGAGGCCCTCGGCGCGGCAGACGTCGGCGATGGCGTCGAGCGGGTCGACGGCGCCCGTCGCGGTGGTGCCCGCCGAGGCGACGACCATGGCGGGGAGCCGGCCCTCGGCGCGGTCGGCGGCGATCGCGCGCGCCAGGGCGTCGGGGCGGATGCGGAAGCCGCCGTCCGTCGGGACGACGCGGACGCTCGCGTCGGGGAAGCCGGCCACGCGCGCGGCCTTGCGCACCGAGTGGTGGGCCTGCGCGGAGGTGTAGAGCACGCCGCGGAGGAAGTCCTCGCCGAGCTTCGTGTGCCGTGCGGTCACGACGGCGCCGAGGTTCGCCATCGAGCCGCCGGAGGTCAACAACCCGCCCGCCGTGGCCGGGAGCCCCGCGAGGTCCGCGAACCAGCGGATCACGTTCTGCTCGATCTGCACGAGCCCGGGCGCGGCCGCCCAGATGCCGACGTAGCGGTTGGTCGCGTCCGCGACGAGGTCGGCCACCGCGGCGTGGAAGAGCCCGCCGCCGGGGATGTACGCGAGGTAGCCCGGCGACGCGGTGTTCAGGCTCGTGGGCAGCACGCGCTCGAAGAGCTGGCCGAGCAGGCGGCGGAAGCTGACGCCGTCCTCGGGGAGCGGCTCCCGGAGCGCGCGGACGAGGCGGTGCGCCTTGTCGAGGTGGTGGGTCGGCTGGTCGGGGAGGGCCTCGATCCAGGGGACGATGCGGTCCATGGCCCGATCGACCATGTCGCGCATCTCGTCGCCGGTGAGCTCGAGGGAGGCGGGGGGGAGGCGGCGGCGGGGCATGCGGGCGTCTATCGGGTGCCGGAGCCTCGTGAAAAACGAGGAGGCCGCCCCCTCGCGGGAGCGGCCCCGGTCGAACGCCGGGCCCTACTCGCGGCGGCGGCGGAGCAGGGCGGCGAGGCCGGCCACGAGCGCCGTGGAGAAGGCGGCGCCGGCGGGCGCGGTGTTGCACGCGCTGCCCTGGTTCGTGTGGTTCACGATGGCGCGGGACGGGGCGATCTCGACCCACTGGCCGTACCAGTGCTCGGAGTCGCGCAGCGTCTCGTACTCCTGGCCGGCGGTCCAGGAGCTCACGCGGAAGTAGACCGCGCTCCCGTCCTTGAGCACGTCCCAGCTCGCCTGCGGGAGCGTCCAGGTCGCGGTCGCGACGCCGTTGCTCACCGCCACGTTGCTCTGCACGCCGCTCGACACGACGTTCTGGGTGAACGCGGCGTCGTTGGCGACCTCGATCTCGTAGCGGTTGCCGAAGTAGGTCGTGCTGTTGCTGGCCGTGCCGGTGAAGCCGAAGTCGCGGCCGGTCCACACCTGGAAGGTCGGCGGGGCCTGGTTCGGCTCGAGGAGGTCGTCGCTGATGTCGATGACCGCCTCGCGCTCGGTGACCAGGAGCCCGGCCTGGGCGAAGCCGACGAGGATGTCCGAGGCCGGGTAGCCGTCGCCGGCCTCGAGCAGCATCGACACGAGGACGCCCTGGAAGGCGTTGTGCACGTCGAGCTCGGTGATGGTCTTCGACTGCCCCGCGCCGGAGCCCGGGAGCGCCGCCATGAGGTACTCGTCGTTCGCCATCGGGCCGATCGGCGAGCGGCCGTCCATCTCGGTGCGCGACTGCCAGAGCGCCCGGGCGATGATCTGCCCGTTGGCGTGCACGCCCGTGTTGTTCATCGCCATGTGCTCCGGGAACACGTCGGCGGCGTCGGCCTGGCGCGGCAGCCAGCTGCTCTGCACGTCCGCGGTGGTGTTGGCCGTGACGACGCCCACGATGTCGGTGTTCAGCACCGTCATCGCCCAGTAGTCGGAGAGGCCCTCGCCGTTCGATCCGCTCTGCACGCCGCCGCCGGAGGCGTACTGGAGGTTGTTGATGCCGTGCCCGACCTCGTGCACCACGACGCCGGCGTCGAGCGCGGTGTTGAGCAGCACGCTGCCCGTGCCGAGCGTCTCGCTGCCGATGCCGAAGACCACGCGGCCCGCCTTGCCGCAGGCGTTGTCGAGGCCGAAGCCGCACACGTTGGTGTCGTTGACCACGACCTCCCAGGCCGGGAGCGCCACGCTGCCACGCGACTCGGCCCAATCGAGCGTCTCGTACACCCAGGCGTAGGCGTTCACGTGGGCGAACTGCGCGTTGTAGTTGGCGCCGTTCGCGAGCATGACGTTGGTGGTGTCGTTGATCGGCGCCACGTCGAAGTCCACGATGTTGCCCACGATGCAGGCCTTCACGTCGCCGGTGAAGCCGTCGGCGCCGCTGTTGCTCAGCGTGACGACGCCCGTGTGGTCGAGCGTGTGGTCGCAGCCGCCCGTGGCGTCCACGCCGAAGGCGAGCACGTCGGGGGTGGTGGGGACGCCCGGCCGGGCCACGGCGCCCTCGGCCTCGGAGAAGCTGTAGAACTGCGGGTCGACCTGCAGCACCTCGCCGGTCGCGGCGTCGATGTCGAGCGCGTACTCGCCGTCGACGGTCTCGACCAGCGCCCGCCAGGCGTAGCGGAGGTCCGTGCCGTCGGTGATCGCGACGAGCTCGGGCGCGTCGGGGACGCTGCCGCGCACCTCCTCCGCGTGCCGCTCGGCGTAGCGGACGGCCTCCTCCGCGGAGATCTTGACCTCGTTGGACGTGGCCGTGTCGTTGAAGAGCGCGCCGGTGATGCGGCGGATGCCGGTCTCGTCCACCTGGACGATGATGGTGCGGCTCTCGGCGCGGGCCTCGCCGACCATCTGCTGGAAGCGCCAGACCTGCACGGGCGTGGCGGCCGCGTCGTAGAGCGCGCGGCCCTCCTCGTAGAGCATGTCGAGCGTGTCGTCGGAGAGCGGCCCGACGCGGCGCTCGGCGGCGGCGACCCACTCGTCGGCGAGGAGCTCGCCCTCGGCGGTCAGCGTGCCGAGATCGGGGGCCGGGCGGCGCTCGCCGTCCTGCACGACCGCGAGCTCGCTCACGTCGACGGTGACGCCCAGGGCGGGCAGGATCTCGGAGAGCGCGGCCGTCACCTCCCGGGAGGAGGTGACCGGGTAGATGCCGGACTCCACGGTGGCGACGAACAGGCCGCCGTCGACCGCGGGGGGCATCGCCACCACGCCACGCGGCAGGCGCCGTAGGTCGGACTCGACCGCGCGGCGCTCGGCGCCGGAGGAGAGCGAGATGGGACGTAGGTTGTAGCTGGCCTCCTGGGCGAAGGCGGGGGTGGTGGCGAGAGACAGGGCAGCGAGGACGATGAAGCGAGACACTTGGTGCTCCGGGGTTGCGCCGCCCGAGAGAGCAACGGGTGTGCCAACGCCGCGCAATCTTCCAAGTGCTTGGAAATACACGATTCATGGGCTGGCATGGTAGTGTTGGATGTGAGCGCGCATGCGCGCGGCCGGTGCGCGCGCACATCGGGGCCCGCGCGTGCTAGAAGCGCGGATGCTCTTCGCCCACACCCACGTCGTGCGCTTCGCCGAGGTCGATCCGGCCGGCATCCTCTTCTTCTCGCGCGTCGCGGAGCACTGCCACGCCGCCTACGAGGCCTTCGTGGCCGCCGCGGGCCTCTCGATCCCCGCCTACTTCGGCGGCTCGTCGTGGAAGGCGCCCATCGTGCGGTGGGAGGTCGACTACCACGCCCCGTCGCGGCTCGGCGAGGCGCTCACCGTCGGCATCGAGGCGGTGGAGCTCGGGCGCTCCTCGCTCGTGTTCAGCTTCCGCGTGGTCGGGCCCGACGACCGCCTGCGCAGCGCCGCGCGGATGGTCGCCGTGTGCGTCGAGGGGGATCCCTTCCAGGCGCGCCTCATTCCGGAGGAGGTCGTGGCCGCTTTTCGGAAGATGGGCGTGGGGTAGGGGAGCTGGCTCTTGGGGCGGGGGGGGGGCCCCCCGCAACGCCCCCCCTCTGGCGCGGGGGGCGACCGTGGCGTTTCAGGAGCCCAACCGCCCCAACGCCGCCTCGAAGCGCGCCGCGCGGGCCTTCCCGGCGACGCCGAGGAGCGGCGCGTCACGGCGCCACCGCGCTGTCACGGCCGGGTCGGTGTCGGCCCAGCAGGGCTCGGCGGCGGCGACGATGGCCTCCAGGGCGGCGAGGCAGCCGCCGAGCGCGACGTGCACGCTCGGGGCGTCCGGCGGCGCGCCCGCGACCTCGCGGAAGGCGAGGATCAGGGCGGTCAGCCGCGCGGGAAGGGCGGGGGGCCAGCCGTTCGCGCGCGCGACGCGGAGCAGGAAGGCGGCCGCGGCCGCGCTCACGTGGGCGTCCTCGACGGTGCGGAAGGGCTTCACGTAGCGGGTCCAGCCGTCGCCGGGCAGGACGGCGTCGGCCGGCACGGCCACGGCGTCGAGCCGCACGGCGTAGTGGGGGATCTCGGGGGTGAACGGCGTCGGCGGCATCCCCTCGCAGCGCACGCCCGGCGCGTCGGCGGGCACCCGCACCAGCCGGAGGAGGTTCCGGTCCCCCTCCTGGCCGACCGAGGCCGCGACGAGGAGTGCGTCGCCGTCGCCGGCGAGCGTGGCCCACTTCTTCGCCCCGTCGAGGCGGAACCCGGCGCCGTCGGGGGAGAGCCGCGTGCGGACGGCGCGCGGGTGGGCGCCGCCCTCCTCGGTGACGCAGAGGCACGCGCCGCGCACGCCGGGCACGAGCCGCTCCAGCGCCGCGGCGTAGCCGGCCGCGAAGGCGTAGCCGAGGCGATCGGCGCGGGCGCCGCCGACGAGCGCGCGGTCCACGGGCGCGGCCCAGGGGGTGGCGGCCGCCCGCCACGCGGCGCGGAAGTCGGCCAGCGTGGCGAACGTGTCGGCGCGCGGCGCCAGGAGGTCGTCGAGGAGTGCGGCCACGTCGCCGCCCGCGTCGGCCCTCATCGCGCCCCCGCGTCGCCGGCGCCGGGCGCGTCGGCGCAGGTCAGCGCGTGCACCCGCCAGCGCTCGGCGCCCACGGCGGGGTCGTCGCACGCCTCCGTGACGACGAGCTCCGGGACACCGTTCCCGTCGAGGTCCACGCGGAGCCAGGCCGGGCGGCTCGCCGTGCCCCCGCAGCCCGGGTCCGACCCGGCCGACCCGAGGAACGTGCCGGGGGAGTAGCCGTCCGGGAGCGCGATGGGCGCGTGCTCGGTCCAGCCGTCCGCGGTCGCGGCCCAGCGGTCCCACCGCGTCTCGCCCACGGTCGCGTCCAGGCAGTTGGCGGTCATCGTGAGGTCGACGCGGCCGTCACCCGTGACCTCGTCGAGCACCCAGGCCGGCGCGCCCACGTCGCAGTCCGGCGCCATGCGCTCCCGGGCGGTCACGAAGAAGTTCAGGTAGAGCGGCGCCGCGCGGCGCTCGTCGACCAGCGAGTAGGACGTCCCCTTGTTCGTGTACACCCGCCAGTCGCTGCCCTCCTCCTCGCAGGGGCGCGGCACGACGAGGTCGGGCCGACCGTCGCCCTCCACGTCGAGGAGGAAGTGCACCATCTGGGCGGGGCAGCCGTTGGTGGGCGACTCCAGGCTCGTCGCGCCGACCTCCGGAGGGACGAACCAGGTGGTGCCCGCGCCGAAGGCGCTCCCGTCGTTGTCGAGGACCTGCCAGTACGTGCCCCCGACCTCGCCGACCGTGCAGGACTGGGTGATCACGAGGTCGAGCGGGCCGTCCCCGTCGATGTCCACGAGCCCCCAGGCGGGGCGGTTCGCGCCCGCGGCGCACACGGCGGTGGACCGCGGCGCGACGAAGGCCTCCCGCGAGTACCCGCCCCCGAGCTCGCGCCGCACGCCCGCGCCGAAGCCCAGGCCGGTGTTCGCGAACACGAGCCACGCGCCGTCCGCGAGGGTGTCGTCCGCGCAGCTCTCGGTGATCACGAGGTCGTCGCGCCCATCTCCGTCGAGGTCGGCGAGGCGCCAGGCGGGCAGATCCCCGTCGTCGCAGGCGGCGTCGTCGCGCGAGGCGCCCACGAAGGCGCCCGCGGCGTAGCCGTCGGGGAGCGCCCAGGCGATCTCGTCGCCGAAGCCCGCCTCCTCGCCCGGCCAGACGCGCCAGGTCACCTGCCCGACGGTGTCGTCGTCGCAGTCGGAGAGCTGGACGAGGTCGGGGAGGCCGTCCCCGGTGAGGTCGGCGAGGCGCGTGGCGGGCGCGCCCGCGTCGCAGTCCGGCTCCAGGCGCTCGGCGCGCGTGAAGCCGGCCGCGGTCGCGGGGAGGGCCCAGCTGGCCGTCTCGTCCGCGTAGGTCCAGGCGGCGCAGGCGGCCGCGCCGGTGTCCCCGAGGAGCTCGGGGGGCGTGGCCGGGCCGCCGGGGCCGACGCAGGCGGCGAGGAGGAAGAGCATCGCGCCCAGCGTCCCCGGAGAAACGGCCTCCGTCAAGGGCGGATCCGCGTCCGCGGAGGTGTTCGGGGCGTTTCAGGCCGCGAGCAGCACCACCGCCACGAGCGCGGCCGTCCACTCGGGCTCCACATAGCCGAGCAGCAGCGCGAAGCCGACGTGCAGCGCCACGACGGCCCCGGCCACGACCGGGCGGGCCTCCGGCACCACGAGGAGCACGGCCCCGAGCTCGAGCCCGAGCCCCACCACGCCCATCGACCGGCTCGCGAGCGGCGAGCGCGCCACCGCGAGGCGGAGCGCGCGCAAAGGCCGCGGCCCCGCGAACGCGCGCTCGGCGACGAGGAGCGCCTGGTAGCCGGGCCGCGCCCACACGAGCCCGGCCTCCCGGAGCTTGGCGATCCCCGCGAGCAGGTAGGCGCCGCCCATCGCGCCGCACGCCGCGCTCCACCCGAGCCGGCTCGCCTCGTCGGCGGGGCGGCCGCTCCACGCGAGCGCGCTGCTCCCCACGAGCCACGCCGCGAGGCAGAGGCCCGCCGGCAGGTACTTCCCGAGCCGCACCACGAGGTCGCCCGGCCACTGCGCGATCTCCCAGCGCCGGATGCCCGCCATCGCCACGAGGACCCCCACGGCCGCCCACTCCCGGTGGACCCCCGCGGAGAAGGCGAGCACGAGCGCGACGTAGCCGGCCGAGAGGAGCGCGAGGATCCCGCTCCGGACGAGCCGGA
This sequence comes from uncultured Enterobacteriaceae bacterium, assembly GCA_964457335.1. Lineage (GTDB taxonomy): Bacteria > Myxococcota_A > UBA796 > UBA796 > SXON01 > CAJBVW01. The sequence continues at coordinate 48,715 of CAYWGD010000039.1, read as the reverse complement.
CGCGCCCCTGGAGCACGCGCTTTCCCCACATGTAGAGGGGGCGGTCGGACATCACCACGTGTGTGGCGGAGTTGGCCCACGACAGGAGCAGCGCGGCCGCGAAGAGCCCGGTGCCGATCATGCGCGGAGCCGCCCGGACCCGCAGGTGACGCGGTGGAGCCGCTCGTGCAGAGCACCGTCGTCCCCCACGCGCAGCATCCGGTACCCGACCTCCACCGGCACGCTCCCGTCCGGCGGCGTCGGCACCGCGCGGGCCTGGAGCCACCGCTGGGCCTCGTACACAACCCACTGCTGGGAGCAGGGGACCTTCGTGGGGTCGAGCGCCGGCACGTCGAGGCCGTGCACCGCGTCGAGCTCGTCCGGCGCGACGAAGCGCTCCCCGGCGCGCACGTAGAGCACCGCCCCCTCGGAGCGCGTCGTGAGCGCCGCGTACATCGAGTACTTCGAGAACACGAAGCGGCTCCCGACGAGCATCGAGAGCCCCACGTAGAGGCCGCACGCGGCAGCGGCGACGAGCATCTCCGTCACGCGGGCGATCTACCACGCGGCGGCCTTTGCGCTCCCGGACCCGTGGCGGGTCGCGCGGGCGCGCGCGTCACGACGCCATTCGCGATTGCGGGCCGCGCCCCTGGATCGCATACTGCACCGCCCCCGGGAGCCCCCGATGCCGCTCTTCGCCCTCCTGCTCGCCTGCGCCGACTCGCGGCTGGAGATCGCCGCCGCGCCGTTCGCCTGCCCCGCGGGCACGCAGCTGCACACCGACGTGGCGGTCGGCTTCGGCGAGCGGCTCACGTGGAGCTGCCGGGACGGGCAGGGCCGCCTCGACGGCCCCTGGGTCCGGGAGTGGGAGGGCCGGACCGAGCTCGAGGGCGCCTACGCCGCGGGGAAGCGGCACGGGCGCTGGCGCGCCCACGACGTCGGCTACCAGCTGAACGACCAGCAGATCACCTGGAGCGCGGCGGGCACGTACACGGACGGCGTCCCGACGGGCGACTGGACCCTGGAGTGGGCCACGGCGATCGGGGGGCCGGGTGGCACGGCCGCGCGCGGCCGCTGGAGCGGGAGTTTCGTGGACGGCGCGCCGGCGACCACCGACACCTGGGACCTCGCGCGCGCGCTCGCGAGCCGGGACGCGCTGCCGAAGGAGGCCGTGCGCCTGAGCGTCCCGCTGCAGACCGTGGGCGGCTCGACCCTCGCGCCGGCCTCGCACGTGTGCGACGGCCCGCAGCCGGCGATCGTCTACTCCCTCGGCGAGGACGCGCCGATCGTGGTCGATCCGTACCCGCTCTTCGCGCAGGGCTGGCGGTCGAGCTTCGTGGACAACGACGCCGAGACCCCGACGGGGGGCCCCGACCGGTCCTTCTCGCGCATCCAGGTGGACTGGAAGGGCGCCCCGCCCACGGGCACGCTCGAGATGGTCACGGTCTTCGACACCACGGCCACCGACGAGCGCAGCGTGAAGGCGTGCTTCCTGGAGCCCGCGCCGATCGCCCGCGTCCTTGCGTGGCGCGTGTGCGGGGACGCCACCTGCGGGCCGTGGAGCGGCTTCTGGAGCGCGGCGATGTCGGATCCCGGGAGCCCCGGCGACGGCGCGGTGCCGTGAGGGCAGGGGAGCCGCGGCCGCTCCCCGCGGCACCCCCGCCGACGCACCGGCCGGCCGTCCCCGGCCGGTCCGGGTGCCCGCCCCCCGAGCCGATATCGGCTGCGGCCGATACTCACCCGACCCGGAGCCCGTGATGCCCCTGTTCGCCCTGCTCCTCGGCTGCGAGAACGAGCCCGCTCCCCCGGAGGCGCCCTTCGCGTGCCCCGCGGGCGCGCGGCCGCAGAGCGGCGAGGCCGAGGAACACGAGGTCGCCTGGAGCTGCGTCGACGAGCAGGGTCGCCTCACCGGGCCCTGGTCGAGGCGGTCGGGCGGCGAGGTGATCGAGGAGGGCGCGTACGAGGCCGGGCGCAGGGTCGGGCCGTGGCAGGCCCACCACGGCTACCAGGTCAACGACCAGCAGGACACCTGGCGCGCGGCGGGCGCGTTCGCGGACGGCGTCCCTACCGGCGTGTGGACGCTGAGCTGGACGACGATGGCCGAGGGGCCGGGAGGCGGGGTGGCGATGGACCGCTGGACCGGCACCTTCTTGGACGGCGCGCCCGCCACCACGGAGGCGTGGGACCTCCCGCGCGCGCTCGCGAGCCAGGACGCGCTCCCCGCGGGGCCCGTGACCCTCCGCATCCCCGTGCAGACCGTCGGCGGCGCCACGATCGCCCCCGGGACACACGCCTGCTCGGGCCCGCTCGGGGCGCCGATCTTCTCGCTCGGCGAGGAGGCGCCGATCGTGGTCGACCCGCACCCGGTCTTCGCCGTCGACTGGTCGGCGAGCCTCACCGGCGCGGCCTCCGGCGCCCTCGCGGCGGGCCCCGACCCGGACTTCTCGCGGGTGCAGGTGGCGTGGAAGGACGCGCAGCCCACCGGCACGATCGAGGCGGTGACCGTGTTCGGCACCGCCGCCACCGACGCGCGGAGCGTCCGCGCGTGCTTCGCCGAGCCGCGGCCCATCGCACGCGTCCTGGCGTGGCGCGTGTGCGGGGACGCCAACTGTGGGCCCTGGACCGGCTTCTGGGACCGGGTGTTCGCGGAGCCCGGGGGGCCACCGAGCCCCGCGCGCGCGCCCTGACGGACGGTCGCAGGCGCGCGTCCGCGCTCCCGACATAGACTGCGCCGATGTCGACCGAGCGCGGCTGGTACTACCTCGTGGAGCCCGACGGCGGCCGCCACGCCCCCGCGGACCGCCGCCTGCCCACGCCCGACGGCCGCGTGCTCACCGTCCGGCACCACGGGAGCCCTGGCCGCGTCGAGGTGATCGACCCGTCGCGCGCCCTCCCGGTGGCGACGCTCCTCCGCGCCGCACGCGCGGTGGGCGAGCGCGTGGCGCACCCGGTGCGCGTGCGCCTGGATGGGTGTCAGGAATTGAGAATTGACACCTACGGGACCGAGAGGTGTCAGGAACTGACGATTGACACCTACGGCGCCGCCGACCTCGGCCTCGACAGCGCCGCCGACATCCGCCTCGACGCCGCCGCCGTCGCCGCCGCGCCCAGCCCCTGGGCCGTGGAGGCCCAGGTCGACGCCCTCCTCGCGCCGCCGCCCGCGCCGCGCCCGCGTTCGGACGGCCTCCCGCCGCGCCCCACCTCCCGCGCCTTGTTCTTCGAGTCGCTCATGAACGCCGAGATGCCCCACAACGACGGGGAGATCTCGCAGGGCGTCCTGCACATGGCGTCCGCGCTCGCCGGGACGGGAACGGAGATCGCGCTCGCGAACGTGAAGATGGCCATCACGGGCACCGAGCGGCCGGTCCAGGGCCTCGACCGGCTCGCGGACGCCCTCCGCGGCGGCCCCATCGGGCTCGTGTGCATCACGCTGCTCGAGGGCTACTGGCCGGGCGTCGTCTCTCTCGTCCGCGAGCTGCGTCGGCTCGGCTGCCGCGCCCACGTGGCGCTCGGCGGGGTCATGCCGACGCTCACGCCCGAACACGTCGCCGCGCACTTCCCCGACGCGACCTTCATCTGCCGCGGCGCCGGCGAGTACTTCCTGCCGCGCCTCGCGCGCATCCTCGGCGACGGGAACGTCGACACGCCGCTCACCGACGCGCAGGTCACCGCGCTCCTCGACCTCGACGGGCTCCTCGTGGTCGACCGCGCCGGCGGCCGCCTCGTGAGCGCCAACCCCGCGCGGGTCGTGCGCGTCGAGGACCTCGACGGGGTGCCGCTCGACCTCTCGCTCGTCGAGCGGCGGCACCTCGAGGCGGGGCTCGAGCTCTCGACCTCCCGCGGCTGCCTGCACCGCTGCACGTTCTGCTCGATCATCGGCCGTGAGAGCTACCAGGCGCGCTCCGCCGAGGGGATCTTCGAGCTGCTCGGGCGCTACGACGCCCACTACGCCGCGCTCTTCGGCGAGGGCCCCCGCGACGCGCGGGGCCGCAACACGGCCGCCCCGCGCAACGCCTACCGCGTGCACGTCAGCGACGACGACTTCGCCTGCGACCGCGGCCGCGTCCTCGCCTTCTTCCGCGGGCTCCGCGCCACGCCCTTCCGCCTCGCCTCCTGCCAGGTCTCGATCGCCGACCTCTGCGTGCGCGAGCCCGGCCCGCCCCAGGGCCGCGGCCGGCTCCTCCCCGAGCCCGACCCCGAGCTCTTCGACGCCATCACCCCCGACTGCTTCGACGACCACGGCGCGGCCGTGCCCGCGCGCGACTTCGTCGCCGACCACCGCAGCCGCCGCTGGTCGAGCTACCTGCAGATCGGGGTCGAGAGCTTCTCCGACCGCGAGCTCGCGCGGCTCGGGAAGGGCTACGAGCGCGCGCACGTCCGGGCGATCGTCGCCGAGCTCGCGCGGCGCGGCCTCCACCACGACGCCTACTTCATCCTGTCCAACGCCGAGACCACCGGCGCGGACCTCGTGGAGGTGCTCGACGAGGTGGTGCGGCTCAAGCTCGCGCACCCCGTGCACTTCCACGTGCGCTTCCCGGTCGTGCCGCGGCTGGTGAGCTACCTCCCGAGCGCGAGCTACCGCCGCCGCCTCCGGCAGGGCCAGGACGCCACCAGCAAGCTCCGCGACTTCGCCTCGGTCCCGTCTCACCCCGAGGTGGACTACCCCTTCGTGGACCACGACGAGCCGCGGGACGAGAACGTACGCGCCGCCGTGGACGCCGCGTTCTTCACCGACGAGCGCTTCTACGGCGGGTCCTACACCAACCTCCACGCCACGTTCGCCCGCCGCTACGTGGACACGGGGGATCCCGAGGCCGAGCACCTCGCGCGCGTGGTGGACGACCGGGCGCGGCGCCGGGTCTTCGAGCTCCTCGACGCGGCGCGGCGCGCGTCCCGGCAGGGCCCGGCGCACCCGGAGCAGGGGATCCGCGCGGTCGCGGAGGCGGCGCTCGGGCCCATCGACGGGTGGCTGCCGGCGTTCCAGCGCTACGCCCAGGAGGGCCCCGCGCGGCTCGTCGTCATCCCGACGTGGCAGTGCGAGCTCCGCTGCAACTACTGCTACATCCCCAAGCAGGACGGCCGCGTCATGCCGCGCGCGACGCTGGAGCGCGCGATCGGGCTGCTCCTGTCGAGCGAGCGGCCGGCGCTCACGCTCCAGTTCTTCGGCGGCGAGGCGCTGCTCGAGTGGGAGCTCGTGCGGCACGGCATCGCGTGGGGCGCCGCGGAGGCCGCGCGACGGGGCAGGCAGCTCGACTTCGTGCTCTCGAGCAACGGCTGGTCGCTCGACGCCGAGAAGCTCGACTGGCTCCGGCAGTACCCGGTGAAGCTCGAGCTGTCGCTCGACGGCGACCCCGAGGCGCAGCGGATGGGCCGGCCCGCGCGACGGGTGGGCGAGGACAGCTACCAGAACGGCATCGCCCCGCGCGCCGAGCTCCTCCGCGCGAGCGGGCTCCGGCACGACGTGATCATGGTCGTGCACCCCCAGCAGGTGCACCGGCTGGCGCGCAACTACCTGCACATCGTCGAGCTGGGCTTTCCTCGCGTGCAGATCAACTTCGCCCTCGGGAAGACCTGGAGCCCCGCGCACCGGGAGACCTTCGCCGGCCAGCTCTTCGAGCTCGCCCAGCGCCTGCGCGAGCGGCCGGACGTGGTCTTCGTGAACGCGGAGAACGCGCCCGGGCCGGTGCGGCTCAACGCGGAGGTCACGGTCGACTGGGACGGCGCCGTGTACGGCGGCAACGCCTTCCTCCACGAGACGGAGCACAAGTCCCGCTTCCGCCTCGGCCACCTCGACGACCTCGCGTCCTTCGACCGCTACTGGCTCGACGCCCCGCCCAACGACGCGCTCCTCCGTTACAGCTACCCCCCCGAGGTCATGGCGAACAACCTCAAGGTCGGGGCGGTGCTGGCGAGCTTCGTGAAGTGGTACCGCCGGGAGGTCCGCGCTTGAGCTACGATCCCGCCGTGCACGACGCGGAGACCCGGCGCGCGTACCCCTTCCTGGACCTCCTGGAGGCCCACGCGGACGCGCTGCTCGCCGAGATCGAGCCGGTGGCGCTCGACCGCTGGGCGCCGATGCACGGCTACCAGGCCGGCTGCTTCGGGTTCGTGCTCGATCCGGGGGTCCGGTCCCACGAGTTCCCGGACGCGGACTTCGCCGCCAACCGCGCGAGCTGCCCGACCGCGGCCGCTTTGGCGACCCGGGTGCCGGGCGTCCGGCTGGCCGGCTTCCTGCGCGTGGAGCCCGGCGGCCTCATGCTCCCGCACACCGACCCGCGCGACGACGACGTGGTGCGCGTGCACCTCGGGCTGCGCCTCCCCGTGGAGGAGCAGGCGTGGTGGCGCCCCGGCACCGCGCGACTCATGGACACCCGGCAGATGCACTGGGCGCGCAACCTCGGCGACTACGCGCGCCTCACGATGGTGATGGACGTGCGGATGCCCTTCGTGGTGGAGGGCAGGTGGGGGCAGTGGCGCCCCGACGATCCCAACGTGGTGCGGCCCCGCGACGATCGCGCGCGCCCGGCCAGGGTGTGAGCGCACCGACGATGCGCGCGCACCGCCGCGCACCGCGCGCGCTTCGGGTGAAAGGTTACAGGCGCGCGGCCTCGGACCTGCACAAAGCCGCCTGATTCCGGCAAGAACGGCGCGTCCTCCCCCCGCGCCGCCCATCCCCTCCCGCCCGGCACACCGCTTGCGTTGGCCCAGACCGCCCCCCGGTCCCCAACCTCGCAGGAGCCTGCCATGTCCATCCGTGCCTTCGCCCGCCTCGGTCTTCCGTCCCTCGTCCTCGCCTCCTTCGGCGCCGCCGAAGCGCGCGCCGCCGAGCAGACCTTCGACGCGTACTACTCCACGCGCGAGGGCGTCTCGACCCTCTCGGTGCTCGTCGACGCCGCCGCGCCCGAGGGCGGCGAGACGCGCATCGTCGCCGACGGCGAGGGCCTCCTCGTCTTCGCGGGGGGCGACGGGACCTCCTTCGACCTCGTCCTCGCGGCCAACGACGGCAGCGGGGCGCTCACCTTCGAGCCCGCGGGCGAGTGCGCGCCGAGCCGCGAAGGCGACGGCTGCTCGTTCGACCTCGCGCTGACCGACGCGCGGGGCTCCGCCACCGGCATCACCGCGCGCGTGATGGTCTCCTCGGGCGCCGGCAGCATCGATCCGGCGCTCGCCACCGAGGTCGTCGAGGTCGCGACGCGCGGCTTCGGCAGCGGGCTCTCCACGGGCATCACCGTCGACGCGCGCCCCTCGCTCGTCGACCTCGAGATCTACGTCGAGCTCCGCTACGACGGCGACCTCATCGACTTCACCGACTTCGACGACATCGACCTCGGCGACGTCGACCCGCCCGACCCGGACTACGACTCGCCCACCGCCGACCCGCCGGACCCCGACCTCGAGGTGTACCGCGTCCTCACCTACAACGTGGCGGCGCTGCCCCAGACCGCGTTCTCCAACGACGACTTCAACCCGGACGACGACTACGTCGAGCGCGGCCACGAGATCAGCGACTTCATCCTCGACAACGACTACGACATCGTCGTGCTCAACGAGGTGTTCGTCGACGAGATGCGCGAGACGCTCATCGGCGACCTCGAGGCCGAGTACCCGTACATCATCCGCGAGGCCTGGGACGGCGGCTCGGACACCTCCCACCGCCAGGACAGCGGGCTGATGATGTTCAGCCGCTTCCCCGGCGACCCGATCGACATCGGCACCACCTGCAACGAGAGCTCCAACATCGACGTGCAGGGCTTGGACGACGGCGGCGGCACGAGCGTGTGCGACGCGGCCTTCTGGCCCTTCACCGATCTCGACGGCGAGGACACCTTCTCCGAGAAGGGCTTCTTCTGGGCCCACCTCTACAACCCGCGCACCGGGCGCCCGATCTCCATCCTCGGCACCCACGCCCAGGCCACCTACTACGCCGTCGACACCGAGCTGTTCAACGACGAGCGCGAGGCCCGCGCGAGCAACTTCAAGGAGATCCTCGCGGTGATCGACCAGGTGTCGCAGTACGGCGACGACCTGATCCTCATGGGCGACATGAACGTCATCGGCGACTACCAGGGCAACAACAGCGAGTACCTGGAGATCTTCGGCCCGTCCGGCTGGATCCGCGACCACGATCTCGGCGACATGTGGCGCGACACCACGTCGCCCGACGACCCCGGCTTCAGTTGGGACGGGAGCGACGGCCCCACCGGCAACATGGTCGCCAACAACGATCCCTTCGCCCAGGAGCGGCTCGACTACATGGTGGCGATCGAGCCCGGCGCCTACGACGCCAAGGTCCCCGCGCCCTGCTTCCAGCACATGCAGCTCCGCCGCGACGCCAAGGGGCTCTACGGCGACCTCTCCGATCACTACGGCGTCGAGGCCGTGATCGGCTGGGACAGCGACCGGTGCAGCCCGATGCAGGCGCTCACCAACCCCTCCGGCGACGTGACCGGGGAGATCGCGTACAGCGGCGCCTACCAGTGGTACCGCTTCGACGAGCCCGGCACCTACACGCTCCAGGTCTACTCGCCGGACCTCGACATCGACGTGACGGTGTACGACGCCACCGACCTCTCCACGCCGCTCTCGTACTTCGAGGGCGAAGGGGAGTTCGTGGAGGACGACCGCGAGATCACGAGCGTCCTCGACGTGGACGGCCCCTTCTACCTGAGGGTGAAGGCGTCCAACCCGCTCGACACCGGCAACTACACGCTCTCGCTGAACCAGAACGCCGGCACGAGCTGGACCGACTACCTCGTGCTGGAGCCGTTCGAGGAGGTCACCGGCACCTTCGGCCAGGTGATCTACGGATCGCCGCAGGACCACCTCTACTTCAAGTTCGCCCAGAAGGCGCTCTGGACCGACAACCTGGGCAACCAGGAGCACACCTTCGTGTCCAACTCCTGCGTGTCGGGCGGCGGGTGCACGGACGCCACGATCTCGCTCTGGGACGAGGCGCACAACCTGATCTACACGGGCCTCCCGAGCGCCACGTGGCTCGTCGAGGCCGGTGACACCTGGTTCCCCAACGTGAACGACCAGTTCTACGTCACGATCGACCGTAGCAACGACAATACCCAGCGCGAGGTCATGGTCGTGTGGACGACCGATCTCAAGACCGTCACGCTCGGGGACCTCACCTGTCACATCCAGGAGGACTGGTACGGCGACGACGACGTGTACGCCGACATCGAGATCGACGGCGTCTCCCCGGCGGCCGGCACCTTCGACCTCTGGTACGGCCAGATGGACACCAACGGCAACGTGCTCTACCCCGTCGCCTTCGCGCCCATCGACGTGAGCGAGATCTCGTTCAAGGGCGAGATCACGATCGACCTCTACGAGGTCGACGACATCGACGCCGACGACTGGCTCGGCGAGGACACGATCTTCGCGGCGAGCCCCGGCTTCTCGCCGTACACCACGAGCGACATCCCCGACCCGGACGTGGACGAGGACCCGGACGCGATGGTGTTCTACGAGGACGACGCCGCCTACAGCCTCAACTGGTGGGTCAAGCCCGAGTAGGTCTTGGGGCCGGGGGGGCAGAGCCCCTCCCGCAGAGCCCCCCCGCAACGCCCCCCCGTCGCTCCGGGGGGCGTTCGCGTGTCCGTCACACCCCCGCGACGATGGGCACGAGCACCGTCGCCACGGTCCCGCCCACGAGCATGAGCGCCGCGAGCCCGAGCAGCACCAGGCGCGGCCACGGCGCGTCCAGCTTGGTCGCCACCCCGGCGAGGCAGAGCACCACCGCGAACGGCACGATGGCGGCGACGGAGTTGGTGCTGGCGGCGTTCGTGACGTGGGCGCGCGCGACCGCGGCGGCGGCCTCCGCGTGCAGGGCGGCGACCCGGCCCCGGCCCTCCGGGCGGTACTCGGGCCGATCGAAGGGGGTGCCGGGCGGCACCGGGCGGCCGACGCGCTCGTCGAGCACCGGCGCCTCGCTGCGCCACGCCTGGAACGCCGTCCAGAGCTCGGCGGGGAAGCGCTCCTCGAGGAAGGCCGCGAGGTCCTCGCGGCCGTCGGACGTGGCGTCCGCCCACTCGAGGAACGTCGCCAGGTCCACCTGGAGCTCCGCGTCGGCGTCGGCAGCCGCCTCGGTGGCCGCGGCGCGGAGCGTGTTCGCGGTGATCGTCGCCTCGGCCTGCTCGCCGCCCCACCGCGCGGCCTGGGAGGCGTTCCAGGCCGAGCCGACCGCCGCGAGGCCGAGCAGGACGGCGGCCACGAACTCGTGCCGCGGGGTCGGTGAAGCACCCGCCATGCCCCCGAAGGTGGGCACACGCGCGGCGGGTGGCGAGGGCGCGGCCGCGGCCTACCGCGCGTGGAGCCCCACGCTCACGCCCGCGGACACCGTCCACCAGTCTTCCCAGCCCGCCTCGGGGCCGCGCGCGCTGCCCCAGCCGCTCTGCACGGCGTAGTCGACGAACGCGCGGCCGATCGCCTGCCGGAGCCCCACCTCCACGGTGAAGGTGGGCACGGCCCACACGCCGCCCTCGTAGTCGCTGAGGTCGGCGCGGCCGAAGCCGAAGCCGAAGGTGCCCGTCCAGCGGATGGCGGGGTCGAAGCGCAGGATGGCGGACGCGCCGTAGTGGGTGAGCCCGAAGGCGGCGGGCCCGGCGTCGTCGGCGGTGTGCGTCTGGAGGGGCCACACGGCGGTGCGCCCCCACAACGACGCCCCGAAGCGCGGCCCGGGCGTGTCGCGGTTCACGGTGAACACGTCGAGCCGCGCGCCGAGCGTGCCGTGCACGCCGGGGTCGGGCCAGTCCCCGAGCAGCGCGCCCGCGCCGACGCCGACGCTCACGTCGGTGCCGAAGGTGGGCGGGGGGGCGTCGTCGGCGTCGGGCTCCGCGGCGTGAGCGGCGAGCGCGAGGATCGTCGGGAGGAGGAGCACGGGAGCGTTGTATCCGGTCCGGGCACCCGAGCCGCCGACGTCCGCCGGGGCACCCCGTCTCCGCACCGGCGGCCGTCCGCGGCCGTCCGGGTGCCCGACCCCCGACCTACACCGCGCTCCAGACCTCCATCGCGAAGGCTTCGAGCCCCAGCGCGTCGAGCGCGGCCACGCCGGCGGCCACGGTGCCGTGGGCGGGCGCGTCGACGGACACGTCCTCCCGCACCGGGAAGAGGCCGACGACCGAGCCGTCGCCGCCCGCGCCGGAGAACTTGGCGCCCAGCGCGCCCGCGGCCTTGAGCGCGCGCACGGCCCGCACGAGGCCGGGGGCCCGGAGCTCGGGGAGGGTGGCCATGAGCTCCTCCTCGTAGATCTCCTGGCAGGCGTCCATGGCGCCGCCGAGCGCGGGGAGATCGCCGTCGTACAGCGCCTCGCGCCCGTGGGCGGCCTGGGCGCCGAAGCCCTCGATCGCGCCGCGCACGGCCCCGACGCGGCGGACGGCCTCGGGGTCGCGTAGGGGGACCTCGCCGCGGAAGTGGCGGCCGAGCGTGTCGAGGATGCCGACGGTGTCGCGCGGGGCGCGGAAGGAGCCGACGGCGAGCCGGAGGCGGGCGGGGAGGGGCTCCACGTCCATGCGGTCGTCGGCGAAGCGCAAAAAGAGCGGCACGCCCCAGGCGCACGCGGCCGGATCGAGGCGGCCGCAGCCGACGCCGAGGCGGTGCCGCTCGGCGGCGTAGGCGGCCTCGACCGTCTCGTCGACGGAGAGGTCCCGGCCCGCGATGGTGGCGAACACGCGGACGAGCGCGACGGACACGGCCGCGGAGGACGAGAAGCCGCGGCCGGCGGGCAGGTCCCCGCCGAGGTGCACGTGCGCGGTCGTGCGGAAACCGAAGCGCTCGGCGACCTCGGCGGCCACGGCGGGCACGAAGCGGAGCGGGCCCGGGTCCTCGCCCTCCTCCCACGCGAGCGCGCGCCCCTCGAGCACGGCCGACGCCGAGAGCCGGTCGGCGGGCTCCGCGAAGGCGGTCACGGCGCGGTCCATCGGCACGACGAGCGCGGCGCCGCCGGCCCAGTCGGTGTGCTCGCCCAAGAGGCACACCCGGCCGGGGACACGCACCGCGACGCGCGCGTCGCCCCGCGCGCCCACGACGACGTCGCTCACCGGAACACCGTGCGCCGCAGGACCGCGAGGCGCCCCGGCAGCCCGGCCCAGCCCTCCTCCTCGTCGTGGAGCATCCCCACGAGCCCCGCCTGGTTCGCGCCGGCGACGTCCTTGAGCGGGTCGTCACCGATGTGCACGGCCTGCCGCGCGGACACGCCCGCGGTGCGGCAGGCGATGGTGAAGATCCACGGGTCGGGTTTTTCGACCCCGACCTCCGCGGAGCAGATCAGCACGGAGAACATCCGCTCGAGCGCGAAGCGCTCGTAGAGGAGCCGCAGCCGCCGGTCCCAGTTCGAGATGATGCCGAGCCGCACGCCCTGGCGCGCGATCTTGCCGAGGGTGCGGAGCGCCTCGTCGTCGATCCACCACGCCTTCGGCGTGGCGTACCACTCGTAGAGGTCCTCGAAGAGCCGCCCGTCGTCCACCCCGATCGCGTCGGCCACGAGGGGCCGCCAGAAGGCGCGGCCGTCCCCCCGCTGCCGGCCCGGCGCGGCCTTCAGCGCCGCCCGGAAGCGGTGCTCGACCTCCACGGGGTCGGCGGCGTGCCCGCGGGCGTGCGCGAACCGGGCGTAGGTGACGCCGATGGGCTCGCGCGCGCGGAGCAGCGTCCCCGCGGCGTCCACGAACAGCGCCTTCACCTCCACGCCGACCTCCGCTCCTTCCCTAACGCCGTCGCTCCCGCCGCGCGGCCCGGCGCGCCCCCGCGCGCACCCCCGCGCTCACGCCGGCGCCCACGAGCCCGCCGAGGATCCAGCCCGCGACCACGTCGCTCGCCCAGTGCTGGCCGCTCACGACGCGGGAGACCCCCACCACGACGGCCACCCCGGCGAGCGCCGGCGAGCCCGTCGCGGCCGCGAGCGCCGCGGTGTTCGCGGCGTGCGCGGACGGCATGGCCTGGCCGGCACCACAGTCCGGCAGCCGCTCCACGACGCGGCACGGCCGCTCCCGGCCCACGGCCGGCTTGACCACCCGCACGACGAGCGGGTCGGTCAGGCCCACGGCGAGGCCGGCCGCGACGAGCAGCGCCCACCGCCGCCGCCACACGCCCCAGGCCAGCACGGCGACGAGCAGCACGCCGGTCGCCGCTGGCGTCCCGAGCGCGGCCCAGAACGGCCCCGTCGGCCCCGAGTACACGTCCTGGCCGAGCGCGAAGAGGCGCTCGTCTATGGCGTCTCCTTCTGCACGGAGTGCTCGCGCGCGTCGACCACGCGCCCGAAGCGGTCGTAGATGGTCGCCCGGTCCTGCTTGTTGTTCCAGATGGGCGTCGCGCTGCCCAGGTAGATGGTGAGCTGCTCGTTGGGGTCGGTCTGGGTCTGGCCGACGCCCGAGTGGACCTTGACCGTGTTGCCCGGAGGGAGGAGCAGCTTCGGGAACTCGAAGGAGTTGCCGGAGATGTCGGCGATCCGGTAGCCGGAGAGGTCGATCGTCTCCGCGCTCACGTTGCAGACGCGCAGGTACTCGCCGTTCACGTTCTCGCGGTCGTCACCGTCGGCGTTCGCGTGGAACGAGGTCATGTGGAGGACGCCCTGGAACTCGGGCGTGCTCCAGAGCCCGCGCCGGGCCTTGCGCGCGCGCTCCTGCGCCGCGATGAGCGCGCCGTGGTCGGTCTCGTCGGGGGGGATGACGAAGAGGTGGCCGAGGCCGAGCTCGAGCAGGTGCTCGGACAGGCTCTTGCCCTCGACCTCCACGCCGGCGACGAGCCGCCCGTAGCCGTCCCGGATCGTGCTGCCGTACAGGAGCCGCACCGTCTTGCCCGACACGAAGGCCTTCGTGGCCTCGCGCGCCTCGATGCCGTAGGCCTCGGGCGGGCGCAGCTCGGGGGTGTTCACCCACTTGAGCCGCACCTTGTCGCCGGTCGAGAGCGTCATCGTGTCGCCGTCGTACACGCTCGTGACGGTGGCGTTCTCGGGGGGCGGCGGGCCGACCGCGGCCTGCGGCTCCGGCGGATCCTCGTCCTCCCCCGCGCGGGCGAACCCGACGAAGGCGCCCGAGGAGAGGAGGAGGAGCAAGAGCCAGCGCACGGGGCCTCCGGTCACCGGGGGAATTTCGCATCGATGCGGTCGAGCTGCCACAACAGGTACGGGTCGCCGGGTGACAGTCGTGCGGCGAGGAGCGCGTGCGCGCGCGCATCTTCGCCGCGCCCGGACACCATCGCGACGGTGGCCGCGGTGTCCTGGTAGGCGGACGCCCAGGGGCGCTCCGCGATGGCCAGCTCCACGCGCGCCTTCGCCTCGTCGAGCCGCTCGCCGGCGAGCGCCCAGTACCAGGCGTCGCAGTTCTGGCGGTCCGGGCCCTCGGGCATGGGCGCGCAGTCGCGGGTGTAGCCCTTCGCGAGGGCGTCCCTGCCGCGCGCGGTCTCCCCGACCGCGATCAGCGAGGCGCCGACGAAGTCCCAGGGCTCGTCCCCCGGGTGGAGGCGCGCGAGCGCGTTGTCGATCTCGGTGACGAAGCCGGGCACGTCCTCCGGACCCGCGAGCCCGGCATACATCCACAGGGGGGTGCCGTTGAGCGGGAGCAGCGTCCAGAGCTCGCGGAGCGCGGTCATCGCGCCGTAGCGGTCTCCCTCGGCCAGCGCGATCCGCGCCTTGCGCAACAGGTGCGCGCTCCCGCCGGGGGAGACCGCGGACGCCTCGTTGAGCGCGGCGGCGGCCTGCCCGGGCTTCCCGGAGGCGAGCAGCGCGTCGGAGAGCGCGACCAGCAGATCGTCACGGGCGTCGGAGTCCTCGGGCACGCCCTCCATCGCGGTCGTGGCCTCGGTCAGGGCGCGCGCCGCGTCGCCCCCGAGGAACAGGCTGTCCACGAACGCGACCCACTCGTACTCCTCGGCGAGCGCGACGGGCTCGGCGGCGTCGAGCACCGCGAGCGAGGCGTCCCACTCCCGCGCGTTGCGGTGGATCCAGGACAGGAGCGCGATCAGCTCGGCGTCGCCCGGGCGCTTCGCGAGCGCGTCCAGCACCGTCTTCTTCGCGCCCTCGGGGTCGCCCTTCGCATACTGGAGGCGCCCGCGGATGGCGGCGCGCTCGGGGACCTCGCCGAAGCGCTGGCGCTCGAGCTCGAGCCAGGCGGTCCAGGCGTCGAAGTCGCGCGGCACGCGCGTGGACTTCGCGAGCTGGAAGCGCTCGCCGGCGAAGTCGAAGACGGCGACGTGGTCGGCGAGCGGCGCGTAGCCGAGGAGCCCCGGCATCGACGAGCGGTTCTGCGGCGGCGCGTCGGCGCCGTACCAGCGGGCCGGGCCCCCGTGATCGAGGAGGCGCCCGCCGATGCGCACCCGGTCGAGCGGCACGCGGCGCGTCACCTGGAGGAAGCTCGCGAGCGGGAGCTCGTCGAGGTCGGCCCCGATCCCGATGACCGGCTCCACGCCCTGGCTGCTGGAGACCCGGAAGGGTTCGCCCGTATCTCCCTGGAACAACACGCCGTTCGCCCCGGTGTCCACCTCGAGGACCACCGTGGCCGTCGTGCCGTCGGCCGCCCGGATCTCGACCGGCGTGTAGGCGTGCAGCCCGTCGAGCACGAGCGGCGCCGCCTTCTTCTTGAGCTTGTAGGTGCCCGGCGCGTGGAGCGTGACCACGTCGGCCGGGTAGTCGACCTCGAGCGTGAAGTTCGTCCAGACGTTGTTCCCGAGGATGCCCGCGACGGGCAGGGGACCGGCGTTCTCGGGCACGCCGGGCACGTCCACGGCCACGTCCACGGCGTTGATCTGGAACTCGCCGAGCTTCAGCCGCGGGATCACCGCCCGCTTCCACTCCACCGAGCCCGAGAGCCCCTCGATGCGCCCGTCCACCGGCGTGATCGGCAGCCCCAACTTCTCGATCACCTCGCGGTGCACGACCGAGATCGACGCGCCCGTGTCGAGCAGGAACAGGGCGGGCGTGCCGTCGGGCAGGTCCGCGCGGACGTAGATCTTCTCGGCGTCCGGCGTGGGCCGCCAGAGGTCGAGGGTCGTGCTCTTCGCCCCGCCCAGCACGAGCTCCGCGCGGGTGGGCGGGTAGGCGGGGATGGCGAGGGCGATCGAGGCGAGGAGGAACAGCATCCTCGGTAGGTAACGCCCGTACGCGCGGCGGCAGTCCCCGCGTGTGCCTTCCGGGCGCTACCCCTTGTGGATCTCGCGCTGCAGGTTCTCGAGCACGGCCTTGTAGGCGGCTTCGAGGCGCTTCCGGAGGATCGCGCTGTCGACGATCCCGCCGAGGGGCCCGCCGGTGTCGTAGTCCGCGTGCAGCGTGACCAGCGTGTTGAGCGCGGGCTTCATCGTGCGGAGCGAGTAGTGGATGTTGCCCTCGAGCCGCCGGCCCGCGGTCTTCACGTGCACGCGGCGGCCGCCGTGCTCGTTGTCCACGTGGTCGAAGGTGTAGGACATCGTGCGGGGGAGGGGGCCCGTCTTGAGCGCGAGCTCGTAGGCGCCGGGGCCCTTCTCGGTCAGGCCGTCGAACGCGCCCTGGAGCATGCGGAGGTGGTTCTCCCGCTTGCCGAGCCAGTCGAGCACGTCGTCCCGGCGAATGCCCTCGATGAGGATGTCGGTGGTGATGACGGCCATGCGGTCTCCCAGTCGCGCGGGGGGCCCGTGTTATCACGGGCGACCGCACGGGTGTAGCGTCGTGATTCCGTACGTCGAGCTGCCGGTGTACCACCTCGGCCCCGTCCCCATCGACCCCTGGGGGACGCTGGTCTGCATCGCGTTCATCGTGGGCCTGGAGGTCGCGCGCGCGCGGGGCATCAAGCTCGGGCTCGACGTGCGCGACGTCGTCGACGGCATCGTGTTCACCGTGCTCTCCGGCTTCGTGTTCGGGCACCTCGTGCACGTGCTCGCCTACCACCCGGAGCAGCTCCAGGAGTCCGGGCCGATCCTCGGGGTGGACGTGCCGGCCGGGGCCTACGCGCTCCTGCGCATCTGGGCGGGCTTCTCGAGCTTCGGCGGCTTCATCGGCGCGATGGTCGGCTCGGTCGTGTTCTACAAGCTCGTGCGGAAGCGCCCCTACTGGGCGCACGCCGACACGATCATGTTCGGCTTCCCCTTCGGCTGGATCTTCGGGCGCCTCGGCTGCTTCAGCGTGCACGACCACCGCGGCAAGCTCACGGACTCCTGGCTCGGCGTGCAGTTCCCGGGCGGCACGCGCTTCGACCTCGGCCTGCTCGAGGCGCTGGTGGCCGTCGGCATCGCGATCGTGTTCGTGCTGCTCGCGCGCCGGCCCCGGGCGCCGGGGACCTTCATCGCCGCGTGGTGCCTGCTCTACGCGCCCGCGCGCTTCGGGCTCGACTTCTTGCGCAACACGGACCTCGCGAGCGCCGACGTGCGCTGGGCGGGGCTCACCCCCGCGCAGTGGGGCTGCGCGTTGATGTTCTCGGGCGGGCTCGCCATCCTCGGGTGGGCGCGGCGGCAGCCGGCGCAGGTCGCGCGGGCGGCCTGATCAGCGCCGGGTTCAGCGCCGGGGCGCGATGGCCAGCGTGTCCCCCGACGGCACGGCCGCGAGGCCCTCGACGCTGAGCACCGCGGCCAGCGCGGCCTCCCACGTCACGTCCTCGAGCCGCAGGCTCACGGTCCCGTACACCGTGTCGGGGATGACCACGTCGAGGTCCCCGAGCTCCGCGAGCATGCGGATGGTGGCGTGGATCTCGGCGCCCTGCAGCTCGAGGTCGAAGCGCGCGGGGCCCATCGTCCCCACGGGGGAGGCGAGCGCGGGGGCGACGAGGAGCGCGAGCACGGACAAATCATAGCAGTCCGCCCTTTGACGGCGGAGCCCGGGCCGCGCATGATGCCCGTCGCGAGGGCCGCGTGGACGTCTTCCTCGGTGTGATGTGCTCGGTCCTCGCGTTGGCGCTCGTCTACGTGCTGCCGATCGTCGCGCTCGTGTCGAACGTGCGCGCGAAGCGGCGCATCGAGGTCCTGGAGCGCCGCATCGGGGAGCTCGAGGCGCTGGGCGTGGGCCGAGCCGCGGCCGAGGGCTCTTCTTCTTGGGGCGGGGCTCTGCCCCGCAACGCCCCGCCGGGGGGCGAGGCCCCCCGGACCCCCCGCGTGGCGCTGGAGCCCGCCCCCGCCGGTGGGCCGACCCAGCCGACGCCGCTCGTTCCTCCCGCGGAGCTGCCCTCCGCCGTGCCGGCCCCCGCCGAGCCGCCTCCCGCCAAGCCGCCTCCCGCCGAGCCGCCACTCGCGGCGTCCCCCCCCGCCGCGCCGGCCCCCGCTGAGCCGCCTCCCGCGGAACCTCCGCCGCCCGCCACGCCGCCCGCGGCCAAGGCGCCGCCGCCGCCCGCGCCGCCGAAGAAGCCCCTCGGCGCCGACGCGATCGGCGTGTGGATCCTCGCGGTGCCCGGCGGCCTCGCGCTGCTGCTCGCCGCGATCTTCGCGCTCCGGGAGGCCATCGCCGCCGGGCTCGTCGGGCCGGGCGTGCGCTTCGCGCTCGGCGCCGCGGTCGGCGCGTTCGCGCTCCTGGCGAGCGAGTTCGCCCGTTCGCGCCGCTACGACGTGCCCGCCGCGGCCCTGGGCGGCGGCGGCGCCGGCATCGTGTACGCGGTCATCTACGCCGGGCACGCGCGGTACGGGCTCATCGGGCAGGAGCTGGCGTTCGCGCTGATGGTCGTCACCACAGCGGTCACGCTCTTCGCGGCGGAGCGGCGCGACAGCCGCTTCATGGCGAGCCTCGCGCTCGCCGGCGGCTACCTGACGCCGATCCTGCTCTCCACGGGCGAGAACAAGGCCGTCGCGTTCTTCGGCTACCTCGCGCTGCTCGACGCCGGGCTCCTCGTCGCGGCCACGCGGCGGCGCTGGACGACCCTCATCGCGATCGCCGCCGTCGCCACCACCGCGCTCTACCTGGGCTGGGTGGTGAGCTTCCACGCGCCCGACCAGGTGGCCGTCGGCCTCGCCGCGCCCGCGCTCCTCGGCGGGCTCTTCCTGGCGCTGCCGGCCCGCCGGTCCACGGCCACGTCCGAGGCCGTCGCGGGCGGCCTGGGCGCGCTGCTCCTCCTGCTCGCGGCGCTCGCCTACGTGATCCCCGCGGACCCGCTCCGCCGGGACCCCGTGTCGAGCCTCCCGCTCGCGACCCCGCCGGGCGACGCGCCCTGGATCGCGCTCGTGTTCCTCGTGCTCGCCCCGGGCGCCGCGCTCCTCGTAGGCCGGCGCCGGGACGCGCTCTGGCTGGAGGTCGGCGCCGTCGCGGTCGGCTCCGCGCTCCTGGCGGCGTTCACGCTCGGCTGGAGCTTCGTCGACACCCCGCCGTGGCCGGCCGTGGCCCTCGCGCTCCTCGCCGTGCCGCTCGTGGCCGCGCTCTCCGGGACCGTCGCCTGGGCGCTCCCGCTCGCCGCGGCCGGCGCACTGCTCACGACGGTGGCCCTCGGCGGCGAGCCCCCGTTCGCGCTCCTCGCGCACACCACGGCGCTCCTCGCCGTGCTCGGGGCGGTGGTCGGGAACCGCCGTGGGCCGCGCCCCGCGCTCATCGTGGCCCTGCTCGCGACCGCGGCCCCGCTGCTCGCGCCGCTCGCGCACGACTACGTGCCCGCCAACGCGGGCGACTGGTTCCTGGCGACCGCCGTGGTCTACGCGGCCTTCGCGTTCCCGCCCTTCTGGCGGCCGCGCGCCGGGGACCTCTTCGGGGCGCTCTCGGCCGCGCTGGCCGGCCCGGCGCTCTTCTTCGCGTTCCACCGGCTCTGGATCGAGACGCTCGGCGACGACCTCATCGGCGTGCTGCCCGTGCTGCTCGGCATCGGCACGCTCCTCGCGGCGATCACGCTCGTGCGCGCCGTGAAGGTGCGGGCCGACGACCGCGAGCTCGCCATCCTCGTCACGGTGGTGCTCCTCTTCGCCGCCGGCGCGGTGCCGCTCCAGCTCGAGGAGGCGTGGCTCACGCTGGGCTGGGCGCTCGAGGTGGCGCTGCTCGGCGCGCTCTCGCGGCGGCTCACGCACCCCGGCATCCGCGTGTTCGCGGGCGCGCTCGCGCTCGCCGTGTGCGTGCGGCTCCTGCTCAACCCCGACGCGCTCTCCTACGGCGGCGGCGAGGGCTGGATCGTCCTGAACTGGACGCTCTACACCTGGGGCGTCCCGGCGGTCTGCCTGCTCGTGGCCGCGCGGCTCTTCGACACGCCGACGTGGTTCCGGACCGCGCTCCGCGTGGCGTCGGTGCTGCTCTTCTTCGCGCTCGTGAACCTCGAGGTCGCGCACGCCTTCGCGCACGACGACGTGCTCTCCTTCTCGAGCGAGGACCTCGCCGAGAGCATGACGCGCTCGATCGCGTGGGCGGTGTACGGGCTCGTGCTCATCGCGGTCGGCACCGTGCGCGACTCGCGCGGGGCGCGGCTCGCGGGGCTCGCGTTCGCGATGCTCGGCGCGCTCAAGGTCTTCACGGTCGACCTGTGGCACCTGTCCGGCTTCGCCCGGGTGGGCGCGTTCGGGGGCCTCGCCATCACGCTGCTCGTGGGCGCGATCGCGTTCCAGCGCATCGTCCTGAAGGATCGGAAGCCATGATGTTGATTCTTCACGCCTTTCAGGTCGCGCTCGCCGCGGACGTGTCCACCTACGGGCGGGTCGGCGCGGTCGAGCTCCCCGCGAGTGGGGTCGTGCGGATCGCGCTCCCGCCGGACCTGGTCGCCGGAGAGGTCGAGAACCTCGACCGCGGCCTGCTCGTGACCGACGGGACCGGGCGCGAGGTGCCGTATGCGGTGCTGCGCTCGTCCGCGGGCGGCCCGACCGAGAGCGTGGAGCTCGACTTCCGGCCGGTCGACGGCGCGGCGTGGGAGTCCGACGCGGCCGAGGCCCCCGTGGACGCGCTGGTGCTCGACGTCCTCGACCTGGAGGGGCTCGGGCCCTTCCGCGCGAGCGTGTCGTGGTGGACGGGCAGCGGCTGGGAGGCCGGCGAGTCGTCGCTGCTCTACGACGTGGGCGACGAGGAGAGCCGCACGATCGAGGTGCCCCACGTCCGCGGCCCCTTCCGCCTGGCGCTCACGGGCTTCGACGCGCGCCGCCCGCGCCTCGTGGACGTGACCGCGACGCGGAACGCACCCGACCACGTGCCGCCGAACGTCGAGGCGGTGCCGATGCCGACGCCGGTGATCACCGAGGACGGCCGGGCCCGCTACACGCTCCGGTTGGGCGGCGTGCGCACGGTCCGCGGCCTGCGCTTCGAGCTCCCGCCCGAGGTGGACGTGCTCGATCGCGAGGTCACGATCCGCTCGCTCGCCTCGGATCCCTACGACTACGGCTCCTCTGGCTCCGGCCGGATCCGGCGGCTCAAGGTCGGGGCGGCGAACGTGGACCGGATGGAGGTGCGCCTCGACGGCGTCGTCGGGGACACGCTCGTCGTGGAGATCCCGCTCGATCGCGGCGCGCCGCTCCCGCTCGACGAGGTGGACGTGATCTCGGAGGGCGCGTGGCTCGTCGTGCGGGACGCCGGCCCGGCGCCCCACGCCGTGTACGGCGCGGCGACCCTGCCCGACTCGGCCTACGACCTCGCCGTGGCGCTGCCCGAGCTGCTCCGGGACGCGCCGCCCGTCGTCGAGGTGGGGTCCGCCGGGCCGAACCCCGCGTTCGTACCGGTGCCGACGCGCGAGGAGGTCGACCTCCCGGGTCCCGACCTCGGGCTCGCGCGCTTCCGCTACGAGCGGGACCTCCAGGGCGCCGGCTGGGTGCGCGTCGCGCTCGACCGCGACGTGCTCGCGCGCACGCGGACCGACCTCGGCGACGTCCGCGTCGTCGACGCCGCGGGCCGCCAGATCCCGTTCCTCCTCTGGAACACGGGCGACGAGGAGCCCTGGGAGGCCGGCGCGTTCGAGCGCACGGAGGAGGGGAGCGCCACGCTGATCCGGGTGCCGCTCGACGGGGACGCGCCCGTGTCGTCGGTGCGCCTCGAGACGAGCCGCGCCGTGTTCGAGCGGCCGGTCACGGTGCTCCGCGACGCGGGGCGGACGACCATCGCGCTCCGCCGGGTGGTGTGGAGCGGCCCCGAGCGCGGCGGCACGCTCGCCGTCGCGATCGGCGAGCGGCTGGGCGGCGCGCTGCTCGTGCGCATCGAGAACGACGACGACGCGCCCATCCCCATCGACGCGGTGCGCGTCTACTCGCCGCGCTGGGAGCTGCGCGCGCGCGTCCCCGAGGGCGCCGCGCGGCTCGTGTACGGCAACCCCGCCGCGGAGCGCCCCGAGTACGATCTCCGCCTCCTCGAGGACGAGGTGCGCGGCATGGTCGTCACCGACGGCACGCTCGGCGAGGAGCGCTCGCTCGAGCCGCCCACGGCGTCCGCGGTCGATCGCGGCGCCACGGTCGCGGGCGTGGCGCTGCTCGCGGTGGGGCTGCTCGGGATGGTGGCGCGGGTGCTGAAGGGCGTGCCGGCTTCGTCGTAGGCCGGAAGCGCGCACACCACCTCGGGGGGGCGTTGCGGGGGGGCCCGCCCCCCCGCCCCAAGAGCATCCCGACCTGCAAGCACGCGGATGCTGCCCGGGGCGCGCGGACGAGATAGGACCGCGACCCCGGAGTTCCCATGGCGCTGAAGGACCAGGTCGCAGACGAGCTCAAGAAGGCCATGCTCGCGAAGGACGCCGCCCGCACCACCGGGCTGCGCATGATCCGCGCGGCGTTCATCGAGCTCGAGAAGGAAGGCAAGGGCGAGGTGACCGACGAACGCTGCTTCGAGGCGCTGCGGCGGCTCAAGAAGCAGCGCGAGGACTCGATCCAGAGCTACGAGCAGGCGGGCCGCCAGGACCTCGCCGAGCAGGAGCGGCTCGAGCTCGGGATCGTCGAGGCCTTCCTGCCGAAGCTCGCCGACGAGGCCCAGACCACGGTGTGGGTGCGCGAGGCCATCGCCGCGAGCGGCGCGACCTCGGTGAAGGAGATCGGCAAGGCCATGGGCGCGCTCATGAAGGCGCACAAGGCCGACGTCGACGCGGGCCTCGCCCGCAAGGTCCTCGAGAAGGAGCTCGGCGGCTAGTGTTCCGGCGCGTCTTCATCGCGAACCGCGGCGAGGTGGCGGCGCGCGTCGCCCGCACCTGCAAGCGTCTGGGCATCGGCGTCGTGGCGGCGGTCACCGACCCCGACCGGGAGCTCGCGTGGCTCGCGGAGGTCGACGCGGTCGCGAACGTGGGCGGCCGCGCGGGCTACCTCGACGCGGACGCGCTGCTCGCGGCGGCGCGGGCGCACCACTGCTCGGCGTTGCACCCGGGCTGGGGGTTCCTCTCCGAGAACGCGCTGTTCGCGACGCGCTGCGAGCTCGAGCGCGTCACGCTGGTCGGGCCGTCCCCGGCGTCGATGCGCGCGATGGGCGACAAGCAGGTCGCGCGCGAGACGATGGGCGCGCTCGGTATGCCGCTCATCCCCGGGTCGCCGGGGAACGTCGACAGCGTGGAGCAGGCGCTCCTGGTGGCCGACACGCTCGGCTACCCCGTGCTGCTCAAGGCGCGCGCGGGCGGCGGCGGGCGTGGCATGCGGCGGGTGAACGCGCCGGCGGAGATGGCGGACGCCTTCTCGCACGCGAGCGCCGAGGGCCAGAGCGCCTTCGGCGACGGCACGCTCTACCTCGAGAAGCTGGTCGTCAACGGCCGGCACATCGAGTTCCAGGTGCTCGGGGACCGTCACGGCAACCTCGTGACGCTCGGCGAGCGCGAGTGCAGCGTGCAGCGGCGCCACCAGAAGCTGCTCGAGGAGAGCCCGTCGCCGGCGATCACCCCCGACGAGCGCGCGCGCATGGGCACGATCGTGGCGGAGGCGTGCCGGAAGGCCGGCTACTACGGCGCCGGCACGGTGGAGATGCTCCGCGACCCGTCGGGCGCGCTCTACTTCATGGAGATGAACACGCGGCTCCAGGTGGAGCACCCGGTCACCGAGATGGTGACGGGGCTCGACCTCGTCGAGCTGCAGCTCCGCGTGGCGGCGAACGAGGTGGTGAAGCCGACGATCGAGCTCTCCGGGCACGCGATCGAGTGCCGCATCAACGCGGAGGACCCCGAGGCGGGCTTCAAGCCGGCGCCCGGGCGCGTCACGCGGCTCGTGCTGCCGCAGGGGGAGGGGATCCGGGTCGACACGCACCTGCGCGGCGGCGACGCGATCTCCCCGTTCTACGACTCGATGGTGGCGAAGGTCATCGCGCACGGGAAGGACCGCGCCGAGGCGATCGCCCGCATGGACGCCGCGCTCGCGGCGATGGTGGTCGAGGGCGTGCCCACGACGATCCCGCTTCAGCGGCGCATCCTCGCGGATCCGCGCTTCGTGGCGGGCGCGTACGACACGAGCTTCCTCGACGGGATGCTCTGACGGCGCGCGTGGAACCGAGCCGGGCCGACACGCGCGACGAGGGGATCCTGCTCCCGGCCATCGTCGCCTTCCTGATGGCGTTCGTCGCGCGGGCCGCGATGGTCGTGGCGATCCCGTTCAACTTCAGCTTCGACGGCTTCCAGCGCTGGGCCGGCCGCGACCACCTGCTCGTGCAGGCCTGGCTCCCGCTCACCCAGTCCGTGATCACGGGCGTGTCCGCGCTCGGCGGCGACGTGCAGGAGACGCGGCTCGCGCTCGCGTTCGTGGCCGCCTGCGCCACGGGGGCGGGCGCGCTCCTCGCGGGGACGCTCGGCGGGCGCGTGGCGGCCTGGGCCTGGCTCGTGCCCGCGAGCTACGGGCCCTTCCTGGTGTGGGGCACCGCGATGTACCAGGAGGGGACGTTCCTCCTGGTGCTCTTCTCGGCGTTGGCGCTGGCGCTCACGGGCCGCGAGCGCCTCGCGGACGTGGTAATCGGGCTCCTCGCGCTCGTGCGGTACGAGGGGTGGCCGGTGGTGCTGCTCTACGTCGCGTGGCGGCGCGATCCGCGCTCGCTCGCGGCGTTGTGGGGCATGGGGCTCTGGATGGGGCTGAAGGCGGCGCTCGACCTGCGCGGCTACGCCGCCTCCCCGGTGGACTTCGACGACTGGGAGGGCCTCCGCGCGCGGACCACGCTCTGGAGCTGGCTCGAGGACGCCGTGCGGCTCTTCAAGGTCGGCTGGGGCTCCGGCGCCATCGCGTACTCGGTCGCCGCGGGGATCGGGCTCTGGGCCGCATGGCGGCGGCGCGGCGTGGTGCTCGTCGCGCTGATCGGGCTCGGGCAGATCGCGGCGGTGTCGGGCTGGCTCGCGGGGCTCGAGGTCGCGACGCACCGGATGCTCGTCGTGCCCGCGGAGATCGCGGGCGTGCTCGGCGCGGTGGCGGCCGGGGTGTTGTGGCCGCGCTTCCCGCTGCTCGTCCGGGT
Organism: uncultured Enterobacteriaceae bacterium; assembly: GCA_964457335.1. Taxonomy (GTDB): domain Bacteria; phylum Myxococcota_A; class UBA796; order UBA796; family SXON01; genus CAJBVW01. Next base: position 23,505 of record CAYWGD010000039.1, on the reverse strand, counting down.
GGGGCTCGGCATCTACGGGGCCATCATGCTCGGCGTCGCGCACTGGGACGGGTGGCAGACGCTCAAGTCCGAGGCCTGGCGCACGGTGCCGGAGCGCGCGCTCCACGCGAAGATCAAGGCGCGGCCGGACTGCGAGTGGCGCGTGACGCCGCGGATGGAGCTCGGGACGCGCTCGCGCCACGACGGCTGCGAGGTGCTCCAGGGCCAGGGCCTCCCGCGGCACGGGGACGGCTTCTGGTGCACGGCGTGGTCGCACCCGCCGCGCCCGAAGAAGGCGTGCGTCGCCGAAGCCGTGTGGGACGGCGAGCAGTACGTGGTCCAGCTCCGCGAGAACGGCGTGCCCGTGGGGTGGGGGCCGGCGCGGGCCGGGGCCGCCGCGCCCGGGAGCGCTCCGAGCGGCGCGGCGGCGCCCTGATCCAGGGCGCCTCCGACCGGGAGCGTCAGACCAGGAGCTTCGACGCGGTCTGCACCTGTTGCGCGGCGGGGGCCGGCGGGGGCACGGCCTTCCCCGCGATCACCGCGGGGCGGGCGCCCACCGCCGCGAGCCAACGCTCGAGGTTGGGGAGCCCCTCCGTCGGGACGCCGCACCAGTCGTGGCCCTGCACCCAGGGCCAGGTGGCGATGTCCGCGATGGAGTACGCGCCCGCGAGGTACTCGACCTCGCCGAGGCGCCGGTCGAGCACGGTGAAGAGGCGCCGCGTCTCCCGCTGGTAGCGCTCGATCGCGTAGGGGATCTTCTCGGGGGCGTAGCGGAAGAACACGTTCGCCTGCCCCATCATGGGGCCGATGCCGCCCATCTGGAACATGAGCCACTGCGTCGCGACCGAGCGCCCGCGCGGGTCGGCGGGGAGGAGCTTCCCGGTCTTCTCGGCGAGGTAGAGCAGGATGGCGCCGGACTCGAAGATGGCGAACGGCTCGCCGCCGAAGGCGGGCGCGTGGTCGACGATGGCGGGGATGCGGCCGTTGGGGTTGATCTTCAGGAACCACTCCTCCTTCTGCTCGTTCTGCGCGAAGGAGAGGGCGCGGACGGTGTAGGGGAGCCCGAGCTCCTCCAGCGCGATGGAGACCTTCCACCCGTTCGGGGTGGCGGCCGTGAACAGCTCGATCATCGGTTCTCCAGGTCCCAGCACATCTAACTCGGGCTCCGCCGCGGCGCGCGCGCTCGTGACGTTCCGTAGCGCGCGTGCTCGCGCAGGGCGCCGACGCGCCGCCGAGCCCGGGCCGCGACCGCCACCCGCCGTCGCGGGTTAGCCGGCGCCATGGCCTTCCTCCCGCTCCGCCCCATCGGCGCGCCTCTCGCCCCCGACCCGCACCAGGGGGGCCCCGCCTTCGCCGCCCGCAACGCCGCCCGCGAGGCCGCGCTCGCCGCCGCCCAGGCGGAGGTGCGCGACGGCTGGGGCGAGCAGTCGGCCGCGCGCGTGCGCGAGAAGGGCAAGCTCCCGACCTGGGAGCGCGTCGCGAAGCTCGTCGACCCCGGCACGGACGTGCTCCCCGTCGGCTCCTACGTGAACTGGGGCCGCGACTTCAAGGGCAGCAAGAAGCGCGCGCCGGGCGCCGGCGTCGTGACGGCGTGGTGCACGGTGGAGGGGCGCCGCGTCATCGTCATCGCCAACGACAACACCGTCGCCAGCGGGTCGTGGTGGCCGCTCTCCCCCGAGAAGATCGAGCGCGCGCAGCAGATGGCGCTCGATCTCAAGGTGCCGGTCATCTACCTCGTGGATTGTTCCGGCCTCTTCCTCCCCGAGCAGGCGCTCTCGTTCCCCGGCCGCACCGGCGCCGGCCACATCTTCAAGAAGAACAGCCTGCTGGCGGCCAACGGCGTCCCGCAGATCGCCGGCGTGTTCGGCGACTGCATCGCCGGCGGCGGGTACATGCCCATCATCTCCGACCGCGTCTACATGACCGAGTCGGCGTACATGGTCATCGCCGGCGCCGCGCTCATCAAGGGCGCGAAGTCGCAGAAGCTCACGAGCCTCGACATCGGCGGGCCCGAGGTGCACGTGCACCAGTCCGCGTGCGCCGACGTGCGCGTCCCGGACGACGAGACGGCCCTCACGATGATCCGGCGCGAGGTGGCGCGGCTCCCGTCGTCGGGCGCGCCGTTCTACCGGCACGGCGCCGAGCCCGCGCCGCCCCGCTTCGACCCGGGCGAGATCGCGGCGATCCTCCCCGACGACCACCGGCAGGTCTACGACATGCGCGAGGTGCTCGCGCGCCTCGTGGACGACTCGCTCTTCTGCGAGGTCATGGCCGACCGCGGCGAGGAGATGATCACCGGCGTGGCCCGCGTGGGCGGCCTCTGGTGCGGCTTCATCGCGAACAACCTGCTCCCGACGCCCCACCCGGACCACCCGGGGCGCGTGCGTGCGGGCGGCATCCTCTACCGCGAGGGCATCGCGAAGATCAGCGCGTTCTCCCGCGCGTGCAACACCGACGGCCTGCCGATCGTGTGGCTCCAGGACATCGCCGGCTTCGACATCGGCGTGGAGGCCGAGGCGCAGGGGCTCCTCGGCTACGGCTCGTCGCTCATCTACACCAACTCGACCAACAAGGTTCCGATGGTGACGGTGCTCCTGCGGAAGGCCTCGGGCGCCGGCTACTACGCGATGGCCGGGATGCCCTACGACCCGGTCCTGCAGCTCTCGACGCCGCTCACGCGCCTCGCGGTGATGGAGGGGCGCACGCTCGCGATCGCCGCGTTCAACACGAAGCTCGACGACGACTTCGAGATCGCGAGCGCCGACCCCGCCGAGCGCGCCGCGATCCAGAAGCAGATGGACGAGACCGCCGCGCGTATCGAGGCGGACATGGACCCGATGGCGTCCGCCGCGCGCATGGACACCGACGAGGTCGTGCCCTTCCGCGCGCTCCGCGACTACCTCGTGTCCGCCGTGGAGATGGCGTGGCAGGCGCCGCGCCCCGCGCGCAACCCGCGCATCTGGTCGCTGCACGATCTCGCGGCGCTCACGCGGGCCTCCGCGCACGCGGCGGGCGAGGCGCGCGCCGCCTCCGTGGCTGCCGTCGAGGCGCCGGTGGAGGGCCTGGTGCCGGTCCGCGTCGCCACCGACGGGACGTTCTGGCGTCGGCCGTCCCCCCGGGATCCCGTGTTCCTGGAGGCCGGCGCGCCGGTGGAGGCCGGCACCGCGGTCGGGCTCATCGAGGTCATGAAGACCTTCGCCCCCGTCCGGGCCGGCCTGGCGGGCGTGCTCGAGCGCTTCGCGCTCGCGGACGGGACGCCCGTGGAGGCCGGGGCCGTCGTCGCGTGGGTGCGGCCCGGCTGACAGGCCCCATCGAAGCCCCGTGCCGGGGCGCGGGCGCGACCGTGCTATCCTCCGCGCCGAATCCGAAGGGGTCGTCGTTGCGGTCGTTCGTCTCCATCTTCGCGCTGGCCCTGGCGCTCGCCTGGGCCCCCACCGCGCGCGCGGAGTGCACCCAGCCCTACCCGGGCGATCAGCTCGTCAACGACCTCCAGGTCATGCAGCTCTCGATGCGCAACCTGGACGAGGTCACCTTCGCCGCCGCGGGCAAGCGCCTCGACGCCGGCATCGCCTGCCTGACGAGCGCCGCGCCCTCCCCGGTCTTCGCGAGCGCGTACCGCTACATCGGCGCGTGGCACTACCTCGTCGGCAAGGACGAGCAGAAGGCGCGCCGCTGGTTCCGCACGTCGCTCGAGATCGACCCCACCTACGCCTGGGACGCGTCGGAGCTCGAGCTCGCGCACCCGATGCGCGAGGTCTTCGAGCAGGAGCGGCAGGTCGCGCCGAACGGGCTCACGAAGATCGAGGGCAAGGTCATCAACAAGCCGGCGGGCTCCTCCGTCACCATCGACGGCCGGCCGCTCGACGAGCCCGCGGCGACGGTCGACCGGCCCCACGTCGTGCAGCAGGTCGGGAGCGACCGCGGCGTGCGCGGGAGCTGGCTCATCGACGGCAACGCGATCCCGGCGCAGTTCTTGCGCGACGAGCTCGCGCCGGTCCCCACCGAGGAGCCGGTCGCCACCACCAAGACGAAGAAGCCGAAGAAGGGCCAGGAGTCGCTCACGCAGCCGAGCGAGGGGCTCCAGGTGCAGACCGTCGAGCGGCTCCGCCCGCCCGAGAAGACGCCGCTCCTGGTCGGCGGCGTGCTCGGGGTGCTCGGCGCCGGCGGCGTGTACGCCGCGTCCTTCGCCACGCGCGCGCAGTTCGACCAGGCGACCACCACCGAGGAGCTCGAGCGCACGCGCGACCTGACGAACGCGCTCGTGCTCACCTCCGGCGGCGTGCTGCTCGCGGGCCTCGGCGTGACCTACTGGGGCATCGTGCTGGACGGCGGCGCCGGGGTCGGGGTTGGCGGCCGGTTCTGAGCCGGACCGCTGGGTCGGCCGATCCGGGCGGATCTACGTCCTCGAGCCGGACGCCGGCGCGCGTGACGGCGGCATGGCGAGCATCCGGCGCGTCCTGCCGCAGAGCCCGCCGAACGCCGTTTCGACGGTGCCCGAGGGCACGGTCCTCGCGCTGAAGCTCGCGCGCGTGGACGACAAGCTCGCGGAGGAGGCCCTCGCCCGCGAGGTGGAGTCCTTCGTGGCGCTCTCCCGCGCGCCCGGGAGCCCGCCCTGCCCGCGGCTCTACGACATCATCGGGAACCCGGTCACCGGCATCGTGATGGAGTGGTGCCCGACCGACATGGAGCGCTGGTGGGAGGCCACGTGGCAGGAGCCGCGCTCCTTCGCGGACCTCTGCGAGGCGCTCGCCGACGTGTGCCGCCGGGTGCGCGAGTACGAGGCCGTGGCCGAGCTGGAGCTCGGCAAGCGCGTCATCCACGCGGACATCAAGCCCCGGAACGTGCTCCGGGCCGCGGACGGGCGCTGGCTCCTGACGGACTTCGGCGCGTCCAAGTCCCGGTCCGTGGAGGACACCCAGTGGGCGGCGACGCGGATGATCCTCGGGACCGAGAACTTCATCGCCCCCGAGGCGCTGTTCAACGCCCGCAAGCCCCATCCCGCCGCGATGGACACGTGGTCGATCGGCTGCACGTTCTTCGCGCTCCTGCGGATGCGCACCGTGCTGCGCGGGGGAGGGCGCATGCCGCCGAACGGCACGCACGCGCACCCCTTCCGCACGCAGCGCGTCGCGCTCGTCGGCGACCTCCAGCAGCGCAAGCCCGCGCTCTTCGTGGACAAGGACCTCGATCCCGCGCAGTTCCCGTCGCCCGAGAAGCTCCCGGAGAAGGACCGGCGCGCCGTGGCCGAGGCGCTCGAGGGCGTGTTCGGGAAGCCGAGCGCCACCCTGGAAGGCGTACTCGCCACCGAGTCGCTCAACCTGCTCGACCGCGCGCTGCGGGTGAACCCGGCGCTCCGCTTCCGCGATCCGCTGGAGATGGCCGGCGAGTTCGAGGCGCTCGCCCAGCGCTTCCGGGAGCTCGCGCTGCGCGCCGACGGCTTCGGCTCGGGGCGGGTGGCGGGGGAGGCGAGCGCGCCGGTGGAGGCCCGGAGCGCGCCGGGGGTGGAGGCGCGCGCGCCGATCGCCGAGGCGGCGGGGCCGACCGGCCCGCGTGCGTCGTCGCCGCGGAGCGGCTCGGCGCCGGACGCCTCCGGGAAGCAGGGCGCGTCGGGAAGGCAGGATGCGTCCGGGAAGCAGGGCGCGTCGGGAAGGCAGGATGCGTCCGGGAAGCAGGGCGCGTCGGGACGGAAGGAAACACCCCAGGCGGGCGCATCCGCGCCCCGCGTCCTGGTCGGGGAGGACATCGTGGTGGACGAAGGAAGCGGCCGGCGGGGAGCCGCGCCGGCGGCGGCGAAGGTGCCGCCGTGGATCGGGATCGCGCTGCTCGCGGTGCTGGGCCTCCAGGTGGTGCAGATCGGCGTTTCCACCGCGGCGCTCGTCGTCGCGCTCGATGCGCCGGAGCCGGTGGTCGTGACCGCGCCCGCTCCGGTCGCCGCGTCGCCGGCCCCGGCTCCGCCCCTCGCCGCGCTCGTCGAGGCCCCCCCGGCCGCCGTCCCGGCGGGCGCGGCGGCCGAGGTCGCCCCGGTGGCCGTCGATCCGCCCGCGACGGAAGCGCCCGCCGCGAGCGCGCCCGCCGCCCGGTCCGCGCCCGCCCCCGCCGTCCCCAAGCGGGTGGGCACGCCGCCCTCCACGCCCACGAGCGCGAGCGGGCTGGTGCTGGTCAGCGGGGCCCAGGCCTACCTCGTCGGGCCCTCGGGCCGGATGCCGGTCGGGAGCGTCGCGGCCGGCTCGTACGAGCTCTTCGTGCAGACACGTTCGGACGGCGACTTCGAGTCCCAGGGCACGGTCCGGGTCGAGGGCGGCGACCGGATCGTCTACAAGTGTGGCCTCGGCACCTGTCGGCGCTCACCCTGATGCGCTAGGGCGCAAGCCATGCGAATCACGAGGGTGTACACCCGCACCGGAGACAAGGGGACCACGCGGCTCGTCGGCGGACAGGAGGTCCCCAAGGACCACCCCCGCATCGCCGCCTACGGCACGACCGACGAGCTCAACGCGATCGTCGGCCTGATCCGGGTGTTCAACACCCGGAGCGGCGCGGCTCCCGACGCCGTCGCGCGGATCGACCGGATGCTCCACGTCATCCAGAACGACCTGTTCAACGTCGGCTCCGACCTCGCCACCCGGCCCGAGGACCGCTGGCCGGGCATGTACCGGGTCGGCGACGACGACGTGAAGCGCCTCGAGGGCTGGATCGACGAGCTCAACGAGGACGTCGGGCCGCTCAAGGAATTCATCCTCCCCGGCGGGGGCCCGGTGGGTGCGTTCTTCCACCAGGCGCGCACCGTGTGCCGCCGCGCCGAGCGCGAGCTCGTCGCGCTCCTTCGGGAGGAGCCGGAGACCGGCGAGGGTGCGATGCGCTACGTGAATCGGCTCTCCGACTACCTCTTCGTCGCCGGCCGCTGGGCCGCGAAGCAGCTGGGCGAGCCGGAGTTCCTCTGGGAGCGCCCCAGGGGGGGATAGCTCCCGCGGGATCGGATAGAGGGGGGCGCCGCAACTGAGGTCCTCTTGAGCCCCTCCGATCACCGCATCCAGCGCCTCCACGTCGAGCGCCTGCGCGTGTCCTCTCCCGCGATGATCCAGGTCCTGATCCAGGACATCATCCGTCAGCACATCGACCGCATCGAGCCCGCCTGCGTGGCCGATCTCTTCGCCCTCGCCGACGCGAAGCTGTCCGGCCCGCTGGCCACGGATCTCTCCCAGTGGGCGCTCCGCGCCGCGCGCGAGATCCACGACCTGCCGCACGGGCAGGCCCGCGCCACCTTCGTCGCGGAGGTGTCCGAGCTCGCGCCCGAGCAGGTCCCGACGAGCCTCCGCAACGCCGTCCTCTCGCTCCCCACGCAGGCGGACATCGCTCCCCAGCTCGAGGACCTCCGGTCCCGCTGGGAGGCGGTCGAGCCCGCGCCGGTGAAGCTGCCCGTCTCGGCCCCCCGGGCGCCGGTGCAGGCCGCCACCGTGTCGCACGGCGCCACCGCCGCCGGCTCGACGCGCTCCAGCACGCCGGCCGCGCGCGCCCCCCGCACGGTGAAGACCCCGGCGTCGATGGTCGATCCGCGCCGGGCGGAGTGGATCCGCGAGGACGCCGTCTCGCGCCTCAACGCCCGCGAGTACGTCGAGCGCGGCCTCAAGGAGAGCATCCTCGTGGCTGGCATCCGCCACCGCTCCCCCTACAAGGACCTCACCGACGAGGAGGTCAAGGCCGAGCTCCGCAAGCTCGAGCGGGAGCGCAAGCTGAAGCACACCGGCGAGCGCTGGCTCGCGCGCTGAGCGTCAGCGCGGCGGCAGGCAGACGAGCTTGAACCAGAAGGTCTCGATGCGCTCGATCGCCTGCCGGAACTGCGTGAAGTCGGTGGGCTTCGTGACGTAGCAGTTGGCGTGGAGGCCGTACGCGGTCTTCACGTCGACGTCGGCGCTCGACGAGGTCAGGACCACCACCGGGATGTGCCGGAGGTCCTTGTCCTCCTTCACCTCCGCCAGGACCTCGCGACCGTCCTTCCGGGGAAGGTTGAGGTCGAGCAGCACGAGGTCGGGGATCGGCGCGTCCACGTAGGGCGCGCGCCGGCGGAGGAAGGACATCGCCTCCACCCCGTCGACGACGACGTGCACGCGCGCGTCCACCGCCTCGACGGCGCGCACGGCCTCGCGGATCAGGAAGGCGTCGGAGGGGCTGTCCTCGACCAGGAGGATCTCGTAGGGGCGCTGCGACGGCATGTCTCCTCACTTCGGCAGCGCGAAGAAGAACGTCGATCCCTCCTCCGGCTCCGACTCGACCCAGATGCGCCCGCCGTGCCGCTCCACGACCTTCTTGCAGACCGCGAGGCCGATCCCCGTGCCCGGGTAGTCCTTCCGCGTGTGGAGGCGCTGGAAGATCTTGAAGATCCGGTCGGCGTACTGCGGGGCGATGCCGATGCCGTTGTCGCGCACCGAGACGATCCACTCGGGCCCGGCGTCCTCGGCGCCGACGTGAATCTTGGGCGTCCGCTCGCTCCGGTACTTCAGCGCGTTCGCGAGCAGGTTCTGGAGGACCTGGACCATCTGGGTCCGGTCCGCGCGCACGACGGGGAGCGCATCGTTTGTGACGACGGCGCGGCTCTCGCGGAGCGCGACCTCCAGGTTCGCCATGGCCTCGCGCAGGACCCCGCCCATGTCGGTCGGCTCCAGCGGCTCCTCGCGCGTCGTGAGGCGCGAGTACGTGAGCAGGTCGTCGATGAGCGTCTGCATGCGGTTCGCGCCGTCGACCGTGTGGTGGATCAGCTCCTCGAGCTCGGGCTCCATCTGCGGTTGGAGCCGGCCCTGGAGCACCTGCACCGACCCGCTGATCGCGCGCAGCGGCTCCTTCAGGTCGTGGGACGCGACGTAGGCGAACTGCTCGAGGTCGGCGTTCGAGCGCGCGAGCTTGGCCGCGGTCTCCTGCAGCTCGCGCTCGGCCCGCCGCCGCTTGGTGTCCATCCGGTACAGCGACACGACGCTGCCCCACACGACGGTCACGAACACTGCGACGTTCGCGACGGCGAGGAACGCGAGCCCCGTCTCGAACCCGTACAGCCCGGCCCGCAGCCCCTGCACCTGCACCCAGCCGAGGACGACGGGGATCAGGAGCGTCGCGGGCAGGATCCGGCGCGCCATCACGCCGCCGAAGCTGTTGCTCGACACCTTGGCCATCAGCCCGCGGTCCGAGTGGAAGAAGACGACGCCCGCGGACGCGAGCAGCGTGGCGATGGCCGTGTAAAGCGGCATCTCGCCGGCGAACGGCGGAGCGCCGTAGACGTAGCAGGCGATGGCGAGCAGCGAGAGGCCGGCCGCCACCGTGCCGAAGACCTGCGCGGCGACCAGGCGGCGCTCCTCGTGGAGCAGCAGGATCCCCGCGCCGATCGACAGGTAGGCGACCGTGCTGAACACGGGCATCGACGGGCCGGTCGTCGGGTTCCCGACCCAGGCCTCGAGCCCGAGGGAGGCCCCGGCCACGTGCTCGAGCACGGAGAGCAGCGCCAGGAAGGTGCCGAGCGCGGCCGCGATGCCGGCCAGGGGGCGGAGCCCCGCCCACGTCGGGGTGGGCGGCGCGCGGGGGAGGTAGAGCGCCGCGCCGTAGAGCAGCGCGATGACCGCTTCGTTCGCGGTCATCATCGGGACCGTGGTGCTCGGCGTACGCAACAGGTCGATGCCGAACAGCCACCCGAGGAGCGCGTGGTAGCCGGCGATCGCGGCCAGCGCCCCCGTGATCTTGGAGGTCTCCGTGAAGCGCGCCACCAGCTGGGCGGTCGGGGCCTCGATCTCGGCGACCTCGGCGACCTCGGGCACCTCGACGGGGACCGCGCGGACGCGGCGTGCGGCGCGCTGGAGTCGTGTGCCGAGCCGCTCGAAGGCCTCGAGGATCGGCATCCGAACCACCCGCGCCACGCCACCTCCCGCAACGAGATGTAGGCGCACCCACGTTCGGGAGGCGTGACGCGATCGATGATGACCCGCGCGTCGCGAATCAGAGTGGGGGCGGCGAGACTTGAACTCGCAAGACCTTCCGGCCACTCGATTTTGAGTCGAGCGCGTCTGCCATTCCGCCACGCCCCCGCGGGCTTGCACCGAATTTACACGTCGCGGACCGCTCCGCAAGCCTCAAGCGGTAGCATCCGCACATGCGCCTCCTCACGGTCCTCTCCCTCGTGTCCCTCGCTGCCTGCACCGACGAGAAGATCGGTCTCGGCGGGGGCGAGCCTCCCGACGCCCGGCTCTACGCGGACGTGTACACCTGGGAGTGCGAGGACAGCGAGACGTACGAGCTCTACGAGGGCGTCTTCGCCTACCAGGTGTCGCTGGAGTACGCGCCGGACGCGCTCGCGGACCGGGACCTCCCGAGCTCCGGCTGCTCGCGCGGCCTCGATCTCTTCCCCGGCGACGCCGGCTCGGGCGCGGAGGACATCCCCGACGCGAGCCGCCCCGGCTGGACCACCGGCGAGATGGAGGGCACCCTCGACAAGGCCTCGACCGGCTTCTACCGGGACGACGTGTTCGACAACCAGTCGAGCTGCACGGCCGCCGAGGATCTGCTGGCCGACGGCACCGTCCTCTCCGACGCGGGCGCGTTCTCGGGCGCGAGCGCGCCGGTCCCCGGCTCGGTCGGCGCGGTCGAGATCGAAGGCGAGGTCGACGAGCAGACCGGCATCCCGTTCGGGGCCGAGATCACCGCCTCCTGGGACGCGAGCGGCTGGGACCAGGCCTGGGTGCAGATCCGCCGCGAGAAGGCCGGCGCGCTCGTGGAGTCGGTCACCTGCGCGTCCGACGGCGACAGCTACACCCTCGACGACGACGCCTGGTCGCTGCTCAACGACGCCCTCGAGGTCGACGTCACGAACCTCTACGTCGCCTTCCAGGTGGAGAGCGGCTCGACGACGTCGGACGGCCAGGAGATCGTGACCCTCACGCGGGCGATGCACGTTGCCGTGGTCCAGGATTGATCACGGCTCGCAGCCGTCTTAGGGAAACCCCGTGATTCCAACTCGGACCGTCCTGGTGGTCGATGCGTCGCCGCTCTCTGCGCGGCGGGTGCAGGAGGCCTTGCGCGGCACCGGGTTCTCCGTCGTCGTCGCCACCGGCGTCGCCGAGGCCGAAGCGGCCATCGAGGCCGGCGGCATCGCCGTGGCGCTCGCGGCGCTGAGCTTCCCCGGCGGCAACGGCTACGACCTCGCGCGGCAGGTCAAGTCGCGGAACCCCGAGGCGGTCGTGTTCCTGCTGTGCGGGGGTTTCGAGGTCTTCAACGGGGAGCGCGCCGACCAGGTGGGCGTGTACGGCCGGATCAACCGACCCTTCACGGTGGACGCGCTCCTGCGTCACCTGGAGGCCGCGCTCGGCCCGCTCGGGGGCACCGAGGCCCCGGCCTCCGCGCCCGTGGCCACGCCCGCGCCCGCCGCCACCGACTTCGACCCGGTGCCGAAGGCGGCCCCGCGCCCCCCCGCGCGCCCCGAGGCCCGTCCCGAGGGCGACGGCATCCAGGCCTACGACGGGCCCATCGCGCCCGCGCCCGAGGCGGCCGCCCGGCCGGCGGTCGCGGACGAGCGGCTCGCCAGCTTCCTCCCCCGCGAGTGGCGCTCGCACCCCCCGGTCCGGGTGGACCCCGACGTGGTCGGCCCGGCGGTCGAGCGCGCCATCCTCGAGGTCCTGCCCGAGGTGGTGGAGATCGTGCTCAACAAGGCGCTCCTGCGCTCGCCGGCGTTCCGTGACCTCGTGGAGGTCGCGGTCGACGAGGCGGTGCGCGCCCAGATCGGGCCCATCGCGCGCCGCGTGATCCGGGAGCGCCTCGCCGAGATCGAGGCGCGCGGGGAAGACGGCGGATGAACCTCCAGGAGCTCGTCCGACTCGCGATCGAGGAGGACGTCGGCGCGGGGGACGTGACGACGCGCGCCGTGGTCGACCCGGCGCTCGGCGGCTCCGCCCGCATCGTCGCCAAGCAGCCGCTCGTGGTGTCGGGGCAGGCCGCGGCCGCGGAGGTCTTCCGCCAGCTCGGCGCCTCGTACGAGGCGATCGTCCCGGACGGGGCGGGCGCGGAGCCCGGCGTGCTCGTCGGCCGCGCGGCCGGCAGCCTCGCCACGCTGCTCACCGCGGAGCGGACCGCGCTCAACTTCCTCATGCGCCTGTGCGGCGTCGCGACGCACACGCGGTCGGTCGTCCGGGCGGCGCACGGGCTCCGGGTGGTCGACACCCGCAAGACCACGCCGCTCTTGCGCGCGCTGGAGAAGGACGCCGTCCGCCACGGCGGCGCGGCCAACCACCGCTACGCGCTCTACGACGGCGTGCTCATCAAGGACAACCACATCGTCGCGGCCGGCGGGATCACCCCCGCCGTGCGCCGTGCCCGGGCGGCCGCGCACCACCTCCTCCGCGTAGAGGTCGAGGTGGAGACGCTCGGCGAGCTCGCCGAGGCGCTGGCCGCCGGCGCGGACGTGGTGCTGCTCGACAACATGGACGACGCCACGCTCCGCGAGGCCGTCGCGATGCGGGACGCGCACGCCGTCGCCGGCGGGCACCGCGTCGTGATGGAGGCGAGCGGCAACATGACCGCCGAGCGCATCGCCCGCATCGCCGACATCGGGCTCGACTTCGTGAGCATGGGCGGGCTCGTGCACCAGGCGCGGTGGGCGGACCTCTCGATGCGCATCGACCCGCTGCCCTCCCGGGCGTGACCAACCGTCGCGACGTGCCGGCCACGGATCCGCGTCCGCCGGGTTAGCCGCCGGCGATGGCCCGACGCTTCCTACCGATGACGCTGGAGGAGGCCGGCGGCGAGCCCCTCGACATCGTGCTCGTCACCGGCGACGCCTACGTCGATCACAACTCCTTCGGGGTGGCGCTCATCGGGCGCTGGCTCGAGGCGCACGGCTATCGCGTGGGCGTCATCTCCCAGCCCGCGTGGGACGGGCCGGAGGGTTTTTCGGTCCTCGGCCGCCCCCGCCTGTTCTTCGGCGTGACCAGCGGGAACATGGACTCGATGGTCAACCACTACACGGCCGCGCGCCGCATCCGGAGCGACGACGCCTACTCGCCGGGCGGCAAGGCGGGGCTGCGGCCGGACCGCGCCTGCATCGCGTACGCGAACCGCATCAAGCAGGCGTTCCCGGGCGTGCCGATCGTGCTCGGCGGCATCGAGGCCTCGCTCCGGCGCATCGCGCACTACGACTACTGGCAGGACAAGCTCCGCCGGTCGATCCTGCTCGACGCGAAGGCGGACCTGCTCGTGCACGGCATGGCCGAGCGTTCGATCGTCGAGATCGCGCGGCGGCTCGAGGCGGGGAAGGGGATCGAGGCGTGCCGCGACATCCCCGGCACGACCTGGGCGCTCGGCAAGACGAGCGCGGTGCCCGACGCGCCGCACGTCGAGGTGCCGTCCTTCGAGGACTGCGTCGCGGACCCGCTGGCGTTCAACCGCCTCACGATGCTGATGTACCGCGAGGCCAACCCGCACTGCGGGCAGGCGCTGCTGCACCGCAGCGGAGACCGCGCGATCTGGTGCAACCCGCCGGACGTGCCGCTCACCACCGCCGAGCTCGACCGGCTCTACGAGCTGCCCTACGCGAACGCGGCGCACCCCTGCTACCGCGAGCCGATCCCCGCGTTCGAGTCGATCCGCGGCTCGCTCACGGTGAACCGCGGCTGCGCGGGCGGGTGCTCCTTCTGCGCGCTGACGCTGCACCAGGGCAAGGACGTCGTGAGCCGGAGCCCCGGGAGCGTCGTCCGCGAGGTGCGGGGCCTCACGAGGGAGAAGGGCTTCAACGGCGTCATCTCCGATCTCGGCGGCCCGACGGCGAACATGTTCCACATGCGATGCACGTCCGAGGCGGCCAACGCGGTCTGCCGGCGGGTCAGCTGCCTTCACCCCGTGCGCTGCAAGCACTACGGGACGGATCACTCGGCGTACGTCGACCTCCTCCGCGAGGTCCGCACGATGCCGGGCGTGAAGCGCGTGTTCGTGAACAGCGGCATCCGCTACGACCTCGCCGGGCTGGACGAGTCCTTCGTGGAGGAGCTCGCGACGCACCACGTGTCCGGCTCGCTCACGACGGCGCCCGAACACGTCAGCGAGAAGACGCTCCACTACATGCGCAAGCCGGCGGTCACGCACTTCCGGGACTTCCTCGAGCGCTTCCAGAAGGCGAGCGCGGACGCCGGCAAGAAGCAGCTCATCGTGCCGTACTTCCAGTGCGCGCACCCCGGGACCGGCCCCACCGAGACGATCGAGCTCGCGCTGTACATGAAGAAGCACCGCCTCCAGTGCCGGCAGGTGCAGATGTTCATGCCGACGCCCGGCACGATCTCCACGGCGATGTACGTCAGCGGCGTCGACCCCTACACCAAGGAGCCCGTGCACGTCGCGCGCGGCCACAAGGAGCGGAGCCGCCAGCGCTCGATGCTCTTCTGGTGGAAGCGCGAGGAGTGGCCGGCCATCCGCGAGGCCTTGCAGGCGTGGGGGCGCACGGACCTCATCGGCAACGGCCCGGACTGCCTCGTCCCGCCCGGCCCCGCGCGCGGCGCCTGGATCACCACCCGCCGCCCCGTCGAGCCCACCGTGGGCGGCATGGGCATGAAGGTCGAGCGCGCGACCGCGCAGGAGCTCGACGAGGAGCGCTGGGAAGGGATCAACGCCGGGGCGCGCGCCTGATCGTGCGGTAGGCGCTTCGTCTTCATGGGGCGGGGGGAGGGCCCCCCGCAACGCCCCCCCTTCGTCCGCGCAGGGTTCACCGCTTCAGGCGGGCCTCCAGCTTCGCGAGCTCCGCGCGCAGGGCGGTCAGCTCCGCCTGGCCGGCCGGATCGGCGCGCCAGGCCGGCTCCGGCGCGAGCTCGGGGGACCCGGCCCGCTTGTCCGCGGGGGACGGGGCCGGCGCTCCGAACGGCGGGGCGGGGGGCGCGGCGACGTACGGCGGCGGGTCCGGCTCGCGGACGTACATGGGCTCCGACGTGGGCTCGTAGCTCGCCATCCGGCCGAGCAGGGCCTCCGACTGGGCGAGCTGGGCGTCCAGGATCTCGAGGCCGAGCGCGAGCTGCTCCCGCACGAGCCGGTGCAGCGGGTCGGGCCCGCGCGTGCGGATGACGCGCCGCAGCAGGGTGGCAGGCAGCGCGGACACGCCCTCCTCGCTCTCGAGCACCACCTGGAGGAGCACCTCGCGCGTCAGGTCCCGCCCCGACTTCACGTCGGTGACGACGACGTCCTCGCCATTCTCCACCATCCGGGCGATGTCCTCCAGGTTCACGTACCGCGAGCCCGTGGTGTCGTAGAGGCGCCGGTTCTCGTACTTCTTGATCGCGGCCATGGCGGCCCGGTATCCCGGCGGAGGCCCGGTCGCCGTGTTGCGGTGCAGAAGGATGGTTGACGCGGCGCAGCGCGAGCGCTACCTTTCCGCACCCACCCCGAGCACGGCCTTGCCCACCGTCCCCCGTCCCGTCCGATCCGTCTTCCGGTACGGCGCCACGCGCGTCCTCGAGGCGCAGCGGGCGCTCACCGAGTGGCAGCTCGCGCACGCGCGGCTCGTCGAGCGCCAGGCTTCCACCCTGTTCGAGCTGCACCGCGTCGGGTTGGAGGCGGGGCTCCGCTTCACCGAGGCGGCGACACGCGCGCTGGTCGGCGCCGCTCCGTCCCCCGCCGGCTCGGCCCCGCGTTCGGCCGGATAGCCCGCCTTCTCTCCAGGAGCGCTCGTGTCCACGCACCGTCCCCGCTTCCCCGGCGCCTCGCGCTTCGGCGAGCAGCTCTACCAGAGCTGGGAGAAGGCCATGGGCGCGTGGTGGGACCAGGTGCTCCAGTCGCCCGCCTTCCTCGGGGTGATGGGCGAGAACCTCGCCGCCCGCACCCAGGCGCGCGCGGCCTACGAGCGCGCCATGGAGTCCGCGATGGATCGCATGCACGTCCCCACGCGGAGGGACATCGGCCGGGTGGCCCGCATCGCCACGCTCCTGGAGGAGCGGCTCCTCGCGCAGGAGGACCTCCTCCTCACGCTGAAGGACCAGCTCTTCGAGGCGCAGCGGGACGCGGTGCGGGCCCGCATCGACGCGGCCGAGGCCCGGATCGAGCTCCAGGAGGAGCTCCAGCGGGTGCACGCCGAGCTCCGCGCGCTCCGCGCGCAGGCCGGCGCCGCGCCGATCTCCGACGTGGCCCCCGCGCCGCCCGCGCCCCCGAAGCGCCCCCGCCGCCGGGAGAAGCCGTGATCCCCGACCCGCTCCACGCCTTCGTCGACGGCGTGCCCGGCCTCGAGCAGGTCGCGCGCGCGCGCCAGGGCATGCGGATCCTCGCGACCACCCCGCGGCCGCCCGTGGGGCGCACCCCGCACGCGGTGGTGCACGCGCAGGACAAGCTCGTCGTGCGCTACTACGCCCCGCGCGGCGACGCGCGCGCCACGCCCGTGGTGCTCGTCCCCTCGCTGATCAACCGCGCGTGGATCCTCGATCTCGAGCCGGGGCGCTCGCTCGTGGAGGCGCTGTCCGGGATGGGGCACCCCACCTACCTCGTCGACTGGGGGGAGCCGGGGCCCGAGGATGCGGAGGAGGACGTCGGCTACGTCCTGCTCGAGCTGTTGCACCGCAGCATCGACCGGGTGTGCCGGCACGCGCGGTCGCCGCAGGCCTTCGTGCTCGGCTACTGCCTCGGCGGCACGCTGTCCGCGATGTACGCGGCGCTCCGGCCCGAGCGGGTCGCCGGGCTCGTGGCCCTGGCGGCGCCGGTGTCCTTCGCCAACGGCGGGCGCTTCCGCGAGTTCACGGCCCCGGGCGTCTTCGACGTGGAGCGCGCCGTCACCGCCGACGGGCTCGTGCCGGTGGAGGTGATGAAGCCCGCCTTCCAGCTCCTCGATCCGATGGGGAACTGGACCAAGTACCTCGCGGTCGAGGCGGCGGCGTCCGACCCGGTGCAGCTGGCGCGGGTGCTCGTCCGCGAGCGCTGGGTCGAGGACAACGTGCCGATGGCGGGCGCGTTCGCGCGGGAGTTCATCGGGAAGGGCTACCAGGAGGACCGCCTGCTCGCCGGGACGTGGGTGATCCGCGGGGAGCGCGTGGACCTCCGCGCGGTCCGCGCCCCGGTGCACGTCGTTGCGTGCCGGAAGGACTTCATCACCCCCGTCGCGGCGGCGCTCCCGCTCGCGGCCGCCGTGGGCGGCCCGGCGTCGTCCACCGTACTGGACACGGGGCACATCGGCGTCGTCGTCGGCGCCGAGGGCCCGCGCACCTTCTACCCCCTGCTGGACCGCTGGTTCCGGGAGACGCGCCCATGAAGGCGACGAGCAACTGGCTGGAGCTGCACACGCGCTTCCGACCCGACGCGGAGGCCCTCTTCGAGGTCGCCACCGGCCGGCGGTGGACCTACGCGGCGCTGCGCGCGTGGTCTATGGCCTGGGCCGGCCGGCTCGCGGCCGAGGGCGTCCGGCCGGGGGACCGCGTGGCCGTGGTGGCGGGCAACCGCGCGGAGACGCTCGCCCTGCTGTTCGCCTGCGCCGAGCTCGGGGCCATCCTCGTCCCCATGAACTGGCGCCTCGCGACGCCCGAGCTCCAGTGGCAGCTCGACCACTGCGCCCCGCGGGTGCTGTTCGCGGACGCCGCGCACCGGGCGCGCGTCGGCGGGGCCGCCCTGGAGGAGGGGCCCGGCGCCGAGCCCCTCGAGGGCCCCGGCTCCCCCCTGGAGGCGCCCTGGGTGCTGATGTACACGTCGGGCTCCACCGGCCGGCCCAAGGGCGCGCTGCTCACCCACCAGCAGCTCCACTGGAACTCGCTCAACACCTGGCTCGCGTGCGACCTGCGCGCCGACGATGCGACGCTCACCTTCACGCCGCTCTTCCACACCGGCGGGCTCAATTGCCTCACGACGCCGCTCTTCCACCGCGGCGGACGCGTGGTGCTCACCACGGGCTTCGAGCCGGGCGAGGCGCTCCGCCTGATCGCGGAGGAGCGGTGCAGCGTGCTGATGGGCGTGCCGACGATCTTCCAGATGATGGCGGACCATCCGGGCTTCGCCGCGGCGGACCTGTCGGCGGTGCGCGACGCCCTGGTGGGCGGGGCGGCGCTGCCCCTGCCTCTGCTCGAGCGGTACCGCGAGCGGAACATCCCCCTGCGCCAGGGCTTCGGCTTGACCGAGGTGGGCCCGAACTGCTTCTCGCTGCCGCCCCACGAGATCGACCGGAAGGCCGGCACCGTCGGCCTCCCCATCCACCACGTCGCCGCGAAGCTCGTGCGTCCGGACGGGACCGAGTGCGCCCCGGACGAGCCCGGGGAGCTCCTGCTCACGGGGCCCTCCGTGTTCGGCGGCTACTGGGACGACCCCGCGGCGACCGCGAAGGCCCTGGTCGACGGGTGGTTCCGCACCGGGGACGTGCTCTCGAGGGACGCGGAGGGCTTCTTCCGCGTGCGCGGCCGCATCAAGGAGATGTTCATCTCCGGCGGGGAGAACGTGTACCCGCCCGAGATCGAGGCGGTCCTGCACGAGCTGCCCGGGGTGGCGGCCGCGGCGGTCGTCGGCGTGCCCGACCCGAAGTGGGGGGAGGTCGGCATGGCGTGGATCGAGCCGCAGCCCGGGCACACGCTCACCGAGGACGACGTGCGCGCCTGGGTCGCGCCGCGTCTCGCCCGCTTCAAGCAGCCCCGCTACGTGCGCGTGCTCCCGACGCTGCCGCGCACCGCCTCCGGGAAGATCGACCGCGTCACCCTCTCCAAGGAGCTCCCATGATCCTCGCCCTCGCGCTCTTCGCCTGCGCCCCCGACGACGTCACCGACGAGGCGAAGGGAGACACCGCCGACACCGCGGACACAGCCGACGCCGGCGGCCCGGGCGATCTCGTCGGGGACTGGGTCTCGCAGGGGGACGACATCAGCGCGCTCTTCCAGAGCACGTTCTTCGACTACACGCGGATCGACGCATCCTTCGCCGCCGACGGGAGCTACCACGTGGCCGCGCTGAACGGGGACGGCGAGACGACCGCGTTCACCGGCACCTACAGCGTGGACGTGACGACGAACCCCGGCACGATCCTGCTCACCCAGGCGACGCCGTCCGCGGCCAGCTCCCAGGGCATCTGGCAGGTGGTCGACGAGGTCCTCACCTACGAGGTCGTGCAGACCACCCCCGACTACGGCTACACCCCGCCCACGCCCGAGTCCGGCTTCGGCAGCACGAGCGGCCCGAACATCGAGCCGGGCGTGAACGTCCAGACCTACCGGAAGCCGTAGTGTTCTGGGTCGCCGTCGCGGACGCGCAGGACGCCGGCGCGCCGCCCGAGGCGCGGCGCGAGGACGCCCGTCCCGCGCCGGACCCGGCGGCGCCCGGCCTCCAGTTCCTCGGGATCGTGAGCCTCCGGACCGCCGGCTCGAACCTCACCACCACCAACCCGCTGCTCAACGGGCAGCTGGTCGGCGAGCTCGGCGGCATCAACACGACGACCACCCAGGAGGAGATCGGCCACGCCTCGGAGCAGCGTGTCGGCGCGTTCTTCACCTACACGCCCTCGCTCTGGAGCGGCCGGCTCTCGCTCGACGCCGCCTTCGAGGTCGACTTCGCGTTCGGGGACGCCGCCTACGGCATCGGCGGCAACACCGGCGGCGGCTTCGGCGCCGACCAGGTGAACCTCCAGACCCGCCGCCTCGGCGCCCGCGCCCGCCTCGGCGAGGCGACCACGCTCGTGGCGGGCCTCCAGTTCGTGGCGGACGGCTCGGCCGACCCGACGAAGTCGAAGCCGGACGACCTCTTCCGGTCCGGCGGCCGGCTGATGTTCTTCGGGTCCGAGGCCGCCGGGCTCTCCGCGTACGGCACGGTCGGGGAGCACGCACGCTACAGGCTCGGCGCCTACACGCTCGCGGAGCTCGGCCTCGCCACGCCGGACGACGTGGCGCTGCTCGTGGCGGACGCGGCGTGGTCGCCCGCGTACGCGCACTGGCTTGGGGCGCACGCATGGATGCTGCGCGACCGCGCGGGTGGGTCGGGCGGCGTGTTCGGGACGGGCCCGACGAGCGTCCTCTCCGAGCTCCAGGGCGGGCCCGCGCTCGACCTCCGGCCGGCCGGCGAGCTCGCGGCCCCGCCGGTCGACGCCGATCTCGTCTGGCTCGGCGTGGACTACGGCTGGAACGCGCGGCTCGACCGGGGGCGGGTGGGCATCACCGCGCTCGCGGTCGCCAACCTCGGGCGGCTGTACGTCGAGGCGCTCCCCGACCGCGACACCCGAGGCCTCCTCGCGGACGTCGAGGTGCGCGCGCGGATCGCGGAGGGGGAGGGGAGCGTGGCCCGGGTCGAGGCCCTCTACACCACCGCCGACGACCCCGCGACGACCACCTACGAGGGCATCGTCACGGGCAACTCCTACGGGACCGTGGGCGCGGTCCACGGCACGCACGGCTGCCTGCTCCTGTTCCCCGACATCACCGCGATCAACCGCCAGGTCGCGCTCGTGTACGACGTGTCGGGCGGCGGGGCGGGGCTCGCGGCGGTCACGGGCGGGGTGGCCTTCGACCCCGTCCCGAACCGGCTCACCGTGGGCGTCGGCGCCGGCCACGCGCGCGACGCGGCGTTCGCGCCGCTCGGCACGGAGGTCAACGCCCGCGTCTCGGGCCGCCCCTGGGTGCTCACCGAGCTCTCCCTCCGCGGCGCGGTGCTCCTCGGCACCGAGCTCCCCCAGGACCCCTGGATCGGCCTCGTCTCCTTCGAATGGCTGGTGATCTGATGCTCGACGCGCTCCTGTTCACGCTCGCCCTCGGCGCGCCCCGCTACGCCACCCGGGGGCCGATCGAGCCCGCGGACATCTGGTCGCCGTTGCCCCGGCACCACGTCACGGTCGACGGCGTGGACATCGCCTACGTGGACAGCGGCGGGACGGGCCCCGCGCTCGTCTTCATCCACGGGCTCTCGTCCTACACGTCGTTCTGGGAGTACCAGATCCCGGCCTTCACGGGCAGCCACCGGGTGCTCGCGCTCGACCTGCCCGGGTACGGCGCCTCGGGCCGCCCGGACGCGCCCTGCACGCCGCCCTGGTACGCCACGGTCGTGGCCTCCTGGCTGGACGGGGTGGGCGTGGAGAAGGCCACGATCGTCGGCCACTCGATGGGCGGCCAGATCGCGCTCACGCTCGCCCTGGAGCACCCCGAGAAGGTCGAGCGGCTCGTGCTCTCCGCGCCCGCGGGGCTGGAGCCCTTCCAGCCCGGCGCGGCGAAGTTCATGAAGGACTTCTGGACCGAGCGCCGCGCGATGCAGACCACCGAGGAGCAGGTGCGCGCGAACTTCGTCACGCAGGTCTTCAACCGCCGGGACGCCGGCGTGGAGCGCCTGATCGAGGAGCGGGTGCGCCTCGGGCTCTCCGAGAGCTTCGCGGGGACGAGCGTGGCGGTCGCGCGGTCGGTCGCGGGGATGCTGGACTTCCCGGTCCGCGATCGGCTCGCGGCGATCGGGGTGCCCACGCTCGTGGTGTTCGGCGCCGCGGACCGGATGATCCCGAACCCGATCTTCACGGGCGGGGCGACGCGGTCGATCGCCCGCATCGCCGAGGAGCGCATCCCCGGCGCGCGCTTGGTGATGATCCCGGGCGCCGGCCACACGGTGCACCACGACGCCCCCGAGCCCTTCAACGCGGCGCTGCAGGAGTTCCTGAAGTGATCGCCCTCATCGCCCTGATCGCCCTCCTCGCCGCGGCGCTCGCCTCGCCGTCGTTCGACCCGGGGAGCCCCGACGCCGTCTTCACGGGCGACGAGGTGTTCGACGCCACCGGCACGATCCAGCTCTGGAGCGCGGTCGAGCGCCACGTGGACGCCCACCCGGACCTGTTCACGCAGGGGGAGTTCAACGCGGTCACGGCCTGGGCGGAGAACACGGCCTACGCCCCCTGGATCGGCGCGCTCTTCGGCACCTCCACCCCGCCCGGCTCGACCTTCCTGCTCCACCACGGGGTGCACGCGGCCACCGCCACCGGCACCCCGGTCCTGTTCGTCCCGGGCGCGGGCGACAACGCGAGCCGCGGCTTCGTCACGATGGCCACGCGGATGGACCTCGCGGGGCGCCCCGTGTACGCCGTCACGTTCGCGCACCCGCACGGGGACGTGTTCGAGCAGGCGGAGGTCGTGGCGGACGCGGTGGCCCGGGTGAAGGCGCTCACGGGCGCCGCGCAGGTCGACGTGGTGTCGCACTCCAAGGGCGGGATCGCGGTCGCGGTGTACCTGTCGCACCACGCCGGCGCGGAGTGGGGCGCCGCCGCCTACGAGGCGAGCGGCACGCCCTACCGCGGGGACGTGCGCCGCTCCGTGTTCATCGCCACCCCGCTGGGCGGCATCGACACGGGCTTCCGCTGGCCGCTCGCGAACCTGGTGGGCACCGTCGCGGACACCGCCTTCGCGCCGACCTCGTGGCGGACCTACTACCCGTACACGACGAGCGTCCCGGGCGTGTCGACGGACCTCCGCGAGCAGGACTTCCTGCCCGGGGCGGGGGACCTCTTCCCCGGCCAGCGGCAGCTCCTCCTGCGGCAGGACGCCCCGCTCCCCGGCAGCCTCCCCTGGCTCGGCGCCTACGCGCTGCAGCCCGACTGGTACACCACCTACGAGGGCGGCTACGGCTACTCCTCGTACTCGGACGGCATCGACGTCGCGATCGACGCGGGGGGCGACCTGCTGGAGCGGCTCGCCGCGGCGGGCGTGGACCCGACGGTCGAGCTCTTCGTGTTGGCCGGCGAGAATCCCCTGATGCCGAACGGCACGGAGGACCTGCTCGTCACCTGGTTCGGCCAGGAGTGGGTCGACATGGCGTCGGCGGGTGTGGACGTGTGGTCGGCGCTCCTGGCCGACGCCACGGGGGACGGGCTCCTCGCCGTGGGGATCGCCGAGGACGAGGTGCACGGGCTCGCGTCCGGGGACCTCGTGCTCGGGGAGATCACCGGGCCGAGCGACGGCCTCGTGTTCGTGGACAGCGCGACCGCGGGCGAGCGGCTGGGCGCGCGGGGCGCCACGGTCTCAGAGACCTACGTGGCCAACCTCTCCCACCTCGACCTGCTCTACGCGAGCCCGATCACGGGCCAGCTCCTCCTCGACGAGGCCGAGGCCGACCCGCTCGAGAATCGGTGGATGGCGGCTGTCGGGCAGCGCTACATCGACGCCGACACCCTCGGCTGGGTGGAGCGTGTGCTCGCCGACGACCCGGCCGACACGGGCGCGGACGACACGGGCGAGCCCGGCGACACCGACACGGCCCCGCCCGGCGACACCGACACGGCGGGCTCCGACGACACGGACACCGCCGCCCCCGCCGGGGACGACACGGGCAGCCCGCGGCCCGGGGCTGAAGGCTGCGCCGGCTGCGCGGCGCCCGGCGGCGGCGCCACCCCCGCGACGCTCGAAGCCGGCCTCGTCGCGGCCGGCCTCGTCGCGATGGCCCTCGCGCGGCGGCGGCGCCGCGGGGCGAGCGGGAGGTAGGAGCGTTCGGGAGAATGCTCCCGTCGTGCGCTGGCGTCCGCTGGGCGCGGCCGCGCGTCTTCCTCGGTCACCGGTTTCAACCTGCGCCCTCGTCAGCCGCGCAGCCGCGCCTCAGCGGTCGCTCAGC
>CAYWGD010000038.1:42843-57192 GCA_964457335.1 uncultured Enterobacteriaceae bacterium | reverse complement strand
CCTACCCGGGCGCGCCCGAGTACTGCAACAGCTACGACGACGACTGCGACGGCACGGTCGACGAGAACGCCGCGCTCGACGCCAGCACCTGGTACCTCGACGCCGACGGCGACGCCTACGGCAGCACCACCTCGACGCGCAGCTGCAGCCTCCCCTCCGGCTACACGTCGAACAACACGGACTGCGACGACACCCGCGCGCTGACCAACCCCGGCGCCACCGAGTACTGCAACAGCATCGACGACGACTGCGACGGCACGGTGGACGAGGACTCGGCGGCCGACGCGAGCACCTGGTACGCCGACACCGACGGCGACAGCTACGGCAACCCCTCCGTCAGCGATGTCTCCTGCACGGTGCCCTCCGGCTACGTCGCGGACAACACCGACTGCCTCGACACCAGCTCGATCTCGTACCCGGGCGCGACCGAGATCTGCGACGATCTCGACAACGACTGCGACGGCACGATCGACGACAACGTGAGCGACGGCACGACCTACTACGCGGACAACGACTCCGACGGGTTCGGCGATCCGACGAACACGGTCTCCGACTGCGAGCTCCCGAGCGGCTACGCCGAGAACTGGTACGACTGCAACGACTCCGACCGCGTCGAGCCGGTCGTGGCCGACCCGATCTCCGGCTCCTCCTCCGGGTCCGGCACGCTCGGAAGCCCCTTCGACTCGCTGCAGGACGCGATCGACCAGGCCAACGAGTGCGTCGTGGCCTACTCGGGCACCTACCTCGAGCAGATCGACCTCGGCGGCAAGTCGATCGACGTGTGGGGTGTCGAGGGCTCGGACGTGACGACGATCGATGCGAACCTGTCCACCTGCAGCTCGTCCAACCCGACGGCCTGCGGCGCGACGGTCACGATCGACTCCGGCTCGAACGCGGCGCCGACCATCCACGGCTTCACGATCACCGGCGGCACCGGCGCGTACACGAGCTCGTCCTCGAGCACCACCTGCGCGGACTCCTCGGCCTCGCACTCCGGGCGCACGACCTGCACGGTCTACACCTACGAGTACTGCGGCGGCGGCGTCTACGTGAACGGGGACGACCCCGAGTTCTACGACACGGTCATCCGCGACAACACGCTGCCCGCGTTCGAGCAGACCCCCGTGAGCGGGAGCCGCTACGAGCAGAACTGGCTCTACAGCTACGGCGGCGGCGTCTGCCTCCAGAACTCGAACGCGACGTTCGCCACCACGGTCATCGAGGGCAACTACGCGGACCAGGGCGGCGGCATCTTCGCGGAGCTCTCCTCGAGCTTCGCCTTCTCCGAGGGCTACGTCAGCGAGAACGACGCGACGGACGGCGGCGGCGTGAACCTCAGCGGTGCGTCCGCCTCGTTCACCAACGCCATCCTGCACTGCAACACGGCGGACACCGACGGCGGCGGTCTCTACACCGAGTCCTCGGGCACGGCGGACTTCACGAACACCGTGTTCTACGGCAACTCCTCGAGCACCTCCGGCTCGGCGCGCGGCTCGCAGGCCTACATCGCCACCTCGACGACGTTCAACCTGTACAACTCGATCGTCGAGGCCACCACCACGGTGCCGCTCGTCTACGGTGCCGGCGGCTCGGGCACGCAGTCCTACGACAACGTGTACAACGGCGGCGGCAGCGGGTACGGCGGCACCCTCTCGGCGGGCACGGGCGCCGTCTCCAGCGGGAACAACTTCACGTCGGTCTCCTGCGACGGGAACGCCTACAACGACGACTTCACGCTCCGCAGCTCGTCGAGCTCCATCAACGCCGGCGACTCGGCCTCGTCCTCCAACGACGCGGACGGCACCCGGAACGACCAGGGCGCGTACGGCGGCCCCGGGTCGAGCTGGTCGCTCTAGTCGGCGCCTCGGGGCCCCGGGCCCCGCGAACCACGGCCCTCTCCCCCCACGGGGAGGGGGCCGTGCCCGTTTTCCAGGTCCACAGCGGCGCGGCGCGGGTCCGTCCGGCGCCCACGTGCCGCCGCCCCGAGGTCAATCCCCGCCGGAATCGCCACAAAGCGGCGCGCCGTCGAGCGTCCAGGCCGCCAGCGCCGCGTCCTCGGCCGCGGGCGGGCCGAGCAGGGACAGGAGCTGGCGGCGTGGTCGCGACCACTCGGAGACCCACGTGGTCTGCCCGCGCGCGTCGGTGCGCGGGCGCGCGAAGGCGTCGACCCGCGCGAGCACGTAGCGGTAGCCGCGGGCCACGAGCGCCATGCGCTGGGCCTCCGTGGCCGGCGCGACGTCCCGCGTGTAGTGCTTCTCGCCGATGAGGTCGAGCGCCGCCACGAGCGGGTCCTCGTGGCGGAACGCCGCGAAGGCCGCCGGGGCGAAGGCCGGCTTCTTCAGGAGCATGCCCCCGAGGATGGGGTGGCGGTGCACCGTCTGGAACCACAGGTTCTTCTGGTCCACGAGCAGCGGCACGTCGATGACCGCCCCCGGGGGCGCCGCCGCGAGGCACGCGAGCGTGTCGGGCACGGCCGCGTCCCACGTCGCCATGGGGAGGAGCGCCTCCCGCCGCAGGGGCGCGAGCAGCACGGCGAGGAGCCCCAGCCCGGCCAGCACGCGCGCGCCCCGCCGCCACGGCACCGCCGCGAGCACGACCGCCAGGAGCGGCGCCACGAGCACGTGTACGAGGAACACGGCCCGCCCCGGCCACCACCAGCGGCGGAGCGCGTCCACCTCCGCCACGAGCGCGATCCACGCGCGGTTCGGCACGAGCGCGTCCCCCACCACGAACGCGGGGCCGCTCGCGACGACGAGCGCGCCGCCCAGCGCGAGCGGGAGCCAGATCCAGGAGAGCTTGTTCTTGGGGCGGGGGGGCGCCCCCCGCAACGCCCCCCGCCGTGCCGTGTCCGGCGCCCCGTCCCTCCCCGCGACGCCCCAGAGGAGGAGCCCGCACCCGACCGCCGCCACGAGGAGGTGGACCCCGAAGAGCGCCGGGATGCCCGGGTTGAAGCGCAGCCCGCCGTCGTCGAGCAACGATCCCGCGGCCACCCGCAGCGGGGCGACCACGTAGAGGCCCTGCTCGTCGCCCTCCACGGTGCGGAGCGCGAGCGGCGCGAGCGGGCCGGTCCCGTCGACGGCGAGGAGCCCCGGCACGTGCCCGCCCTCGAGCGCGCGCAGCATCGGCAGCGCGAACGGCAGCGTGATCCCGGCCGCGACGCCGGCCGCGGCCGCGTTCGCCGCGAGCACCCGCACCCGCTCCGGGCCGCCCGCGAGCCGCGCGAGCCCCACCAGCGCGGCCGCGACGGCGAGCACGAGCCCGTAGTACCAGTACCCGAGCGCCGCGACGGCGAGCCACAGGCCCGCGACGAGGCCCTCCCGGATGCGCCGCATCTCGACGAGCCCGGCCACGGCGAAGCCCGCGGGCGCGAGCCAGGCCTGGGTGGGCCGCCCGAGGTCGATCTCCCCGAGCACGTAGGGGTTGAGCACCAGCGCCACCGCCGCCGGCCACCGCGCCCCGGCGCCCACCCCGAACGCGGCGGCGAGCCGCGCCCCCGCCCAGGCGTTCGTCGCGAGCACGATCACGATCCAGGCGTTGAAGCCGAGCACGGGCCCCAGCGCCTCGCGGAGCGGCCACGCGAGCCAGGCGTCGAGCAGGTTCCCGCCGGTGTGGGTGTAGACGTCCTTGCCCCAGGGGTGGAACAGGAGGTCGGTCCAGCCCGCCTGCTGGCGCCCGGCGGCCACCTCGCCCGCGAACCAGTAGAACCACTGGGTGCCGAAGCCGTCGACCGTGGGGCTGCCCGCCACGCGGCTCGCGGGCGACGCGACCGCCCCGCCGAGCGACGCGACCACGGCGATCGCCGTCGCGACGATGCCCACCCACGCCGCACGACCGGGGGCGTTGCGGGGGGCCGGGCCCCCCGCCCCAAGAAGATCGGGGCCCACCCCCTCGTCGGGCCGCACCGCCGGCGTCCCCTCGCTCACAACGCCCCCAGCGACACGTGGAAGCCGACGAGCTGCTCCTCGTGGAGGCGCACCGGGTTGAAGCCGAGGTCGACCTGGATGGGGCCGATGACGGTGGCGCGGCGGACGCCCACGCCCACGGACCAGCGCAGGAGCGGGTCGGTGGCCTGCGAGTCGGCGACGCCGTCGTCGAGGAACCAGACGTTGCCGACATCGGCGAAGAGCGCGAGCTGGGTGCCGCTCCAGGCCTTGAGCCCGATGCGCTCGAAGGGGATGCGGAACTCGAGCGAGCCGAGCGCCATCGCGTCGCCGCCCGTGGCGACCCAGCGCGAGGGCTCGTCGCGACCGGCGTAGTCGATCATGGGCGCCAGCGCGTCGTCGAAGGGGATGTCCTCGCGGGACACCTCGTTCGCCGGCCCCACGCTGTCGAGCGCGAAGCCGCGCAGGTTCGCGCCGCCGCCGAGCCGGAAGCGGTCCTCCAGCGGGAGCGTGCCGCCGCCCTGCGGCACCCACGCGGCGCCGCCGCGGAGCCGCCCCTGGAGCCCGAAGCCGCCGAGCGGCACCCACCACGACCAGCTCGCCTCGCCGCGCACGAAGGTCACGTCCGAGAGGATCTGGTCCGTGACCGTGACGAGCAGGCTCCCGACGCCGCCCTTCGTGGGGTTGAAGGGGTCGTCGCGCAGGTCGAGGACGAAGGAGAGATCGAGGCCGGACTGGTAGCGGACGGCGCTCGGGAGGGTGGGCGCGGGGTCCGCGAGGTCGGTGAGCGCGAGCTCGTCGAGCCAGGGGTCGCCGCGGACGACGGCGCCGGGGTCGACGTCGAGGAGGCGGCGGGCCTGCACGCCGTAGGCGAGCTCCGCGGTGCCCTTGAGCCCGAGGTGCAGGAGCACGCCCACGCCCGCGCCCGAGCGCTCGAGCCGGTAGCTCGGCTCCTGCTCCTGCTCGTTGAACACCACGTCGAGCGCCACCCGCTCGCCGCGCGCGGGGATGTTGGGCGCCTCGTAGCGCGCCGCCGCCTTCCACTCTGGCGCGAGCAGGTCGAGGCCCCAGCCGTCGCCCACCCAGCCGACGCCGGCCTGCCCGAGCAGCGTGAGGCGGTGGCCGAGCCCGAACAGGTTGCGGTGGCCGCCGCGCGCGAACACCTTCACGCCCTGGTCGGTGGCGATGCCGCCCCCGAGCTCCATGTGGAGGTTCGGGCGCTCCTCGACCTCGACGATGAGGTCCTTGGCGCGGTCCTCGTCGCCCACGAGCTCGGCGGAGACGCGCGAGAAGAGGTCGAGCTCGTACAGGCGGCGGCGGATGGCCGCGATGCGCGAGGGGGCGAGCGGATCGCCGGGGTTCAGGTCGATCTCGCGCTCGACCACCGAGCGGCGGGTGCGGCGGTGCCCGCGGAGGATGACCGAGCGGAGGTACACGACGGGCCCGGGCGCCACCGTCACCGTCACGTCCGCGACCGTGCCGTCCGCGGAGAGGGTGGTGGACGCGCGCGCGTCGGCGCCCAGGTAGCCCTCCTCGTTGAGCGCCTCGACGAGGCGCCGCACGCGGGTGTCGACCTCGGCGGGGTTGAGCGGCTGGCCGACGAGGTCCGCGAAGATCGCGTCGGCGTCTACGCCGCCCACGTCCCCCTCCACCCGGAGCTCGCCCAGGATCGCGCGCGGCCCCGCGTCGACGCGCACCCGCACGTCGACGGGCACCACCGCCGCGCCCCGGCGCTCGGCCGACTCGCGCTCGGCGAAGGTCTCGCGCCTGAGCTTCGCGGAGAGGTAGCCCTGGGAGCGGTAGAACTCCTGGAGGACCTCGAGCGCGGCGTCCACGGACTCCGGCGAGATGCGGCCCCGGGCGATGAGGTCGGGGCTGGCCTCCTTGAGCGCGCCCGTGAGGTAGCGGTCGTCGTAGACGGGGTCGCCGACCCACTCGGTGTCGCCGAGGCGATGGCGCGGGCCCGCGTCGCCCGTGACGCGGATGCGCACGCGCGCGTCGTCCTCCTCGACGGCCACGTCCACGCGCGCCTCGAGGTGGCCACGGGCGCGCAGGTCCTCGCGCAGCGTGCGGGCCGCCTCCTCGCCGAAGCGCCGCGAGATGCGCACGCCGTCCTGGAGCCCGAGCCGCTGGACGATCGCCCCCTTCGTCGGGAGCCCGCGGCCGTCGCGCTCGACGGTCCACGCGCGCCGCGGGTCCACGAGCACGACGAGCCGCTTCGACGCGGGGTCGGCGCCGTC
Organism: uncultured Enterobacteriaceae bacterium; assembly: GCA_964457335.1. Taxonomy (GTDB): domain Bacteria; phylum Myxococcota_A; class UBA796; order UBA796; family SXON01; genus CAJBVW01. Next base: position 51,071 of record CAYWGD010000038.1, on the reverse strand, counting down.
GAGCTGCACGGTGACGCGCCCCTCGAAGTAGCCCTTCTTGCGGAGCGCGGCCGTGAGGTCCTCGCGGGCGCCGCGGAGCGCCGCGTCGGTCCACGGGCGGCCGGCGAGCAGGCCGTGGCGGGCGAGGATGTAGCGGATGCGGAGCTCGCTCAGCGAGCCGGCGGCGCGCACGCGGATGGCGTTCACGCGGTCGGGCTCGCCCTCGTCCACGTCGATGGTGAGCGTCACGGCGCGCTCGGCGTCGACCGTGGTCTCGACGGCGGCGCGGGCCCGCGGGTAGCCGATGGCCGCGTAGGCCGACTCGATGGCCGCGCGGACGCCGCCCACGTCGTCGGCGAAGAAGGGGTCGCCCTCCTCGGTGCCGACGATGCCGAGGAGCTCCCGCCGGGCGATCGCGTGGGCGCCGGAGATGCGGACGCTCGCGAGGCGCGGCGGCGGGTACACGCGGTACTCGACGCGCACCGCCGGGATGGGCTCGCCGTCGGGGCCGAAGGCGACCCAGTCCTCCACGTCGACCTCGACCTGCGCGAAGTCGAGCACGCGGTGGAGCATGGCCACGTCCTGCCGGACGGCCTGCGGGCTGTAGAGCGTGTCCTGCTGCACGCGCAGCAGAGGCTCGAGGCTCTCCTGGGGGAGGCCGCCCTCCGGCGCGACGAGCGTGCGCAGGGCCACGACGCGGCCGGTGTAGCGGACGGCGGGCGGGAGGTCGGGGTCCGGAACGGGGGCGTCGGCGAGCTCCTCCGCGGGCTCCGGAGCCGGGGGGAGCGCGGGCGCGTCGGAGGCGGGCGGGCCGGCGGCAGGCGCGTCGGAGGCAGGCGCGGGCGTGTCCGGCAGGGGCTCCGGCGTCTGCGCGCGGGCGTCGCCCACGGCGAGCGCAGCCCCGACGAGCCCCGCCGCGGCGGCCTGGATCGCGGCCGTTCGACGCCTCGCGCGCGGTGCTCGCATGCCGGGGACCCGCATAACGCGCGCCGGGCGCCCTACCGGAGGGGCGCCGCGCGGTCCGGGGCGGGCGCTAGTCGAACTCCCACTTCCACTTGAACTCCGCCCCGTACGCCGCCCCGATGGGCAGGGACCGCCCCTCCTGCCGGGTGGCGACGTAGGCCGTGGCGTAGAGCTTCTCCGCGATGCGACGCTCGATCGACAGGTACCAGTCGCTCTCCAGGTTGACGCCGAGCCGCTTCTCGACCGTGAGATCGAAGCCGCTGATCTGCTTCTCCGCCACGAGCCTCAGATCGGAGGTGACGGTGCTCGACCCGCGCTCGGACACGCCGCTCACGAGGCTCCACCGGTCGATCACGAAGAGGTTCGTGCGGGAGAGCGCGGTCTGCGCGAGCAACAGATCGCTCGTCTCCGCGACGAGCGCGGTGCCGAGCCCGCCGTAGCGCTCCAGCTCCTCGCGCGTCACGCCGAAGAGCAGGAGCGCGTTCACGTCGGCCTGGGCGAGCGCGGGGTCGGACGCGGTGTTCGTGCGCCAGTCGGAGAAGGGCCCCGTGACGCCGTAGGTCACGTGGTAGTCCTGCTCGTGGCTGCGCACGTCGGTCTCGAGCAGGATGTCGAGGTCGGGGTCGAAGGTGTAGGGGTCGATGTACCGGAGCTCGCCGCGGGTGACCTCGAACTCGCGCTCGTGCAGGTACACCTCGCCGCCGGCCGCCACGACGATCTCGCCGACCATGCCCGGCCGCGCGGTGTCCCCGATGATGCGCAGCTGCGCGCTCGCCTCGGCGTCCGCGACGTTGTTGCGGAGGCGGATGGTGTCGTCCGCCTTCACGTCGAGGTCCATGTTGAAGTACTTGGCGCCCTCCTCGGGCGCGCTCCCGGTGAGGCGCTCCTCCCGCAACGAGAGCACCATCGCCTCCCAGTCCACGCGGTCGGTGAACACCATCTCCGCGATGTCGATGCGGCCGGAGAGCAGCAGGTCGTCGACCGGCCCGTCGAAGCGGAGCTCCGCGTCCCCGACCATCGGGGGGAGGTAGTCGAGGTACTGCACCCGCGCGTCCTCGAGCGTGCCCTCGAGCTCGTAGCGCCGCGGCACCCAGCCCTCCGCGTCGATGCGGCTCTCGGTGCTGGCGAACGTGCCGCCGCCGACCTTGGCCTTCACGTCGCGGATCACGTAGCGGTCGGAGGTGGCCTCGATCCGCGCCGAGAGCTCCTCGAAGTCGGCGGGGAAGTACCCGCTCCGCAGCGTGGCGTCGTCGAGCTCCGCGCCGAGGTGCACCGCCACGCCGTCCGCGGCGCGCTCGATGCCCACGGTCACGTCCGCCATGCCCTGCGCGACGTCGAGCTCCGGCACGAACGCGCGCGCCAGGTCGAGGTTGACCACGCCGTCCCCGCGGAAGGCCATCTGGCCGCGCCCGGTGGTGTAGCCCTCAAAACCGAAGGAAGTGCCGTCGTTCCCGAGCAGCGAGAGCCGCGGCACCTGGAGGCTCGTCCCGTGCACCGCGAACACCCACGGCGCCGGGTTCGAGAGCACGTGCCCGTCCCAGCGCGCCACCACCTCGTCGAGCCGGCCCTCGATGTCCACGGGCGTGGGCGTGTCGCCGAAGCGGCCCGCGAGCGAGAGGTCGCCGGTGACGCGCGCCTCGACGGGGCTCCCGTCCTCCCCGCGCGGGTAGAAGAGGTGGAGCGGGAAGCCCGAGAAGCGCGCCTCCGCCTCGTAGGGCTGCTCGCCCCACATGCCGAGCGTCCCGCGCGTGCGCATCGCCTCGCCGAGCAGGCCCCCTTCCCACGCGAGGATCCCGTCGTCGCTGGTGAAGGTCACGACCGAGTCCGCGAGCCGCGTGCGGTCGTAGTAGGTGCGCGTGGCCGCGATGCGCCCGCGCGGCGCCGGGTCGAAGAGCGTGCCGCCCACCTGCGCGTCGATCGTGAGCTCGCCGTCGAGCGGGATGTCCATCCCGTCGAGGTGGTCGAGGCCGGGGAGCGTGAGCCCGTCGGAGAGGACCTCGACGTTCATCGCGAAGCCCCGCTTCACCGAGCCGCGCGCCAGCACCGTCTCGGAGCCCCGCTCGAGCTGGAGCGCCTCCACGGTCAGCTCCCCGTCGTCCATCCACGCGGTCGCGTAGCCGGTGCCGAAGCGCTCGCCGTAGAGGTCGACGTCGCGGAGCTGGAGCGCCACGTCGCCGTCGAGGTGGTAGGGCTCGCCGGCGAGCACGATCGTGCCGGACACGAGCCCGTCCGCCGGGCCGATGTCCACGAAGATGCCCGCGAGGTCGTGGATGTGCCCCGACCCGACGTACACCTGCGTGTCGATGTACATCGGGTCGGTGAACGCGAGCTCGAAGTCGCCCTGGTAGTCGGTCTCCCCGAGCCGCGCGCGGATGTCGGTGAAGTGGAGACGCTTGAGATCACTCTCCAGGTTCGCGGTGAGGTGGTCGGCGATGGGGAGCCCGAGGACGACGGCGTCCTCCACCGAGAGCGTGGCCTCGGCGGCCAGCGGCTCGTCGTAGCGCCCGCCGAGCCAGCCCTCGACCTCCGCGAAGCCGCCGAGCTCGGCGTCCCCGAGCGGGCGGAGCACGGAGAGGTCGAGCTGGGGGAAGTCCACGTCGACGCTGAGCGGCCCGTAGGGCGCGAACCCGATCTCCGCGCGGGCCCGCCCGAAGCTGAGTCCGGTGGTCACCCGCCCGTCGAGGACGAGGCGCGTCGCGTCGACGTCCAGCCGCCCGACCACCGTGCCGGGCGGCGTCGCGAGCATCAGATCGCTCTTCCCGTCGATCGGCCCGTCCTTCACGTAGAAGTCGTCGACGTTGATCTCGAAGGGCCCCTCGAGCCGGAAGGGCGAGACGGTCCCGAAGACGTTCGCCTCGATGTCGCCCGTGAGGTCGACCCACGGCGTCGGGGCCACGCCGACCGACTGGAGGATGCGCGCGAGGTGGATGCCCTCCGCCAAGAGCGTGCCGGTGAGCTCCTTCGTCGACGGGATCACGCGGGCCTCGACGCCGAGCGTCCCCTCGCCCCACGCCATCTCGAGCCCGTCGAGCGCGAGCGCGTCCGGCGCGCCGTCCACGCCCGGCTCGAAGCGCCAGGGCCCGAAGGCGTCCCCGATGCGCGTGGCCGTGAGCACTCCCTTGGAAGACATGCGCCAGATCACGAGGTCCGCGACCTTCACCCCGCCGCCCACCTCGGGCACGAGCGTGGTGCCCCCGAGGCTCGCGTCGAGGTCCACCCGGCCGACCACGTGGCTACCCGCGGGGTCGGCGCCGGTGAGGCGGCCGAGGTCCACGGAGAGCGCGAGGTCGCCCGCGATGGGCCCGCCGGCCTTCACGGAGACGCCCCCATCGAGGGTGAGCGCGTCGGTGCGGACGTCGATCGACGGGATGGCGACGCCGTCCGGCGCCAGCGTGATCCCCGGGAAGGAGAGGTCGGTCGCCCGCTGGTCGATCGTCCCGGCCCGCACGCGCAGGTCCCCGACGCGCAGGTCGGTCGTGCCCGGCTGGCCCGGCGCGGCGTCGATGCCCGTGACCTCCACCCGCGCGCCCGGCGTCTCGAGGGAGAACGAGCCCCCGCGCAGCACGAGCTCCCGCCACGGCAGCTGGGACGGCCGCGCCTTCGACGCCCCCTTCGGGATCCCCCGGAACTCGCGCAGCCCGTCCTCGTCGACGTGCAGCGCCACCTGCGGCGCGTCCACGGTGAGGCGCTTCAGGATCGGCCGCCAGCCGTCGAGCCCCGGCTCCACGCGGATGGCCCGCACCGCCGCGATGGTGTCGCCCGTGGCCGGGTGGGAGATCACGACGCCCTGCACCTCGACCACGGGCGGCAGGTACCCCACCTCGATGCGCCCGATCGTGACCTCTTCGCCGATCGCGGCCTCGACGGCCTCCTCGAGCGCCCGGGCGGCGAAGCGCGTCACCAGGTCGGACTGGAGCACGCCCAGCGAGCCGCCGATCACCACGACCGGCGCCAGGAGGAGGATCGAGCGCCGACGCCGCTTCCGCGCCGGTTGCTCCCCGCCCGCCACCGGCTCGGTCATGCCCGTCACGCCCCCCCTGATAAGGGTGCGGCCCCCGGACGTCCACTCGGGGGCCCCTTGCGGGATCCAGACACCGCGAATACAAGCAACCGCGACTGCGGGTGTAGCTCAGTTGGTAGAGCACGAGCTTCCCAAGCTCGGTGTCGTGGGTTCGATTCCCATCACCCGCTCCACTCCCGAAGAAGGGCCGCCGCGGAGACGCGTGCGGCCCTTCGCGTATGCGGAAGGCACGGATGCTGCTCCTGGCTGCGAGCCCCCCTCGGCTCGGTCCCGACAAGAAGGACGACGACGGCGAAACCCGGGGAGCACCCGGCGTCGACGTGAAGACGCGCGTCGAGACACCGAAGATGTTCAAGGTGCTCTTCCACAACGACGACTTCACGACGATGGAGTTCGTGGTCGAGGTGCTGATCGCCGTGTTCCGGCGCACGCGCGTCGAGGCCACGCGCATCATGCTCTCGATTCACAGGAGTGGAAGAGGGGTCGCCGGTGTCTATACGCGAGAGATTGCGGAAACGAAAGCCCAGCTCGCGATGGACCGTGCGCGCGAGCGTGGCTACCCGCTGCTCGTGACGACCGAACCGGAGTGAAGGATCAATGACGCTCTCGCGCGAACTCACAATCGCCCTCTCCCTCGCCATGGAGGTGGCGCGTGAGAAGCGGCACGAACTGTTGACGCTCGAGCATGTCCTCTACGCGCTCTTGACCGATCCCACGACCGCCGAGTGCCTGGAGGCGTGTGGGGCCGACCTGAAGAAGCTCGAGCAGGAGCTCGACGCCTTCTTCGACAAGATGGAGAAGCTCACCGAGGAGGAGGCGGAGGACAACGAGCCCACGCAGACCGCCGCGTTCAACCGCGTGCTGCAGCGCGCCGTGCACCACGTGCAGTCCTCGGGCAAGACCGAGGTGAACGGCGGGAACCTGCTCGTGGCGATGTACTCCGAGCACGACAGCCACGCCGTCCACATGCTGGAGAAGCAGCAGATCACCAAGCTCGACGTGACCGCGTTCATCGCCCACGGCGTCCGCAAGGCGCCCGCGAAGAAGGCGTCCACGGCGCAGTCCGGCGGCGCGAGCTCGGCGGAGGGCGAGACGGCCACCTCCAGCGGCAACGACCCGCTCGCCAATTACTGCGTCGACCTCGTGGCCCGCGCCGCGAACGGCAAGATCGACCCGCTGGTCGGCCGCGAGTCGGAGATCGAGCGCACGCTCCAGATCCTCGCCCGCCGCCGCAAGAACAACCCGCTGTTCCTCGGGGATCCCGGCGTCGGCAAGACCGCCATCGTGGAGGGCCTCGCGCGCCGCATCCACGAGGGCCGCGTGCCCGATCTGCTGAAGGGGAGCCGCGTCTACGCGCTCGACATGGGCTCGCTCATCGCCGGCACGCGCTACCGCGGCGACTTCGAGGAGCGGCTCAAGGCCGTGCTCAAGGCGCTCGAGGAGAAGCCGAAGGCCATCCTCTTCATCGACGAGATCCACACGATCATCGGCGCCGGCGCCACCCAGGGCGGGTCGATGGACGCCTCGAACCTGCTCAAGCCGGCCCTCGCGAGCGGCGAGCTGCGCTGCATCGGCTCCACCACCCACTCGGAGTACCGGGCGGCCTTCGGGCGCGACCGCGCGCTGGCGCGGCGCTTCCAGACGATCGACGTGACCGAGCCCACCGTGGACGAGTGCATCCTCATCCTGCACGGCCTCCGCAAGCAGTTCGAGGCGCACCACGGCGTCACCTTCACGGACGACGCGATCGACGCCGCGGCCCGGCTCGCGGCCCGCCACATCAACGACCGCCACCTCCCGGACAAGGCCGTCGACGTGCTCGACGAGGCCGGCGCCGCCGCGCGCCTGCACAAGCCGGGCTCCCAGGTGGGCGTGCCGGAGATCGAGGCGGTGGTCGCGCGCATGGCGCGGGTCCCGCCGCGCACCGTGAGCACCGAGGAGCAGCTCAACCTCGCCAAGCTCCCGGAACTGCTCAAGGCGCGCATTTTCGGCCAGGACGAGGCCATCGACACGGTCACGCAGACCATCAAGCTCAACCGCGCGGGCCTCGGCAACCCGACCAAGCCGGTCGGCTGCTTCCTCTTCTCGGGGCCCACGGGCGTCGGCAAGACAGAGCTCGCCAAGCAGCTCGCCGAGGTGCTCGGCGTCGCGTTCCTCCGCTTCGACATGTCCGAGTACATGGAGAAGCACACGGTGAGCCGCCTCATCGGCGCGCCCCCCGGGTACGTCGGCTTCGAGCAGGAGGGCCTGCTCACCGGCGCGGTGAACCGCACGCCCTACGCCGTGCTCGTCCTCGACGAGATCGAGAAGGCGCACCCCGACATCTACAACATCCTGTTGCAGGTGATGGACCACGCCACGCTCACCGACAACAACGGCAAGAAGGCGGACTTCCGCAACGTCATCCTCGCGCTCACGACCAACGCGGGCGTGCGCGAGGGCCAGCGCCCGAGCCCCGGCTTCCAGCGGGCCGACCAGGGCCGGCGCGTGGACGACGCGGTCAACCGCACCTTCCCGCCCGAGTTCCGGAACCGCCTCGACGCGATGATCAACTTCGGCCCGCTCTCCCAGGAGATCGTGCTCAAGGTGGTCGACAAGTTCGTGCTCGAGCTCTCCGCGCAGCTCGGCGCGCGGGACGTGACGCTCCAGATCACGCCCACGCTCCGCGCCTGGCTCGGCGAGAAGGGGTACAAGCCCGAGTTCGGCGCCCGCGAGATGGGCCGCGTCATCCAGGACCACCTGAAGAAGCCGCTCGCCGACGAGCTCCTCTTCGGGCGCCTGATGAAGGGGGGCAGCGTCCTCGCGGACCTCGACGGCGACAAGGTGACCTTCACCATCGCCAGCCCGGGCCCCGTGCCCGTGCCGCCGGAGATCCTCGCGAACGGCGAGGGCGCGGAGGGGCAGGAGCCGCCCCCGGCCGGTGGCAAGGAGACGGAGTCGGCGGTCTAGCTCGATCTTGGGGCGGGGGGGCGGAGCCCCCCCGCAACGCCCCCCCTCGCCACGGGGGGCGTTTTCGTTTTCGGCAAGCGCGGGACGCGCCCAGCGGCAGCGACGGGCGTGCCCCGCGTCCGCTCGCAACACCGCACGACACGCGCGCGCGGGCTGTCGCCCGCGCGCTGGGGGCGCGGGGGCTCCGCCCCCGCCGGGGGGCGTTGCGGGGGGCCGTGGCCCCCCCCCCCCACAAATGACCCCCCCCCCCACCCCCCCCCCCCCCCCGCGCCCAACCCCCGCGTGGTGAGCCCCCACCCCCCCCCCCCCAACCAAA
>CAYWGD010000038.1:0-42833 GCA_964457335.1 uncultured Enterobacteriaceae bacterium | reverse complement strand
CGCGCGCGCCCCCGCGGGGGGGGGGGGGGGCCCCCCCCCCCCCGGGGGGGGGGGGGGGGGGGGCGCGCCCCCCGCCCCAAGAAGATCCCCCCGTCCCCACGCGCCCGCCGCCGCGAGCGACATCCGTCCGTTGTTGACGCCCGGACCTCCCGCCCCATAGCATACCGGCCACCCCCGCCCTCTGGCGGAGCCCAACCGAGGCCCCCATGAAGAAGCCGCAGCCCTTCGTCGTCCCCGCCGGCGTCACCTTCCAGATTACCGACGCCGGAGTGGTGATCGAGAACGAGGGCGACATCGTCCTGCACACGAACTTCGGTCGCTCGCTCACGCGCATCGTGAGCACGGCGGGCTCGATCACCATCCACGCGCCGGTCGAGGGCGGCACGCTGCACGCGGCGGGCGACGTGTCGGTGCACGGCGAGGTCCGCGTGGCCCAGCTCCAGGCCGGCGGGAACGTGACCGTGGGCGGCGACGTGCGAGCCGAGGCGCTCACCGCGGGCGGCAACGTGTCCGTCGACGGCGACGCCACCACCGACCGCCTGGAGGCCGGCGGCGACGTGGGCGTGCGCGGCGGGGCCAACGGCGGCGCGGTCCGCGCCGGCGGGACGGTCACCGTGGCGGGCGCGGTCAAGGCGGACACGGTCCACGCCCGCGTCATCCGCTTCGAGGGCCCCTCCGTCACCGCGCGCGGCGTGCAGGCCGGCAACGCGGTGCACCTGGGCGCGGCCAAGCTCCAGGTCGACGCGGTCATCGCCCCCGAGGTGCACCTCGACCCGGGCACGAACGGCCGCGCCACCGTGATCGAGAGCCACAACGAGCTCGGCCCGAACGCGCTCAAGGGCGGCTTCCGGCTCGCCGACTACGCCGAGATGTTCGGCGACCCCGCGAGCTTCTTGGCCGAGCGCGGCCTCGCCCCCATCGGGGCGGCCGTGGCCGCGCCCCCGCCGGTGGCCGCCCCCGTGGCCGCGCCGGCCGCCGCCCCCGCCGCCGCGCCGGTCGCCGCCACCGTGTCCGCCCCCATGGCGCTCGCGGACTCCGCCCGCACCGTCACCGACGAGGCCGCCGACGAGCCGCCGGTCGTGGAGCCGGAGGCGCACGAGGAGGAGCCGGTCGAGGTCGAGGCCGAGCCCGCCGAGGCGGACGGCGACCCGACGACGAACTCCGGCGAGCAGTCGCCCGTGAGCATGGAGGTCGAGGAGTCGGAGGAGGTGCCCGCGCCGCCCCCCGAGCACCCGCTCCACAAGCAGCTCGTGGAGGCCGTCACCCGCATCGGCGAGAGCTACGCGGACGCCGAGCTCCCGCCGGCCGTGAACCACCTCATGTCGCTCATCGAGACGCGCGCCTACGACCAGGTGCGCGCCGAGATCACCGCCATCTGGTCGGATCTCCTCAAGTACCACCAGAAGAAGGGGCTGAGGATCCAGCACCAGGTCACGACGACGTTCAACACGATCAACTCGCTCGTCAAGAAGATGTGACTGCCGACAGTCCGCGGGTTCCTGGCGCGAGGGCGCCAGGAAACCGCGGACCGTCGGCAGTCACTGTGCATCCCGACATGCGGGGAAGACCCCGCACGTCGGGGATGCTCTCGACTGCCGACAGCCCGCGGACGGGCCGTCGGCAGTCGCACCACCGAGAGAGGGGCGCGACAGCCCGCAAGCGGGCCGTCGACGCGGCCGTCGGCAGTCGCACCACCGAGAGAGGGGCGCGACAGCCCGCAAGCGGGCCGTCGACGCGGCCGTCGGCAGTCGCACCACCGAGAGAGGGGCGCGACAGCCCGCAGGCGGGCCGTCTGGTCGCACCGCGAGAGGCGGCAGTGATACGCCGCGCCCGTGCTCCTCGCCGCCCTCCTCGCGCTCGCCGCCGCCGATCCCGGCGAGACGGCCGCCCCGCCCGGGCGCCCCGCCCTCGCCGCCGCGTCCACGACCGCTGCCGCGCGCCTCGACGACCCCGACGCGCGCGCCCGCGTCCTCGCCGCCCGCGCCCTCGCCGCGGACCCCGGCGCCCTCGACCTCCTCGCCGCGCGGCTGGCCAAGGAGTCCGACCCCGCCGTCCGCCGCGCGTTCACCGACGCGCTCGCCCGGCTCCCGCTCAACGAGACGCAGCTCGTGGCCGCGCTGGCGGAGAGCCCCGAGCCCACGGCCCGGGCGTACGCCGCGCACGCGCTGGGCCGGGCGCGCTCGAACGCCGCCACCGCCGCGCTCCTCGGCGCCTTCGACGACGACTCGGCCCTCGTCCGCGCGGAGGCCTACCGCGCGCTCGGCGTGTCCGGCGACCGCGTGGCCATCGACCCGCTCCTGAAGGCCGCCCAGCGCGACACCGCCCTCGGCGCGCGCGAGGCCGCCGCCACGGCCGCCGAGAGCCTCGCCGGCGCCCCGACCGTGGCCGCGGACCTCTCCGGCGAGCTCGCGCGCCTCCGCTCCGGCCCCCCCGAGGCCCGCGCCGCCGCCGCCCGCATCCTCGGCGAGGCCGGCGACCGTCGCGCCTTCGAGCCGCTCGTGGAGGCCACCACGGCCCGCGAGCCCGCCGTCGTCCAGGCCGCCGTCGGCGCGCTCGGCCGCCTCGGCGACGCCCGCGCGGTCCCCACCCTGGTGCCGCTGCTGCGCGCGACGAGCGGCCGCACCCGGTACGCGGTCCTCGCCGCCCTCGCCGAGCTCCGCGACGAGTCCTCGGTCGACGCCGTGGCCGCGTTGCTCCACGACCCCGACCCCGCGAGCCGTCAGCTCGCCGTCCGGGCGCTCGGCTGGATCGCGCCTGACGATCTCTTTGCACGCCTGGAGCCCGCCTCCGCCGACCCCATCGAGGAGGTGCGCTCCGAGGTGCTGCAGGTGGTGTCGCGGAGCGCGTCGCCCACGCGGATCGCGGCGCTCCAGCGGGCGCTTCGCGACCCTTCGCCCTTCGTTCGCGCCGAGGCCGTGCGGCTCTCCGCGGAGGCGGGCGTCACCGATCGGATCCCCTCCCTCCTGCAGGATCCGGACGGCCTGGTGCGCCTCGCGGCCGCCGACGCGCTGGTGATCCTGAGGCCGCCGGGTGCCGCGGAAGCCGTCCGGAACGCCGCGAAACGCGCGCGGGACCCCGAGGAGCGGGCCCAGCTCGACGAGGCGGCCGCCCGGCTCGAAGGCGCCGGGTTGCCGATGCCCGGGACACGCCAGTAAGATGCACCCCCGCCCCGGGTCGTCCATGAACTTGCTGGCTCTCACGCTGCTCGCCGGCTGCAACAGCTACGAGCTCTTCCGCGTCACCGGCTTCGAGCAGGCCAGCTTCAGCAATGACGCGGACATCCTCTTCATCATCGACAACTCGGACTCGATGGTCGAGGAGTCGACCGACCTCGCCACGAACTTCGACCGGTTCATCGGCAAGCTCACGAACACCGAGGGCGGCTCGAACGTCCCGACCGTGACGCTGGCCGACGCCGTCGGCAACTACCTCCGCGAGACCACCGGCGGCTCGTTGTTCATCGACTACCAGCTCGCGATCACCACGAGCTCGGTCTACTACGACGACGGGCCGACGGGCGACATCGACCCCGGCGAGGCCGGGACGCTCGCGTACGACGCGACCTCCGACATCCCCGGCGTCATCGGCCGCGGCGTCGCCGACAGCGGCCTCGCGTTCCAGACGAACCTGCTCTGCGAGGCCACCTGCTGGCCCGGGTCGGTGCCGTCCAACCCCGACTACGTGTGCGGGGATCCGCTCGAGGGCGAGCCCTCCGAGGAGTACCTCGACTGCCTCTGCGGCGTCGGCGAGTGGGACGGCCACTGCGGCACCGGCCAGGAGCAGGGCCTCGAAGCCGCCTACATGGCGCTCTGCCGCGCGGTCGAGAACCCGCCCGAGCAGTGCTTCTACTTCACCGAGAACGCCGCGCAGGCGTTCACCAGCGCCGACGTCGGCAGCAACGCCGGCCTGCTCCGCGAGGGCGCGCGCACGCTCGTCGTCATCGTCACCGACGAAGGCGACGGCTCGCTCCGAAAGGACGGCACCGACGAGGCCGCGGTCCCCGGCGACGTGGAGGAGGTCGTCGACGAGTACGCCGATCTCTTCGAGGAGATGCCGAACATCGTCCGCTTCGCCGTGATCGGCCCGTACTGGGACGGCACGGACGGCTCCTGCCTCGAGAGCGCGCAGACCTGGGGCGTCGAGCGCTACCAGGGCATCGTGGACGAGACGAACGGCCTCTACATCCCGCTCGCCGACCCCGACAACGGCTGCGCGCCGACCGACTTCGGAACGAGCCTCGAGCAGCTGGGCGACCTGCTCTCCAACCTCCTGACCTTCTTCCCGCTCCAGTCCGTCCCGGACGTGGCGTCGATCGAGGTGTACGTCGACGGCGAGCTCGTCGAGCCCGCCCAGGTGGTCACCGGCGACGTCGAGGCCGGAACCGCCGAGTACGGCACCGGCTGGAGCTACGACCCGGCCGAGAACGCCGTCGCGTTCCACGGGGACGCCATCCCCGACTACAACCAGGACGTCCGCATCTACTACCGCCCGCTCGGTGGAACCCCGCGCGAGCTCCCCTTCTAAGGCCCCTTCACTCCCGGATCGTCGATGCTCACCCTGCTGCTGGCCTCTCTCGCGTTCGCCGAAGAGCCCGTCGACATCGGCGTGCTCAAGGACTCCGACCTGCGCGTCGTGCAGAAGCTCCTCTACCCGAAGGAGAAGAAGACGGAGATCGGCGTCCACCTCGGGGTGATGCCCTTCGACGGCTTCACGATCGCGCCGCAGCTCGCCGTCACCGGCGGGATGCACCTCTCCGAGCGCTTCGCGGTCGAGGCCCAGCTGGGCGGCGGCTACGGGCTCAAGACCGCCCAGTACGAGCTCCTCGAGAGCCCCACGTACGGCGTCGCGGTCGAGGCCTACCGCTACCTCGCGAGCCTGCAGGCGGACGTGCAGTGGTCCCCCATCTACGCCAAGATGAACCTCGGGAACGGCGTCATCCTGCACCACGACGTGTACGTGCTCGCCGGCGTCGGCGCCACGCTCGAGCAGTCCGTGTTCCCCTCGGCGGAGATCACCGTCGCCCCGACGCTGCCCATCGGCATCGGCGCGCGCGTGTTCGTCAAGGAGAACATGGCGGTGCGCGTCGAGCTCCGCGACAACCTCATGACCGAGTACCGGGTGCAGTCGGGCACGTGGGGCTTCAAGCAGAACGCCGCGTTCACCGTCGGGCTCTCGATGTTCGGCGGGGCGAAGCGCTGATGCGCCGCGTCCTCCTCCTCGCGCTGCTCGTGGCGCCGCTGGCGTCCGTGGCGCCTTCGGCGTCCGCGGCGCCGAAGTCCTCCCCACCCGCGGGAGCGGCCGTGAGCGCGCCCGCCGCCCCGGCGGCGCCCACCACGAAGGACCTCGAGAAGCTCGCCAAGGCGCGCACCGAGGCCTTCGCCGAGTACGAGACCCAGCTCGCCAGCGGCCAGAAGGCCCGCGCGGCCGACGCGCTCGTCACCATCGTGAACGACGCGGCGCTCGCCCCCTTCCACGGCGAGGCCTACGGCAAGCTCGGGGACCTCTTCCTCCAGCTCGACCTGCCGTACGCGGCCGTCACCGCCTGGACGCGCGCGTTCGCCGCCGCCGACGACACGAACGTCGCCGACATCGGCCAGTACGTGCCCAAGGCGCTCGCCACCGCCAAGAAGGTCGGCGACACCGCGATCCTCCAGGAGCCCTTCTCCAAGAACCTGGGGCTCGCCCGCACCGAGGACGTGCGTGGCGAGATGGCCTGGCTCGCGGCGAAGGAGGCCTTCCACGACAAGAGCTACGGGCTCGCGCTCGGCATGCTCAAGATGGTCAAGGAGGGCGACCCCGTCTACCCCGACGCCAAGGCGCTCGAGGGGGTCATCTTCAACCAGCAGAACCGCCCGACCGACGCGCTCACCCCGTTCGAGGCGGCGCAGAAGTCCGGCCGCGACAAGGACGTCCGCTTCAAGGACCTCGTCGCGATCAACCTCGCCCGCAGCTACTACGCGGCCGAGAACTACCCGCGCGCCATCCAGGCCTACGCCATGGTCTCGCGCGGCAGCGAGTTCTGGCCCCAGGCGCAGTTCGAGCGCGCGTGGGCCCACTTCCGCATCGACGATCTGAACGGCACCCTCGCGGTGTTGTACTCGCTCGACACGCCGTTCTTCTCCGAGTGGTACTTCCCCGAAGCGGATCTCTTGCGCATCTACTCGATGTTCCTGATGTGCAAGTTCCCCGAGGCGAACAAGGAGATCGACGCCTTCCGCGCCGGGTACAAGGACACCCACGCGGCGCTCGCCGCGTGGACCGGCAAGTCGCCGAAGGACAACTTCGAGCTCGCCCGCACCTTCGTGGAGACGGGCAAGCACGACCCGCTGCCGCTCGCCATCCTCCGGCCCTACGCCGCCGAGGAGCGGCTCTTGTCCTCCATCGCCGCGGTGAAGAGCGCCGACGACGAGCTCGACCGCATGAAGGCCGTGTCCGCGAACCCCTTCACCGAGGCCGCGCGCGAGTGGGTCACCGAGCGCCGCGACCAGCTCGTGAAGGACGAAGGCCGCCGCATCGCCGCGCGGATCTCCGAGCAGGAGGCCCAGATCGGCACCATGCTCGGCGACACCGAGATCTTCACGCTCGACATCCTGCGCATGAAGACCATGCTCTACGAGCAGGCCGCCAACACCGGCAAGTCGCTCGAGGCCGCCCGCACCGTGCAGCGCGAGGAGCGCATCCGCAAGGGCTGGCGCGAGTGGCCCTACGAGGGCGAGATCTGGGCGGACGAGCTCGGCTACTACCGTGTCGACGCCGTGCCGGAATGCCCCGCCGGGATGCGCCGGGGCGAGCAGAAGTAGCTGATCTTCTTGGGACGGGGGGGCAAGCCCCCCCGTAACGCCCCCCCTGACACACGATGAGATGTGTCACCGTGGAGGAGCGGCGGGCCCCGCTACCGCCCGTTCAGCCCCCAGTCGTACTCGGTGTACACCACCCGGTAGCCCCCCCGCCGGATGGCCTCGGCCTTGTCCGGCGCGTAGGCGGCCACGAAGTTCGCCGCCGCTTCCTGCTTCCCCTCCACGCCGGGGATGTCGAAGCGCGCCGCCCCGTAGCCGGGCAGGAAGTCGTCGCCGAACCAGTCGAAGATGGGGTTCAGCCGCAGCTCGCCCCCCGCGAGCGTGGCGGTCGCCGCCCACCGGCGCGACACCGCGTCGAGCTGCGCGTCGAGCTCCTTCGCGGTGAACACGCGCTCCGCGAGCGGCGGGCACCCGAGCGACGCGCAGTTCACCGCCGCGTGGATGCGCGGGTCGCCCATCGGCCGCAACAGCCCGTGCTCGATGTCGTCGAGCGTCCGCTCGGCCCCCGCCACCTTGAACTTCCGCGTGCTCCACACCTTGCCCTCGTCGAGGTCGCGGATCGAGCGGAGCGGGTAGTTGTCGGCGACCAGGTCGATGGTCAGCGCGTTG
This sequence comes from uncultured Enterobacteriaceae bacterium, assembly GCA_964457335.1. GTDB lineage: Bacteria > Myxococcota_A > UBA796 > UBA796 > SXON01 > CAJBVW01. The sequence continues at coordinate 35,427 of CAYWGD010000038.1, read as the reverse complement.
TAGGCGTTGATGAGGAAGGCCTTCTTCTCGGCCGGCCCCATCCCGTCGAGCGACGCCGTGGCCACCTCCGCCAGGTAGGCGTCGAGCGCCTGCGGGGCGGACTCGAGCGCCGCGTAGTCCACGCGACCACCGACCACCTTTCCGTCCAGCGCTTTCTGGAGCTTCGCGTGGGAAGGATCCATCGCCAACGCGATCCCGATGAGAAACGTGACCAAACCGCCTCCGGCGCGAGCGCCTCCGTTGCGATAACGCGCGTCCCCCGATGTTCGCGTCCTTCGATCAGGTGTTCGTGCCCGTGTTCGTGGCGATGAGCCCGCTCACGGCGTTGCCGGTCTTCCTCTCGATGACCGAGGGCTTCTCCGTGCCGCAGGCGCAGTCCTTCGCCCGGCGCGCCATCCTCACGGCGTTCACGGTCGCGACCGTCATCACCATCGCGGGCCAGGCCATCTTCCGCCTGCTCGGCATCACGGTGAACGACCTCCGGGTCGGCGGCGGGCTCATCCTGCTGGTCATCGCCATCTACGACCTCGTGCTCTCCAAGGAGAAGCGCAAGGCCGACGACAGCCAGGACGCCGGCGTCGTGCCGCTGGGCACCCCGCTCATCGTCGGCCCCGGCACCATGACGGCGTGCCTCGTCCTGGCGGACTCCTACGGGCGCGGCCCGGTCATGTTCGCGCTCGTGCTCAACCTCGGGATCACCGCCCTCATCCTGCACAACGCGCAGCGCCTGCAGCGCTGGGTCCGCCCCGCGGTCACGCGCGCGTTCGGGAAGGTCATGTCGCTCTTCCTCGCGGCGATCGCGGTCAGCACGATGCGGGTCGGCCTCACCTCGTTCTTCCGGGACGCCCTGCGTTAGACTCGCCGCATGGCGCTCGCGCTCTCCGTCGGCATCGGCTCCATCGTGCTCGCCGTCGCCTTCACGCTGCACGTGATCCGGCTCTCGCCCGATGGCTGAGACAGGCCCTACGTTCGCCTCCCCGTGGGACGAGCAGCTCTTCGACTCGGGCCCGCCCGCGATGTTCACGCTCGACCCGAAGGGTTTTCTCCGCGTGGACCCCGAGCGCACGCGCGAGTGCTACCTGCTCATCGGCACACCCGAGGGGCGGGACCCCGGCCACTTCGTGCTCACCGACCGGGCCACGAGCCTGCGCCTCTACACGCTGGTGAGCCACTCCGCGCTCGCCACGTGCCAGCCCCGCGCCGACGTGGCGCGCTTCCCCGACTACGCCTCAGCGGTCGCCGAGGCCGTGCAGCAGTGGGCCGTGCCCGGCGCCGACGCTCTCGACGGACGCGACGAGGAGCCCTGACACGTAGGTGATCGCGGCCTCGCAGGCGTCGGTCAGCGTCGCGCCCTTCGCGAGGTTCGCGGCGATGGCCGACGCGAGGGTGCAGCCGGTCCCGTGCGTGTTGCGCGAGACCACGCGCGGGTGCCGCCACTCGCGCACGAGCCCGGGCCCGACGAGGCGGTCCACGACCACGTCCCCCGCCGCGTGTCCGCCCTTCGAGAGCACGGTCGCGCCGGGCAGCGCCCCGAGCGCCTCGGCCTCGGGAAGGTTCGGCGTCACCACCGTGGCCAGGGGCACGAGCCGCTCGCGCACGGCGGCGACGGCCTCGCTCCGGAGCAGCGGGGCGCCGCCCTTCGCGATCATCACGGGGTCGAGCACCACCGGAACCCGGCGCGGCAGGGCCGCCAGCACGTCCGCGACGACCTCGACCGTGGCGGCGTCCCCCAGCATGCCGATCTTCACGGCGTCGACGGGGAGGTCCGCGAACACGGCCTCGAGCTGCGCGCGGACGCCCTCGGGCGGGATGCCCCACACGCCGGTGACGCCGCGGGTGTTCTGCGCGGTGACCGCCGTCAGCACGCTCATGCCGTACACGCGGTGGTCGAGGAAGGTCTTGAGGTCGGCCTGGATGCCGGCGCCGCCGCCCGAGTCGGAGCCGGCGATCGTGAGCGCGGTGGGAGGTCGCATCACCACGGGATAACCGGCGAGGCCATGTCCGCCGTCGACCCAGGCCGCCTCCCCGGCTGCGGCATCGCCGCCTTCGTCGGCGTGCTGTTCGTCATCTTCAGCGCCGGCGTCGCCGGGATCATCTTCTCCTGGTACAGCATGCTCACCTCCGGGGGGGAGCTCGCGCCGCAGAACGTGTCCTACGGCGGCGTCATCGACGCGCGCATGCTCGCGCCGATGCGCGAGGCCAAGCTCCTCGGCCCCACCGAGATCCCCGACGTGTTCCACGCCGAGAACGTCGGGGGCACCGAGGCCTGCGCGGTCAGCTCCGAGAAGGTGCTGCGGCTCTCCGAGGACGCCGGGGCGCAGTCCATCCCGCTCGCGGCCATCACCGAGGTCACCGGCACCGACACCGAGGTGACCATCCGGAGCGCCGAGGCGACGATCACCTGCCCGTTCGAGCCCGGGGAGGGCGCGCCGCGCTTCAAGCGGATGCTGGACAACCGGTAGCGATCAACCGGCGCCCGGTCCGCTGGGGGCGGGCTCCTCGGGCGGCTCCAGCCACCACCGCCCCATGTCGATCTCCACCGCCTCGAAGGGCTCGGCGCGGATGCCGACGTAGTCGGCGGAGACCTGGACGCGGGCCCAGATCGCCTCCTGGCGCCGGTAGACCTCGAGCGTGCGGAGCAGCGGGTCCACGATCCACACGTGGCCGACCCCGTAGCCGCCGTAGAGCTCCATCTTCACGATGCGGTCGTGCCGGGCGGTGCGCGGCGAGACGACCTCGCAGACCCAGTCCGGCGCCACGGTGAACGCCGCGTCCGCCGGGCCCTGCGGCAAGCGCTCGCGCCGCCAACCGGCCACGTCGGGCACGAGCACGTCCTCGCCGAGGTGGAGCTCGGGCTCGACCAGGATCCACCAGCCCCCGGGCCCGTCGCCGCCGCCGGGACGCTTCGAGAACGGCGTGAAGAGCGCGCTGTTCACCCCGCTCTCCGCGTGGCTGTGCGGCCCCGCCAGCCGCGGGCTCACCACGAGCTCGCCCTTCACGATCTCCCCGACCACGTGCTCGGGCAGGTCCAGCAGGTCTTCGTACCGGGCGATCCGGCGAGCTTCGGTCACGAGGCCTCCAACGGGGAGGGGGGCGTTGCGGGGGGCGCGCCCCCCGCCCCAAGAAGAAGGATATCCGCCGACCTCGCCGATGTCCGCGCGGCGACGACCCGCATCCACTACCCCTCCCGCACCCACCGTGTGATGCGCTCCGCCGCGGCGTCCGGGTCGAGCGCCTCGGTGTCGACGTGCAGCTCGGCCTGCGCGTACAAGGGCTCGCGCGACGCCAGGATGCCCTTCAGCTCGGCGAGCGCGTCCTCGCGGCCGCGCATCGGCCGGAAGTCGCCCTGCGCCTCCACGCGCGCGAGGTGCGACGCGGGCGAGGCCTTGAGCCACACGGTGCGCGCGCTCCGCCGCAGGAGCTCCCAGCTCTCGGTGGCTGTCACCAGCGAGCCGCCCGTGGCCATCACGAGCCCGCCCCGCGAGCCGAGCAGCCCCACGAGCGCCTGCCGCTCGAGCTCGCGGTAGCGGGACGGCCCGTGGAACTCGAAGATCTCGCCGAGGTGCAGGCCGGCCGCCCCCTCGACCACGGCGTCCACCTCCTGGAAGGGCACGCCCAGGCGGGCCGCCAGCTTCTGGCCGATGACGCTCTTCCCGGCGCCGCGCAGGCCCACCAGCGCCACGATCGCCGGCGCCTCCGTCTCCCGCAGGGCACGCCGCCGCGCATCGCCCCGCAGCCCCGCGAGGCGCTCGGCCTCGTCCCGCACGGGCCCGGCGCCCACCACCAGGGAGACGAGCGACACATCCAGCGCCGCGGCCACCTCGGAGAGGCGCAGGATGCTCATGTTCGCGTCGCCGCGCTCGAGCGACGCCACGTAGCGCACGCTCACGCCCGACACGCGGGCGAGGTCGTCCTGGGTCCAGCCCTTCTCGACGCGGCGCGCCCGCACGCGGGCCGCCAGCAGGTCGAGCAGCGGACCGGACCGCGCCTCCCCTGTCGGAAGGGCTTGCCCGTGCCCGGCTTCATGCAGTATCTTGCCAGTGCGCCCGCTCACGGCTGCAATATACTTCCATCTGGATCAGGTGCCATGGCTGAGGTCTCCTTCCCGCCCGTCTCCTTCGACACCCACCCCTCCCGGTACGTGCACTGGCAGCTCTCCGTGGAGGGCGCCGTCGCCACGCTCACGATGCGGGTCCAGGAGGACCGCGGGATGTGGCCCGGCTACGAGCTCAAGCTCAACTCCTACGACCTCGGCGTGGACATCGAGCTCGCCGACGCCGTCCAGCGGATCCGCTTCGAGCACCCCGAGGTGCGCTGCGTGGTCGTCACCGGCGGCTACGACCGCATCTTCTGCGCCGGCGCGAACATCCGCATGCTCGCCAGCGCGAGCCACGCCTTCAAGGTGAACTTCTGCAAGTTCACCAACGAGACGCGCTGCTCCATCGAGGACGCGACGAAGCACAGCGGTCAGACCTGGATCGCGGCGCTCAACGGCACCGCGTCGGGCGGCGGCTACGAGCTCGCCGAGGCCTGCGAGGAGATCTACCTGATCGACGACGGCAACTCGGCCGTCTCGCTCCCCGAGGTCCCGCTGCTCGGCGTGCTCCCCGGCACCGGCGGCCTCACCCGCCTCACCGACAAGCGGAAGGTCCGGCGCGACATGGCCGACCTCTTCTGCACGAAGGCCGAGGGTTTCAAGGCGCGCGACGCCGTGAAGCACCGCTTCGTCGACGGGAGCTTCACCCGGTCGAAGTGGGCCGAGGGCATCCAGAAGCGCGCCGCCGCCATCGTGGCCGCCGCCGCCCCGCGCGAGGCGAAGGGCATCGCGCTCCCGCCGGTCCTCCCCGAGACCACCGGGGACGGCTTCGCCTACAAGTACGTCACTGTCGCGGTCGACCCGGTCGCCCGCACCGCCGCGCTCGCCATCGCGGCGCCCGGCGACGCCCCGTCCGCCACGTCCGAGACCTGGTCGCTCCGCGCCTGGCGCGAGCTCGACGACGCGCTCCTGCGGCTGCGCTTCAACTACCTCGACATCGGGCTGGTCACCGTGCGCGCCACGGGCGACGCCGAGGCGGTCCTCACCCACGACGCGGCGCTCGACGACGGCAGCTGGTTCTCCGGCGAGGTCCGGCGCTTCCAGGCCCGCGTGCTCCGCCGCCTCGACAACATGGCGAAGTCGATCTTCTCCATCGTCGAGCCGGGCAACGCCTTCGCCGGCAGCCTCTTCGAGATCGTGCTCGCGTCGGACCGCTCCTACATGCTTGCCGACGACGACGGCGAGAACCGCGTCCGCGTCAGCGCCGCGAGCGCCGGCCGCTTCCCCATGGCGAGCGGGCTCACCCGCCTCCAGGCGCGCTACCCGGGCACGCCCGATCGTATCGGCGAGGTGCTCGAGACCGACGACTGGATCGACGCCGAGCAGGCGGAGGAGCTCGAGCTCGTCACGCTGACGCCCGACTCGATCGACTGGGACGACGAGGTGCGCATCGCCATCGAGGAGCGCATCAGCCTCTCGCCCGACGCGCTCACCGGCATGGAGCAGAACCTGCGCTTCGGCGGCCAGGAGTCCTGCGACACCAAGATCTACGGCCGCCTCACGGCCTGGCAGAACTGGATCTTCCAGCGCCCGAACGCCGTCGGCGAGCGTGGCGCCCTCAAGATGTTCGGCGCGCCCGAGCGCCCCGTGTTCGACTACCGGAGGACCTGATGTCCATCAACTACGACGAGCGGATCCCGAACAACGTCAACCTCTCCTCCGACAAGCGCCTCCAGCGGGCCTTGGAGAAGTGGCAGCCGGCGTTCCTCGACTGGTGGAAGGACGTGGGCCCGGTCGGCTACCAGCAGGACGACGTCTACCTCCGCACCGCGATCTCGACGCAGCCGGGCGGCTGGGCGCACTTCGGCTACGTGAAGATGCCCGACTACCGCTGGGGCATCTTCCTCGACGCGCCCGAGCAGGACCGCGTCATCCCCTCCGGCGACCACGCCGGCCAGCCCGTGTGGCAGGAAGTCCCGGGCGAGTATCGAAACATCCTCCGCCGCATCATCGTGACGCAGGCCGACACCGAGCCCGCGAGCGTCGAGCAGCAGCGCTGGCTCGGGCAGACGGCGCCGTCGCTCTACGACATGCGCAACCTCTTCCAGGTCAACGTGGAGGAGGGCCGGCACCTGTGGGCGATGGTCTACCTGCTCCACGCCTACTTCGGAAAGGACGGCCGCGACGAGGCCGACGACCTGCTCGCGCGCCGCGCGGGCGACGCCGACAAGCCCCGCATCCTCGACGCGTTCAACCAGCCCTGCCCGGACTGGCTCACGTTCTTCTGCTTCACCTGCTTCACCGACCGCGACGGGAAGTACCAGCTCGGCGCGCTCGCCCAGTCCGGCTTCGACCCGCTGTCCCGCACCTGCAACTTCATGCTCACCGAGGAGGCACACCACCTCTTCGTCGGCGAGACCGGCGTGGAGCGCATCCTCCGCCGCGGCGCCCAGCTCGCGAAGCAGGACAAGAACGGCGACGCGCGGGCCCAGGGCGGCATCCCGGTCAGCATGACCCAGAAGTGGATCAACTACTGGTTCTGCTACTCCATCGACCTCTTCGGCTCCGAGATCTCGAGCAACGCGGCGGACTTCTTCGCGGCGGGGCTCAAGGGCCGGTGGAACGAGGCGAAGGACTACACCGAGCACACCGCGCTCAACCAGTTCCACCGCATGCCGGTCGTCAAGGACGGCGCCGTCACGGAGCAGGACATCCCGCTCCGCAACGCGATGAACGAGGTCCTCCGCCAGTCCTACATCAAGGACGCGGAGCGCGTCGTGAAGCGCTGGAACCAGGCGCTCGAGGAGGAGGGCAGCGACGAGCGCATCAAGCTCCCGTCGTCGCGCTTCTTCCGCCGCCAGGGCATCTACGCGAACCTGCCCTTCAACCCGGACGGCGAGCTCATCAGCCAAGCCGAGTGGGACGCGAAGATCGCCTCGTGGCTCCCGTCCGATGCCGACCGCGCCTACGTCTCCTCGCTCATGAAGCCCTGCCACGAGCCGGGCAAGATGGCGAACTGGATCGCGGCGCCCCGGAAGGGCATCCACGGGAACCCCATCGACTTCGAGTACGTCAAGCACCACTGATGGGCCTCCGCGACCGCCTCGACCGGGCGCTGGGGCTCGGGCCATCCGACGAGCCCCGCCCGATGGCCGTCGAGGCGCGTCGCACCGTCACCGTGCGCCCCGTGGTGTCGACCCCCGGGGCGCGCGTGCGGATCTCCCGCGACGGCCGGGACGGCGAGCTCGCCCGTGTGTTGCTGATGTGTCAGCGCCGCGGCGTACCCGTCGAGCTCGTGGAAGGGCCCAACGGGCTCTGGCTCGACGGGATCGCGTTGACGCCGGCGGAGCTCGAAGCCAAGCTGCGCTGATGCTCCTCCTGCTCGCATGCGTCGACTCCGGCGCCGACACGTCGAAGCCAGCCGACACCGGCGACACCGACACGCCCGGCGACACGGACACCGCCGACACATCCGACACATCCGACACATCCGACACGGACACGGCCGAGACGGACTCGGGGGACACCGCCCCCGCGGCGCTCCCCGGCTCGATGGAGGTCACCGGCACCTTCGGCGGAGTGCCGTTCGCGTTCTCCTGCGATCAGGACGACGCCGACACCCGCTTCCGCCGCTACTGGAGCAACTCGGTCGGAGACATCAGCGCGAGCTTCGGCTGCTACGACGCCTCCTCGCTCGCCGTGAGCCTCCTGAACCCTCGCGTCGGCACGTTCACCGACCCCGCGGAGGGCATGAACTTCTTCTACGGGGACGCGAGCGGCACCTGGCTCTCCTGGTACGACGCCACGCCCAGCGCCTGGACGATGTCGATCACCGAGCTCACCTGGATCGATCTCGAGACCTTCGAGGTGACGGGCTCGCTCGCGGGCACCTGGGAAGCCGGCGAGGTGTCCGCCACGTTCTCCGTCCAGGTCCCCTGCTCGAACTGCTGACTACACGCACTGGAAGTCGACCACGCGCACCGCGCGCACCCGGTGCGCGTTCGTGGCGTCCGTCGTGCTCGCCGTGAAGCCGATGTAGCCCTGGAAGTCGAGGTCGCCGGGGGCGGCGTCCTCGAGCACCACCGCGCCGTCCAGCGTGACGGTGAGCGTGCCCTCCACGAGCCGGAGCGCCAGCGTGTGCCACGCCCCGTCGTCGACCGCGGGGATCGCGGCGCACGGCCCGGGCGCGCCCACGTCTCCGTCCACGGCGAACGCGACGTGCGGCCCGTCGAGGCAGTCCCCTTCGTCGGGGTGCGTGTCGATGGCGAGCGACCAGCCCGGGAGCGCCGGCCCCGACGTGCACGCCGCGCCGCCGCCGAACCCGAGGCCGCAGCCGTCCCCGCCCACGAAGCCCTCGCGCCGATCGGCGTCCAGCAGCGTGACGGAGAGGCCCTCGCCGCCCGTCCCGCCTTCGATCTGGAACTCGAACGCGAGCTCCACGTCGTCCCCGTCGAAGAGCGAGGAGAGGTCGAACGCGGCGCCCACGGTGTCGGCGGTCGCCTCCGTGAGCGTGAGCGTCACGTCGTCCATCCGCGCGGCGCCTTCGTAGTGCCACGCCTCCTCGACGATCGGGTACACCTCGTAGGGCCCGTCCTGGCAGTACCAGGCGAGCCCCTGGGCCTGCGCGCCGCAGGGGTCGGTGACCGTGAGGGACACGAACTGGGGCCCGGGCAGCCGGTCGGCCTCGGCCCACACGAGCTCCACCCGCCCGTCGGCGTCCGGAGTCGAGGTCCCGAGGCCCCCGACGAGCGACGAGGTCCACTCGACGGCGAGCGCGTCGAGGGCATCGTCGTCGTCCCCCACGAACGCGACGAAGGTGAGGTCGCCGTCCGCCGGGATCACCGCCTCCTCCGCCGGGGACACGACCCGGGCCGCGGGGCTCGCGTTCTCGGTAGCCGCGATGGTCACCTCCGTGACGGGCTCGTCGGCATCGTCGCTGGTCACCAGCAGCGCGCCCTCGCCGCCGTCGCCGCGGAGGACGGCCGTGTGGGTGCGGCCGGGCGCGATCTCCAGGGGGAGCTCCTCGGCCTCGAGCGCCCACGCGCCGCCCTCGACCGCCAGGTCGAGCACGGTCAGGGTCGCGTCGCCCTCGTTGAGGAGGTCGACCGAGACCAGGGTGTCAGGGCACACGCCGTCGCCAGGATCCGCGAGCAACACCGCGATGTCGGGGTGCGTCGGCTTCGGCTCGTCCTCGAAGCGGTACTCGCTGCACGCGATGAGGAGGAGGAGCGTCACGGGCCCAGTGTAGCGCGAGGCGCGCCGGGGTACGCGGGGCGGATGTTCCCTCCGCTCCGGGAGATCCTGCTCGTCGCGCTCGGCGGCGGCGTCGGCTCCGTGTGCCGCTTCCTCGCCGCGTCGGCCATGACGAGGGCCTGGCCCGGCTTCCCGGCCGGGACGCTGCTCGTCAACGTGCTCGGCTGCTTCCTGATGGGGCTCCTCGCCGGGTGGACCTCGGACCGCACGCTGCGCGCGGCCCTCGGCGTCGGGCTGCTCGGCGGCTTCACGACCTTCTCCGCGTTCGGCGGCGACACGCTCGCGCTCGCGCAGGGCGGCGCCTGGAAGCTCGCCGCGCTCAACGTGGCCGCGAACGTGGGGCTCGGGCTCGCGGCGGTGTGGGCCGGGCGCGCCCTGATGCTCACGCTGAGGGGCTGACTACCCGGCCCACGGATCGACGAGCGGCCCCGCGAGGCGCAGCGTCTCGGCGCCGAAGTGGAACGTCACGCCGCCGGTGAGCAGGAGCGCGGCGCCGAGGCCCATGACGAAGGGGTCGGGCTCCATGGGATCCGCATCGCTGTGCTCGCAGCCCCAGCCGCTGCAGATGCTACCGACGACGAGCGGCGCGCTGGACGCCGGCACGGGCAGGTCCTCGTACAACCCGTCGAACGACTCCACGTGGCCGCGGGTGCCCATCGCGAAGAGGATCCCGCCGCCCACCGAGAGGATCGCCCCGCTCGCGAGCTGGTTCTCCGGGGCGACCCCGGTGTACACGCCGCCCTCCACACCCGCAGCCGCGACGGGCGGATAGAGGGCGCCGATGCCCTCCGAGCACATCCTCTCGCTGACGGTCAACGGCGAGCCCGTGCGGCGGCTCGTGCCCGCGTCCCGCTCGCTCCTCGACTTCTTGCGCGACGACCTCGACCTCACCGGCTCCAAGCACGGCTGCGACGTGGGCGACTGCGGCGCCTGCACCGTGCTCGTCGACGGCACGCCGCGGCTCTCGTGCATCACGCTCGCGGTCGAGATGGAGGGCCGCGAGGTCCGCACCATCGAGTCCGTCGGCCAGGGCGACCGCCTCCACCCGGTCCAGGCCGCGTTCGACAAGCACGTGGCCAGCCAGTGCGGCTACTGCACGCCCGGCATCGTCATGGCGCTGGTCGGGCTCCTCGAGGAGGAGCCGCACCCCGACGAGGGCACGCTCCGGGAGACGCTCGGCGCCAACATCTGCCGCTGCACCGGCTACACCAAGATCCTCGCGGCCGCCCGCGAGGCCGCCGGCCGCCGCGCCGAGGGCGAGGAGGCCGAATGAGCCACGGTCCCGCGGACACCCACGCCGGCAAGCCCGCCGAGGGCGGCGTCGTCGGCCGCTCCGGGCCGAAGATCGACGGGAAGGCCCGCATCACCGGGCAGGCCCGCTTCGTCGCCGACATGAAGCTCCCCCGGATGGTGCACGGGAAGTTCCTGCGGTCGCCGCACGCCCACGCCCGCATCGTCTCCATCGACCTGGACGCCGCGCTCGCCCTCCCGGGTGTGGTCGGCGCCATGACCGGCGAGGAGCTGCCGAAGCGCTACGGCGCCATCCCGGTCGCCCAGGACGAGACGGCGCTCGCGCTCGGCAAGGTCCGATACATCGGTGAGCCGGTCGTGTGTATCGCCGCCGTCGACGAGGCCACGGCGCTCGCCGCCACGCGCCTCGTGAAGGTCGAGTACGAGGTGCTCGACGCCGTGCTCTCCGTCGACGACGCGCTCAACCCCGCGAAGCCGTTCATCCACGACGAGGCCCGCAAGCCATCCAACGTCCTGCGCCGCGTGTGGCAGGACTACGGCGACGTGGACGCCGGCTTCGCCGCCGCCGACCTCGTGATCGAGGACACCTACAACTACCCGGGCTCCACCCACGTCCCGCTCGAGAGCCACGCCGCGCTCGCCCAGCCCGAGCCCGACGGCAAGCTCACGCTCTGGACCTCGACGCAGAACGTGCACTACGTCCATCGCGACGTCTCCCGCGTGCTCGGTATGCGCGAGTCGGACGTGCGGCTCATCAAGCCCGCGGTCGGCGCCGGCTACGGCGGGAAGTGCGACCCCTTCTGCACCGAGCTCTGCGCGGGGCACCTCGCGCGCAAGCTCGGCCGGCCCGTGAAGATCGTGCTCTCCCGCGAGGAGGTCTTCTACGCCCACCGCGGCCGCCACCCCACGAAGATGTGGCTCAAGATGGGGCTCAAGAAGGACGGCTCCATCACGGCGATCGACTTCAAGGCCTGGGCGGACGGCGGGGCCTACTCGAGCTACGGCGTCGTCACGAGCTACTACCTCGGCGTCTTCATGACGCTCCCGTACAAGCTCGAGAACTACCGCTTCGAGACGCACCGGCTCTACACGAACAAGCCGCCGTGCGGCCCCAAGCGGGGCCACGGCGCCATCCAGCCGCGCTTCGCGCTGGAGATGCACATGGACCGCGCCGCGGTGGCGCTCGGGATCGACCCCGCGGAGCTCCGCGCGCGCAACTGCATCGAGGCGGGGCACGAGACGGTGAACGGGCTGAAGGTCCCCTCGGTGGAGATGCGCCGCTGCATCGACGAGGTGGTGCGCGCGAGCGGCTACCACGAGAAGCGCGGCAAGCTCGGCCCGAACCGGGGCATCGGGCTGGCCGCCAGCGCGTACATGTGCGGCGCGTTGCACCCCGTGTACCAGAACGAGCTCTCCCAGTCCGGCGTGCAGCTCAAGGTCGATCGGAGCGGCGAGGTCACGATCTTCTCGGGCACCGCCGACGTGGGCCAGGGCAGCCAGCACATGCTCGCGGTGCTCGTCGCCGAGCGGCTCGGCATCGACATCCCGGACGTGCGCGTCATCGAGGGCGACACCTCGCTCACGCCCGTCGACCTCGGCTCCTACTCCTCGCGCGTCACCTTCATGGCCGGCAACGCCGCCATCGAGGCCGCGGACCACGTGCGCGCCCAGCTCTTCGAGGCCGTCTCGAAGAAGCTCGGCTGCGACCCGGCGGCGCTCGCCGCGCGGGACGGCCGCGTGTTCGTCCGCGAGACGCCGGAGAAGGGCGTGAGCTTCGTCGACGCGGTGTGGCTCGCGGAGGAGGCCTTCGGCCCGCTCGGGAGCACCGGCGGCTACAAGCCCCCCAAGATCGGCAACCGCTTCCGGCGGCAGTCCGTCGGCCCCTCCCCGGCGTACTCCTTCACCGCGCAGGTGGCCGAGGTGACCGTGGACCCGGACACGGGCATCGTGACCGTCGACCGCGTGTGGGCCGCGCACGACTGCGGCCGCGCGCTCAACCGCACCGTGGTCGAGGGCCAGATCGAGGGCTGTCTGTACATGGGCGTCGGGGAGGCGCTCTACGAGGAGCAGGCCTACCGGAACGGCGTGCACGTCGCGCCGAGCATCCTCGAGTACAAGATCCCGACGCTCCACGAGACGCCCGAGCTCTCCGTCATCATCGTGGAGACGCACGAGCCGGGCGGGCCCTTCGGCGCCAAGGAGGCGGGCGAAGGCCCGCAGCTCTCCACCGTGCCCGCCATCGCCAACGCGCTGCACGACGCGACCGGCGTGTGGCTCACCCAGGCCCCGTTCACCCCCGACCGCGTGCTCAAGGCGCTCGAGCGCCGGGCCCGGACCCTGTCCGACTCCGAGGGCACCTGATGCTCCCGTTCGCCCCGTTCTCCCTCGAAGCTCCTGATACGTGGGTCGTGTGTCACGGGCTCCTCGCCGAGCCGGGCGCGGTGCTCGTGGCCGGCGGTACGGACCTCCTCCCGTCGATGAAGCACCGGCTCTTCCAGCCGCGGCTGCTCGTCTCGGTCCGGCGCCTGCCGGGCCTCCGCGACGTGACCGAGCTCCCTGGCGGCACCCTCGCGCTCGGCGCCGGCCTGACACTCCGGGAGGTTTCCCGCCTCGCGGTGGTGCGGTCCCGCTACCCCGCGCTCGCGGCCGCGTGCGCCACCGTCGCCACGCCCACCATCCAGGCCATGGCGACCCTGGGCGGCAACGTGATGCTCGACACGCGCTGCGTCTACTACAACCAGCCCGAGGGCTGGCGCGGGAGCATCGGCGGCTGCCTCAAGCGAGACGGCTCGGTGTGTCACGTCGCCCCCAAGGGGAAGGGCTGCTACGCCGCCCACTCCGCCGACACCGTCCCCGCGTTGTGGCTCCACGGCGCGCGCGTGGAGCTCGCCTCCGCGTCCGGCACCCGCGCCGTCTCGGTGGCCGACCTCTACGCCGACGACGGCATCCGCTGGCACAAGGTGCAGCCCGGCGAGCTCCTCACCCGCGTGCTGCTCCCGCCCCCGGACGCCGCGGTCGTGCACCGCAAGCTCCGGACGCGCGCGGCCATCGACTACGGCCTCCTCGTCGTCGCGGCCACCCGGTCGGAGGCCGGCTTCCGCGCGGTCGTCAGCGCCGTCGGCCCGCGCCCCGTCGAGGTCGTCGGCGACTCTCCCACCTCGCTCGCGGAGGCCGCGTACGGCGCGGTGCAGCCCCTCTCCACGCACCTCCCGCCGGCCCCGTGGCGCAAGAAGATGGTCCGGGTGGAGGTCCGGCGGGCGGCGGAAGCGCTCTCGTAGCGAGGGGGGGCGTTGCGGGGGGCCCTCCCCCCGCCCCAAGAAGCAGACGCCCTACAACCCCGTCCCGAGCACCAGGTACGCCGACCCGGCCAACGAGCCGAGCCCGTAGTCCTGGTAGGGGGCGCCCACGAGGATGTCGCCCTTGCCGTCGCCGTCGGTGTCGCCCACGCCCGCGAGGGAGGTGCCGGCGTAGTCGTTCGTTGCCTCGCCGAGGATGCGCGCGTCGGCGGAGCCGAGGTCGAAGAGGCTCGCGCCGGGCCCGTACACGAGGTAGGCCGCGCCCGCCGCGCTGCCGCCGCTGTCCTCGCGGGCCGCGCCGATGAGCATGTCGTCCTGGCCGTCGCCGTCCATGTCGCCGGCGCCGCCGACCGACCAGCCCGCGTTGTCGCCGGCGTGCTCGCCGACGAGCAGCGCGTCGGCGTCGGCGAGGCCCGTGGCGCCGGAGACCGGCCCCAAGAAGAGGAAGGCCCCGCCCGTGTCGAAGCCGCCGTAGTCGTAGCCGTAGGCCCCGACGAGCAGGTCGGGCGTGCCGTCTCCGTCGACGTCGCCGCCGGCGCCGACGGAGATCCCGGCGGCGTCGTCCTCGACCTCGCCGAGGAAGCTCGCGTACGCCGTGGAGAGGCTGCTGGTCCCGGTGATGGGCCCGCGCACGAGGTACACGGTTCCGGTGCCGCTGTCGGTGCCGGGCGCGCCCACGAGCACGTCGTCGTAGCCGTCGCCGTCGAGGTCCCCGACGCCCGCCACGGACTGCCCCGCGAAGTCGCCCGCGGCCTCGCCGACGAGCTCGCCGTCCGAGGAGCCGAGGTCGACCGTCCCCCACCGGGGCCCGAGCACGAGGTAGGCCGCGCCGCTGTAGGCGCCGCCGCCGTCCGCGCCCCAGGCGCCGACGAGCACGTCGCCGTTGCCGTCGCCGTCCACGTCGCCCGCGGAGCCCACCGCGAGGCCCGCCTGGTCGCCGGCCGTCTCGCCGACGAGCACGAGGTCCGCGGCGCCGAGGTCGCGGGTGCCGGTGCTCGGCCCGCGCACGAGGTAGGCCGCGCCGGCGTCGGTGCCGCCGTCGTCGTTCGACCACGCGCCGACGAGCACGTCGTCGAAGCCGTCGCCGTCGAAGTCCCCGGCGGGCGCCACGCTGTAGCCGGCCCCGTCCCCCGCGCCGGCGCCGGGCAGGATCACGTCGGCCACGCCCACGCTCATCGTCCCGGAGACCGGCCCGAAGAAGACGTACGCCGCGCCCGAGTCCGCGCCGCCGGTGTCCGCGCCGGGCGCGCCCACGAAGAGGTCCGCGAGGCCGTCGCCGTCGAAGTCGCCCGCGGCGGACACGCTCGAGCCCGCGTAGTCCCCGGCGTCCACGCCCTCGAGCTTCGCGTCGGCGATGCCGAGGTCCACGGTGCCGCCGAGGCCGCAGGCGTTCGACGTGCCGTCGCAGTCGTTGTCGATGCCGTCCTGGCAGATCTCCGTCATCGCCGGGCTGGTCTCGGAGGTCGTGTCGTCGCAGTCCCCGCCGGGCACGACGTACCCGGACGGCGCGACGCAGGCCCACGCGACGTCGGACTCGTCGCCGTAGGTGTCGCCGTCCACGTCGCGGTAGAACGGCAGCAGCACGCCCTCGTCCACCTCGGTGTCGCAGTCGTTGTCGAGCTCGTCGCAGATCTCGGGGTTGCCCGGGAAGATCGTCGCGTCCGTGTCGACGCAGTCGGTCGCGTCGGTGACGCGCCCGTCCTCGGACCAGCAGGCGTCCACACGGTCTGCCGCGTCGCCGAAGCCGTCCCCGTCGGTGTCGGCGTAGTACGGGGTGGTCGTCCCCTCGTCCACGCGCCCGTCGCAGTCGTTGTCGGCCTCGTCGCAGACCTCGGTCGCGTCGGGGTTGATGGCCGCGTTGCCGTCGTCGCAGTCGTCGCCGCGCAGGTCCTCGTTGATGAAGCCGTCGCCGTCGGCGTCCAGGATGACCACCGAGAAGCTGACCTCCGCGGTGGCGATCTCGCCGTCGGGGTCGGTGACCACGACACCGAGCGTGTAGTCCCCGAGCGGGAGCGGATCGATGGTGAACGTGGCCTTGCCGGTCCCGTCCGGCGCGGCGGGCACGGAGGAGCCCTCCACGACCGCGCCGGTCCACGCGAGGTCGAGCGCGTCGAGCGCGTCGTCGTCCCCGGTCAGGATCTCCACCCGGACCGACTGATCCGGCGCGATGAGCTCGCCGGCGCTCGGGTCCAGGAACGTGACGCCCGGCGCGACGATCGGGTCGGCGGAGTCGATCGGCTCGTCGGTGTCGGTGTCGCGGGACCCGTTCTTCAGGGTCTCGATCGACTCGATGTCGCAGGCGGCGAGGAGGAGGAGCAGCACGCGGGCATTGTACTCCCGGCGGCGCGAGCGCGGCGGTCGGTTCTCAACGACAGCCGGCGTCCTCGTCGACGGCCTCGTCGCAGTCGTTGTCCACGCCGTCGCAGGCCTCGGCGGCGCCGGGGTAGCGGATCGCGGAGGTGTCGTCGCAGTCGCTGGCGTTCTGGACGTAGCCGGACGGGGCCTCGCAGCCGATCGTGGTCACGGCGGGGTCGCCGAAGCCATCCCCGTCGGCGTCGCCGTACCAGGTGCCCATCACGTCCTCGTCGATCAGCGTGTCGCAGTCGTTGTCGATCTCGTCGCAGATCTCGGTGGCGCCGGGGTTCACGTCGGGGTTGCCCTCGTCGCAGTCCCCTTCCTGGATCCCGCCGCAGTCGATGTACCCGTCCCCGTCGTCGAAGCAGTCGCCCCAGGTGTCGACGGTGTCCTTGTCGAAGCCCGCGCCGTCCGTCTCGGGCGGCGGTACACAGCAGGCGAGCAGGGGGAGGAACGCGAGGAAGGGGAGGCGCATGCCGGGAATCCTACCGCATCGCGCTCACCCCATCGCCCGCCGCCACGTCCCGAGATCCGGCACGCTCAGGTACGGGTTGGTGCGCAGCACCTGGTCCATCGTGGCCTTCCGGCCCCCGTAGGAGTGGCCGGGCCAGAGCACCGTGTCCCCGGGGAGCGAACGGAGCTTCTGGAGCGTGTGGTACATCGTCTCGGAGTCACCGCCCGGGAGGTCCACGCGGCCGCAGCCCTGCAAGAACAGGGTGTCCCCCGCGACGAGCGCGTCCTTCAGCCGGAAGCACGAGGACCCGGGGGTGTGTCCGGGCGTGTGGAGCCACTCCAGCTCCACGCCGCCGACCGATACTTTTTCGCCCGAGGCGTGTGTCACGAGGTCCGAGGTCGAGAGCCCCGTCACCTTGCGGATGCCCTCGGCCTCGGCGTCGTGGCAGTGCAGCTTGCAGCCGCAGCGCCCCACGAGCCGGCTCGCGCCCTCCAGCGTGAAGCCGAACATCGAGCCGCCCACGTGGTCGGGGTGGTAGTGCGTCGCGAGCGCGCCGACGATCTTCATCCCGTCGGCCTCGGCAGCGTCGACGATGTCGTCGACCGCCCACGCGGGGTCCACGATGACACATTCGCGTGTATCGGTGTCCCCGACCAGGTAGACGAGGTTCTGCATCTGGCCGCAAGCGGGGTTGTTCGCCCCGAAGTCGCGGCCGGCCACGAGCTGGCGGAAGTAGAGGCTCATCGGGAGAAGCCGAGCTCCTGGAGGTAGACGTGCTCCAGCCGGCTGTGGCTGCGCGCGAACTGGCTGCGGACGAAGAGCGCGACGCCCCACGCCATCGCCCAGAGCCGCTTCGGGAGGCCGGGCCGCTCCGCCGGCGCAAAACCGAGGCGCTGGGCCTGCTTCCACATGCGCGCCCGCACGTGCGCGACGAAGCCGGGGAGGTGCTCGAGCACCTTGTGGCCCTTCGCCCGCGCCGCGAACGCGCGCACGATCATGGGGGCGACGGAGAGCTGGAGCTCCAGGAGGCCGTAGAAGGGGGTCTTCAGCCAGGGGTGCTCGGCGAGGAGCCGCACGGTCTCCTTCTCGCCCCAGGCCACGTGCTCCTCCTCCTCCTTGCAGACGACCGCCAGCTTCTTCTTGATGTCGACCACGCGCGCATCGCCGTCCGGCAGCGTCTGGAGCAACACCTCGCGGAAGATGTCGAGGACCATGCCCTCCCCGAGGGCGTGCTCCATCATGACCTTCAGCGGGTAGTAGTTGTTGTGCGCGGAGAGCAGCTTCACGACCCAGTGGCCGGGGAGCGGCTGCATGTCGAGCTTGCGGAAGATGTCCGCGAAGAGCTCGAGGTGGTTGAGCTCCTGTCGGGCCTGCCGCACGTAGAACTTGGCCGCCTCGAGCGAGCCGGCCGCGTAGAGCGACTTGCCGCAGTACACGCCCGTGGCCTCGCCGTAGAGCGCCTGGGAGAGGATGAAGCGCACCAGCTCGCGATCCGCGGGGTCCGCGAGGTCGAAGGTGGCTCCCTTGAAATCGTAGGGCTCAGCGTCCATCTCCCCTGGTTAGCGCGGCCGGAGGCCCTCCGCGAGCCCCGGCTCCGGCGCCTCGCCCGCGCCGGGAACACGAATCAGGGTGCTTCGGCCCGGGGGCCGAGATCCAGCGGGCGCAGGCTCTGGCGCTTCGTGTTGAGCGCCTCGAGCTCCTCGGCCGTGTAGGGCGTCTCGGACTGCTGCACGACCCCGCGCAGGAAGGACTCGATGGCCTCCTTGGCGGCGTCGCCCTCGGGGGTGTCGGTGCGCGCGTCCCAGTACTCGAAGAGGAGCGCCTTGCGCTGGTCCGGCGCCAGCTCGGCGCGGGTCCACACGAGCTCGAGGTCGCGCGGGATGTCCTCGTTGAGCCGCCGCCCGAGCTCCCGACGCGCGACCGCGTCGTTCATCGCGCGGATCTTCTCCTGGGTGGAGACGAGCACCTCCCCCTGGACCGAGCTGAGCTTGCGGTCGGACACGAGCCAGCCGCCGATGGACACGCAGGAGGTCGGCGCGATGATGCAGAGCAGGTAGGCCGCCGGCGACCCCTGGTCGGCGAAGCTCTTTCCCGGCGCGTGGATGCGCGGCGGCTGGCGCCGGAAGTACACCCAGCCGTCGTCGTGCACGACGATCTGCGGCTTCCACGGGTCCTCCGAGAGGAACACCGTGCGGTCGTCCCCCTGGCGGCGGCGGCGGGCGTAGCCCTCCTCCACGAGCGCCTCGAAGAGCTCCGCGCGCTTGCGGAGCACCTCCTGGCCCTCGGGCACGTCGATCTCCTCGCCGGCGACCCGGGCCCCGAGCGGCGGGGGCTGGGCTCCGGGCGCCGCGGGAACAGCGGGCGGAGCGGGCGCGGCGCTCGTCCCCGTGGGGGCCGGCGCGGCGGGGGCCGGCGTGGCGTCCGTCCCAGTGGGGGCGGGCGCGGGTGCGGACGTTGGTGTCGGGGCGGGCTCGGCGCCGCCGTCGGTGGGCGCCGGCTCGGCCGGAGGAGGGTCGGCGGCCAGGGCGAGACCGAGGAGGACGTGGAGGAGCACGGTCGCTTCCTAACCCACCCCGCCGCGGGCGGGGCGCCGTCCCCCTACGACCGCAAGATGCGCCCGATCTCGCCCCAGTGTGCGCGGGCGGACCGGGCGAGGGAGAGCTGCCCACGGGCCCGGAACAGGTTGTGGGCGCGCCGCGAGGGGAAGCGGGCCGCGTTCCAGCCGAAGTAGGCGTCGTCCCACACGTCGCGGCAGAAGCGGGACGCGAGCTCGAGCGCGATGCGCTCCGCGCCGCCGACGAGCCCCTCGCGCTCCTCCGGCGAGAGCGCGCGCTCGGACGTGTAGCCGCGCACGGCGCCCTCGAAGATCGCGAGGTCGAACGACGTGTCGGTGTCGTCCTCGCCCTTCGGGTTGCACCACGAGCGCCAGGCGTCCCCGAGCTCGACGTCGAGCGGGAGAGCGGAGAGCGTGTCGAGGTCGAGGAGGCACACCCCGCGCTCGCCCGCGGCGTCGAAGCGGAGGTTCGAGATCTTCAGGTCGCCGTGGCAGTGGCGCGGCGGCAGGCGCGCCATCGGGAAGCCGCGCCAGGCCTCGAGGATGCCCTCGGCCACGGCGCGCGCCTCGGCGGCCTCGCCCGTGGCGGACCCCGCGGAGGCGAGCCCCTCCGCGAGCCGCGCCATGTGCCGCGGGGTGTCGTGCGCGGCGGGCCGCACGTGGCGGTAGTCCCACACGAGGTCGTCGACCGCGGCGTGGAAGCGCGCCACCAGCGCACCCGCGGCCGACGCGAGGGCGGGCGAGGAGACGCGGTGCACCGTGCGCCCGGGGACGAAACCCATGGCGCGGAACACGCCGTCGGGGCCGTCCACGCACAGGGTGCCTTCGTCCGTGCGGACGAGGCGCGGCGTCACCATCCCGCGCGCGGCGAGGTGGGCCGTGACGGCCTCGATGTCCTCGTGGACCGAGGCGGCGAACGCCGGGTGCAGCCGCTGCACCACCCAGCGGACGGGCTCGCCGACGTACCACGTGACGTTGATGAGCCCGCCGTCCTCGGCCGGGCGCACGGGCTCACCCCGCAGCGCCCGCCAGGCATCCGGGATCATTCGTACGTTTCTTCCTTCTTGCCCATCGAGCCCACGACGAGGAAGACGATCATCATCGTGGCGGAGAGGCAGCAGCAGCCGCCGTTCACGTACTGGACGTAGGCGGCGGACGCGCCGACCTCCGTGGCCAGCTCAGGCGCCGCGGTTACGACGCTGGACCAGATCAGGCCCCAGGAGAGCGTCAGCGCGAGGAAGACGAAGGCGAGGCACCCGAAGCAGCCGGCTGCGATCTTCATAGGGGTCTCCGAAACTCGGCGAAGGCTATACCAGTGAGGCCGCGGATCCCAGCCCCCCCGTCAAAAATCGTCGATGCGACCGCACGTGGAGCCGGACGCTTGTCAAGCCGGCGTCAAGAGGTTTAGAGGGGTGCCAACTCCGGAGCCGCCGATGAAGCGACTGCTGCTGATCCCCCTCGTCCTGATGATGGCCTGTGAGGGCTGCAAGAAGAAAGTGGAGACCGACGTGCGCCCCGAGCCGGCGCCGGCCCCCGTGGAGGCGCCGCCGCCGGCCAAGGAGGTGCCCGCCCCCGTGGCCGAGATGGCGAAGAACTTCAGCCGGGTCTTCTTCGACTTCGACTCCGCCTCGCTCACCGCCGAGGGCAAGTCCAGCCTCGACGCGAACGCCGCCATCATGAACCAGTACCCCGACATCAAGCTCGAGGTGCAGGGCCACGCCGACGAGCGCGGGACCACCGAGTACAACATCGCGCTCGGCCAGAAGCGGGCCGACTCGGTCGTGCGCTACCTGCTCGCGAGCGGCGTCTCGTCGAGCCGGGTGAAGAGCGTGTCCTACGGCGAGGAGCGCCCGCTCGACGGGCAGTCCACCGAGCGCGCGTGGTCGCAGAACCGGCGCGCCGAGTTCGTCATCACCTGGAGCGGCGACGCGCCGGTCAAGGGCACGTCGAACTAGCTTGGACGGGGGAGCGCCCCTGTTCGACACCCACTGCCACCTCGACGACCCCCGCTTCGACGCGGACCGCGACGCCACGATGGCGCGCGCGGCCGCGGCGGGGGTCGGCGGGGTGCTGGTGCCCGGCGTGATCGAGGCGCAGTGGCCGCGGCTCCGAGCGCTCGCCCGGGCCCACGGCTGGCGCTTCGGCGTCGGCACGCACCCGCAGTGCCTGCCCGAGAGCCGCGCGGTGCCCGCCGAGCTCGACGGCGCCTCGGCCATCGGCGAGTGCGGGCTCGACAAGCCCACCCCCGTCCCGATGGACGAGCAGGAGCGCGTGCTCGAAGCCCACCTCGCCCTGGCGCGCGAGAGCGGGCTCCCGCTCATCCTGCACTGCTACCGGGCCCACGACCGGATGCTCCCCCTGCTCCGGCGCTGGGCTCCGCTGCGCGGCGTGATGCACAGCTACTCGGGCGGCCCCGAGCTCGTGGACGCCTACGTGGCGCTCGGGCTCCACGTCTCCTTCGCGGGGCCCGTCACGTGGGAGAACGCCCGGAAGCCCGTCCACGCGCTGCTCCGCGTGCCGCGCGAGCGCCTCCTCGCCGAGACGGACGCGCCCGACCAGTGCCCGCGCCCCCACCACGGCCGGAGCGAGCCGGCCTACCTCGTGCACGTGGTCGAGGCGATGGAGCGGATCCGGGGGGAGGCGCTCAGGGCGCAGCTGGCCGAGAACGCGGCCTCGTTGGGGTGGGGGTAGGTCCGTCCCGCACGTTCGGGGGGGCGTTGCGGGGGGGCGGCGCCCCCCTGCCCCAAGAATCAGGGGACCAGCACCACGTCCCAGCGCACCCGGAGCGCGGGGGCCGTGAGGGTGAGGCCGCCGAGGTCGAGCGGGCCGATCGCCGACACGTGGAGGCGGGTGTCGCTGATACGGGTGAAACATGTGTCGGTGCCAGCGTCGCAGGTCGACACGTCGTCGACCTCGCGGAGCGCGGCGGTGTCGACGGGATCGCCGGTGTAGCTCGCGGCGAGCTCGCCGGCGGCAGGGTGCACGTTGCTCGCGGCGAGCGTGATCGAGGCGGTGTCGCCGGCGCCGAGGAAGGCGCGCACGTCGAGCGAGTCGGCGACGTCGGAGGGGCCGACGACGTCGGGGTGGGACTCGGTGGCGAGCGTGTCGACGTCGTCCCGCAACAACGGCACGAGGTGGCCCCGGCGCAGGTAGAGCGGGAGCTTGGAGAGGGGCGCGTCGACGGTCTCGGTGCCGCTGTGGACCGTGGCGTCGTCCCAGTCGAGGTACGCGGCGCCCGCGGGGAAGCGCACGGTCCGCGAGGTGGCGCCCCGCTCGAGCACGGGCGCCACGAAGAGCGCGGGGCCGAGGAAATGCGTCGTGTCCTCGGCCGCGTAGGCGGGGTCGCGCTCCTCCAGGTACACGTGCCGGACGAGCGGCGCGCCGGTGGCGACGGCGTCCTGGGCGAGCGACCAGAGGTAGGGGAAGAGCCGGGTGTGGAGCCGCGCGTAGGTGCTCCAGGCGGCGTAGGTGTCGGCGTCGTCCCAGAGCGAGGGCTTGTCGTCCCCGCCGGTGCAGGCGTCCTGGTCCATCATCACCGGGGACATCGAGCCCTGCTGGATCCAGCGCGTGATGAGCTCGGGCTCGGGCGTGCCGTCCATGATGCAGTGGAAGCCGCCGATGTCGCCGCCCCAGAAGGGCACGCCGCTGACGCCAAGGTTCACGCTCGCGCGCACCATGCTCGGGAGGCCGTCGGTGGTCTCGAAGCTCGCCGCGGGGTCCCCGCTCCAGGTGACGGGCGTGACCGCCTGCGAGCCGGTGTAGCCGGACCGCGCGAAGTACAGGTAGTCCCCCGGACGTTCGGCCTCCATCTTCTCGAAGGCCGCCTGCTGGTAGAGCACCGGGAGCAGGTTGTGGAGCTCCCGGCCGTCCATGCCGTTCCAGGCGAGGTCGTCGGGCTGGACGTACTCGCCGAAGTCGTACATCCAGCCGTCGTAGCCGAGGTCCAACGCCCACTCCAGCAGGCCCTGGTACCAGGCGACGGCGTCGGGGCTCGTGAAGTCCACCTGGGCGACGTCCTGGCCGTCCCCGGAGATGAGCCACACGGTCGACGGCTCGCCGTCCGGCCCGAGCAGGAAGTACCCGTTCGCCTTCCCTTCCTCGTACAGCGCGGCGGCACGCTCGTCGTCGACGCTCACGAGCCCGTTGTAGTAGCCGATGGCCTTGTAGCCGAGGTCGTGGAGGTCGGTGGTCCAGGAGGCGAGCCACTCCTCGTTGCCGACGTGGGAGAGGTGGGGGAGGAAGTGCACCGCGTCGTCGGCGGCGGTGATGGCGAGGTCGTGGTCGCGCATCGCCTCGATCTCGCGCACCCCGTCGACCATCGAGCCCGAGCCGATGCGGCGGCGGGGCCCGAACACCCAGGGCGCCGGCAAGGCGGGCCGGCCGGTGCGGGCGGTGAAGGCGTCGATGAGCGCGTAGGGGTCGTCGTCGACGTAGACCTCGAAGGCCACGCGCGGCTCGGCGGCCGACACACGCCATGTGTCGGCGGATGTATCGGCGAGATCGAAGGTCGAGCGGTACGTCGTGTCGAGCCAGAAGCCGTAGCCGCCCGTCGAGAGGAGCCAGGGCACCGGGTAGTAGGTCATCGACTCGCCGTTCGGGCCGAGCGTGTCGCTGCCCTCGCCGGCGCCCACGCCGCCCTCCTCGCACCAGGAGTAGAGCGTGGCGCCGCGGAAGCCGGTGCGCGTGAAGCGCTCGCCCAGGCCGAGGAACTGCTCGTCGGTGGGGCTCTCGAACGCCAACGCGCCGTAGGTCGCGTCGGGGTCGGCGGAGACGGCCTCGACGCGGACGGCGCGGCCGTCGAGCGTGACGGTGACCTCGGCGGCCTCGTACACGAGCGTCGCGGAGGTGGGGGAGGTGTCCACGGAGACGAGCGCGCCGACGCCCTCCCACGTTTCCCCCTTCGTCTCGAGGCCGAACCAGCCGGGGCTCCCGAGGACGGTCCACTCCTCGCGGACCGGCGCGAAGACGAGGCTGTCGGGGGAGGTGCGCAGCACCTCACCGCCCGTGTCGGTGACGGCCAGGCCGAAGGGCGCCGTGCCGATCGTGACGGTGACGCCGTCTCCCGAGAGCGTGACCTCGGCGGGGAGGTCGACGGGCCTCGAGTCGTGGGCGCAGGCGGCGAGGAGGAGGAACATGTGTCACCGTGTATCGGCGATGTTTCATTCCTCTTCGCAGGGGGCGTTCCAGTCACGCCACGCGGAGGCCATGCCGACGGGCGTGTCGTACACGATCGCGCCGTCGGAGACGAGGGGGGCGAGCGACGCGAGGAGCGCGTCGTAGTACGCGAGGTCGTCGGCGAACGTGGTGTCGAGGTACTCGTCGAGCGCGTCGCCGTCGTCCGCGGAGGGGCCGAAGCCGTCGACGTGGAGCACGAAGTACCAGGTGTTCACGTGGTCGGCGCGGGCGTGCGCGAGGACCTGGGAGAGCACGTCGGACGCGGCGTCGGGGAAGCGCGCGTGGTCCGCCTCCCGGACGTCGTGCCCGGGGAGGTAGAGCAGCGGGCCCTCGGGGTCGTGCGCGAGGAAGGCGTCGGGATCGGCGGCGCCCGCGCCGTCGGCGGGCCGCCAGGGCTGGAGCTGCACGCGCGGGAGGCCGAGCTGCGTCTCGGGATCCTTGAACGCCGAGATGCTCGTGAACCCGGCGAGCGCGGCGGCGTTCCAGTCGGCCGTGAGGAAGCCGCCGTTGAGGTCGGTGCTGCCGAGGCCGGCCTCGCGGAGCGCCGTGCGGCCGTCGCGGATGGCGGGCTCGACGAGCGCGGGGTCGGACTCGTCGTGGATGTGCACCGACCAGCCCGCGCCTTCGTCCTCGCGCGCGTGCACCCAGTCCGGATCCCAGGTGGTCGCGCCCCGGATGAAGCTCGCGTCCGCCTGGATGCCGAGCTTCGCGCCGTGGGCGGCGAGTGTTGCCGAGAGGCCCTCCAGCACGCGGGCGCGGCGGCGCCACGTGTCCTCCTCGACCGCGAAGTTCGCGTCGTCCTCGACGTGCACGAGGAAGCCGAGCCGCACGGTCCCGGCGGGCGCGGCGGACGACGGTGCCCAGCGCGGCCCGGTGACGACGAAGCCGTCGAGCGTGGCGGTGCCCGCCTCCTCGAGGGTGAGCGTGACGCGCGCGTCGGCGCCCGCGACGCGCAGGACGAAGGGCTCGGCGAGCTCGGTGGTGCCGGGCTCGTAGGTGGTCTCCACCAGCGTGCGCATGGCGCCGTCGCTCGCGAGGTGGGCCACGCGCACGGTGACCGGGACGTCGCTCACCAGCGTGCCGCCGAGGGTGTGATCGAGCCCGCGGTTGACGAGAAGATCGGTGAGGGCCACCACGGGGCCGGTCAACGCGAGGCAGGGCGGCGCCGCGCAGGTGGTGGAGGCGGCGTCGATCGTGCCCGCGCCGGACGCGGTCCAGACGGCGGTCGCCTCGTCGACACGGACGTCCTCCTCCCACTCGGGGTCCCAGGCCTCGGGTGAAAATCCCTCGCAGGCGCCCGGCTTCTCGTCCGTGCAGCCCAGGAGCGCGAGCAGCAGCGTCAATCCGACCCCGCGGCGAAGCGGTCGGCCGACGGCGTGTCGCCCGGGAGGGACCGCAGCTGCCCGTTGGCGGCCAACCGCGTGAGCAGGAACCAGGCGGCTTCGAGGTCGGTGACGCCGGCCCGGTCGGCCAGCTCGGTCACGGTGCGCGGCGTCGCGTCCAGGGCGCCGAGGAGCTTCGGCTTGAGCGCGAGCACCGCGCCGGCGGCCTTCTTGCCCGCCTCGACGCCGGGCTGGTGGTAGGCGTTGATGCCGATGCGCAGCGCGTAGAGGCCCACCGCGCGCTCGAAGAGCGCGACGAGCGCGCCGAGCCGGAAGGCGTCGACCTGGGAGAGCAGGAGCGTGAGGCAGGGGTGCCCCTTGTCGACCAGCGCCCGGCGCGTCCCGAGGAGGAAACCCTGGAGGTAGTCGCCCGCGTCGAGGCCGGGCTCCACGTCGACGCCGCCGTGGTAGCCGTCGTCGAGCACGCCCACGAAGGTGACGAAGTGGTCGTCGGGGCCGTCGCGCAGCTGCTGGACGTAGGCGTGCTGGTCGGTGGAGCCCTTGTTGCCGTACACCGTGAGGCCCTGGTGCACGACGGTGCCCGCGAGGTCTTTCTCCTTGCCGAGCGACTCCATGACGAGCTGCTGGAGGTAGCGCGAGAGCAGCACGAGCCGGTCGCGATACGGGAGCACGACCATCGCGCGCTCGCCCCGTCCGTTCCCGAGGTGGTGCCAGGCCAGCGCGAGGAGCGCGGCGGGGTTGTCCGCGACCCTCGGCGCGCGCGTCGCCTCGTCCATCGCCGCGGCGCCCTCCAGGAATGCGTCGGCGTCGACGCCCTGGAGGAACATGGGCAACAGCCCGACCGCGCTCGCGAGGCTCGTGCGGCCACCGACCCAGTCCCACATCGGGAGCCGCGCGCGCCAGCCTTCGGCGGCGGCCCAGAGCGCGCTCCCCTCCCCCGTGACGGCGACGGCGTGCTCCGCGAAGGGCACGCCGGCGCGCTCGAAGGCGGCCTGCGTCTCGAGGAGCGCGTTGCGCGTCTCGGCCGTGCCGCCGCTCTTGGAGATGCAGACGACCAGCGTCTCGTCGAGGTCCAGCGGCCCGAGCACGCGCGCGAAGCCGTCCGGGTCGGTGTTGTCGAGGAAGAGCACCCGCATCGGGTCGTGCGGCTCCGCCAGCGCGTCCGCGACGAGCTGCGGGCCCAGCGCCGAGCCGCCGATGCCGAGCACGAGCACGGTGCGCAGGGCCTTCTCCTTGTGGAGGCCCGTCGCCAGCGCGCGGGCGGCCTCGCGCGCGGCGACGATGACGCCGCCGAGGCCCTCCGGGGCGCGGTCGGGATCGCGGAGCCAGTAGTGGCCGACCCGCCGCCCCTCGTCGGGGTTCGCGATCGCGCCGGCCTCGAGCGCCGCCATTTCGCGGAACGGGCCCGCGAAGTCGGCGTCCGCCGCGGCGACGTCGGCGGGGGAGAGCGACGTGGTGGAGAGGTCGAGCCACACGCCGAGCTCCGTGCTCCGCCAGCCGAGCGCGTCCATCCGAGTGAGCCCCATCCAGACCTCCGGCCGGTCAACGTACCCCGCTGGCCGCCCGGGAGCGTGGGAGATATCCCGCGGGGATGTTCCTTCCCCTGCTCCTCGCGCTCGCCTGCTCCCCCTCCGAGAAGTCCGCCGACGTCGCCACGCCCGCCAAGGAGGCGCAAGCCCCGACGGACAAGCCGACCTCCGTCGCCGGCCTGCAGGAGCAGGTCACCTCCTCCGGGCTCAAGTCCTGGGTGATCCGGGAGGGCACGGGCCCGATGGCGCAGCCCGGGCAGCAGGTCGAGGTGCACTACACCGGCTGGCTCGCGCACAACGGCCAGAAGTTCGACTCGAGCCTCGACCGCGGGAAGCCCTTGACGTTCACGCTCGGCGCCGGCGAGGTCATTCCGGGCTGGGACCAGGGCGTCGCGCTCATGAAGGTGGGCGAGAAGCGGCAGTTCGAGATCCGCCCGGACCTCGCCTACGGGGAGGCCGGCGCGGGCGGCGTGATCCCGCCCGGCGCGACGCTGATCTTCGACGTGGAGCTCCTCGGGGTCCGGTGACGCCGTACCTCACCTCGGACGCCCGGGCGCGCCTCTGCCGCGCGCGCGCACTGCTCCAGGAGCCGGCCGAGCCCGCGCCCTCCATCGACGCGCTCGCGCGCGCGGCCGGGATGTCGCGCGGGCACTTCATCCGCACGTACGCCGCGGTGTTCGGCGAGACGCCGCACCAGCACCGCATCGCGGCGCGGCTCGAGCGCGCCCGGCACCTGCTCGTCCTCAGCGACATGCCCGTGACCGAGGTGTGCCTGGAGGTCGGGTTCTCGAGCCTCGGGAGCTTCAGCGACCTGTTCCGGCGCCGCGTGGGCGTCCCGCCGACCGGCTACCGCCGGCGGTACCACGCGCTCGGCGCGCTCCCGAGGGCCCTCCCCCCCGCGGTCGCGCCCGGCTGCTTGAGCCTACTCTGGGCCGCCTGGCGCTGAGATTCGCACTTTTCGAGAAGCAGCCCGCGCCTCCCGGCGTGATGCTGGCGACACGGCGGCGGACGGCCGCCCCCAACCCCCGAGGACCCATGCGAATCAAGCTCACGAGCATCCTGGTCGACGACCAGGAGAAGGCCCTCCGCTTCTACACGAACGTCCTGGGCTTCGTCGCGAAGCACGACATCCCCGTCGGCGAGTACCGGTGGATCACCGTGGTCTCGCCGGACCGCGAGGACCTCGAGCTCGTGCTCGAGCCGAACGCCAACCCGGCGGGGAAGGCGTTCCAGGAGGCGATGTTCGCCCAGGGCATCCCGCTCACCGCCTTCGAGGTCGTGGACCTGGACGCGGAGGTCGCGCGGCTGCGGGACGCGGGCGTCGTGTTCACGGGGCCGCCCGTGCAGGCGGGGCCGGTGCGGATCGCCCTGTTCGCCGACACGTGCGGGAACCTGATCCAGCTGTATCAGCCACCGGTTTAGTCCGGTAGGACGCGGATCCGGGCGACACCTTTCACGTTCGCGCAGCTCGACCCCGTCGGAGCGAGGAGGCGGAACGGTCCGCCCTGCTTGTCCGGGAGCGGCCCGCCGTCGAGCGTGTGGACGAGGACGCCATCGACGCTCTCGACGGGCACCGGCGCGGTCGTGAGGCCGTCCCGGGCGACGACGACGAAGCGCGCGCCTGCCGGGGCCGGGACGAGCCCGAGCACCTCGCGGAGCGGCACCCCCGCGCCCGCCCGGCCGGGCACGACCGCGCCGACGTCGGGGACCTGGCCGGGCAGGGCCGCGAGCGCCTCCCGCGAGAGGCGGAGCTCGAAGCCGTCGGGGTCGACGAGGGCCACGCCGTCCTCGGTGACGGGCGCGTCCGCGGGGAGGAGGGCGGCCTCGATGCCGGCCGCGACGGCGTCGAGGTCGGCGGTGCCCACGATCAGGTCGGCGCGGTTGTCCCGGCGCCAGGCGGTGGCGGCGAAGTGGAGCTGACCGCCGGCGACGTCCACGCGGAACCAGCCGACGTCGCCGCGGAAGAGGCCCTTGAAGCGGGCGATCCCCGGTGTCAGCAGGACGGCCCGGAGGCGGTCCCAGCTGAAGCCGACCTCGGGTGGGAAGACCCAGGAGCGCGCGCGGAAGCCGTCGGTGGACGGCGTGTCGTGGACCCGCGTGAACCGTACGGTGGGGCCGGCACCTTCGGGCCATGCCAGGGCGTCGGGCGGGAGCGCGCCGAAGGTGGTCTCGAGCACGCGGGCGGGCCCCGGCCAGATCGTCGCGAGCCGCCCCCGGAAGGCGGCGACCGCGTCGGGCGCGGCGAGATCGAGCCGGTTGAGCACGAGGACGTCGGCGGCTTCGAGCTGCGCGTCGACGAGGTCGGCGGGGCCGGTGGCGCCGGGGTCGACCACCACGAGGGTGGGCCCGAGGGCGACGCGCTCCTTGAGCCCGCCGCGGGAGAGCATGTCGACCACGTCCTGCGGCCGGGCCAGCCCCGAGGGCTCGATGAAGATGCGGTCCGGGCGCACCTCGTCGAGGATCGTGGCGACCGCGCGCGCGAGCCCGGCGGGCGCGGTGCAGCACACGCAGCCCCCCGGGATGTTCGTGACGGCGACACCGTCTCCGAGGAGCGCGGCGTCCACGCCCGCCTCGCCGAAGTCGTTCACGACGACGGCCGCGCGCTCGCGACCCTGGTGGGCGGCCATCCAGGCCCGGACGGTGGTGGTCTTCCCGGCGCCGAGGAAGCCGGCGACGACGTGGACGGGGGTGGGCATCGGGGGCGTCTATCGCGGCGAACTGGCCTGCGGCGGCCCCCGAGGCGCGGCTGTGTCGGGAAGTGTACCGGTCTCCGGCGCCTTCGCGCGGTCGCGGGCGCGCGACGCCGTGGGGAGCGCGCGGTCAGCTCGCGTCGGTTTGCACCCAGCGCAGGATCCGGTCCACGTCGGCCCAGCGCGAGAGCTTGCCCTCCGCGCCGAGCAGGGAGATGACGAGGCGGCGGCCGTCACGCGTCTCCAGCACCGTGCTGAAGCAGTAGCGCGCGGTGTCGGTGTAGCCGGTCTTGGCGGCGAGGACCTCGATGTCCTCGCGCCCCACGAGGCGGTCCGTGGTGAACAGGCGGCGCGGCGCGCCGCGGTTGCTCCGGTGGAGATCCCACCAGGGGGCCGTGGCGACCGGTGCCAGGACCGGGTGCGCGGCGACCGCCACGGTGGCGCGCGCGATGTCGCGGGCCGTGGAGAGGTTCTCGTCCTCGAGGCCGGACGGGTCCGACCAGGAGGAGTGCTCCATCCCGAGGTCCGCGCTGACCTGGTTCATCTGGCCGACGAAGTCGTCCATGTCGAGGCCGGACACCGCCGCGAGCGCATAGGCGGCGCGGTTGTCGGAGGCCACGAGCGCGGCGCCGAGAACGTCCCAGCCGCCGACGCAGTCCCCTGTGGAGAGGCGGCTGCGCGCGCCCGACCGGGTGGGGTACTGGGCGGCGCCGACGCAGAGCTCGGTGTCGAGGTCCGGCTCGACGCTCATGAGCGCGAGCGACGAGACGAGCTTGGTGAGCGAGGCGACCGGCCGCACGACGTCGGCGTTCTTGTCGATCAGCACCTCGCCCGCGTCGAGGTCGTAGACGAAGACGGAGCGCGAGCGCAGCGCCGGGCCGCGCCCGCCGGAGGCGGGGCCGCCCATGAGGCTGACCGCATCGACGTCGTCGACCGGCGGGAACCAGGACGGGCGGTTCCACACCGGCGCGTCCGGGTCGACGTGCGCGAGCGTGGCGGGGCCGGGCGCGCCGGAGTCGCCGGTATCGACGGGCTCGTGCTCGATGGGCGCGACGACCGCCGCGCGGGCGACGGGGGCCACCAGGGCCGCGGAGCGGGCCGCCGGGGCCGCCGGCGCGTCGCGGAGGGCGCCGCCGACCGACCCGAGCGCGAGCGCCCCGACCGGGGCCGGCGCGGACATCGACGCGACGACGGGCCGAGCGACGTAGGCGGTCGCCACCGCGCCCGAAGCGACGATGGCGGTGGCGATGACACGCAGGGCGAGCTTCACGGGGGCGGCCGGAGTCGTAGGGTCGGCGGGGGGGCGCGCGGGCCCAGGGGGTCCCGCCAGTTGAACACGAGCCCTGTTGTCAGGTCAAGGGGTGAACCGACCGCCGCGTCGATTTTCTGGCGAACGAGACGAGGGCTCACCGAGCGCCGCGCGAGGTCGGCCGGAGGGCGGCGCGGGCGCGTGGAGGTCGGGGGCCGGAGGCCACGGCGATGCGTGTCGCCCGCGCCGGTCGGCCGGCGCGCAGCCGGCCGACCGAGGCGCGCTGCGCCGAGCCCGGAGGACGACCGACCCGCCCGTCCGCGGGCGGGTCGCGCCCGACGGATCCCCGCCCGGTGGCACCACGGAAGCCCGTGCTTTACCATTCGCCTCGGAGGCAGCATGCTCCAGCGACAGCTCCGGACCCCGACGCGCGGCCGGACGGGTGGAGGCGACGGCCCGGTGGGCGCCGCGGTCGATCGCCAGTCCCGCCTCGGCAACGCCGCCCTGCAGCAGCGCAGCGCCCCTGCCCCCGAGGCGTCGGGGGCGAACAGCTTCCCCGACGGCGAGGAGCTCCAGGAGGCGGGCGCGCAAGAGCCGATGCGGCCGACGACCGTGCGCACCGGGCAGAAGGGCGCCCTGATCGGGTCGAGCGCGACGATCACCCTGTCGAAGGCCGCCGATGGGAAGAAGTCTGCGGCCACCGTGCCGGACGGCGCCGCGGCCGAGGTCCTCCAGGTGAGCGGGGCGCGCATCAAGGTGAGCGTGCGCGACGGCGCGAAGAACGTGGTCGGTTGGGTCGACGCCTCGCTGTTCTCGGACCAGCCCTCGCTGACCCGCGACGAGGAGGACACGAAGCTCGCCGACGACTTCGTCTACAGCAAGGTGGAGGGCGACCACAGCCCCACCGCGCCGACGGGCAAGGAGACCGCGCAGGGGTCGGCCGGCGACTGCTTCCTCATCGCGTCGATGGCGGCCGTGGCGAACGCTTCGCCCAACGCCATCCGGGACATGGTGAAGTACGACAAGTCGACGGGCATCTACACCGTGCGGTTCTACGAGGAGCAGGGCCGCGGCGCCTACAAGCCCGTGTACATCGAGGTCGACGGGTACCTCCCCACCGGGAAGGACAACCGGAAGGACCCGTCGTACGCCGGCGACGAGGGTGGCAAGATGTGGTCTGCCATCATCGAGAAGGCCTATGCAAAGTGGAAGGGCGGCTACGACGTGATCGGCGAGGGCGGCACCGGCGAGCAGGCGATGGCCGAGATCACCGGCGCGCGGTCGGAGAACAAGCGGCCGTCGAGCATGAAGGAGGCCGACGTCCTCCCCTTCTTCACCCAGGCGAAGAAGGACGGGAAGGCCATCTACGCGGGCGTGAGGGACGCGCGGCGGGCCGACGCACAGAAGCCCTTCGGCGGCAGTGGCAACGGGCCCTTCAAGGCCAAGGCGAGCCACACCCACCGTTGGAACGAGATCGTGCCGGGCACCGTGTCCGTGACGGACACCCAGGGCAAGGCCGGCGAGGTGTGGGACACCGGCAGCGAGGGCGACAAGAGCGGGAAGCTCGCCGGCGGCGGCAGCGGGACGGTCGGCTACAAGGGTGACACCAAGGACGCGCTCGAGCTCACCTTCGGCAAGGGCAAGGGCCCGGCCAAGGCGTCGGACCTCCAGCTCGAGTTCGAGTACGAAGGCGTGCTCGACACCGACAAGTTCATCATCGGGAACCACGCCTACGCCTTCGAGGGCGTGGTGGGCGGCAAGGAGCTCCAGTTCTACAATCCCTGGGGCACCTACCAACCCAAGCCGATCACGCCGGCGGAGTTCCTCCGGCACTTCGACAGCCTGACGACCAACACCCCGCCTGCCAAGAAGACGCAGGGCTGACATGGACATCCCGGTGGAGGGAACGATGGCGGCATGCACCGCGCGCGTGGAGGCGGGACAGCCGCTCGCGGACGCGCTGGCGGCGGGCGGCGTGGTGTGTCTCGGACCGGGCGTGCACGCCGGGCCGCTCGTGCTGACGACGAGCGTCACGCTGCGCGGCGAGGCGGGGGCGGTCCTCGACGCGAACGGCGGCGGCAGCGTGCTCCGCGTGGAGAACGACGACCTGGTCGTGCGTGTCGAGGCGCTGACGCTCCGGGGCGGGAGCGACGAGGCCGGCGGCGGGCTCGCGCTGACCGGCTACTCCGACGTGGTGCTGGCGGGCTGCACCGTCGAGGGCAACCGCGCGAAGGGCCGCGGTGACACGTCGGGCGGGGGTGGCGGCGTGTACGCGAACCGCGGGACGTTGCGCGTCGAAGGCGGCACGTTCCGTGGCAACCGCGCGCCGTTCGGGAGCGACCTGTTCGTGACGGGCGTGGCCGAGGTGACCGTGCTGGGCGGCGCACTCGGCGGGGACGTGGTCGCGCGCGAGGGCGCGCGCGTCGTGCTCGACGGCGTGGCGGTGGAGGGCGCGGTGGACGCGCGGGGGACGACGACGCGGGCGCCGGAGGTGCGCGTGAAGGGGGGGAACGTGCGGGGCGGCATCAACAACGACACGCGGCTTCCGGCCAAGATCGAGATCCTCCCATGATCCTCCTGTTGGTGGGATGTGTCACGCCGGACGGGACGGAAGGCGAGAAGACGCGCGAGGAGGCCCTCTCCGACGTCGTGACCTCGACGGTGTACGACGCCAAGAGCGATCGGGACGGCTACCTTTCGATTCCCGTCGAGGTGACCGCGGACGTGGGCGTGTTCCAGGTCGTCGTGCACCGGGAGTCCGGCACCACCGGGCTCGAGTACCTGTACGCGCCGGACGGCTCGATGGTGCTCGACTGGGAGGACTGGTACGACTCGTCCTACTCGTTGACCGACGCCTTCTTCCCGGCCGAGTTCGCGAGCACGACCAACTGGCCCGTGCGCGCGGCCGACGGTCCCCTCGTGGAGGGAACCTGGGAGGTGGTCGTCGGCACCTACGACCGCGGCAACTACGTGGGCGGGAAGGACGTGACCGTCGAGGTGCTGACACGGCCGGACGCGGCGTTCGACCAGGGGCGGCTGCGGGCGGTGATCGCGTACGCGGAGGGGGTGCGCGAGGAGGAGGGCGTCGAGGACGCGGTCGAGGAGGCCGTGGCCTACTGGGTCGAGCTCTACGCGGCGGTCGGCGTGACGCTCGAGGCGGAGTTCACCGACATCGCCGTCGACCCGGCGCTGCCCGACACCTACGAGGGGCTCGACGAGATCCGGGCGTTCCACGAGGGCGCGGATCAGCGGTCGGTCCTCATGATCATCGGCGAGGAGATCGCCGGCGACCAGTGGCTCTACGGCGAAGCCGGCGGCATCCCCGGCCCCTACGCCGCCGCGGAGCACGCGGCCGTCGAGGTGTCGTGGCTCGCGAACGCCGGCGCGGACGCGGAATTCCAGCAGGCCGACATCCTGCTCATGGGCGAGACCATGGCCCACGAGGTCGGCCACTACCTGGGCCTCTACCACCCGGTCGAGGACGGCTTCGAGTACTGGGACGCGCTCGACGACACCGAGGAGTGCCGGGGGTACTCGGGCTGCGAGGACGTGCTCGGCTCGAACCTGATGTTCCCCTACCCCGTGTGCACGGGCGCGACGGCGGGGAGCTGCACGCGGCAGGATCAGATCACGACGGGGCAGGCGGGCGTGGTGAACCGGTATGTGGGGGTGGAGTGAGCTCCGCACCGGCTGCGCCGGCGCCGTCGGACGGAACGGGCGTCCACATCGGAGCGGGGCGCGGCCTTGCGCCGGCGGGTGCGGTGGGCACGCCTGTGAGCGTTCGAGGGGACGGGGGCCCTCCTTCGACGTGCGTGCGCGAGGCGTGTGGGGTCGCCGGAGTGCGCGAGGGGACCGGAGGGCGCCGCGGGCGCGGGGTGCACGGGGCCGGAGGCTGCGCGAGGGGGCCGACCGCGGCGGTCGGACCGCTCACGGCGGGCCGACGGAGGCCGGAGGCCGACCCCGAAGGGGCCCGACCCCGGCGTCTTCGCCGGGGGTGCGCGAGGGGACCGGAGGGCGCCGCGGGCGCGGAGGTGCATGGGGCCGGAGGCTGGGTGGGGGGGGCCGACCGCGGCGGTCGGAGGGTGCCGCGGGCGCGGGGACGCACGGGGCCGGAGGCTGCGCGAGGGGGGGCCGACCCCCGGCGTCTTCGCCGGGGTGCGCGAGGGGACCGGAGGGCGCCGCGGGCGCGGAGGTGCACCGGGCCGGAGGCCGCGCGAGGGGTCCGACCGCGGCGGTCGGAGG
>CAYWGD010000037.1:24521-60552 GCA_964457335.1 uncultured Enterobacteriaceae bacterium | reverse complement strand
CCCCCCCCCCCCCCCCCCCCCCCCCCCCCCCCCCCCCCCCCCCCCCCCCCGCGGCGGTTGACCTGGCCCTCTCCCCCGACCCCTCTCCCGCAAGCGGGAGAGGGGAGATGGGTGCCACCGTCGGCGGCTGCGTTGCAGCGGGGCTTTCCGGTCCGCGCCGCGCCACTGCCGGCGCGGTGCGCGACTTCGTCCTTGGCGTGAAGCTGCTCTCAGGCTCCGGCGAGATCTTGAACTTCGGCGGACAGGTCATGAAGAACGTCGCCGGCTACGACGTCGCGCGCCTGATGGCGGGCGCCTTGGGCACGCTCGGCCTGCTGCTGGAGGTCTCGCTCAAGGTGCTGCCGAAGCCGCCGGCGGAGGCGACGCTGCGCCTGGAACTGCCGCAGGACAAGGCCATCGAGGCGATGAACCGCTGGGGCGGCCAGCCGCTGCCGATTTCCGCCACCTGCTGGAATGACGGATTGCTGACGGTGCGCCTGTCCGGCGCCCGCGCGGCAGTGGCGGCGGCGCGCGGGAAGATCGGCGGCGAAGCGGTGGACGGGGCCGATGCCTTCTGGCACGCCGTGCGCGAGCAGCAGGACGATTTCTTTTCCGGAGAAGCCGCGCTCTGGCGCCTGTCGCTGCCGTCGAAGGCGGCGCCGCTCTCATTGCCGGGCGAGCCGCTGATCGAATGGGGCGGCGCCCTGCGCTGGCTGACTTTCGACGGCCCGGCCGCCGTCGTGCGCGAAGCGGCGTCGCAGGCCGGCGGCCACGCCACGCTGTTCCGCGGCAGCGACAAATCGTGCGGCGCCTTCCAGCCGCTGCCGGCGCCGCTCATGCAGATCCACCGCAACCTCAAGCGCAACTTCGACCCGCAGGGCCTGTTCAATCCCGGCCGCCTGTATCCGGAGCTCTGATGCAGACGAACCTCGCCGATTTCATCCGCGGCACGCCGGACGGCGACACCGCCGACGCCATCCTGCGAAAGTGCGTGCACTGCGGCTTCTGCACCGCCACCTGCCCGACCTACCAGCTGCTCGGCGACGAGCTCGACGGCCCGCGCGGCCGCATCTACCTCATCAAGCAGATGCTGGAAGGCGCCGCCGTCACCGAGAAGACCCAGCGCCACCTCGACCGCTGCCTGACCTGCCGCTCCTGCGAGACGACCTGCCCCTCCGGCGTCGAGTACCACCGCCTGGCCGACATCGGCCGCGCCGTGGCGGCGGCGCGCGTGGCGCGTCCGCTCGGCACACGCTTCTTGCGCTTCGCCCTGCGCGAGGGTCTCACCCGCGCCTGGCTGTTCGGCCCGGCCTACCGGCTCGGCCAGTTCTTCCGCCCGCTGCTGCCGGCATCCTTGAAGGCCAAGCTGCTGCCGCGAAAAAAGTCAGTCGCGGCGGCACGGCGCACGCACCCGCGCAGGATGCTCATGCTGGCCGGCTGCGTGCAGCCCGCCATGTCGCCGAACATCAACGGCGCGACGGCGCGCGTGCTCGACCGGCTCGGCATCGCGACGATCGAGGCGGAGGGCGCCGGCTGCTGCGGCGCCGTGCGCCTGCACCTCGACGACCACGCGGGCGCGCGCGCGGATGCGCGGCGCAACATCGACGCCTGGTGGCCGCACCTCTCGGCAGGTGCCGAGGCGATCGTCGTCACCGCCTCCGGCTGCGGCGCCCACGTGCGCGACTACGCCCATCTGCTCGCGCACGACCCGGCCTATGCGGCCAAGGCAGCACGGGTCACGCTGCTCGCGCGCGACATCGCCGAGGTGCTGGCGGGCGAGCAGGCGGCGCTGGCGGCGCTGCTGCAAAAGTCAGTCCCGGCGACACGGCGCAAGGTCGCCTTCCATTCCCCCTGCTCGCTGCAGCACGGCATGCGCGTGCGCGGCGCCGTGGAATCCCTTCTGCAGGCGGCCGGCTTCGAGTTGACGCCGGTGGCGGATGCGCATCTGTGCTGCGGCTCGGCCGGCACCTATTCCGTCCTGCAGCCGGAACTTTCGCTGAAGCTGCGCGACAACAAGCTCGCCTGTCTTTCGGCCGGCGCGCCGGCGGCCGTCGCCAGCGCCAACATCGGCTGCATCGCGCATCTGCAATCCGGCACGTCGACGCCGGTGTCGCACTGGATAGAATTGCTGGATCAACGACTGGAAAGCTGAGATGGAGCTGAACGCGCAGGCGAAGAACTACGACGATCTCTTCAACACCTTCCGCTGGAACGCGCCGGCACGCTTCAACATGGCGCGGGCCTGCTGCGGCCGCTGGGCGGAGGACCGCTCGCGCTTCGCCCTCTACTACGAGGACGAGGCCGGCCACACGCAAGCCTGGAGCTTCTGGGACATCCAGACGGCGGCCAACCGCCTCTCCAACGTGCTGCATGCGCTGGGCGTCATGCGGCGCGACCGCGTCGCCATCGTCCTGCCGCAGCGGCCGCAGACCGGGGTCAGTCACATCGCCTGCTACCAGATGGACGCCATCGCGCTGCCGCTCTCCCACTTGTTCGGCCCCGACGCGCTGGAGTACCGGCTGGCGAATTCCGAGGCCTGCGTCGCCATCGTCGACGAATCCACCCTGCCCAAGCTGTGGGCGGTGAAGGACAGGCTGCCGCACCTGCGCCACATCATCGGCGTCGGCGGGGCGAAAGAGGCCGGCGTGCACGACTGGGACACGCTGCTCGCGCGCGCCTCGCGCCGCTTCCAGTGCGTCGACACCGCCGCCGACGACCCGGCCGTGATCATCTACACCAGCGGCACGACGGGCAACCCGAAGGGCGCGCTGATGGCGCAGCGCACCCTGCTCGGCAACCTGTCCGGCTTCGCCTGCTCGCACGACTTCTTCCCGCAGCCGGGCGACATGTTCTGGTCGCCCGCCGACTGGGCGTGGACCGGGGGCCTCTTCGACGCGCTGCTGCCGACCTGGCACTACGGCATGCCGATCCTCGGCTACCGCGGCCGCTTCGACCCGGAGAAGGCCTTCTGGCTGATCGAGAAGTACGGCGTGCGCAATGCCTTCCTCTTCCCCACCGCGCTGAAGATGATGATGAAGGCGGTGCCGGAGCCGAAGGCGCGCTACGAGCTGAACATCCGCAGCATCATGAGCGCCGGCGAATCGGTCGGCGAGACGGTCTTCGCCTGGGCGCGCGACAAGCTCGGCCTCACCATCAACGAAATGTTCGGCCAGACCGAGGTGAACTACATCGTCGGCAATTGCGCGGCGGCGTATCCGCCCAAGCCGGGCGCCATGGGACGGCCCTATCCCGGCCATCGCGTGGCGGTGGTGGACGACTCGGGCAAGGTGCTGCCGCCGGGCGAGGTGGGCGAGGTCTGCGTGCAGCGCAGCTGCAATGGCGAAATGGATCCGGTGTTCCTGCTCGAATACTGGAACAACCCGAAGGCGACGGCGGAGAAATACATCGGCACGGGGGAAGCGGCCTGGGCGCGCACCGGCGACCTGGCGAAGACGGACGAGGAGGGCTACCTCTGGTACCAGGGCCGCGCCGACGACATGTTCAAGAGCGCGGGCTACCGCATCGGCCCGGCCGAGATCGAGAACTGCCTGGTCAAGCATCCCGCGGTGGCCAACGCCGCCGTGATCGGCGCGCCCGACGAGACGCGCGGCACTATCGTCAAGGCCTTCATCGTGCTGCAGCCGGGCCGGCAGGGCAGCGCCGAACTGGAAGCCGAGCTGCAGGCCCACGTGCGGCAGTACCTCGCGCCCTACGAGTACCCGAAGGCCATCGAGTTCATCGACGCCCTGCCGATGACCACCACCGGCAAGGTGCAGCGGCGGGTGCTGCGGCTGCAAGAAGAGGAAAAATTGCCCACCCTCCAGCCCCCGCCCCGCGGGCGAG
Organism: uncultured Enterobacteriaceae bacterium; assembly: GCA_964457335.1. Lineage (GTDB taxonomy): Bacteria > Myxococcota_A > UBA796 > UBA796 > SXON01 > CAJBVW01. The sequence goes on along the minus strand of CAYWGD010000037.1, from coordinate 56,730 downwards.
GGTGACGAGGGTTCGCCGCTGCGCGGCTCCGGGTTCTGGCTGCGCCGCCCTTGGGGCGGCCCGGCGGGCGGCGCTCAGGCGTTCTTCACCAGCATCGTCCCCGTCGCCTCGGCCACGATTTCGCCAAGCTGGTTGGTGCAGCTTGCCTTCATGGCGACGATGCCGCCGTCGTGCTTCGGCTTCGGCTTCAATTCCGTCACTTCCCAGACGGTGGTCAGCGTGTCGCCGGCGCGCACCGGTTTGAGGAACTTGCAGGCGTGCTCCAGGTAGGCCACCGCCGTGCCGTGGAAGACCATGCCGTAGGAGGCCGCGATGAGGGAGCTGGTGAGGTAGCCGTGGGCGATGCGCCCGCCGTGGCGCGAAGCCTTGGCGAAGGGCTCGTCGACGTGCAGCCGGTTGAAGTCGCCGAACAGGCCGGCGCCGAGGACGATGTGGGTCTCGGTCAGGGTCATGGCGCTCTCGAAGCGTTCGCCCACCTGCACCTGGTCGAAGCCTCTGGGTGGATAAAGCATGCTTGTCTCCTCGGCTGCCCCGGCATGTTAAAGTCTGCCCATCGTTTTTGAAACCCCAGCCATGGCCCTCAGCATCGAAACCTGCGCCGCGCAGCACATCGGCGACCGCGAAGAGCAGCAGGACCGCGTCAGCCTGTTCCCGCATCCCACCCGCAAGGGCATGCTCATGGCCGTGCTGGCCGACGGCATGGGCGGTCATACCGGCGGCGCCATGGCGGCCGAGCAGGTGGTGTTCAAGGCCAGGCAGAGTTTCGAGGTCTTCGCGCCGTCCGACGAGACGCCGCAGCAGCTGCTCGGCGCCATCATCGACGAGGCGCACATCGCCATCAAGCTGACGCGCTTCACCAGCGAACAGGACCCGCACAGCACCGCCTGCGTGCTGCTGTTTCAGCCCGGCCGGGTGGATTGGGCGCACTGCGGCGACTCGCGCATCTACCACTTCCGCAACGACCAGCTGGTGGGCCGCAGCTCCGACCATTCCTACGTGAACATGATGCTCAAGCAGGGCTATCTGACGCCGGAGCAGGCCGAGCACCACCCGCAGAAGAACGTCCTGCTCGGCTGCCTCGGTTCCGAGCGCGAGCCGACCATCGACCACGGCGAGGCCGTGCCGCCGCAGGCAGGCGACATCTTCCTGCTCTGCTCGGACGGCCTGTGGGCCTATTTCACGGATGCCGAGCTGGGCGGCGTGCTGGCGGCGCATGCGCCGCGGGCGGCGGCGGAGCTGCTCATCCAGCGCGCGCGCGACCGCGCCCAAGGGCGCGGCGACAACTGCTCGCTGGCGATCGTCAAGCTGACGGAGAAGAAGGAAGAGAAGAAACCGGCGCCTCCGGCTCCCCCGGGATCCCGTCCTGCCAAAGCGTGAAGCAGAAGGTCGAGCCGCGGCCGGGCTCCGACTCGGCCCAGATGCGGCCGCCGTGGCGGCCGACGATGCGCTGCACGATGGCCAGCCCGATGCCGGTGCCTTCGAATTCGCCGGGGCCGTGCGCGCGCTGGAAGGGTGAGAACAGCTTGGCGGCGTAGCGCATGTCGAAGCCGGCGCCGTTGTCGCGCACGAAGAACACCTGCCGGCCTTCCTCCTCGCGCACGCCGAGGGCGATGCAGGCCTCGCTGTTGCGGCGGGAGTACTTCCAGGCATTGCCGATCAGGTTCTCCAGGGCGATGCGCATCAGCCCGGCATCGGCCCGGACCCGCGTTCCCGCGGCGATCTCGCTGGAGACGCGGCGGCCGGGATCCTCGCTGCGCAGGCGCCGCAGGATGTCCGCCGCCAGGGCGGCGAGATCCACCTCGGCCAGGCGCATGCCGGCACGGCCGATGCGCGAGAGCCGGAGCAGGTCGTCCATCAGCAGGCCCATGCGCCCGCTGGCGGCGACGATGCGGCGCAGGTTGCCCTTGTCCTCCTCGCCGAGGACGGGGTCGGCATCCTCCAGCAGGATGCGCGAGAAGCCGTCGAGCGCCCGCAGCGGCGCGCGCAGGTCGTGCGACACCGAGTAGCAGAAGGCCTCCATTTCCCGGTTGGCTTCTTCCAGTTGGCGGGTGCGCCGCCGCACCTGGTCCTCCAGGCCGGCATTCAGCCGGCGGGTTTCCTCGACGGCGGCCTGGCGCGAAATCGCCAGCGCGAGGTATTCGGCGACGGTCAGGGCGAGGCGGATCTCGTCCGGCTGCAGCTCGTGGGTCGCATCGAAATAGAGCATGAACTTGCCGAGCAGGCGGCCCTGGTGGGCGACGGGGACGAAGGCCAGCGAGGCGATGCCTTCCTCGCGCAATTCCGGCAGCAGATGGGCGATGCTGGGTTCCTGCTCGGGACGGGCAACCTGGATCGGCTGGGCCTGCTCCTCGTTGGCGGCCCAGGGCGAGTGGCCCTCGACGGCGCGGCGGTAGCGTTCGGACAGCCCGTCCCAGGCGGCGAAGCGCATGGTGCCGCCGGCATCGAACAGCAGCAGCGCGGCGCGGTCGGCGCCGCAGATCCAGCGCAAGGCCTGCAGGGCTTCCGGGTAGACCGATTCGACCGCGGCGCTGCGGTTGATGGCTTCGGCGAGCGCGTGCAGGGCCCGCAGCTCGCGCAGCTGGCGCTCGACGGGGGTTTCCGCGGAAAAGGCGGTGCGCTGGGGCAATGCCGACTGCAACCCTTCCTCCCTTGCCGGCAGTACTGTTCTCGGGACCTGGCCGGTGTGTCCGCTTCAGGAGCCATGGCGGCGGCATGCCGGCTGGCCCAACATTCTTCGAGAAGAGACGATTCTACAGAAAAACTGCCGGTCTTCCCGCCACGTTCCGATCAGAACTTTTTCCGCAGGCACTTATGATTCCGGCGGGCGTGCCTGCAAGCAATCCTTAACCCAGCCAGCGCCGGCGCCAGAACACCGTCACCATGATCGCGGCGATCGTCGCCATCATGCCGAGGGCGACGAGGAAGCCGTCGCTGTCGGCGATCAGCGGCATGCTGCGGAAATTCATGCCGAAGATGCCGGCGATCAGCGCCGCCGGCATGAACAGGGTGGTGATCACGGTGAGGATGCGCACCTCCATGTTCACCCGGTTGGAGACGCTGGACAGATAGATGTCGAGCATGCCGGCGATGAGGTCGCGGATGCCTTCCAGCGATTCGATGACATGCACGGCGTGGTCGTAGATGTCGCGCAGGTAGGGCTGCGTTTCCGGCTTGAAGAAACGCTGGTCGGCGCGCGTCAGGCTGTTGATGACCTCGCGCAGCGGCCAGATGGCGCGACGCAGCGACAGCGCTTCGCGCTTGATCTCGTGGATTTCCTTGAGCAGGGCCGGCGTGGCCTGCTGCAGCAGCCTGTCCTCCAGCGCCTCGGTGCGCTCGGTGAGCTGCTCCAGCACGGTGAAATAGCGGTCGACCAGGATGTCGAGCATCGAATAGGCGAGGTAATCGGCGCCGAGCCTGCGGATCTGTCCCTTGTCGGCGCGCAGGCGCTCGCGCAGCGGATCGAAGGTGCCGGTCGGCCGCTCCTGGAAGGTCAGCACGAAGTCCGGGCCGAGGACGATGCTCAGCTGGTCCGAGCCGATGACCCCCTTCGCGGCGTCGTAGTCGAAGAAGCGCGCGACGATGTAGAGATAGTCGCCGTAGTCGTCCACCTTCGGCCGCTGGTCGGTGTTGAGGATGTCCTCCAGCACCAGCGGATGCAGCCTGAAGCGGTGGCCGATTTCCGCCATCACCTCGGGTTCGTGCAGGCCGTGCACGTTCAGCCACAGCGTGCCCGGCGCCCGCGCGTGATCGCGCGATTCCGCGATCGAGGCGAAGCGGTTTTCCCGCAGCGCGCCGGCGTCGAACTCGAACAGGGTGATGTCAGGGCGCGCCGTGCGCTTCTCGCCGAGGTGCACCAGCGCCCCGGGCGCCAGGCCGGTTTTTTGCGAACGGAGCTTGCGGTTTTTTTTCATGCTGGAAACTCCTCCAAGGGGCGCCGGCAACCTACCCACGGCGCACCGGATTTAAGTATGATTGCCGTTTGCCGTCAAGGGCCGCGGCCCGGGCGGCCGCCCATACCAAAATTGTCGCGAACAAGGGGGGAAGTGCCATGCCGCTGGTCATAGGCGTGCCGAAGGAAACGGCAGCGGGCGAGAAGCGCGTTGCCAGCGTTCCGGAGGTCGTTGAAAAGCTCATCAAGCTGGGGTTTGCCGTCGCCGTGCAGTCCGGCGCCGGCGATGCCGCCAATTGCAGCGACGACAGCTACCGCGCCGCCGGCGCCGAGGTGGTGGGCGACGCCGCCGCGCTGTGGGCGAAGGCCGACATCGTCTTCAAGGTCGCCGTGCCGACCGCCGAGGAAGTCGGCCTGATGCGCGAAGGCGGCGTCCTCGTCGGCTTCGTCTGGCCGGCGCAGAACCCCGAGCTGATGCAGCAGCTCGCCGCCAGGAAAGCCACCGTGCTGGCCATCGACGCCCTGCCGCGGCAACTCTCGCGTGCCCAGAAGATGGACGCGCTGACTTCCCAGGCCGGCGTCGCCGGCTACCGCGCCGTGATCGAGGCCGCCAACGCCTTCGGCCGCTTCTTCAACGGCCAGATCACCGCCGCCGGCAAGGTGCCGCCGGCCAAGGTCTTCATCGCCGGCGCCGGCGTCGCCGGCCTCGCCGCCATCGGTACCGCCGCCGGCCTCGGCGCCATCGTGCGCGCCAACGACACCCGCGCCGAAGTGGCCGACCAGGTCGTTTCGCTGGGCGGCGAATTCGTCAAGGTCGACTACGAGGAGGAAGGCTCCGGCGGCGGCGGCTACGCCAAGGTGATGAGCGAGGGCTTCCAGCAGGCCCAGCGCGAGATGTACGCCAAGCAGGCCCGCGAGGTGGACATCATCATCACCACCGCGCTGATCCCCGGCAAGCCGGCGCCGCGGCTGATCACCGCCGAGATGGTGCAGTCGATGCGCCCGGGCAGCGTCATCGTCGACATGGCCGCCGAGCGCGGCGGCAACTGCGAGCTGACCGAGCCGGGCCAGGCGGTGGTGAAGCACGGCGTCACCCTCATCGGCTACACCGACCTCAATTCGCGCCTGGCCAAGCAGTCCTCGACGCTGTACGCCACCAACCTGTTCCGCCTGATGGAGGAACTGTGCAAGGCCAAGGACGGCACCATCGACGTCAACATGGACGACGACGCCATCCGCGGCCTCACCGTGATCAAGGAAGGCAGCATCACCTGGCCGGCGCCGCCGCCCAAGCTGCCCGCCGCGCCGCCGGCGAGCAAGCCCGCCGCCGCGCCCGCCGCCAAGGGCGGCCACGGCCACGGCGCGGGAGAGCCGATGGCCGGCAGCACGCTGGCGATCATGTTCGGCGTCGCCGCCGCGCTGTTCTGGCTGATCGGCGCCTACGCGCCGGCCTCCTTCCTCGGCCACTTCACGGTGTTCGTGCTGGCCTGCTTCATCGGCTACATGGTGATCTGGAACGTCACGCCCTCGCTGCACACGCCGCTGATGAGCGTCACCAACGCCATCTCCAGCATCATCGCCATCGGCGCGCTGGTGCAGATCGCGCCGCCCCTGGGCGAGCTGGCGGGGAGCACGGCCGGGCGGCCGGATGCACTGATCCGCTGGCTGGCGGTGGCCGGCATCGCCCTCACCGCCATCAACATGTTCGGCGGCTTCGCCGTCACCCGCCGCATGCTGGCGATGTTCCGCAAGTAAGGGGAAGCGAGCAATGACTTCAAGCCTGACGACCGTCGCTTACCTCGGCGCGACCATCCTCTTCATCCTCAGCCTCGGCGGCCTCTCCAACCCGGAGACCTCGCGGCGCGGCAACCTCTACGGCATCATCGGCATGACCATCGCCGTGCTGGCCACGGTGCTCGGCCCGCGCGTCGCCGCCGCCGGCATCCCCTGGATCGTCGCCGCCATGGTGGCCGGCGGCGCCATCGGCCTGTACGCCGCGCGCGCCGTGCAGATGACGCAGATGCCGGAACTGGTGGCGATCATGCACAGCCTGGTCGGCCTCGCCGCCTGCCTGGTCGGCTTCGCCAGCTACGTCGACACCTCGATCGCCTTCAGCGGCGCCGAGAAGGCCATCCACGAGATCGAGATCTACGTCGGCATCCTCATCGGCGCGGTGACCTTCTCCGGCTCGGTGATCGCCTTCGGCAAGCTCTCCGGCAAGATCGGCGGCAAGCCGCTGCTGCTGCCCGGCCGCCACTGGCTCAACCTCGCCGGCCTGCTGGTGGTGCTCTGGTACGGCCGCGAGTTCGTCATGGCGCCCTCCATCGAGGCCGGCATGACGCCGCTGATCGTCATGACCGTCATCTCGCTGCTGTTCGGCATCCACATGGTGATGGCCATCGGCGGCGCCGACATGCCGGTGGTGGTGTCGATGCTCAACAGCTACTCCGGCTGGGCGGCGGCGGCGACCGGCTTCATGCTGTCGAACGATCTCCTCATCGTCACCGGCGCGCTGGTCGGATCGAGCGGCGCCATCCTCTCCTACATCATGTGCCGCGCCATGAACCGCAACTTCATTAGCGTCATCGCCGGCGGCTTCGGCACGGGCGGCGGGGCGCCGGCGGCGAAGGCCGGCGAGCAGCCGGCCGGGGAAGTCAGTCCCGTCAGCGCGGCGGAGACGTCTGAGCTGCTGCGCGAGGCCAAGAACGTCATCATCGTGCCGGGCTACGGCATGGCGGTGGCGCAGGCCCAGCACACGGTGTTCGAGATCACCCGGCACCTGCGCGAGAAGGGCGTCAACGTGCGTTTCGGCATCCATCCGGTGGCCGGCCGCATGCCCGGCCACATGAACGTGCTGCTGGCGGAAGCGAAAGTCCCCTACGACATCGTGCTCGAGATGGACGAGATCAACGCGGACTTCCCCGACACCGACGTCGCCATGGTGATCGGCGCCAACGACATCGTGAACCCGGCGGCGCAGGACGATCCGACCAGCCCCATCGCCGGCATGCCGGTGCTGGAAGTGTGGAAGGCGAAGACCTCCATCGTCATGAAGCGCTCGATGGCCTCCGGCTACGCCGGCGTGGACAATCCGCTCTTCTACAAGGAGAACAACCGCATGCTGTTCGGCGACGCCAAGAAGATGCTGGACGAAGTGCTGGTGGCGCTCAAGGCCTGATCTTCACCCTTCCCGCAGGACGCAAGGCCGGGGCAACCCGGCCTTGTTGTTTCATGCCTGAAGGAACAGAATGGGCCGATGGATACCCTCGGGCGCATGCGCACCCTCGGCTTCAAGAAGTGGTACGAGCGCCAGCTCGTCGAGAGCCACCTGTACCTGACCAGCTGCTTCCTCGGCATCATCGCCGTGGCATCCTCGCTCGAACTGTTCGGCGCGCGCGAAGGTCCGCTCGGCCTGATCGCGGCGCTCGGCGTCGGCCTCGGCGGCGTCTGGGCGACGCTGTTCTGCTGGCAGCGCTACAAACGCATCATGATGGTCGCCGAGCACATCGGCGACCATGCCCACTGCCCGGACTGCGGCGCCTATGCGAAGTTCAGCGTGGTCGAGGCCGGCCGCGCGCTGCACGAGGAACCGGCCAACATCGAGAATCCCGGCGAAGTCTGGCTCCGGGCGCGCTGCGTCAAGTGCGGCCGCGAGTGGGTCATCTGAAAAGTCAGTCCCGGCGGGACGGCGGGTGCGGTTGACGCAAAATACAGAAATCTGTATTGTCAGCGCATGAAAACCACACTCGATATCAACGACGCCCTGCTCGCCAGCGCCAAGTCGCTGGCGGCGAAGCAGCGCACCAGCCTGACGCGGCTCATCGAGGAGGGTTTGCAGCTCCGTCTGCGCTCGCCTCGCGGCGCCGGCAAGCCGTCCAGGCGCAAGATCCCGGTCCACAAGGGACGCAGCGGGCTGGCCGCAGGCGTGAATCCGCGCAGCAACAAAGCCCTGCTGGATGCCGCGGGCGATGACGCCTGACGTTAATGTCCTGCTGGCGGCCTCGCGCAGCGACCATCCCCACCACGCAATAGCCTATGCCAGCCTCGAAGAGGCGCTGGCTGCCTGCGCGGACGGCGCCAGCCTCAAGCTGATGCCGATGGTGGCCGCCAGTTTTCTTCGGCTGGCCACCAACCCGAGGATCTTCCTGCATCCCACCCCGATGGAGGCCGCCATGGGGTTCCTCGACGCGCTGCTGGCCATGCCCGGCGCGGACATGCCCGTTCTCGGTGCGGAGTGGCCCATGCTGCGCCAGCTCTGCATGGAGAAGAAGCTTGCCGCCAACGACGTTCCCGACGCCTGGCTTGCCGCCGCCGTGATCCATTTCGGCGAACACCTTGTCACTTTCGATGCCGACTTCAGGAAATTGCTCAGGCGCCAGCATCTGACTGTGCTTGAGCCGGCCTGAGGCCGCCGCGCGAACGCTGCACGCAACGCGGCGATTGTCGTAAAAGTCAGCCCCGGTGGGACGGCGTTGCCGCGCCGCGGCCGGCGAGGGCGTGCAGGACGGCGGCTGCAAAGGCGATCAGCAGCAGCCATTTCAGCGTCGCGGCGAGGCCGGAAAGAAGATAGGCCGGCGCCACGCCGAAGCGGGGCGCCGCGGTCAGCCACAGGTGCAGCGCGTTCTCGACGGCATCGCAGAGGGCCGCGGCGGGCATCAGCGACGCCACGACCAGGCGCGCCGCCGGCGCGTGGCGGGCGAACAGGCCGCTGCGCCGGGTGAACAGCAGGCCGAATGCGCCGTAGCAGCCCAGCAGCAGGAAATCCCAGGGGAGGTGGGCGCGGTAGCGGGCCAGGTCTTGCGGCGACCAGAAATGCATCACCGCGCCGAAGGCGCGCGGCGAAAAGGCCAGCTGCAGCTGCAGGACGCCGGGCTCGAGCGGGGCGAGGAAGGCGGCGAGGGCGGCGAACAGCACGAGGGCTGCGCCGCCGAGCAGCCAGACCGTGCGCATGCTCAGTGCGCCGCGCCGATGCGCAGGCGGCCGCCCGTCCGGGGGATGCGCTGCGGCAAGTGCGGCTGGGAGCGGTTCTTCATCTCAAAAGTCAGTCTCCCCAGGACGGCGGGGCTGTACTCGACGCCGCCATGCTAGCGTTTTTCTGCGGGGTCATCAGGAATTTCCTGATGGCAACCCTCATGCGCCCGTGGTATTTACGAATTGCGCCTTCGGGTGCCCGCGCCTCCGGCCCAGACCCCGTCGGATGGACCGCCGGCTGCAAAAAAGACTACCGTCGGGAGAGCCGCGGCGGAAACCATGGCGAGGAGCGAAGGCAACATGAGGAGGTTGTTTATGCGCCTGACCACAGGCGGGAGGCTGGCCGTCGGTCTCGGGGTCGTCAGTGTCGTGATGCTGGCGGCGGCCGTGCTGGCGCTGGCCCGGCTCGACGGGCTCAACCGGCAGGTCTACGAGATCGCCATCCACGACGCGCCGCGGCTGAAGCAGGCGCGCAGCATCATGGCGCTGGCCAACGCCGTCACGCGCGACACCTTCCGCATGGCCGTTGCCGCGCCGCCGGCGCGCGAGGGCATCATGAGCGATATCCGTCAGAAGCGCGGCGAGATCACCGAAGAACTGGCTGCGCTGGCGGCGGCGGTCGACTCCGACGCGGGCCGGGCGCTGCTGGAGGAGGTGCGCCGCAAGCGCGACGCCTATGTGGCCTCCTACGGCGCGGTGGCGGAGATGCTGCGCGCCGGCCGCGATGTCGAGGCGGTGCGCCTCCTGACCGGCGAGACGTTCGACCGCCTCGATCTTTTCAGCGAAGCGATGGACAAGTTCCTGGCCCAGGAAATCGCCCAATTGCAGCAGAGCGCCGAAACCGCCAATCGGCAGACGGAGCGCGACCGGTCGCTGCTCATCGCCTACGTCGTGGCGGGCTTCGTTGCCGCCGTGGCTTTCGCCCTGTGGGTCATCCGCACCGTCACCGGGCCGCTCGGCGGCGAGCCCGACGAGGCCCGCCGCATCGCCCTGTCGATCGCCTCCGGCGAAATGGACGGCGAGATCCGCCTGCGCGAGGGCGACAGCGACAGCCTGATGGCGGCCCTGAAGGCGATGCAGGAGCACCTGCGGCTGATGGTGGCGCAGATGCGCGAGGACGCCAGGGAACAGCAGGCGCTCAACGAGCGGCTCGAGGAGCGGGTCAAAGAGCGCACGGCCAAGCTGGAGGCGAGCAACCAGGAACTGGAGGGCATGAGCTTCGCCGTGGCGCACGATCTGCGCCAGCCGCTGCGCGCCATCGAGGGCTTCAGCAGCGTGCTGCGCGAGGACTGCGAGGAGCATCTCGACCTGGAATGCCGCGACACCGCCGGCCGCATCGCCCACGGCGCGCGCCGCATGAGCGAGATGATCGACGCCATGATGGGCCTGGCGCGGCTATCGCGCAGCGATTTCGAGCGCCGGCCGATTGATCTGACCGCCGTGGCGCACGGCGTCGCCGAGGAACTCGCCATGCTGGAACCGGCCCGGCAGGCCGAGTTCCTGATCGCGGAGAACATGCCCGCCGAGGCCGACGCGGCGCTGCTGCGGGCGATCCTGCAGAACCTGATCGGCAACGCCTGGAAGTTCTCGCGCACCCGCGAGCGCGCCGTGATCGAGGTCGGCTGCCAGGTGGAGCACGGCCGGCGCGTCTATTACGTGCGCGACAACGGCGTCGGCTTCAACATGGAACACGCCAAGCGCCTGTTCTCCCCCTTCCAGCGTTTCCACACGAATGAGCGTTTCGAGGGCCACGGCATCGGCCTGGCCAGCGTGCGCCGGGCGGTGCGCCGCCACGAGGGCCAGATCTGGGCCGAGTCCGAGCCGGGCAAGGGCGCCACGTTTTTCTTCACGCTAGAAGGCGACGCCGAGACGTTCCCCCGTTTTGGCGGCATCGCCGGCGCCCAGCCCCTGCCGAACGGCGCCTGAGCCGCTTTAGCGCGCGGCGACGAGTACGGGCCGGCCGCGGCGCGCTCTCGCGTCGCTGCGGCCTCATGGCCTGCCCTGCCTCACCAGTAGCTCTCCATGCTGATCTGCCCCGGTTCCTTGCGCTTGTGCTTGCGCAGTCCGCGCGCGATCAGCGCCGCGGTGGCGTCCTCCAGCATGGCCGGATTGCCGCAGAGCAGGACGTGGCACTTGGCGGGGTCCAGGGCGAGGCCGGCGCGCGCTTCCAGGCGGCCGTCGGCAATGGCGGTCGGGATGCGGCCGGCCAGCGCGTAGTCGGCCCGTTCGCGGCTGACCACCGGGATGTAGCTGAAGCGCCTCGGCTCGGCTTCCATGATGCGGGCGATGGCGCGGCGGTAGCTGAGTTCGTCCGCCGTGCGCGCGGCGTGCACCAGGACCACGCGCTGGAAGCGCTGCCAGGGCTCGGCCGTCTTCAGGATGGAGAGGAAAGGGCCGATGCCGGTGCCGGTCGACAGCAGCCAGAGATGGATCGTCGGCGGCACCTCGTCGAGGACCAGGAAGCCGTTGGGCCGCGGCCCCAGCAGCACGGCGTCGCCGGCCGCGAGGCGGGCCAGCCGCGGCGAGAGCGGGCCTTCCGGCACGGTCGAGAAATAGAATTCGAGCAGCGGCTCGCCCGGCGCGCTGACGATGGAATAGGGCCGGCCGACGATCTCGTCGCCGATTTTCAGGCCGAGCTTGGCAAACTGGCCGGCCTTGAACGGTTCGATGGCCGCCTCGATGCGCAGCGAGTGCAGGCGCTCGGTCCAGTCGATGCGCTCGATCACGCGACCTTCGGTCCACTGCGCCATGCATTCTCCGCTTGACTCCCCTCTCCCGCGGGCGGGAGAGGGGCAGGGGGAGAGGGTGACGGGCCCGGGGGGGGCGCCGCGCCGGCCCCCCCCCCCCCCGGGCCGGGGGGGGGGGGGGGGGGGGTGGGGGGGGGGGGGGGGGGCGGGGGGGGGGCCCCCCCCCCCCCGCCCCAGGATCCCGGAGCCCTACTCGTAGTCGTGGTGCCGGCTGCGGCCGTTCGACCCGCGCTCGCGGCGATCGTCCCGGTCCTCGCCGCGATCCTCGCGCTGCTCGGCGCGATCCTCGCGGTTCTCGTTGCGGTCCTCGTAGCGCTCCGACCGATCCTCGCGGCGCTCCTGGGCGTCCTCCCAGCGCTCCGCGCGGTCCTCGCGGCGCTCCTGGGCGTCCTCCCAGCGCTCCGCGCGGTCCTCGCGGCGCTCCCGGGCGTCCTCCCAGGCCTCGCGCCGGTCCTCGCGCCACTCGTACGCGCTCTTGTAGTGCGAGTGGTCGACCCAGCCGCCACCGACCCAGGCGCCGCCGCGGTAGTAGCCGTCGCGCCAGACGTACCCGGGACGCGCGGCGGGGCGCCAGTAGCCGTCGACGTAGTGCGGGCCGCTCCAGTAGCCGGGCACCCACACGTACCCGCTGCGGCGGGCGGTCGGGACCCAGTGGCCGGGGTGCCAGTAGCCGTAGTTGTCGTAGTAGCCGTTCACCCACGCGTACCCGGCGCGGGGCGCGGGGACGTAGGCGGGGCCCCAGGGATCGATGACGACGTTGACGGCCGGGACACCGACGCTCACGCGGACGTGGGACCCCGCGAGCGCGGTCGCCGGGGCGAAGGCGAGGCCGGCGAGGAGGAGGGCGGTGAGGGTGCGCATGGCTGCTCCGTTGTGCGCCTGTACGACGAGCACCCCCGCGGGAGCATTCACGAGGTTCTTCGATCCGACCCGTCGAGTGGCGGGGCGCCGCGCGTCGGCCCCGCTCCAACCTCGATCCTCGGCGGATCGTCCCCGGCCTTACAGGCTCAGGGGCACATCATCACCGGGCAGCCGAGCGTGGTCTGGTTCGCGGCCACGGGCAGGTCGATCTCCGCGAGGCAGGTGGTGCTGCCGCGGGTGTACGCCGCGCTGAAGTGCCAGTTCCCGGCACCGAGGAGCTCCTCGACGAGGCCGTCGCCGCTCGTCTGCCCCACGGTCTTCACGCCGCCGGAGTCGACGTTCTCGAGCGAGTAGGACTTGAAGGCCACGTACAGCGGGTCCTTCGGGTCGGCCGACTCGCTGGTGAGTACCCGGAGGTTGATGAGCCCGCTCGTGTCGTTGCCACCTTCCGCCAGCGTCTCGTACGTGCCGCCGTCTGCCAGCGTGGAGCAGAACTCGTCGGTGCCGGCGGAGTCGTCCGCGTCGGTGACGCCGGTGCCGGCGGGGCCGGCGCAGCCGGAGAGGAGCGCGAGGGAGAGCAGGGCGAAGCGCATGGCGCGAGTCTACCGAAGATCCCGGCCGCGGTGCTACGGTGGGTGGATGGACGAGCTGGACGGGATCGCCGCGCGCATCCGCGATCGCGACCGCGGCGGGGCCCCCGGCCCGTGGACCCTCGAGCTCTACCCCACCCTCCGCTGCAACCTCGACTGCGCCTTCTGCGACACCACGGAGCGCCACCGTCCCGCGGTGGGCGAGCTCCCCGTGGCGCGGCAGCTCGCCATCGTGGACGAGGCGGCCGCGATGGGCGTCCGCCGCGTGGCGGTGCTGGGCGGCGGCGAGCCGCTGATCTCCGCGGCGGCGGAGCCGCTCCTGCGCCGCGTGAAGGCGCACGGGCTGGCCGGCTTCCTCACCACGAACGGCACCCGCCTCGACGTGTTCGCCGACACCCTCGTCGAGATCGGCTGGGACGAGGTGCACGTGTCGATCGACGGCGCCTCCCCCACCACGCACGACGCGCTGCGCGGGCGCGCGGGCGCGTTCCGCAGGACGGTCGCCGGGCTCTGCCGGCTCCGCCGCCGCCGGGACGCCGCCGGCGCGGACGTGCGGCTCGGGATCCACTCGGTGCTCACGAACCGGAACGTCGACGAGCTCGCGGCGCTCGTGCGCCTCGCCGCCGCGCTGGGTGCCGCGCGGCTCGAGGTCGACGCGCTGGTCGCCTACCGGCCCGAGCAGCGCGCCCTCGCGCTCGGCCCGGCCGAGGAGGCGCGGCTCGGCGAGCGTGTCGCCGAGGCCCTCGCGGAGGCCGACCGGCTCGGCGTCTCCACCACGCTCGACCGCCTCCGCCCCGACACGCTCCGCCGCGGCGCCCGCGCGCCCGCCCCGTCCGACGGGACCGGCCTCGCCGCCGCCCCCTGCCTCAAGGCCTGGCACTACCTCGTGGTCCAGTCCGACGGCCGCACCTCGCCCTGCTGCGTGCTCGCCGGCACCGGGGGCTCGGTCGCCGACACGCCGCTCGCCACGCTCTGGGAGTCCGACCCCGCGCTCGTGGCGATCCGGGACGGCATGCGCGCGGGCCGCCCGCCCGGCCGCTGCGCCGAGTGCAGCGAGAACATCCTCGCCCACGAGCGCGCCATCCGCGCGCGGCTCGCTCCGCTCCTCGCGGGCTCGGGGGCGGCGGCGTGAACGTCAACCTCGAGCTCACCGACCACTGCAACATCGCCTGCCGCATGTGCAGCCAGTCGCTGCGCGACGACGCGCACGGCACGCCGAAGAAGTTCATGTCCTTCGACACGTGGCGCCGCTCGCTCCAGGGCCTGCGCGGCCTCGGCGACGTGGCCCTCTGCCCGCACTGGCTGGGCGAGCCGACGCTCCACCCGCGCTTCGACCTCTTCGTCGAGTACGCCTTCGCGGCCAACCGCGACAACGCGCTCTTCCGCTCCTTCAAGCTCCACACGAACGCGGTGGTCCTGTCCCCCGAGCGGGCCGCACGGCTGGTGCGCCTCGCGCGTGCGCCCGGCCTCGCCCCCGACACCTTCCAGGCGATCCACTTCTCGATCGACGCTTTCGCCGCCGACACCTACGCGCAGGTCAAGGGCGCCGACCGTCGCGAGCTCGTCTACCGGAACGTCGAGCGCTTCCTCCAGGTCCGCCACGAGCTCGGCGCCGAGCGGCCCGTCGCGCACCTCGCCTTCGTGGTGCAGGAGGAGAACCGTCGGGAGGTGCGCGCGTTCGTCGAGCACTGGGGTGGCGTGCTCGACCGCCTCGGCCGGCCCTGGCGCCTCACCGCCGACTGGCCCCCCTTCGATCGCGACGCCCTCTACCTCCGCCGGCTCAACGCCGGCGACCAGGCCCGCGCCGACGCCCTCCACGCGGGTGCCTGCCGGGACGTCGGCCTGATACCCTCGACCCGCCCCGAAGGGAGCTTCTGATGCTCTGGATCGCGCTGTTGGCCGGCTGCGGCATGGGCAGCTTCACCACCGAGGACGGCCCCGAGCCGCTCCGCGCCGCCCTCTTCTTCACGCCCGACAGCACGGTCACGCTCGCGACGCAGGACTCGCGCCAGGTCTACCTGCTGCTCGCGAACTCCACGATCCCCTGCGAGCCCGCGGACGTCGAGGACGATCCGGCCACGACGACCGACGAGACCGTGGCCGCCCGCGAGTACTGGGAGGCGCAGTTCGCAACCGCGTTCGCCCGGGAGGGCGCGCTCGTCGTGGCGATGGTGCTCTCGGTGGGCGCCGAGGAGGACTGGCTCGGCCGCTACCCGCTCCAGTCCGACGCCTGGGATCTCACCGAGATGGCCACCTACGTCGAGGAGGACGGCCGGGTCGCGGCGGGCGGGTGGTACTCGGTGGAAGAGGCCTCTGTGGAGGACGCGAACGGCGTGCTCTACGCGAGCGCCATCGAGATCGACGAGGAGGAGCACGACCTCGCCGTCGGCGCGCCGGCCTGGGTCGAGATCACGGCCAAGGACGCGGTGCTCGCGGGCACCTTCGACTTCGCGCCCGTCGAGCTCGGCGGGAGCTTCGAGGCCGCCCGCTGCGAGAACTCCACGCTCCTGACCGACCTCTACCAGCAGCTCGGCGCGATGGTGATCGCCGAGCAGGCGGGCGACGACGACACCGTGATCCTCGAGTAGCTAGTCGTCGAGGAGCTCGAGCTCGTCGAGCACGCCCTGGATCTCGGCCCGCGTCTTCGTGTCGCCGCTCCGGGCGCACGCCGCGAGGCCCGCGTTCAGCGCGTCCACGCAGCCGGCCCGGTCGCCGGACTCCTTCTTCGCCATCGCGAAGTGGTACCAGCCGGCGCCGTAGTCCGGGTGGTGCCCGAGGAGCGCGCCGAACGCGCCGAAACACTCGTCCCAAGCCCGGGCCTTGCGCAGCTCCATCGCGAGCGCGTAGAGCCCGAAGCGGTCGGTGGGCTTCTTCGCGACGTAGTCGCGGGCGGCGGCGAGGCGGTCGGACATCGGATCCTCGGTACGGATGGCTCGTTCTGAGGTATCCTGCGCCGCCGTTGGAGGGTCGTCGTGCGCGCTTCTCTGCTCCTCGTGTTGATGCTCGTCGGCTGCGACACCATCAAGCCGCCCCCGTCCACCGACACCGACGGCGAGGACACCGCCGCCGCGGGCGCCTGCCTCGAGCTGTCGGCCACGAGCGTCGAGTTCGGTGACATCAGCAAGGGCGTGCTGCTCGACACCACGATCACGGCGAGCAACCCGTGCAGCGAGGAGCTCGTGATCAGCTCGATCACGGTCGACGCGCCCTTCCAGGTCGCGCCGGGCTACCTCACGCTCGCGCCGGGCGCCTTCTCCACCATCTCGGTGTTCGTCCAGCCGACCGAGTACGGCACCTTCCAGACGGACATCACGCTCACCACGGACGAGCCCTCGCTCGGCACCGGGGGCGTGGTCACGATCCCCGTCAGCGCGACCACGATCGACGACGTCGACGGCGACGGCTTCCCCACCACGGGGGCGGGCGGCACGGACTGCGACGACGAGGACGCGGACGTGAACCCCGACGCGGAGGAGACCTGGTACGACGGCGTCGACCAGAACTGCGACGGCGCCAACGACTTCGACCAGGACGGCGACGGCTGGGACGCGGAGACGGACGACCACGAGCTCCCCGAGGGCCAGGCCGACTGCAACGACACGAACGTCGAGTTCAACCCGGCCGCGGAGGACGTCCCGTACGACAACCGCGACTCGAACTGCGACGACAGCAACGACTGGGACTACGACGACGACGGCTACGAGTCCGCCGCCTACGGCCGCGGCAGCGACTGCGACGACTTCGACGCCGGGGTGAACCGCGACGGGATCGAGCAGTTCAACGGCAAGGACGACGACTGCGACGGCACGACCGACAACGACGCCCTCGCGTCGGCCTCGGACTACTGGTACGCGGCGGACGGCACCTGGGACCGCACGGGCTACTCCGTCGCCATCGGCGACCTCAACGCCGACGGCGTGAGCGAGTTCGTGGTGGGCGCCCCCTACGTGGACTCCTCCACCGCGTCCGGCGCCGGCCGCGGCGGCGTCGCGATCTTCGAGGGCCCGGCGCTGCTCCCCGCCGCGACCGCCATCGACAACGCCGACAACTTCTTCGACGGCGACGGCGGCTCCGACCTCGTGGGCGTCTACGTCAGCGTCATCGGCGACTTCGACGGCGACGGCGTGAACGACCTCGCGGTGGGCGCCACGGGCGCGAGCGCGGGCGGCTCGAACGCCGGCGCGGTCTACGTGCTCGGCGGCGACGACGCGCGCCGCGGCGACCTCGGCGACGCGATCGCCACCTACACCGGCACCACGAGCAACTACTTCGGCCGCGGCATCGCCACCGACATCGACCTCGACGGCGACGGCATGCAGGAGCTCATCGTGGCCTACGCGAGCAGCTCCTACAACGCGATCGCGGTCCAGTACGGCGACACCTCGCCGACGTCCGCGTCGGTCACGTCGATGGACGCGAAGTGGACCACCGACGGCACGGAGGTGGCGTTCTACCGGAACGCGCCGGTCGGCGGCGACCTCGACGGCGACGGCTACCAGGACCTGCTCGTGTCCGACGGCAAGGGCGACTTCGGCTCGACCGACAGCGGCGTGGCCTGGGCGCTCTGGGGCCAGGGCATCGAGTACGTGGCGACCACCGCGAGCGACTTCGACGCGACCGCCACCGTCATCATGCGCGGCACCTCCTCGAGCGACTACGACGCCTGGTCCACCCAGCTCGGCGACGACTGGGACGGCGACGGCGACGCGGAGCTGTGGGTCTACAACGCGGACGAGGCCCTCTACGTGGTCGAGGGCGGCACCAACCGGCGCTCCCCCTTCGATCCGTCCACCGAGTACGCGGTCAGCTACGTCTGGAACGCCTCGACGCCCGACGCGGAGATGATCCGCAAGGTCGGCGACTACGACGGCGACGGCGTGGGCGACATGCTCGTGTTCATCGAGGACGAGTCGGGCTCCTACGGGCTCTCCGAGCTCTTCCCCTCCTCGAACCGGAGCGGCGTCTACAACGAGCTCGACGCCATCCTCGGGAACCTCACCGGCAACTCCGACGAGACCCTCGGGGACAACGGCAACGTCGGCTACGGCATGGCGCCGAAGGCCGGCGACCTCGACGGCGACGGCGACCTCGACATGGCGGTCGGCGACCCCGAGTTCAACAGCAACGAAGGCGCGGCCTACGTGCTCCTGAACGAGGCCCAGGTCGGCGAGTAGCGGGGGCGCTCCGACCCGCGGCTGCGCGAGGGGGCCGGAGGGCGGTGCGGGCCTCGGTGAGCCCGACAGTCACGGACATCTCGGCGGGCCCGCGCCGGTCGGCCGCCACGCGGGCGGCCGACCGAGCGGCTCCGCCGCGAGCCCGGAGGACACCGACCCCCGGCGTCTTCGCCGGGGGGCGCGCCCGACCGCCGAAGGGCGTCCAGCAGCTCCTCGGAATCCAGCGCATCATGGTGGCGCGGGTGCCCGATTGGGGGGCCCATCGCGGAGAGGAGGAGAGGGATGGCCGTCGAGGTGACCGGGAGGTGCCTGTGCGGCGCCGTGGTGTTCGAGGCCGTGCACGACGGCGGCGAGGCCGACGCCTGCCATTGCGCGCAGTGCCGCCGCTGGAGCGGCCACTACTGGGCGTCGGTGAACGTGCCCGTCGCCTCGCTCCGGTTCAAGAGCGGCGAGGAGCGCGTCGGGTGGTACGCGTCGTCGGAGCACGTGCGGCGCGGCTTCTGCACGGGGTGCGGGTCGGCGTTGTTCTGGCACCCGCACCGGCACGAGCGCTACTCGCACCTGATCGCCGTGAGCGCCGGGTCGCTCGACGCGCCGACGGGGGTCGCGCTGTCGAAGCACATCTTCGTCGCGGAGAAGGGGGACTACTACGCGATCGAGGATGGCCTGCCGCAGAAGCCGGGGCACTAGAACAGCGCGGACAGGACCGGCGCCAGCCGCACGGTGATCGCCGGCTCCAGCAGCGGGCCGGCGAAGAGCCAGATCGCGGCGCCGAGCGCGAGGAAGGGGCCGAACGGCAGGGCGAGGCGCAGGCTCTTGCGCTTGATCGCCGCCATCGTCAGCCCCACCACGCTCCCGCCGACCGAGGCGATCATCAGGATGGTGATGGCGGCGGTGGCGCCGAACCAGGCGCCGAGCATGGCGAGGAGCTTCACGTCGCCCATGCCCATGCCCTCCTCGCGGCGGATGAGCCAGTAGGCCCCCACCACCGCGCCGAGCGAGCCGCCGCCGACGAGCGCCCCGACCACGGAGCCCTGCCACGTAGGCGCGCCGGTGTAGCCGAGCCAGCCGAGCAGCGCGGCGCCCGCGACGCCCACCGGCACCATGTAGATGCTGAACTGGTCGGGGATGATGTAGTGGCGCAGGTCCACGAAGGTGAGCCCGACGAGCGCGAACAGGAGCCAGCCGTACCACACCAGCGCGACGAGGTGCGCGGCGTCGAGGTCGGCGAGGTCGGGGACCACGCGCCGGAACAGGAGCACGGCCAGGACGCCGAAGAGCGCCTCCACCGTGGGGTAGAGCGCCGAGATGGGCGCCTTGCACGCGCGGCACTTCCCGCCGAGCCACATCCAGGCGAGCACGGGCACGTTGTCGTAGGGCTTGATGGGCGTGCCGCACTTCGGGCAGGCGGAGCCGGGCCACACGACCGAGCGGTCCTCCGGCATGCGGGCGACGCACACGTTGAGGAAGGAGCCGAACAGGAGCCCGAAGAGCCCGGCGAAGGACGCGAAGAGCCAGTACACGCCTTCGACGGTCATGCGGCGCGTCGTATCGCGTCGAGCACCCGCTCCACGTCCGCGTCCGTCAATCCCTCGTGCACCGGGAGCGCGAGCGCCTCCCGACAGTAGCGATCGGCGTTGGGGGTGGGGCGCGCGGGGGCGTCGGCCAGGGCGGGCTGCGCGGCGACGGTGCGCGGGTAGTAGATGGCCGTCTCGATCTCGGCGGCGGTCAGGGCGCGCTGGAGCGCGTCGCGGCGGGGCGTGCGCACGACGTAGTGGTGCACGGGGTGGCCGGGGCCGCGGGGGAGGGGGAGCACGTCGTCGGGGAGCCCCGCGTCGTAGGCGGCGGCGATGGCGCGGCGGCGGGCCACGCGCGCGTCGAGGTCCCCGAGGTGGGCGAGGAGCACGGCGGCCTGGACCGCGTCGAGGCGGCTGTTGCCGCCCACGTGCCCGTTCACGCGCTCGTGTACGTACGGCGACGGCATCCCGTGCGACGCGAGCTTGCGGGCGCGCGCGGCGAGCGCGGGGTCGTCGGCGAGGACGATGCCGGCGTCGCCGGCCGCCCCGAGCGTCTTCGTGGGGTAGAAGCTCGCGGCCCCGACCACACCCGCGCGGGTGGGGGGCGTGGCGCCCGCGGACTGCGCGACGTCGTCGAGCACCGGGACGGGGAGCGCGGGCAGCGCGCACAGCTCGCCGAAGAGGTGCACGGCGATCACGGCGTCGGCGTCGGGGAGCGCGGCGGGGTCGAGGAGCGGGAGGTCGGCGCGCACGTCCGCGACGAGCGGCACGGCCCCAACCCGCACGACCGCCTCGGCGGTGGCGAAGAAGGTCAGCGCCGGGACGACCACCCGGTGGCCGGGCCCGATCCCCATCGCCATGAGCGCGTAGATCAGCGCGTCGGTGCCGCTGTTCACGCCGACGCCGTGGCCGTACCCGAACAGGGCCGCGAGCTCGCGCTCCGCCTCGGCCACCACGGGGCCGCCCACGTAGCGGCCGGCGCGCAGCACCTCGAGGACCCGGCGCTCGACTTCGTCCGCGACGCGGGCGTGGCGCGCCGCGAGGTCGGCCATGCGGATCACGCGAAGTCCCGTCGCTCGAACACGATCATCGCCACCGCGAGCACGGCCGCGGTGTAGCCGAGGCCGTACGCGGTCGTCCACCCGACCTCCGCCAGCGGAACGGCGATGCCGTGCACCGCCTCGGCGCGGAGGTTGAACACCTCGAGGTTCGGCAGCACCCGGTACAGGCCCAGGCAGAGGGCCTGGAACGTCGGGTCGTCGGCCCGCTCGCCGAAGAGGCGCAGGTCGTCGGTGAAGTGGCCGATCAGGTAGACGCAGAGGGAGTAGGCGGAGGCGGTGGTCGGCGCCGCGAAGGTCGAGAACAGCGTGGCCCACGCGCAGAGCAGCGTGAGCTCCAGCATCAGCATGCCGACGGCGAGGTACACCCCGCCCGACGGGAGCCCGTGTTGCGACCCGACGATGCCCGTGTAGAGCAGCGTCAGGATGCCGACCTCGGCGGCGAGCGTGAGCCAGAGGCCCAGGTACTTCCCGAGCAGGAGCCGCCACCGCGCGACCGGCTTCGACGCGAGCGTGTAGATCGTCTTCTTCTCGATCTCCTTCCACACGAGCCCGACGCCGAGGAACACGGCGATGATCCCGCCCATCAGCGAGATCCCGCCGAGCGCGACGCCGCGGACCACCTTCGCCTGGTCGCCGATGGTGATCTCCTGCATGGCCAGCGAGAGCAGCAGCAGCAGGGCCGCGAAGAAGAGGATCGAGTGCAGGACCTTGTCGCGCACGGCCTCGCGGAAGGTGTTCGTGGCGACGGCGAGGATCTGGCTCACGCGAGCACTCCGAGGCGCTTCGTGTTCACCGGCTTCGCGCGCTCCACCTCGTCGAGGAGCACGTGCTCGAGCGTGCGCTGGGCCGGGACCACGCTCACGACGCGGCCGCCGGCGAGCCGCACGGCGTCGAGGAAGGCGTCCACGAAGTTGGGGTCGAGGCGCTGCGAGAGGCGCGCGCCCGGCTCGTAGGCGAAGGCGGCGCCGATGGTCGTGGGCCCGTCGGGCGTGACGGGGGGGACCACCACGTCGGCCACGACCACGTCCACGTGCGCGACCGTGCGCCCGAGCAGCTCCGCCACGGTGCCCTGGCCGCGCAGCTTGCCGCCGACCACGATGGCCACGCGGTCGCAGAGGGCCTCCACGTCGGTCAGCACGTGGCTGGAGAAGAACACCGTGCGCCCGGCCTGCCGCTCCTCCAGGATGAGGTCGCGCACGAGCACGCGCCCGAGCGGATCGAGGCCGCTCATGGGCTCGTCGAGCACGAGCAGCTCGGGCTCGGCGATCAGCGCCTGGGCGAGCCCGGCGCGCTGGAGCATGCCCTTCGAGAACTTCCCGAGGGGAACGTCGCGGAAGCGGGCGAGGTCCACGCGCTCCAGCAGCCGCTCCACGCGCTTCGCCCGCACGGCCGAGGGCACATCGGCGAGGCGGCCGTAGAAGTCGAGGAACTCGTGCGCCGTGAGGTGCTCGTAGAAGTAGGGCCGCTCGGGGAGGAAGCCGACGCGGCGGCGGGACTCGGGCAGCGGGACGGCCACGCCGTGGATCCACGCGCGCCCGGAGGTCGCCTTCTGGAGCGACATGAGCGTCTTGATGGTCGTCGTCTTGCCGGCGCCGTTCGGACCGATGAAGCCGAAGCTCGTGCCCTCGGGGACCTCGAGGTCGAGGTCCGCGAGCCCGGTGTAGGGGATGCGCCAGAAGCCGGAGCGGTACACCTTCCCGAGCTTCTCGGTGCGGATCGCCGGCGTCACGCCCGCCTCCCCAGCCGGGCCGCGAGCGCGGTCTCGCCGGTGCGCTCGGCCCAGGCGCGGAGCTCGTCGCGCGGCATGGCCCCCGCGCTCCGCCAGTTGCAGCGCCCGCAGTAGGGGCCGCTCTCGGCGAAGCGCCCCTCCGCGTGGGCCACGCGCCAGGCGTGGATCGTCGGGCCGTTCCAGAGCTCGCCCAGCGGCGTGTCGCGCACGTTGCCGAGCTTGTTCTCGAGGCGCTCGTCGAGACAACAGGTCGTCAGGTCCCCGTCGACCTGGACCATCGGCGTCTTCCACAGGCCGGCGCAGGCGGGGCGGTCCATTCGTGCCCCGAGGTTATCATCCTGGCGGGAGGGCCTGCATGGCCACGCTCTACGCCAGCGCCGACCGGAAGCGCTTCTTCCACGTCCCCGACGACGCGCGGCTCCCGCCGGGGGACCTCGTCGTTCGCTCCCTCACGGGGAAGAAGCTGGAAGCCGACCCGGTCGCGCTCGACGTGTACGAGATCCCGGAAGAGGAGGCGATGCGCATCGCGCAGGAGCTCCTCGGGGGCTTCGCGGAGAAGGTGCGGGCGGTGGCCATGTCGGCGGCCGCGGCGCTCGCGCAGCCGCCGAAGCTCGATCCGGAGGCGGTGAAGGAGCGCGAGGAGCGCGTGGCCGCCCACCTGAAGCTCGGGCGCGAGCAGCTCTCGCAGGACCCCGCGGCGCTCGGGGCCGCGCTCAAGGGCGCGCTCCAGGACATGGTGAAGCTCGCGCAGGAGACCGTGCACGCGCCCGAGGTGGCCGAGGAGCGGATGAAGGACGTGGCCGAGGCGCTCCGCCAGGAGGGTGCCCCCGCGGGCACGCCCGAGGCGCTGGAGGCGCTCCCGGAGAAGCTCCGCGCGCTGCTCGCGAGCGAGGACACGGTCGCCCGGCTCAAGGCGGCCGCGGAGAACCTCCGGGTCGCGGCGGCTGAGCTGCGCGAGGAGAGCGAGAAGCAGTCGAAGAGCTGATGGTGCTTGGGCGGGGGGGCTCCGCAACGAGCCTGTGAAGAAATCCCCCAGAAAAGAGCCTGTGGAGAAACCGGAGCCCGGGCCGGCGACGGCTCGCGGCGGCCCTGCGGCCCGGGTCCGGCGGGGGGGCAGCCCGTAGGGAGGACCCGCCGGGGGCCCCGGGACGCGGTTCTTGGGCCGCCGCGAGACGGCGGCGGCACGGGCGGGGGGATTTCTTCACAGGCTCAACGCCCCCCCTCGCTCCGTTCAGCCCTCCGCCGCCCGCGGCGCATCCCCCACGCCGAGCACGTCCGTGCCCAGCACCACGAGCCAGCCGGCGTCCCCGAGCGGCGTGGCGCGCGCCACGCCCGGCGTCGTCTCGCCGGGCGCCGCCCCGAGCTGGGCGAGCGCCCCGCGGAGGGCCGCCCCGTCGGGCGCGGCGAGGCGGTCGCGGGCGGCGTCGTTGGCGGCGCGGAGGCAGCCGCGGGCGTCCAGGAGCACGGTGGGCTCGGCCCGGTCGGCGAGGAGGCGCAGGAGCGCGGCGCGGTCGAGCTCCTGGCCGGGGGCGAGGGGCGAGGGCGCGCGCGGGCGGCGCGCGTCGAGGAGCTCGTTGACCTCCAGCGCGATGCGCTGGACCTCGTCCGACGCGCTGCCCACGTCGGCGCGCCGGTGCACGTCCCCGCGGCGCACCGCGGCGAGCGCGGCGTCGATCTCCGCGAGGGGCTCGTCGACGCGGCGCACGAGCCGGCGCGAGATGACCACGGCGATGCCGAAGCTCGCCACGCCGAGCACGGCCATCGTCCAGGCGCCGGCGTAGGCGTAGCGCTGGGCCTGCGCGTCGGTCTCCTCCATGGACCGCCGGTTCACCGCCGACAGCTCGCGGAGCGCGGTCACGGCGGCCCGCACGTCCTCCGGCTGCCCCGCGAGCGCGCCCTGGCGGACCTCCTGGACCCGGTCGAGCAGCGGCCGCTCCGCCTCCTCGGTGATGACGGCGCGGGCGCGGGCGAGGCCCCGCCCGAAGCGATCGTGCGCCGCGCGCGGCTCGTCGTCGGCGATCGCGAGCGCGCCGAGCATCTCCTCGACGGCGGCCACGGACTCGACGTTCTCGGACAGGACGCGCTCGAGCACGGGTCCGGTGCGCGCGAGCAGGGCGATCGCCGCGAACGAGGTGAGCACCTGCACGGCGGCCAGGCTGGCGACGATCACGTCGAGCTCGTTGCGCAGGCGCACGGTCAGACCCGCTCGGTGAGGAGGTGCACCTTGCCCGGCGAGGACACGACGACGAGCACGTCGTCGCCGCGCAGGGGCGCCCGGGGGTCGGGCATGGCGAGGCGGCCGACGCCCTCCTCGGTGCGGCGGATCGCCACCACGGTGACGGCGAAGCGGCGCGGGAGCGCGAGCTCGGCGAGCGTCTGCCCGACGAAGGACGCCGGCGCGCGGAGCTCGGTGATGACGAGGTCGTCGCCGAGCGGGATCTCGTCGATGATGCCGGTGTAGGCGAGGCGCGCCGCGAGGCGGGCCCCGAAGGCGGCCTCCGGATCCACGACCTCGTGGGCGCCCACGAGCTTGAGGATCCGCGCGTGGAGCTCGTCGGTGGCGCGGGCGACCACGTGGGGCGCGCCCATCTGCCGCAGGAGCGCGGTGACGATGATGGAGGCCTCGCGCGACTCGTCGCCGATCGCGCACACGCAGAGGTCGCGCCGCTGGGGGGCGAGCCGGCGGAGGGCCTCCTCGTCCTTCGCGTCGAAGGCGAGCGCGTCCGCGACGAAGGGCGCGACCGCCTGCACGCGGTCGGCCCGCTGGTCGACCGCGACGACCTCCACGCCGTGCGCGGTGAGCGACCGCGCGAGCGCGCGCCCGAACTGGCCGAGCCCGAGGATGAGCGCCTGGCGTTGCATGGGTACTCCTACCCCACCGCCACCGGCTCTTCCGGGAGCCGGGGGCCGACGTGGTGCTCCCGCTCGGAGAGCAGGAGGAACAGGGTGAGCGGGCCGACGCGCCCCGCGAACATGGCGAGGGCGACGACGATGCGCCCGACGTCGTCCAGGCGGGGCGTGGCGTTGAGCGACAGCCCGACCGTGCCGAGCGCGGACACGGTCTCGAAGAGGAGCACGTCGAAGGGGAGGGCCTGGGTGAGCTGGAGGGCGAGCAGCACGGCGCCGGCAACGCCGATCCCGACCGTCACGACCGCCGCCGCCTTGTAGATCGAGGCGTGGTCGATGCGGCGGCCGAAGGCCGCGGCCTGGTCGTGGCCGCGGATGGCGGCGCCCACCGCGAGCGTCAGGAGCGCCGCTGTGGTGGTCTTGATGCCGCCGGCCGTGGACCCCGGGCTCCCGCCGACGAACATGCACGCGATCATCAGGGTGCGGCTCGCGGGCCCGAAGGCCTCCATGTCGACCGTGTTGAAGCCGGCGGTGCGGAGCGTGACGGAGCCGAAGAGCGCGTTGTGGAGGCGGTCCGCCACGGAGAGGCCCGCGAGCGCGCCGTTCCACTCGAACGCGGCGAGCCCGGCCGCCGGCACGAACACGAGGATCACCGACGCCGCGAGCGCGAGGCGGTGCTGGAGCGCGAGCCGCCCCGTGCGGGCGAAGGTGGGGATCGCGAGGATGAGGGTGGGCGCGAAGCCGCCCGCCGTGATCAGCGCGGCGATCACGTAGAGCACGCCCGGCTCGGAGCGGTAGGGAACCAGGTTCGTGGACTGGAGCGCGAAGCCGGCGTTGCAGAACGCGCTCACCGCCGTGAACACGCCGCGCCACAGCGCTGTCGGCGCGCTGTCGCCGTGGAGGAGGAACAGGCCCGTGAGGAGGACGGCGCCGAGGCCCTCCGCCACGAACGTGACGCGGAGCACGTCCCGGACGGTGTGGAAGAGGTCCCCGGCGGTCTCGGCCCCGACCACGTCCGCGACCGCGCCCTCGTGGCGGACGGACATCCGGCGGCCGAGGAGCGCGAAGGCCGCGGTGGAGAAGGTCAGGATGCCGAGCCCGCCGACCTGGATGAGGAGGAGGAGGATCGCCTGCCCGAAGCGGGTGAGGTCGTTGGGGGTGTCGAGCACCGCGAGCCCGGTCACGCACGTCGCGCTCACCGCGGTGAACAGCGCGTCGACCAGCGACACGTGGCGCGTAGCGGCCGCGGGCAGGGAGAGCGCCAGGGCGCCGCCGAGGCAGATGGCGAGGAAGGTGGCGACGAGCGCGCGGGCTGGGTGGGAGAGGAGCGCCTCGAGCGGGGTGAGGGCGGCGCCGCGGGCGTCCGGCGCGGGGGCGCAGCGCGTGGCGAGCAGCGTGAGCGGGGGGCCCGCGCCCATCAACGCGAGGCCGGTGACCGGGACGAGCGGCGCGAGCAGGGCGCCAGCGCCCGTGAGGCCCACCCCCGCGAGCGCAAGGGGCGTGCGCGGGGCGCCGAGGCGGCGCGCGATCCAGGCCCACCGCGCCGCGAAGCCGCCCGCGACGAGGAGCGACAGCACGGCGCCGGCCGCGCTCACCGGGCTCGAAGCCCACTCGCCCGGCACGGCCAGGACCCACGCGGGGAGCGCACCCCACGCGGCGATCCGCGCGGCGGCGCGGGCGTGGGGCGCCACGTCCCCGACGCGCCGCGACGGCCGGGCCCCCTCCGACGCGGCGGGCCACACCACCCCGAGAAGGCCGGCCGCGAAGAGGAGGATGGTGAAGCCGAGCGCGGGGTCCCTCGGGACGGCGGCCACGCAGAGGCCCGCCACGAGCGCGATCCCGGCGGTCGCGAGCGCCCGGCCGGCCCGCGGCCGGTCCGGCAGGACGCCGACCCCCGCGTAGAGCAGGCCCACCGCGACGAGGTGCGCCGCGAGGACCACGACGCCGACGGCGTCTTCGCCCGCCCAGGGGGCGTCGGTGAAGTGCCCGAGGGGCAGGACCGCCGCGGGGGCCAACGTGGCGAGCAGGCCCCGGAGCGGGTGGGTGTCGAGGGAGCGGGCGGACACGCCCGGGAGGCGTAACCGCGGCGTCCGCCCGGCGACGGCCGGCTACCCGCCCGTGCGGCGCTGGCGGTACTGTTCGGGAGTGGCGCCGGTCCACCGCTTGAACGCGCGGTGGAACACGGGCGGCTCGGCGTAGCCGAGGCGCCAGGACGCCTCGGCGATGTCCATGCCGGCGAGCAACATCCGCTCGGCGGCGTCGCGGCGCACCGTGTCGAGCTCCCGGGCGAACGTGGTCCCCTCCAGCGCCAGGCCCCGCTGCAGCGTGCGCGCGCTGGTGCGCAGGCGGACGGCGCTCGACTCCAGGCTGCTCTCGCCGACGCGGAGCGCCTCGAGGTCCTCCTGCAGGAGCTCGCGGAGCCGCTCCGCGAGGCCGCGCCCGGCCGTGAGCGCGGCCAGCTCCGCCTCGGCCTCGCGCCGGAAGTGGCTCGCGAAGAGCGGGTTGGACGTGCCGAACGGCAAGTCGAGCTGCTCCGGGCGTAGCTCCATCTCGGTCACGCCGGCGCCGAAGCGCACCGGGCAGCCGAAGTACGCCTCGTACTCGTCGATGTCCGCCTCCCGCGGGTGCGCGAAGCGCACCTCGCGGGGCGCCAGGCTCACGCCGGTGGCGCGCCGCATGAGGTTGATGCCGACCGTCATCCCGTGCTCGTGCAGGTGGACGTGGGCGCGGCGGACCGGGCTGCGCAGGAGGTAGCGCCCGCGCGGCGGGTCCTGGAGGAACGTGCCGTACTCCGCGTCCGACCAGAGGCGGAACATCCGCATGGTCTGGCGGATCGCGTCGCCGAGCCGGGGCGTCGCGAGGAAGATGAGCTCCGGGAGGGTCGGGGTGTCCGGCTCGTACCGGACCCCGAGGTGGAAGCCGAGCCGGTCGTCGCCGGTGAGGCGCTCGGCGGCCTCGAGCACGTCCTCCATGACGGACCACGGGAGGCGCATGCGGGTGAGCCCGAGGGCGTCCGGCGTGACCCCGGCCTCCGCCAGCAGCGCCGCGCGGTCGATGCCCAGCCCGACGAGCCGGTTCACGACGTTGCGCAGCAGCAGGACCGCCACCATCGGCTCGGGCGCCATGGGGAGAGGATCGGCGATCCGTGGGAGCCGCGCAACCTGGGGACGAGCGCGGACGCGTTGCACAACGCGGGGGGTGAGCCGCGGGCGGGGTGTCAGGAATTGCTCATTGACACCTACGGCGCGAGCCGTAGGTGTCAATGAGCAATTCCTGACACCCTCCTCTCCGCCTGCGCGAAACCGCCCAACCCCACGTCGCGCGAGGTCGGCCGGAGGGCGGGGCGGGCGCGGGGTCTCCCGGGCCGAAGGCCACGTCGGACCTGGAGAGCCCGCCCCGGTCGGCCCGCGCGCAGCGGGCCGACGGAGCGGCTCCGCCGCGACCCCGGAGGACGACCGACCCCCGCGTCTTCGCGGGGGACGCGCCCAGCGCTACGGTCCCTCGACCTCGACCCAGGCCCCGTCCACGCGGCGCTGGTGCGGGAAGTAGGCCGCCTTGTACGCGAGGTGCGCGCAGTCGCTCACGTAGAAGCCGAGGTAGTACCACTCGATCCCGACGGACGCGCACCACTCGATCTCGCGCAGCACCGAGTAGACGCCGAGCGAACGGCGGCCCTCGTCGGGATCGAAGTAGTGGTACACGCTCGACGCGCTGGCGCGGCCCACGTCGAGGATGCTGACGGCGACGAGCCGATCGCCGACGAAGTAGCGGAGCTCGCGCGTGTCGACGCAGGTGTCGACGAGCCAGGCGCGGTAGTGGATCGCGGAGAGGGGCTCCTCGGTGCGCGAGAGCCCCCGCTCGAGCTTGTGGCGGTTGAACAGCGCGACGCGCGCGTCCGAGAGCTCGGGCGGGCCGACCTCGAGCCGCACGTCCTCGTTCTTGCGCAGCGAACGGCGCTGCGAGGTGGTGGGGCGGAAGCGCGCGACCGGCACCCGCAGCGGCTCGCAGGCCACGCAGGCGGGGCAGCGCGTGCGGTAGAGCATGCGGCCCGTGCGGCGATCCCCGGCTTCGAGCGCCGCGTCGAACTCGGCGGGCGTCAGGACCCGCGCGGGGAGGCGCAGCGGCAGCCGGGCCGTCGCGCCCTCGCGGTACGGACAGGTCTCCAGCTGGTCCCAGACGACACGGAACACCATCGGCCGGGAGGTTATCTCGCCCCGATGCCGATCCGCACCGAGAGCCGCGGGGACGTGGGCCTGTTGTGGCTCGATCGTCCCGACCGCGCCCACGCCTACGACCGCGCCCACCTCGACGCGCTGCTCGACGGCGTGACGACGCTCGCGGCGTCGCACCGGGCGATCGTCGTGGCGTCCACCGGGGAGCGCGCCTTCTGCGGCGGCGCCGACCTCGACGCGATGGGCGGCCCGCTCGACGCCCTGGAGCTGCGCTCGCAGCGGGTGTTCACCGCGCTGGCGCGCCTCCCCGTCGTGACGATCGCCGCCGTGCAGGGGGCCGCCGTGGCGGGCGGCTTCGAGCTCGCGCTTGCCTGCGATCTGCGCGTCGCGGGGCCGGCGGCGCGCTTCTGGCTGCCCGAGACGAAGCTCGGCATCCTGCCCTCGGCGGGCGGCACCACGCGGCTCACGCGCCTCGTGGGGCCCGGGCGCGCCAAGGAGGTCATCCTCGGCGGGCGCGTGCTCGACGCGGAGGCGGCGCTGGCGTGGGGGGTCGTGCACCGGGTGGCGGCGGATCCGCGCGCGGAGGCCGTCGCGTGGGCCCAGGACGTGGCCGGCCGCGATCCCGTGGCGCTCGCGATGGCCAAGGAGCTCATCGACGCCGGCGAGTCCGACGGCGCGCTCGCCCGCGAGCGGCAGGCGGAGGCCGTGCTCTACGCGCTGCGCCCGTCCCGCGGCAGCTGATCGAGGAAGAAGGCGGGCAGCGACACGGCCTTGCGCGCGGCGAGGTCGAGCATGACGAAGCTCATCTCGGCGTCGCAGACGAGCTCGTCGGTGCGGGTGTCCCGGATCGCCTGGTGGATGCGCCCGATGCCCCGGCGCGCGCTCACCGCGCTCGCGGTCACGAGCAGCTCGTCCCCGAGGCGGCACTCCCGCCGGAAGTTCAGGTTGGCCCGGATGATCGCGGGGCCGATGCCCTGGTCGCGGATCAGCTCGGGCAGCGGGTTGCCGAAGTGCGCGGCCCACGCGAAGCGGGCCCACTCCATGTACTCGAGGTAGCGGGTGTGGTTGACGTGGCCGAACATGTCGATGTGGGTCGACATGACGGTCACGGGCAGGCCGGGCCACGCGCCCGGGGGATGCGTCGCGTGCATCCGCCCGGGATAACGGGCTCACGGCCGAGGCGGCGTCAGATGCACTCGTTCGGCGCGGGGACGGTCGCGGGGGAAGGCAGCGACGGCGTGCTCACCGTGTGCAGCTCGTGCGTCCAGGTGGTGCCGACGGCGCTGGGCCGCTGGTCGTGCCCGAGCGGCGCGCCGATGTACTCGAAGGTGAGGTCCACGACCGTGTCGCAGGTGCCCGGCGTCACCCAGTTCGGGCTCAGGAAGTAGTGGATGTGCTGGACGCCGTTCTCGAGGTGCACGTTGGCCATACCGACAACGTTGCCGTTGGGGTCCTTCAGGTTCCAGGTGCCCGAGTCGAAGAAGGCCTGGGCGTTCGTGGAGAGCAGGAGCCCGACGGCCAGGGCGAACACTTTGCGCATGATGCCTCCGTTGGCCTTCGCACGGTACGAGGCATCGGCATCGTATACAAGGAGGTGCCGACGATTTTGTTCCGACGCCGATCCGCACGGTTCGGCGCGCACGAAGCTCACGGGCCGTCCGGGCCGGGTCGCGTGCTCCCCGGGGTGCTGACGGGGTCGAGCGTGAAGGAGAAGGTCGCCCCGCGGTCGGGCGCCGCCTCGGCCCAGATGTCCCCGCCGTGCCGCCGCACGATGCGGGCCACCGTCGCGAGGCCCACCCCGCTGCCCTCGAACTCGCCGGGGCGGTGCAGCCGGTGGAAGGGCTTGAAGAGCTGGCCGGCGTAGCGCATGTCGAAGCCCACGCCGTCGTCGCGCACGAAGAAGATGTCGCCGTCGCGGCCGATCTCGACGTGCGCCACGGGGCGGGGCCGGGTGTACTTCCAGGCGTTGCCGAGGAGGTTCTGGACGACGAGGTGGAGGAGCCGCTCGTCCCCGACCACC
Organism: uncultured Enterobacteriaceae bacterium; assembly: GCA_964457335.1. Classification (GTDB taxonomy): domain Bacteria; phylum Myxococcota_A; class UBA796; order UBA796; family SXON01; genus CAJBVW01. The sequence goes on along the minus strand of CAYWGD010000037.1, from coordinate 25,152 downwards.
TCCAGGTCGGGCGCGACCCGGAACTCGACGAAGCGCTCGGGCTCGACGCGGTGCAGCTCCGCGACCACGACGGCGGCGATCGCCCCCAGGTCCACCTGCCCGCGGTGGATCTCCATCCGGCCGATGCGCGCGAGGTCGAGCAGCGCGTCGATGAGGTGCTCCATGCGCTTCGAGCTCGACCGGATGCGGCCGATCTGCGCCAAGGCGGCCGCGCTCAGCGGCTCCTGGCCGGCGAGGAGCGCCGCGTAGCCGTCGATGGCCCGCAGCGGCGCGCGCAGGTCGTGGCTCACCGACCACGAGAACGCCCGCAGCTCCTCGTTCGCGGCGGCGAGCTCGGCCGTGCGGTCGGCCACGCGCTCCTCGAGCGTGGCGTTCAGCGCCGCGAGGGCCGCGGCCGTGTCCTCCAGGGCCCGCCGCGCGCGCTCGCGCTCCTCCTCCGCGCGCCGGCGCGCGGTGGCGTCCTCGGCGACGTACGAGAACGACGGGCGCCCCGAGGGGGCCTCCCCCAGGTACGACACGTACACGGAGAACCACCCGCCGGGGTGCGCGTGCTCGAAGTGGGCAGGCTGGCCGGTCGCCCGCGCGCGGCGTTTAGCTGTGTCCGACCGGAGGACCGTTGCGCTCCCGTCTC
>CAYWGD010000037.1:0-24421 GCA_964457335.1 uncultured Enterobacteriaceae bacterium | reverse complement strand
GCCCGCGCGCGGCGTTTAGCTGTGTCCGACCGGAGGACCGTTGCGCTCCCGTCTCTTCCCGTACCTCTTCGCCATCCTCCCCGGCGCGGCCTGGGCGTCGGGAGACCACGCGGCGTTCGGCGGGACGCTCCTCGCGCTGACGATCATCCTCGTGGCCGCGAAGGTGGGCGCCGACCTCGCGCAGCGGCTCGCGCAGCCGGCGGTGCTCGGCGAGCTCGTCGGCGGCGTGGTCGTGGGGAACCTCGACCTCCTCGGTTTCGACGGCCTCTCCTTCATCGGGACCGATCCGATCGTCGACGCGCTCGCGAACCTCGGCGTCATCGTGCTCCTGTTCGAGGTGGGGCTCGAGAGCACCGTCGCGCAGATGGCGCGGGTGGGCGCCAGCGCGGCGCTCGTCGCGGTCCTCGGCGTCATCGCGCCCTTCTTCCTGGGCTTCGGCGTGGGCGCCTGGCTCCTGCCGGAGCACTCGGTGTACGTGCACATGTTCCTCGGCGCCACGCTCACGGCCACGAGCGTCGGCATCACCGCGCGTGTGCTCCGCGACCTCGGCGAGTCGCAGGGCAAGGAGGCCCGCGTCATCCTCGGCGCCGCGGTCATCGACGACGTGCTGGGCCTCGTCGCGCTCGCCGCGGTGAGCGGCATCATCGCGGCCGCCGACAAGGGGGTGGAGCCCGAGGTCGGGCCGATCCTCCTCATCATCGGCAAGGCCGTCCTGTTCCTCGGCGGCGCCGTGGGCATCGGCGTCCTGCTCACCCCCTGGCTCTTCCGCCAGGCCTCGAAGCTGCGCGGCGGCAACGTGCTCCTCGGGGTGAGCCTCGCGTTCTGCTTCGCGCTCTCGTGGGCCTCGGGCGTCGTGGGGCTCGCGCCCATCGTCGGCGCGTTCGCCGCGGGGCTCGTCCTCGAGGGGGCGCACTACCGCGACTTCGTGAACAAGGGCGAGCACCAGCTCGAGGAGCTCATCCACCCGGTCTCGGGCTTCCTCGCGCCCATCTTCTTCGTGGTCATGGGCTTCCGGGTGGACCTCTCCACCTTCGCCCACGTCGAGGTCCTCGGCCTCGCGCTCGCGCTCACGGCGGCCGCGGTCGTCGGCAAGCAGGTGTGCATGCTCGGCGTGCTCGACAAGAGCATCCGCAAGCTCCCGGTGGGCCTCGGCATGATCCCCCGCGGCGAGGTCGGGCTCATCTTCGCGAACATCGGGCTCGGGCTCACGGTCGCGGGCGAGCGCATCGTCGACGACGCGACGTTCACCGCCGTCGTGATCATGGTCATCCTCACGACGCTGCTCACGCCGCCGTTGTTGACGTGGAGCCTGCGGCGGGGGGCCCGGGCCGCGGCGTAGGTGTTCCTCTCGGGGCAGGGGGCTCCCGCCCCCCGCAACGCCCCCCGAGCGCGGCGCCGCGCCCCGTCCGCGCGGGCCCCGGTCCCTGCCGGGCCCGGGTCCCGCCCGGCCGGGGGCCCCCGCGGCGCCGCCCGTGCCGATCGGTGATCCAAGCCGCATGGAACGGGGATAGATTGTGCGCATGAATCGCCGGTTGCTCGCGCGCGTGCTGCTCGGGGTCGGGGTCGTCCTCTCGATGGCGACGAGCACGCGCGAAGAGCGCGTCGCCACCGATCCGGAGACCGCCGAGGTGAGCTCCGACGCGGTGGTGGTCGGCGACCCCGTCTCCCTCGACGCGGCCGCGCCTCTCCTGCTCCAGGTGACCGTGAACGTGGAGGGCGCGTTCACCCAGGGGGGGGCGTCGCTCGGGCCGGGCGAGGCGGCGCTGGTTGTCGAGCTCGAAGGCGAGTGGAGCTGGCTCGGCGGGTTCGAGCTCTGGGAGGTCGCGGACGCCGCGGACGCCTGCGTGCCGGAGGCGGGCGTCCGGCTCCGCACGGCGTCGGCGCGGGACGGGCTCGCGCGGGCCGAAGCCCCGGTGGAGTCCGGCACCCCGCTGCTCGTCGCCGTGCGCGTGAAGCCCGAGGACGCGACCTTCACCGGCGCGCTTCGCGTCGCGGCGAAGGCGTCCGTGACGGGTGCCCCCGAGGCCGCGATCGGCGCGCTCGACGTGACCCCGTCGGTCGAAGCGACCCTCCTCCCGGTCGACTGCGCCGCCGACACCGCCGACACCGCCGACTCCGCCGACACCGCCGCGCCCTGACCGGCACCCGCCCGAAACCCGGCTATCTTCCCCCCATGGCCCGCCGGCTCCTCGCGCACGCGCTCCTCGCCGTGGGGCTCTCCCTCTCGGTCGCCACGAGCTACGCGCGGGTCGAGGAGCCCCCCCGGGAGCACGTCCAGCAGGTCTCCGCCACCGTCTCCTCCGAGGCGATCGACCTCGGCGAGGTCGCGCTCGACTACGACACGCCGGCCCTCTTCACCGTCACGGTGCGGAGCCACGGCGAGTTCACGCTCGACGGCGCGGGCGTCGGCGGCGGCACGGTCGGCCTCGGCGTGGAGCTCGAAGGGGACTGGCCGGACTACGGCGCGGTCGTCCTCTGGGAGCTCGACTCCGCCGAGGACGCCTGCACCATCGGCGCCGGCGAGTCCTTCCGCTCCGGGGTCGCCTACGACGGCCTCGCCCGCGTGGAGGCCGAGGTCCGCGCCGACCGCCCGCTGCTCGTCGCCGCGCGGCTCCCCGGCGCGTCGATGTACTTCCGCGGCGCCCTCCGCGTCTACGCCATCGCATCCATCACGGTCGACGGCGCCACGCCGCTGGACGCCTCCGCGGTCACCCCGATGGTCGACGCCGCGCTCGTCCCCTTCGATTGCGCCGACACCGCCGCTCCCGACACGAGCGACACCGGCCCCGCCGACACCGCCGCTTCCGACACCGGCCCCGTCGACACCGCCGCTTCCGACACCGGCCCCGAGGACTCCGGCGCCCCCTGAACGGCCGGACTCGCCGGATGGCGCCTCATCCCCCGAGTTCGATCGGGCTTTCCCGGCCGAGCTCGCGGGATGTCGCCTCATCCCCCGACATCGATCGGGGTTTCCCGGCCGAACTCGCCGGATGGCGGCTCATCCCCCGAGCTCGGCCGGGGGCCGGGCGGTCGGAGGGACGCCCCCTGAAAGCGGGCCTCGCCTCCGGCACCCCTTACACCGACCGACCGGTCAGTTGGATCACACAGCGCCAACGCCGCCAAAACTGACCCGACAGTTGATTGTCATTCTCATACCGGCCACTTGGCCTCGTTCGGACGGCTGTGGTAGAGGGTCGGTCGCTCTGGAGGGCCCGTGTCGACCGTCGATCTGTCCCAGGCGCCCGCCACCGTCGTGGAGGCGTTCCGTCGCATCCGCACGATCGAAGATTGCGGGTACACCTTCCTCGACAACGCCAACAAACCAACCCTGTTCTCCTACGCCGCCCTGTACCGGGCCGCCGAGGTGCGGGCCCGCGCGCTCATGGGCCACGGCCTCGTGCGCGGGGACCGCGTGGCCATGGTCCTCGCCCAGCCGCAGGATTTCGTCATCACGTTCCTCGGCGCGCTGCTGGCCGGGCTCGTGCCCGTGCCGATGTTCCCGCCGCTCTCCTTCGGCAAGCTCGACGCCTACGCCGACAGCGCGGTGAACATCCTGACCGTGGCGGGCGCGAAGCTCATCGTCACGGACAAGGCGCTCTCCTCAGTGCTCTGGCAGGTCGTCCCCCGCGTCTCCACGCTCAAGGACCTTGTGCTCGTCGAGAAGCTCGACGACGGCAAGCGGGCCGAGGGCGCGCTCCCGGAGATCGGCCCCGACGATCTCGCGTTCCTCCAGTTCACGAGCGGGTCCACCGCCGCGCCGAAGGGCGTGATGGTGACGCACAAGTCGCTCGTCGCGAACTGCTGGGCCATCGCGACGGAGGGCATGGAGCTCGTCCCCCGCGTGGACGTGGCGGTGAGCTGGCTCCCGCTCTACCACGACATGGGCCTCATCGGCTTCGTCATCACCCCGCTCATGAAGGCGGTGCACGTGGTGTTCATCCCGACGCTCACCTTCGTGAAGCGTCCGAACATCTGGATGCAGGTGATGAACGACTACAAGGGCACGATCTCCTTCGGCCCGAACTTCGCCTTCGCGCTCGCCACCAAGCGCGCGGGGGAGAAGGAGCTCGGCAGCTGGGACCTCTCCCGCGTGCGGCTCATCGGCTGCGGCGCCGAGCCCATCAACGCCTCGGTCATGATCGAGTTCGTCGAGAAGTTCGCGAACAACGGCATGAAGCCCAACGTGCCGATGGCCGCCTACGGCATGGCGGAGGCCACGCTCGCCATGAGCTTCGCCGACCGCAACGGCGACCTCGACGTGCTCCTCGTCGACGCCGAGACCTTCCGCGGCGAGAAGCGCGTGGTCACCCCGAACGACGACGCGCTGGCGCTCACGTTCGTGGGCTGCGGCAAGCCCTTCACGAGCCACGGGCTCGGCATCATGGACGACGCGGGCAACCTCCTCGGCGAGGACCAGGAGGGCGAGATCGTCTTCCGCGGACCGTCGCTGACGGACGGCTACTGGCAGAACCCCGAGGCCACGCAGGAGGTCTTCCGCGCCGACGGCTGGCTCCGCACCGGCGACCTCGGCTTCCTGCACGCCGGGAACATCTACATCACCGGCCGCTCGAAGGACCTCATCATCCTCAACGGCCGCAACCACCACCCGACCACCATCGAGTGGGCCGTGGCCGAGATCGACGGCGTGCGCAAGGGCAACGTGGTGGCCTTCAGCCGCCCCGGGCACGACAGCGAGGAGCTCGTCATCGTGGCCGAGACGCGCCCCGAGCCGCCCGCGGGCCTCGCCGACACGATCAAGACCGCCGTGGCCGACCAGCTCTCGCTCAAGGTCGCGGACGTGGTGCTTCTCGCGGCCGGCCAGCTCCCCAAGACGAGCTCGGGCAAGCTCCAACGCCGGAAGACGCGCGATCAGTACATGAACGGCGAGCTCGGGGGCGAGGGCGTCCGCACGCTCGGCTCCACGGGCGAGAAGCTCACCGTCGCCCGCCACCTCGCGCGCTCGCTGCTCGGGCGTGCTACCCACGCCGCGAGCAAGGTCTTCGCCCGACCCGACTCCTGATCCTGCAAGGGCCCCCCGAGAGCCCCCTTTTTCGAGGAAACGACCATGGAAGCGATGGAACTCATCAAGGCCGCGATCACCGCGGTCGACACCAGCAAGGCCGGCAAGCTGGCCACCATCAAGCCCGAGACCGAGATCCGCGACCTCGGGCTCGACTCCGTCGCCACGATGGAGATGGTCGGCTACCTCGAGGAGAAGCTCGACGTGCAGTTCTCCGACGAGGTGATGGTGCGCATCAACACCTTCGGCGACCTCGTCCAGCTCATCGAGAAGAACCGGGCCTAGTGCCCCCCGGGCGCGCGGCGGACCCCGTCGCGCGCCCCGTCTCTCCGTCCTCTCCCCGCGCCGGCGCTCGCGCCGCGCGCACGCCCGCCCGCGCTCCTGCGCCCCCGGGCCCTCGCGCCGCCCCCCCGAACCGGGCGGCCGACCGAACCCGATCCCCGTTTTTTGAAAGGGAGCTTCCATGGCTCGCACGTCCGGAGGCCCGATCGCGATCGTCGGGATGGCCTGTCGTTTCCCCGGCGCCCCCAACGTCTCGCGCTACTGGCAGATGATCCGGGCCGGGCGCCACGCCTTCGGCACGCCCCCCGCGGACCGCTGGAACCACGCGGCCTTCTTCAGCGAGCAGCAGCGCGCGAGCGACCGCTACTACGCGCCCCACGGCGCGTTCATCGACGACGTGAAGAGCTTCGCCGCGCTGGAGTTCGGCATCCCGCCGCGCCGCGTCGAGGTCATGGATCCCCAGCAGCGCATCACGCTCGAGGCCGCCTGGTACGCGCTCCAGGACGCCGGCTACGCGCCCGCCATCGACCGGATCTCCGGCGGCCGCGCCATCGACCGCCGCCGCGTCGGCACCTTCCTCGGGCTCTCCTGCACCGAGTACCGCACGCTCATGGGCTCCCGCGTCGCCGCCGCCATGATGGCCGCGGGCGACCTCGGCCAGGGCGCCGAGTCCGCCGAGGAGGCCCGCCGCATGGCCGCCGCCGTCGGCCGCGTGGTCCCGACCCGCGCTTTCTCCGCCCCCGGCGCGCTCGGCAACATGAGCGCCGCGGCCGTGGCCCAGGAGCTCGATCTCGGCGGCCCCGCCTACACCGTCGACGCGGCGTGCGCCTCCGCGCTCGTGGCGGTGCACGACGCCGTCACGTTCCTGCGCGACGGCCAGATCGACGCCGCGGTCGCGGGCGGCGTGTACCTCAACCTCACCCCCGAGAACCTCATCGCGTTCTCGCGCATCGGCGCCATCAGCGCCAAGGGCGTCTGCCGCCCCTTCGACGCCGAGGCCGACGGTTTCGTGCAGGGCGAGGGCGTGGGCATGGTGCTGCTCAAGCGGCTCGAGGACGCCATCCGCGACCACGACCGCATCTACGCGGTCATCAAGGGCTCGGGCGTCAACAACGACGGCCGCGGCGACGGCCCCATGAGCCCCCGCGGCGACGGCCAGGAGGCGGTCATCGCCCAGGCCTGGGACGACGCCGGCGTCGCCCCCGACCAGATCGGCTACATCGAGGCCCACGGCACCGGCACCTCCGTCGGCGACAAGACGGAGCTCGGCGCCCTGCGCGCCCGCCTCGGCACCGTCGAGCGCGCCATCCCGCTCGGCTCGGCCAAGGCGAACATCGGCCACACCATGTCGGCCGCGGGCATCGCGGGCTTCATCAAGGCCGTCCTCGCGATCCACCACAAGACGATCCCGCCGCTCGCGAACTGGAAGGCCCCGCACCCCAACCACGACCTCGACGACGGCACCTTCGCCATCCCCACCGAGGCCACCCCCTGGCGCAGCGTCACGCCGCGCCGCGCCACCGTCTCGTCCTTCGGCTTCGGCGGCACCAACGGCCACGTCGTGCTCGAGGAGGCGCCGCAGGTGCGCCCGGGCCGCATCTTCGTGCCCGCGGTCAAGCCCGAGCCGCCGAACGCGCTCCCGGGGGTGCTCGTCGTGACGAGCGCCGACTCCGCCGAGCTCCTCGGCCGCCACTGCGCCGAGCTCGCCGACACCGTCGGGGAGTCCGGGGACCTCGCGTCCGTCGCCCACACCATCAACCTCGGCCGCAAGCGCCGCGCCGTGCGCGTCGCCGTCGTCGCGCGCACGCTCGACGAGCTGGCCGCCCGCTTCCGCGCCACCGCCGCCGCGCTCGCGAAGGACCCGTCGTTCCGCGGCCCCGTCGACCGCGACACGATCGTCGGCGACGCCGCGTCGCCCGTGCCCGTCGCGTTCCTCTGCCCCGGACAGGGCATGCAGAAGGTGGGCATGCTGCGCGAGTGGCTCGCGTTCCCGGCGTTCGCCGAGGCCGTCGAGCGCTGCGAGCGCGACGTGCTCGACATCACGGCGAAGCCGCTCCGCGAGTACGTCTGGGGCGCGGACGCCACCGACGAGGCGCTCACCGACACGCAGATCGCCCAGCCCGCGATGTTCGCGGTCGGCGTCGGCGTGGCCGCGGTCCTCGCGCGCTACGGCGTCACCCCCGCGATCGCGCTCGGCCACTCGCTCGGGGAGTTCACCGCGCTCGCGCTCTCCGGCGCCACGTCCGCCCGCGACGCCCTCCGCTTCGTCGCCACGCGCGGCAAGGCCATGTCCGCCATGCACGGCGACCACGGCGCCATGGCCGCGGTGATGGCCGAGGCCGCGGAGATCGAGCCGCACCTGCCCGCGCGCGTCGCGATCGCGAACAAGAACCACCCGCGCCAGAACGTGATCTCCGGCCCCACCGCCGACGTGGATGCCGCCGTCGCCGCGCTCACCGCCGCCGGGCTCAAGGCGCGGCGCATCCCGGTCTCGCACGCCTTCCACTCGCCGCTGCTCGAGGCCGTCCAGCCCGTCGTGGACGCCGCGATCGAGCGCGTGACCTTCGCCGCCCCCGCCACGCCGGTCGCGTCGTGTATCGCCGCCGCGCCGCCGGCCACCGCCGACGCGGTCAAGGCCATCTTCGCCCGCCACGCGACCTCGCCGGTCGACTACGTGCGCGGCCTCCGCCAGTGCTGGGACGCCGGCGCGCGCATCTTCGTGCAGCTCGGCGCCGGCGCCACGCTCACGTCCTTCGCGCGCGGCGTGGTCCCCGACGCCGAGATCCTCTCGGTCGCCGCCGAGGGGGATGACGCCGGTCTCGGGCTCCTCCGCGTGCTCGCGCGCCTCGCCGCGGACGGCCACCGCGTCGACCTCACCGGCTTCGGCGAGGGCCTCGCGTCCGTGCCGCCGACCCCGCTCACCACCCAGTCCTACTGGGCCGTGCAGGACGAGGTGCGCAACGTCGGGGAGCTCTCGTTCGCGAAGGGCTCCGAGCTCTTGGGGCGGGGGGGTGAACCCCCCCGCAACGCCCCCCCTGTGGCGGCGGAGGCTCAGGCCGCGGCCGAGCCCTCCGACGGCGAGGACATCCAGGCCCGCGTGCTCCGCGTCGTCTCGAAGGTGTCCGCCTTCCCGCTCGACGCGCTCAAGGTCGAGCAGAAGCTGCTGGACGACCTCGGCTTCGACTCGCTCATGCTCGCCGAGCTCTCCACGAAGCTCGGCGAGGCCGTGCCGGGCTTCGCGGGCATCCCGCGCTCGCTGTTCGCGACGAGCCCGAGCGTGGCCGACCTCATCCGCCACGTCGAGGGCGCCGAGGCGACCACGGTCCAGCTCACCCAGCCGGACCGCGAGCTCGCGCTCTACCGGCCGACGATCGTGCCCGCGCCGCTCTCCGGCTTCACCCGCGCCACGACGGGCCGCGTGCTCGTCGAGCCGACGCTCCGCCAGCTCCGCCAGCTCACCCCCGGCGACGTCGCCGTCGTGAGCCGCGAGCACACGGGCGTCGCCCGTGGCGGCCTCGCCGGCTTCGTGCGCTCGCTCGCCCGCGAGTGGGCCGACCACAAGGTCGTGCTCGTGTACGGCACCGAGGAGGAGGCGCGCCACGAGCTCGCCGCCGCCGAGCGCGACCCGGTCGTGCACTACCGCGACGGCGCGCGCCACATCGACGGGCTCGCCCCCGTCGAGGCCGAGGCCCGCTCGGTCCGCGGCCAGCGGATCGCCATCACCGGCGGCACCGGCTGGCTCGGCCGCGTGCTCGCGAAGGCGCTGCTCGACGCCGGCGCCGCCGAGGTGTTCCTCCTCGGCTCGCGCCAGGACCCGGGCGACGCGCTCGCCGAGCTCGGCGCGGCCGCCCGCTACGTGCGCGCGGATCTGCGCACCGGCGCCCCGCACCTCGACGGCATCGACGGCATCGTGCACGCCGCGGGTGTCCTCGCGGACGGCCCGGTCGGCAAGGTGGACGGCACCGACGCCTGGGAGATCAAGGTCAACGGGCTCCGGCGGCTGGTCGAGGCCTGCCCCGGCGTGAAGTGGGTGACCGCGATCGGCAGCTACGCCGCGCACTTCGGCAACGCGTTCCAGACCGAGTACGCGGCCGCCAACGACGGGCTCGTGAGCGCCGTGCAGGCCCTCGTCGCCGAGCGTGGCATCGACGCGCAGGTGCAGGTGTGGGGCCCGTGGGCCGACTCCACGATGGTCGGCACCGTGCCGCTCCCGATGCGCGTCGCGATGCGCGACGACGGCGTCGTGTTCGTCGACACCGCGCAGGGCGCCCGCGCCTTCGTGCGCGCGCTCGGCGCCCCGGGCGAGGTCGTGCTCGGCCTCGACCTTCCCGCCACCCGGCGCGCGCTCGAGGTGACCGAGGCGCTCTCGCCCGAGATGCCCTGGCTCCGCGACCACGCGCTTCTGGGCCGGCCCACCGTGCCCGCCGCGATGGTGCTCGAGTGGGCCGCGCGCCTCGCCGGCTCCACGGCCGCGGACGACTCGTTCCCCGCGGTGCGCGAGCTGACCCTCTTCGACGGCGTGATCGTCGAAAAGCCCGTCGTGGCGCGCCTCCGCGTGGACGGGGACCGCTTCCGCGTGTTCGTCGGACCCAAGCTGGCTTGGGAGGCGCGGCTCGACCAGTCGACCGGCACGCTCACCGGCCCGCCCGCCCCCACCGGCGGCGCCCCGGCCAAGACCTCGCTGGGCGACTTCTACGCGCTGCACACCTTCCACGGGCCCGTCCTGCAGGGCGTGGTCGCGGTGGGCGAGCTCGGCGAGCAGCACGTCACCGGCCGGGTCACCGTCGGCCGCAGCGAGACCTGGGGCCACGACGGGTGGACCTTCTCGCCGCTCGCCATCGACTCCGCGCTCCAGCTCTGCGCGCTCTGGGCCTTCGAGAAGCGCCAGCGCGCCGGCTTCCCGGTCAAGGTGCGGCGCTGGCGCCAGCGCCCGGTGTCACCCGGCGAGGTGTTGGACGTGCGTGTCACGTTCGAGGATGCCACGGGCGACCGCTTCACGGGCACGGTGGTGCTCTCCCGCGGCGACGAGATCGTCGCCGTCGGCGAGGGCGTCGAGGCCGAGCTCCGCGCGCTCCCCGGCGAGCTCGCCGTGGCGGAGGAGCACCTCGACTTCGCCAAGTTCCCCGCCTGGATCGATCTCGACCAGCGGCTCCAGGCCGCGCTGATGCTCGGGATCGACAACCCGTACTTCAAGACGCTCGACGGCACCGCGCGCGACGTGGTGACCATCGCCGGCAAGGAGCGCGTCCACTTCTCCGGGTACAACTACCTCGGCTTCTCGGGGCACCCCTACGTGGAGCAGCGCGTCACCGAGGCGGTCCACCGCTACGGCACGAGCGTGTCGGCGTCGCGCGTGGCCTCCGGCGAGCGGCCCATCCACAAGGAGCTCGAGCAGCGCATCGCGCAGGCGTTGGGTGTCGAGGACGCGGTGGTGTTCACCGCCGGCCATGCCACCAACGTCACCACCATCGGGCACCTGTTCGGGCCGAAGGACCTCATCCTCCACGACGAGCTCATCCACGACTCGGCGTTCCAGGGGATGAAGCTCTCCGGCGCGACCCGCCGGCCGTTCCCGCACGGTGACACCGGCGCGTTGGCCCGCATGTTGGAGCAGCTCCGGCCCAACTTCGAGAAGGTGCTGATCATCGTCGAGGGTGTGTACTCGATGGACGGCGACATCTGCGATCTGCCGGCGTACGTCGCGCTCAAGAAGCGCCACAAGTGCTTCCTGATGGTGGACGAGGCGCACAGCTTCGGCGTGGTCGGCACGATGGGCTACGGCGTCGCCGAGCACTTCGGCATCCCCGGCCGCGAGATCGACATCTGGATGGGCACGTTGTCCAAGTCGCTCTCGTCGTGCGGCGGGTACATCGCCGGCACCCACGTGCTCGTCGAGCTCCTGAAGTACACGGCGCCGGGGTTCGTGTACTCGGCGGGCCTCACCCCCGCGAACACGATGGCGGCCATCGCGTCGCTCGAGCTCATGGAGCGCGAGCCCGAGCACGTGGCGAAGCTCCAGAGCAACGCGAAGTTCTTCTACGCAAAGTGCCAGGAGCACGGCCTCGACAACGGCCCGGCGGCCGGCGAGAGCGCCGTCATCCCCGTGGTCGTCGGCAACAGCTTCCACGCGCTCCTCTTGTCCGACGCGCTCATGAAGCGCGGGATCAACGTCCAGCCGATCCTGTACCCGGCGGTCGCGGACAACGCCTCGCGGCTCCGCTTCTTCCTCTCGTCGCTGCACTCCGAGGCCCAGCTCGCCTGGACCGCGTCGGTGGTGGCCGAGGAGCTCGCGCGGATCCGCTCGGAGAACGGGTAGGCCCGAAGGAGGGGGGCCCCGCGGCCCCCCTCCGGGCGAGCCGTGCTACGCCGGGTCGTCGGTCGGGGGCTCGCCGGTGTCGGACGTGTTGTCGCCCTCCTCCTCGGGCACCTCGTCCTCGTCGCCCTCCTCGTCCTCGGCCTCGTCCTCGTCGCCGCCGGTGCCGGTGCCGCCGGTGCCGGTCTCGCCCTCGTCGTAGCCGACCTCGCCCTCCTCGGGCTCGTCGCCGGAGGGCTCCTCCTCGTCCTCGGTCTCGTCCGGCTCGTCCGAGCCCTCGTCGGCGTCCTCGTCGTAGCCCTCGAGCGGGGCCTCCGCCTCGGAGCCGTCGTCGCCGGACTCGTCGCCGCCGAGCTCCTTGGCCGCGGCCGCGCCGTCGGGGACGCCGACGGACGCGCTGTCGCAGCCGACGAGGCCGATCAGGAACAGAAAGGTCAAACCTGTGATCTTCATGGGGTCTCCTTTGGGTTGGTCGTCCGTTCGCCGGACGATCCGAACGTACACGGGCCCCGCTCGAGGTGTACTCACGGACTGGGGATGTGCCCCAGATTCCGTTTCGGGTGTGAGTACGGCCGTTACCGTCTGAAACACCGTAACAGCGTTGTTTTCGTTGACGCGCTCGCGGCTCGACTGTACTCATGCGAGTACACCCATGACCGAACCGGACCTCTACACCTACCTCGACTACCGCAAGTGGCTCGAGGACTGGTTCGCCTGGAAGAAGGCGTCGTCGCCGCGCTTCAGCCATCGCGCGTTCGCGCGGAAGGCGGCCCAGGCCTCGCCGAGCCTGCTGCTGAACGTCATCGCCCGGCGGCGCAACCTCACGCCGGCCACCACCGCCGCGTTCGCGCAGGCCACGGGCCTCGACGACGCGGCGGCGAGCTTCTTCGCGGCCCTCGTGGCGCTCGACCAGGCCACCGACAACGAGGCCCGCGGCGAGGCCTGGGAGCGGGTCCGCGCGGCGAAGCGCTTCCGGGAGGCCCGCCGGCTCGACGGCGAGGCGGTCGAGTACCTCTCCTGCTGGTACTACCCGGCGATCCGCGAGCTCGCGACGTGTGACGGCTTCCAGGCCGACCCGGACTGGATCGCGGCCACCCTCCGCCCGCGCATCACGCCCGCGCAGGCCCGCCGAGGGCTCGACCTCCTGCTCTCCCTGGGGCTGCTCGAGCGCGCCCAGGACGGCACGGTCCGCGTCACCACGACCAGCCTCGCGACCCCACACGAGGTCGCGGCGCTCGCGGCCTACGAGTACCACCGCGGCATGCTCGCTCGCGCCGCCGAGGCGCTCTCCACCGCGCCCCCGCGGGAACGCCACTTCTGCGGCGTGACCGTCTCGATGCCCGAGCGCCTGCTCCCCGCGGTCAAGCGTGAGCTCGACGCGCTCCAGGAGCGCCTCCTCGACCTGTGCGACAGCGCCGAGGGGCCGCGGGAGCGGGTGTTCCAGATCAACCTCCACGTCGTCCCGCTCTCCGCGAGCCGGAGCTCCTGAATGTCCCGCGCGCCCCTGCTGCTCTCCCTGCTCGCCGCCTGCATCGTGGACCCGCCGGACTCGGGCACCGCGGTGGGCAACCCGACCGGGCTGACCGTCGACACCGCGCCCGGCACGGGCGTGAGCATCGTCTCGGCGACCGCGGACGTGGCCCGGGTCGTGACGACCAGCTGTGCGGGCGAGGAGCGCGCCGTGGCCGTGGTGGGCTCGTTCGACCTGCTCGGCGGCCGCGCCGTGGACGTGCCGCTCGGGGACGCCTGCGCGGTGCGGGTGGAGTTCGCCGGGCCGCTCGTGTTCGCCGGCCAGGGCCCCGACGACAGCAGCTTCACGCTCGCGTTGTCGGTCGCGTCGCTGGAGCTCGCCCTCACGGCGCCGCCGGGCGACCTCCCGCGCGCCGTGCTGCTGCTCGGGGAGGCGGGCTGGGTGTCCGACGCGCGCCTCGGCCTCGACCCGGGCGAGACCGTGGTCGTCGGGGCCGACGACCCGCTGCACGACACGCTCGTCGACGGACTCGTGACCGGCACCGCGGTCTACCGCGACGCCGACGGCGATGGCCGCTGCGAGGAGGACTGCGAGCCCGACGATCGCGTGTCCGAGGCCCCGGACGACGAGGAGGGCGACACCGACGTCGAGGACACCGACCCGCCGGACACCGGCGCCGACACGGGCGTCGGCGGGACCGGCTGACTAGTTCGGCACGAAGTCGAAGGGGTAGCTCGCGATCACGATGCCGCCGCCTTTCGGCGCGGGGAAGCGCCAGCTCGCGAAGGTCCGCGTGAGGCACTCCTCCAGCGCGGCGTTCCCGACGCTCGAGGACTTGATCGTCGCCGAGCTCACCGCGCCCGTCTTGTCGATCACGAACTTCACGACGACGCGCCCCGCGAGGGTCGGCGCCGCCTTGCGCGCGTCCGCGTAGCAGGTCTCCAGCGCGCCGAAGTTGGCGCGCACCACGCCGTCGATCAGCGCCTTGTCGAGCGCGCCGAGGATGACGATGCCGCTGTTGTAGAGGTTCACCCCGGGGCCGGGGGTGTAGGCGCCCGGGGGCGGGCCGGATTTGGTCTTCATCCCGACGAGCCCGCCGACGCTCTCGCCACCGGCCGCCGGGGCGCCGGAGGACTCCGGTTTTCCGCCGATCTGCACCCCCCGCGCCCCGATGAGGCCCGACAGGTCGGGCATCTCGGAGCCGGGGTGCACGAGCACCTGCACGCGGGACGCGGCGCCCGCCGGGAAGCGCGCGGCGGACACGGCCTCCTGGGCGCACGCCTCCGCTGCGGGCACCTCCGACGACGCCGAGCTGCTCACCGCGGCCACGGCGCCCTGCGCGTCCACGGTGAGCACGAGCACGAGCTCCTTCGGGGCGCCCGGCACGTCGACGCAGGCGGCGAGCGCCTTCGTCCGTTCGGGGGGGAGCCCGCCCCACGCCGCGTTCGCGTCCAGAGGGCCGCTCAGCACCGACAACTCGAACCCCACCCAGGCGCCGCTCGGCGCCACGGACCACGCGGAGTCCGCGGCGTGGGCGGCGAACAACGAAGCCAGGCAGAAGAGCATGCGCACCCCGGGGAAGCGCCCGGGATGTAGCACGCACGCCCGCCCGGCACCCGAGCCGCGGACGTGCGCTCCGGCACCCAGGCCGACGCAGCGCGGAGCGGCTGCCCGGACCCCGTCGTCGCCGGTGGTTAGTTGGCCGCCCATGCTCCTGCTCCTCCTCGCCTGCGCGCACCGCCCCGTCGACGTCTCCGTGGTGGGCGCCGTGATCGGCCCCTCCGCCGCGGACCTCTCGCCGTGGGACGGCATCGGCAAGGTGCCCGCCGAGGTGCGCGGCGCCGCGTTGGCCGCGGCCGCCGACGTCGATCCGGCCGCGGTCGCCGCCACGGCCGCGTTCGTGAACGTGCTCGACGGCGTCGCGCCGCCCGATCCGCGCGGGGAGCTCTTCGTGGCGGGGAGCGCCGCCGCGCCGATCGTCATCCCCGAGCGCGGCGACACCTTCGTGCCGCGCTGGGAGGGCGTCACCCTGCGCGACGTGCTCCTGGCCGCCGACCAGCGGCTCGTCCTGCGGCTCGTCGACGGCGACGTGGACGACCCCGATCCCATCGGCGCCGTCGAGCTGGACGCGCGAGACCTCCGCGCCGCCCTTCGCGCCCGCGGCGACTGGACCCTCGACACCGCGGAGCGCACCCAGGGGCAGCTCCTCTCGGTCACCCTGCGGGTGGAGCGCTCGCCGCAGCGGTGACGCCCGAATGCCCGCAGCTCGTGCACCGCGGGGAGTGCGCCGGCGGCTCGGGGGTGCAGGCCAGCACGCGGAGCACGACCATCCCGCCTCCGACGAGGGGGTTCCGCGGAGGTTCCGCGGACGTCGCCGCCGGCACGCAATAGAGCCCGCGGATGCCGCCCATGATCGCCGTCACCGGCGCGACCGGCTTCCTCGGCAGCCACCTGGCGCTCGCGCTCCGGGCCGCGGGGGTCCCCGTCCGGGGGGTGGTGCGGCGGCCGGAGTCGCCGCTGCTCACGAACGCGGGCGTGACCCTCGCGCGCGGCGATCTGGCCGACGCGGACGGGCTCGCCGCGGCGTTCGCCGGCTGCGACGCGGTGGTCGCGAACGCGGCGCTCGGCTCCTTCGAGGGGGACCTCGCGGCGTTCGCGCGCACGAACGTGGCGGGCACGGAGAACACGCTCCGCGCGGCGGCCGCGGCGGGTGTGCGCCGCGTGGTGCTCGTCTCCTCGGTCGCGATCTACCGCACCGTGCTCGGCCGGCCGATCGCGGAGGACCACGAGCGCTACGGGCCGCGAAAGCGCCTTTTCAGTTGGACGCACCTCGGCACGGACTGGCGCTACGCGGTGACCAAGCTCGCGGCGGAGGAGCGCGCGTGGCAGCTCGCGTCGGAGCTCGGCCTCTCGCTCACGGCCGTCCGGCCGGGGCCCATCTACGGCTCGCGCGACCCCAAGTGGACGGCGCGGCTCCTGCGGACCGTGGCGCGGCCGGTCGCCCTCGCGCCCACCGTCGGTATCCCCGCCGTGCACGCCGGCGACGTGGCGCACGCGGTGCGCGCCGCGCTCGAGACCCCCGCGAGCGCCGGCCGCGCCTACAACCTCGCGGGGCCGCCCACCCCGCTCGCGGACTTCCTGAGCGTGCTCGTGCGGCTCGGCGGCGGGTGGGCGCGGCTCGTGCGGATCCCGGTGCCGCTCGCCGTCGCGTACGACACGCGCGCGGCGGCACGGGACCTGGGTTTTACGGCCCGGCCCATCGAGGCCGGCCTCGCGGAGGCCCTCACGGAGACGGTCGCGCCGCGGCGGTAGGTCACCGTCCCGAACCTCTTCCCCGCGCGGCGCTGGAGCCAGCTCGGGAACGACCTCCGCCTGCTCCGAGCGTTTCGCGGCAGGAGCCGGATTCATCGGGTATGGTTCGTGTTCGGGTGGGGGATCGATGTTGCTGTTGCTCGTCGTCGCGTGCGCGGACGGAACGAAGCCGGAGACGGGGACGGACGACACCGACACCGCCGACACCGACACCGCCGACACCGACTCCGGCGACGCCGACACGGCGGACACCGACACCGCCCGCGCCGACACCGCCGACACGGACACCGCCCCGGTCGACGCCGACGGCGACGGCTTCACGTCCGCGGACGACTGCGACGACACCGACCCCGACGTGTACCCGGGCGCGCCGGAGGTGTGTGGGGACGGCGTCGCGAACGACTGCGAGGGGGACGACGAGTACTGCCCCCCGACGGAGGTCTCGCTCGAGGACGCCGACGTCCGGCTCCTCGGCGAGGACCTCTGGGGTTACGCCGGCAACGCGCTCGCCGGGGTCGGTGACGTGGACGGCGACGGCCGCGCGGACCTGCTCGTCGGGGCGTTCAACGAGGGGGGGGACGACCATCCCGGCGCCGCCTGGCTCGTGGGCGGCGCGCTGCTGACGCCGGGGGAGCACGCGCTCGTGGATGTTGGTCGCGAGCTGGTCGGGGACGGGGCGTTCAGCGGCGCCGGCTACGACGTGGCGGGCGGCGTGGACCTCGACGGCGACGGCGGCCCCGACATGGTCGTGACCGCGGCCCACAACCCCTACGACACGGGCGACAACGGCGTGTACGTCCTCCTCGCCCCGGACCCGGCGCCGGGGGGCGGGAGCGTGAACGACGCGGACGCCGTGTTCACGTGCACCGACAGCCGGTGGGGGATGGCCGCGGCGCTCGCCGAGGACGTGGACGGCGACGGCGGCGGCGACCTCCTGGTGGGCTGCGGCGGCGACCGGAGCGTGCACGTCGTGCACACGCTCGACGCCACGCTGACGCCCGCGGACGCGGGGATCACGCTCACGAGCAGCTCCTCGACCTACTGGGTCGGCCTCGCGGTGCGGGCGGCCGGCGATGTCGACGGGGACGGCCTGGAGGACCTGCTCGTCGGCGGCTTCGACTTCGACGCGACGCGCGCGGGGACCGCGTGGGTCGTCTCGGCCGCGGGGCTGGGCGGCGACGCCGTGCTCGAGGACGTCGGCGCGACGTGGACGGGGACGGCGGGCGGGGACTACGCGGGCGTGTCGTTGGCGGGCGTCGGGGACACCGACGGCGACGGGTACGCCGACGTGCTGATCGGCGCCCCGGGCTACGACGGCGGCGCGCGGGAGGGCGGAGGCGCGTTCCTCGTGCGGGGGGCCGCGGCGCCGCCCTCGGGCCTCGCGGTGATCGACTCCGCGCACACGGCGTTCGTGGGCACCGAGCCCCTCGCGCAGGCCGGCGCGGTGTCGGGGGCCGGCGACGTGGACGGCGACGGGGATCCGGACATCCTGGTGGGCGCGCCCGGCTCCAACCTCGCCGGCGCGATGGCCGGGGCCGCGTACGTGCTCCACGGGCCGTTCGCCGGCGGGTCCGTCGATCTCGGCAGGACCGGCCTCGTCGCCTACGGCACGACCGGGGACGCCGCGGGCGGCGCGCTCGCGGCGCTCGGGGACGTCGACGCCGACGGCTACGACGATGTCGCGATCGGCGGGCAGCTCCACGATGGGGCCGCCCAGGGAAGCGGGGCGGTGTACCTGCTCTTCGGCGCGCCCCGGTGATCGTCCGGAGGGGGTGACGGCGCGCCCGACGTGTGGCAGGATCGCCCGACTCCGGAGAAAGCATGGCCGACCCCAAGGGATGGACGCCCGACCGCGTCCGCGCGCACCTCGCGAACGCCGTCTACCTCGAGATGTGGACCGTCCCGCTCTACCTCACGGCGGCCTACTCGCTGCGCTTCGACGGCGCCGCGCGCCCCACCTTCGGGCCGGTCCCGACCACCCCCGACGGCGAGCCCGACTTCGCGCGCTTCTCCGCCCGCGACTACAACCAGTACGCGCTCAACGCGCTGCTCTCGGTGGCGGTGCAGGAGATGCTCCACGTCGAGCTCGCCGCCAACCTGCTCAACGCCGTGCGCGCCACCACGGACGACGTGCCCGTCGTGTTCGCCGGCGCGGCCGCCCCCGACTTCACGCGCCCGCCGCCCTGTATCGACGCCGCGAGCCTGCCGCCCGACGTGAAGCTGGGGCTCGGCCCGCTCGACGCGAACCAGGCGCGCCTGTTCCAGTGGATCGAGGAGGACCGCCCCACCGTCGGCGACCCCGAGGAGTGGCGCCCGAGCTGGCCGGCCATCGGGGACTTCTACAAGGCGCTCGCCTACGGCGTCTCCGTGTGCTGGGGCGAGCTCTACCCGCCGAAGGGCCTCGGGAGCGCGCCGACCGCCGACGAGCTCCGCCAGAAAGACGACTGGGGCTCGGTCGGCCCCGCGCTCTCGCGGATGCCGTCGTTCCTCCGCTTCTTCCAGCCGCGCACGAACCCGAACGGCGACGACGCGGCCGGCGGCTACCCCTTCAGCATCGCCGTCTCCGGCACGCCGGACGTAGCGCTCACCCGCGCGCAGGCGGCGCTGGCGGCCATCACCGCGCAAGGCGAGGGCGCGGGCGCCTCCACGACGGTGCCGCCCGTGTACTGCCCCACGGACGGCGACCCCATCGAGATCGCGCTCGACCGCGCCAGCCACTACGAGCGCTTCACCGAGGTGCTCGGCATCGTCCGCGAGGGGCTCGTGAGCACCTACGAGGGCGCGCCCGGCGGCGGCTCGGCCCCGTTCCAGGCCGCGCTCGACCAGGGCTTCTCGGCCTTCCTCATGGGGCTGGAGGTCTGGTACGGCGAGGGCGAGACCACGCTCGGCGACCGCAAGGCCGCCATGCTCGGCCTCGGGAGCCGCGCGTTCCAGGTGTGGCAGAGCGGCGGGCAGCCCGGCTGGAAGTGGCTCGACCCCCGCGAGGCCATCGACCCCGACGGCGTCCGCCAGCTCCACGCCTGCCAGGGGCTCAACGCCTGCAAGGGCCTCGGCGCCGGCGGCACCGGCGACGGCCCGGGCCTCGGCGACTGCGCGACCGCCTGGTACCACACCTGCGGCAGCTCCAACCTCTGCAAGGGGCAGGCGGGCTGCGGCTACACGCTCGACCCGAACACCAACACCTGCCGCTCCACCGGCGGCTGCGGCGCGCCGATCCCGGCCACGCAGGGCTTCGCCGCGGGGCTGGGCGTGCCCGAGGGCTCGAGCGTGTGGGACTTCGCGCGCAAGCTGCTCCGCGAGAAGTACCCGAGCGTGCCCGAGGCGCCCCCCGCCCCGAACACCTTCCGCGCCTCGCTGACGCCGACCGCCCCGAAGCACTGATGGACGCTTTCCCCGCGCTCGGCCTCGGGCTCGGGCTCCGGAGCGTCCACTTCGACGACGTGCTCGCGCCCGGCGCCCACGGCCCGGCGTGGTTCGAGGTCCTGACCGAGAACGTGCTCTACACGGGCGGCCGCGGCCGGCACGTGCTGGAGCGCGTCGCCGCGCGGTGGCCCGTGGTGCTGCACGGCGTGTCGCTCTCCATCGGCAGCGTCGACCCGCTCGACCTCGCCTACGTGGACCGCGTGGGCGCGCTCGCCCGCGCGATCGGCGCCGCCTGGATCTCCGACCACCTCTGCTGGACGGGCTGCGCCGGTCGCACCACCCACGACCTGTTGCCCATGCCGCTCGACGAGGCGAGCCTCCGCCACGTGGTCGAGCGCGTGCGGATCGTGCAGGACCGCCTCGGCCGCACGCTCGTGCTCGAGAACCCGAGCAGCTACCTCCAGTTCACCCGCGACACGATCCCCGAGGCCGAGTTCCTGGCGCGCCTGGCCGAGGCCGCCGACTGCGCGCTCCTCGTCGACGTGAACAACGTGTACGTGTCGAGCGTGAACCACGGCTTCGACCCGGTCGCGTACCTCGACACGATCCCGCCCCATCGCGTCGCGCAGCTCCACCTCGCCGGGCACACGCACTGCGGGACGCACATCGTCGACACCCACGACGCGCCGGTGATCGACGCGGTGTGGGCGCTCTACCGGCACGCCCGGGCGCGCTTCGGCCCGGTGTCCACGCTGCTCGAATGGGACGCGAACATCCCGCCGTACGCGACGCTCCTCGCCGAGCTGGAGAAGGCGCGGTGACGCTCGCGGACCTCCAGGCCTGGATGTCGCGGCTCGTCACCCACCCGGAAGGTGTGCGCGCGGGCCTCGGCGAGCACGACGCGGCCGCGGTGATCGCGCCGTCCGCGACGCTCTCCGCCGAGCAGCGGCTCGCCATCTACAACCGCGCCTACCACGCGCGGCTCTTCGGGGTGTTCGACGAGGTCTTCCCGGGGCTCCTCCGCCTCGTCGGCGCGCCCGCGCTCCACGCCTTCGCGCACGGCTACCTCCAGGCGCACCCGCCCCGCGGGCACACGCTCGACACCCTGTGCGCCGCCTTCCCCGCGTGGCTCGGGGCCACCCGCCCGGACGCCGCGGCCCCCGAGCCCGGCGTGGACGCGCTCGTCGACCTCGCCGCGTTCGAGTGGGCGTGGCACGCGCTGCTCGACGGGCCGGGGCTCGAAGGGGCGCCACCCGTGCGGACCCCGGACGCGCCGTGTGTCCCGTCCCCCGCGGCGTCGTTCGCGCGGCTGCGGCTGCGCGCGCCCATGCACCGCTGGCTGCGCGCCGCCCTCGCGACGGACCAGCCCGTCCCCCTGCCCGCGCCGGCGGACACGCGGCTCGCGCTCGCGCGGGTGCGCTGGCGCGTGATCGTGACCGAGCTCGACCCGGACGAGGACGCCGCGCTCGCGCGGATGGACGGCCGCACCGCGTTCGACGCCGCGCGCGTGCGGGCGTGGGCGGCGCGCGGGTGGGTCGGCGTCGTGGGGCGCACCGACGCGCCGTGAGCGAGGGGCGCGCCGGTGCCCGGGAAGGCGGGCAGGCCCGCGCCTTCCGAGGAAGGCGTCAACGCGCGCGGATCACCCGGCGCCCCTCCACGTCGCCGAGCGTGCGCACGCGCCCGTCGGGCAGGTCGAGCCGCACCGTGACGGTGGGGGCCGCCCCGAGCCCGACGTGGAGGAACGGCGCGTGCGCGGCGCCGTAGCTCGACTCGGTGGTGACCCAGCCGGTGTGCTCGACGCCGTCGAGCGTCCACGTGACGCGCGTGTGCGGCGGCGCCTCCACGCGCAGCCAGCCGTTCTCCGTGCAGCCGTCCGACAGGTACACCAGCGGGCGATCGACGACATCGGTGACGATCAGGTCGAGCACGCCGTCGCCGTTGAGGTCCTCCGCGACGGCGCTGCGGTGGCTGCCCTCGCGCGCGAGCCCCAACGTGGCGCCGACCTCCTCGAAGGTGCCGTCGGCGCGGCCGGCGAGCAGATCGATCGGCGCGTCGTAGACGACGCTCATCGCGTGCTCGTCGTCGTCCTGCCAGCGGTCGCCTTGCGCCACGAGCACGTCGAGGCGCCCGTCGTTGTCGTGGTCGAGCCAGATCGCGCCCCAGCCCATGTGCAGCGGCTCCTCCAGCGTGTCGGCGTCGCGGGCGAGGATGGTGTCGGCCCAGGTGCCGTCGGGCTGGCTCTCGAGCAGCGCGTTGCGGCCCACGCCGGTCAGGTAGAGGTCGGGGAGGCCGTCGTGGTCGAGGTCGGCGGCGTCCCCGCCCATCCCGAAGTGCACGAGCTCGCAGCCGCAGCCCTCGCTCGCGACGAGCGCGCCCCCGTCGTCCAGGAGCAGGCGGTTCGGGCCGTAGTCGGCGCCCACGTCGTTCACCACGTACAGGTCGGGGTCGCCGTCGGCGTCGGCGTCGGTCCAGACGGCGTCGAAGCCGCGCCCGACCGCGGTGACGGCGTCGGGGTCGAACGTCAGGCCGTCGCCGTCGTTGCGGAGCAGGAAGTCGGTGAGCTCGGGCAGCTCGTCGGAGCCGCCGTTCGTCAGCGCGTACACCTCCGGGAGCCCGTCGCCGTCGAGGTCGCCGGCGCTTAGCTCGCGCGCGCGGTGCGCGTGGGAGGGGAGGTCGCGGAGCGGCCAGGGCGAAAACCCGGCGTCGTTCCGCACGAGCACCTGCGGCGCGGTCTTGTACCCGCCGACGAGCAGGTCGAGGCGCCCGTCGGCGTTCACGTCCGCGAGGTTCAGCAGGAAGGTGCCGTCGGGCCCGGGGAGCGTCTCGCGCGTGAAGCCGCGGTCCCCGCGCCGCCACAATTGCGGCGGTGACTGGCTCCAGCCGAGGACCAGGTCGAGGTCGCCGTCGTCGTCGAGGTCCGCCACCGCGAGGCTCCCGCCGTGGTGGTGCGGGGCGTCGGGGTCGGGCCCGCCGGTCAGCCCGAGCGCCTCGCCCGCCTCCGTGTAGGAGAGCGGCGACGGCGCCGCGCAGGCCCGCACCTCGCCGAGCTCCACGCCGTCGGGCACCGTCGCGGGCGCGGTCGGCTCCACGCAGCCGGCGAACGCCGCCGACACCGCGATGGTCAGGGCGCGCGTCACGACGGGCGCGTACTGCGGGGGGAGGGGAGGCGCAACGGAGGGATCCCACGCCTGCGTACGCCGGGCGCCGCTCCGGGCCGCCGGGTCGGCGTTGTCGGGTCTCGGTTTCGGGCAGCCGCCGCGCGGGGCGCGGCGCCGCGGCGGCCCCGGTGCCGTCGCGACCGTCGGCGGCTCCGGTGCCTCCGGGGGCGCGCGGGCCGGCGGGATAGGGCCCCGCCGTGCTCATCGACCCGCGCTACCCGCCGCCCCGGGACCCCGTGTACGCCGGGCGCTGCCACGGGTGCCGGATGCCGCCGGGGGCGTGCTTCTGCGCGGACATCCCCGTCGTCCCGACGCGCACGCGGATCGTGCTCGTGCGCCACTGCGCCGAGATCCCCAAGAGCTCGAACACCGGGCGGATCGCCGCGATGGCGCTCGCGAACTGCACCATGGTCGACCACGGCCTTCCCGGCCAGCCGCTCGACCTCGGCGACCTCGTGGAGCCCGAGGCGCGCGTGCTCTACCCGGGCGGGGACCCGCGGGAGCGGCCCGAGGTGCGCACGCTCGTGGTGCTGGACGGGAGCTGGTCGCACGTCCGGGGGATGCGGCGGCGGATCCACCCGCTGGGCGAGCTGCGCTCGCTCTCGCTGCCGCCGCCGGCCGTGGCGCCGCTCCGCATGCGCCGCGGCAAGTCGCCCGAGCAGCTCGCCACCATCGAGGCCGTCGCGGCGGCGCTCGACGTGCTCGGCGAGCCCGAGCCCGCGGCGCGGCTCCGCGCGGTGTTCGCGGTGATGGCGGCCCGGATGCGCGATCTCCGGGGCTTCGACATGCCCCCGAAGCGCTAGCGCTCCGCAAGGATTCCGGCAGTTTCGATCTTGCCTGCCCCGGGGTGCCGGGCTATCCGGCGTCGGGGTGAGAACCACCCTTTCCAGTTACGCTCCCGATCCTCGCAGACACGCTCGCTTCGGCATCGCTCGATTCCGCTCCGGCCAGTACGCGATTCAAGGTGGTACCAGGAATTTTCAGCGCTCGGGGTCCCGTCCGAGGGATCGATGGCCGGTTCGCTCCGCGCGCACGCATCAAGGAATCAGCGATGAACAACAAGCTCTACGTCGGCAATCTCCCCTTCTCCGCCACCGAGGCCGAGATCAACAAGGTGTTCGGCACCGTGGGCCAGGTCACCCGGACCACGATCGTGACCGACCGCGAGACCGGTCGTCCCCGCGGCTTCGCCTTCGTGGAGATGGCGACGGACGCCGACGCGCAGGCGGCGGTGCAGGGCCTCGACGGCACCAGCCTCGGCGGCCGCAACATCCAGGTCAACATCGCCCGTCCCCGTGAGGAGCGCGGTGGCTTCGGCGGCGGCGGCGGCGGTGGTCGCGGCGGCTTCGGCGGCGGCGGCGGTGGTCGCGGCGGCTTCGGCGGCGGCGGCGGTGGCGGCTTCGGCGGCGGCGGCGGTGGTCGCGGCGGCCGTGGCGGCGGCGGCGGCGTCGGCGGCGGCGGCGACAACCGCTGGTAGTCGGCACTCTGCCGGCACCGAAGGC
>CAYWGD010000036.1:0-61598 GCA_964457335.1 uncultured Enterobacteriaceae bacterium | reverse complement strand
TCCGTGAGGGCGGCCGCACCGTCGGTGCGGGCGTCGTCTCCGAGATCATCAAGTAAGGAAGACCCATGGCCTCCACCAACAAGATCCGCATCCGCCTCAAGGCGTACGATCACAAGCTGCTCGACAAGTCCGCGCGGGAGATCGTGGACACGGCGCGCCGGACCGGCGTGGCCATCCGCGGCCCCTTCCCGCTCCCGACGACGACCAGCCGGTGGACCGTGCTCCGCGGCCCGCACGTGGACAAGAAGTCCCGCGAGCAGTTCGAGCGCCGCACCCACCACCGGCTGCTCGACATCCTCGAGCCGACGCAGGCGACGGTCGACGCCCTGATGAAGCTGGATCTTTCGGCCGGAGTCCACGTCGAGATCAAGCTGTCCTAAGCGGCATCTCGTCGGAACAGGAGGCACACATGCCTGTCGTTGATTTGTACAACTCTGCCCGCGAGAAGGTCGGCTCCGTCGACCTCGACGAGCGCGTCTTCGCCGCAGAAGTCAAGGAACACCTCTTTCACATGGTGGTGCGTCACCAGCTCGCCGCTCGGCGCGCGGGTACGCACGCCACGAAGCAGCGCGCCATGGTGTCCGGCGGCGGGCGCAAGCCCTGGCGCCAGAAGGGCACCGGGCGGGCCCGCCAGGGCTCGACCCGTGCGCCGCACTGGCGTGGCGGTGGTGTGGTGTTCGGGCCCCAGCCCCGGAGCCACTCCTTCCTCCTCCCGAAGAAGGTGCGCCGGGCCGCTCTCCGGAGCGCGCTCTCGCGCCGCCTCGGTGAGCAGGCGCTCTTCGTCCTGGATCAGGTGGCCCTGCCCGAGATCAAGACGAAGCACTTCCGCAGCTTCCTGAAGTCGTTCGGCTTCGAGAGCTTGCTGCTCGTCGTGCCGCAGGACGACCAGGCGGTCCGCCTCGCGTCCCGCAACATCCCGGGCGTCACCGTCCTCCCCGTCGCCGGCCTGAACGTCTACGACGTCCTCCGGCACCGCAACATCGCTCTCACCGCCCCGGCGATCGCCCCGATCGTCGAGCGCCTGACGAGGTGAGCCATGGCTGAGCTCCACGACATCATCCTCCGCCCGCTGGTCACCGAGAAGGGCGCCGCCGGCGAGGCCGCCCAGAACACCTACGTGTTCGAGGTGGGCGAGACGGCGAACAAGCACGAGATCAAGCACGCCATCGAGCGCTTCTTCAACGTGAAGGTCGAAGACGTGCGCACGGTGCGGGTGCGCGGCAAGTTCAAGCGGTTCGGGCGCTTCTACGGGAAGCGGGCGAACTGGAAGAAGGCCTACGTGAAGCTCGCGTCCGGCCACACCCTCAACTTCTTCGAGGCCTGAGATGGGCACCAAGCGCTACAGCGCCAACACGCCGGGCCGCCGCTTCCTGGTCACCGCCGACTTCACGGAGGTGACGGCGGACAGCCCCGAGCGGTCTCTCACCGCGCCGATCCGTCGCACCGGTGGTCGCAACAACCTCGGCCGCATGACCTCCCGCCGCATGGGCGGGGGGCACAAGCGCCGCTACCGCATCATCGACTTCCGGCGCGACAAGCTCGACGTGCCGGGCAAGGTGGCGACGATCGAGTACGATCCGAACCGCACTGCGCGCATCGCCCTCGTGGCGTACGCGGACGGCGAGAAGCGGTACGTGCTCGCGCCGCTCGGCCTCTCGGTCGGCGACACCATCGTCGCGAGTGACGCGGCGGACATCAAGCCGGGCAACTCGCTCCGGCTCTCCGCGGTCCCGCTCGGTACCTTCGTCCACAACGTGGAGCTGAAGGTCGGTCGCGGGGGCCAGATGTGCCGCTCCGCCGGCTGCTTCGCCCAGGTGATGGCCAAGGAGGGCAAGTACGTCCTCCTCCGTCTCCCCTCCGGCGAGCTCCGGAACGTCCTGGCCGAGTGCCGGGCGACGATCGGGCAGGTCGGCAACCTCGAGCACGAGAACGAGCAGCTCGGCAAGGCCGGTCGCGCTCGCTGGCTCGGGTACCGCCCGTACGTCCGCGGTACCGCGATGAACCCGATCGACCACCCGCACGGCGGTGGTGAGGGTCGTACGAAGGGCGGTCGCCACCCGGTCACTCCGTGGGGCAAGCCGACCAAGGGCTACAAGACCCGGTCCCGGAAGAAGCCGTCCGGCCGGTTCATCGTCAAGCGGCGTGAGAAGTAGGGAGAAGCCATGGCGCGTTCCGTAAAGAAGGGTCCGTTCGTGGACCAGTACCTCATCGCCAAGGCGGCCGCGGCCAAGTCCGGCGGTGGCCGCGTCATCAAGACGTGGAGCCGTCGCTCGACGGTGATCCCTGACTTCATCGGGCTGACCTTCGCTGTTCACAACGGCAAGAAGTTCGTCCCGGTGTACGTCTCCGAGAACATGGTCGGGCACAAGTTCGGGGAGTTCGCGGCGACGCGGACGTTCTTCGGGCACGCCGCGGACCGGAAGACCAAGGTCCGCTGAACCCGTTTCCGGCCGGCGCCGCTCTCGAGCGGCGGCCGCCATCGAGTGAGTCCATGGAATCGACTGCCATCCTCCGGTTCGCCCGCGTCTCGCCGCAGAAGGCCCGCCTGGTCGCCGACCTCGTGCGTGGTCAGGACGCTGGCAAGGCGCTGGAGATCCTCTCCTTCCTCCCCAAGAAGACGGCGCCGATGATCAAGCGGCTCATCGAGTCCGCGGTTGCCAACGCCGAACACGCGGCGGAGCGCGCCAACCGCGAACTCGACATCGACGACCTGTACGTGAAGACGATTCACGTCGACCAGGGCGCGATGCTGCGGCGGTTCCGGCCCCGCGCCCAGGGGCGGGCCACCCCGGTCCAGAAGAAGACCGCCCACATCACCGTCGTTCTCGACGTCCGCTAGGAGTTCCCATGGGTCAGAAGGTCAATCCCGTCGGCTTCCGCGTCGGCATCACCCGCCCCTGGGAGTCCAAGTGGTACGCTGAGCGCGACTACCAGCGCTTCCTCCACGAGGACATCCAGATCCGTCGGTACCTGAAGGAGAAGCTGTACGTCGCCGGGATCAGCAAGATCCGCATCGAGCGCGCGGCCAACAAGGCCAAGGTCTACATCCACGCGGCGAAGCCGGGTGTGATCATCGACAAGCGCGCCCGGGGCCTGGATCAGCTCCGGATCGACCTGCAGAAGCTCGTGCAGACCGAGGTCTTCCTCAACGTCATGGAGGTCCGCAAGGTCGATACCGACGCGCTCCTCGTGGCGGAGAACATCGCGGCCCAGCTCGAGAAGCGCGTGAGCTTCCGGCGCGCGATGAAGAAGGCCATGCAGCAGTCCAAGAAGGCCGGCGCCAAGGGCATCAAGGTGATGTGCGCGGGCCGCCTCGGTGGCGCGGAGATGAGCCGTACCGAGTGGTACCGCGAGGGCCGCGTCCCCCTCCACACCCTCCGGGCCGACGTCGACTACGGCCTCGCCGAGGCGAAGACCACCTACGGCGTCATCGGCGTCAAGGTGTGGATCTTCAAGGGCGAGATCATGCCGGGCGACGAGGACCGTTCGCTCTGAACCCATCGCGGCAGCAGAGGTAGCACATGCTTTCCCCCAAGCGAGTCAAGTTCCGCAAGGTCCAGAAGGGCCGCACCCGTGGCCTGGCCTATCGCGGCGGCGACGTCAGCTTCGGCGACTTCGGTCTCCAGGCGACGACGGCCGGCTGGCTCACCGCCCGCCAGATCGAGGCGGCGCGTATCGCGCTCACCCGCCACGTGAAGCGCGGCGGCAAGATCTGGATCCGGGTGTTCCCGGACAAGCCGGTCACCAAGAAGCCGGCCGAGACCCGAATGGGTACCGGGAAGGGCGCGCCCGAGTACTGGGTGGCCGTGGTCCGTCCGGGCCGCGTGCTCTACGAGCTCGAGGGCGTGCCGGAGGATGTCGCCCGTGAGGCGCTCCGCCTCGCCGGCCACAAGCTCCCCGTTTCCACCCGCGTCGTGAAGCGGGAAGAGGTGATCGGATGAAGATCGACGAACTGGCGGCGCTCGGCGACGAGCAGCTCGTCCACAAGGAGCTCGAGCTCGAGCGCACCCTGCTGGGGCACACCTTCCGGCACCGCCTCGGCCAGCTCGAGAACAACAGCGTGCTGAAGAAGGCCCGTCGCGACATCGCGCGGGCGGAGACCCTGCTGACCGCGCGCGAGCGCGATGCGGGCCTCTCGAAGGGCGCCCTGAAGGCGCGGTATCGCAGCACGTTCGTCCCGTCGGCCCCGACCACCGAGGGCGGCGCGGGCGATGACTTCCTCAAGGGCATTCTTGACAAGCGGGAGTCCGCGGAGTAGAAGGTGCCCCTTCCCGGGCGAGCCGTTCACGCGGCGCGCCCTACCGCGGCGTCCACGGAAGTGGAGACCCGCGGCGTCCTCTTCCAATACCCGGCTCGTCCGGGGCTCAAGCAGGTGAGAGATGTCCGACGAGAACTCTGCTGGTCGTCGCCGCCAGGTGCGTGGGCGTGTCGTGTCCAACAAGATGGACAAGACCGTCGTCGTCGCGGTCGAGCGCACGGTGAAGCACAAGCAGTACCGGAAGTACGTCACCCGGATGAAGACCTTCCAGGCGCACGACGAGAACAACGCCTGCCAGGTCGACGACGTGGTGATCATCGAAGAGTGCCGCCCGCTCTCCCGCCACAAGCGCTGGACGGTGATCGAGCGCGTCTCGGCGCAGTCGTAAGCGGCGACGGGAGGACGACACCATGATCCAGATGCAATCCCACCTCGATGTCGCGGACAACTCCGGCGCCCGCCGGGTCCAGTGCATCAAGGTGCTCGGTGGTAGCAAGCGGAAGTACGCCTCTGTCGGCGACATCATCGTCGTCAGCGTGAAGGAAGCGATCCCGAACGGCAAGGTCAAGAAGGGCGACGTGCACAAGGCCGTCATCGTTCGGACCGCCAAGGAGATCCGGCGCGCGGACGGCAGCTACATCCGTTTCGACACCAACTCCGCGGTGCTGATCGACAACAAGGGCGAGCCCGTCGGCACGCGCATCTTCGGCCCGGTCGCGCGCGAGCTTCGCGCCCGGCAGTACATGAAGATCGTGGCCCTCGCCCCCGAGGTGCTGTGATGAAGAACAAGCTCAAGGTCAAGCGCGACGACACTGTCGTCGTGATCGCCGGCAAGCACAAAGGCAAGGTCGGCAAGGTCGTGCGGGTGCTTCCGCTCGAGGGCCGCGTGGTTGTCGAGGGCGTCGCGATGGTCAAGCGCCACGTGAAGGCCCAGGGACAGCAGGCGGGCTCGCTCATCGAGAAGGAGTCCGCGATCCATGTGTCTAACGTGGCCCTCTGGAACGCTGCCGAAGGGCGCCGCGTGAAGGTCGGCTTCAAGGTCGAGGGAGACGGCACCAAGGTGCGCGTCGACCGCAAGACCGGCGCCGCGGTCTGAGGGGAGAGGACGAGTCATGGCTGAAACCCGCCTCAAGAAGCACTACCACGCTGCGGTCGTGCCCGCGCTCCAGAAGGAGTTCGGGTACGCGAACGTGATGCAGGTGCCCCGCCTCGAGAAGATCGTTCTCAACACCTCCATCAAGGAGGCGACGCAGAACGTCAAGCTGCTCGAAACTGCCGCTGAGGAGCTCTCGCTCATCACGGGCCAGAAGGCGCAGATCCGTCGCGCACGGAAGTCCATCGCGAACTTCAAGCTTCGCGAAGGGATGCCCATCGGTGCCCGGGTCACGCTGCGTGGCGCCCGCATGTGGGAGTTCCTCGATCGGCTCATCAACATCGCGCTTCCGCGCGTCCGCGACTTCCGCGGGGTGAACCCCAAGGCCTTCGATGGCCGCGGCAACTACTCCCTGGGCGTCACCGAGCAGATCATCTTCCCGGAGATCAACTACGACCGCGTGTCGAAGGTCACCGGGATGAACATCGCGTTCGTCACCACCGCCACGAACGATGTCGAGGGCCGGGCACTGCTCCGGCACATCGGCGTCCCGTTCCGGCAGTAACGGAGGATTCAGTGGCCAAGAAGTCGCAGCTCGCGCGCGCCAAGCGGGAGCCCAAGTTCTCGACGCGCAAGCACAACCGCTGCCCCCTCTGCGGGCGTCCGCGCGCGTTCCTCCGTAAGTTCAACATGTGCCGCATCTGCTTCCGGTCGCTCTCGCTCAAGGGCGAGATCCCCGGGGTCATGAAGGCGAGCTGGTAGGCAGACCGGGAGCATCCCCATGTCCATGTCCGATCCGATCGCAGATCTGCTGACGCGCATCCGGAATGCCATCCAGGCCCGGCACGCCAGCGTGGTCGTCCCCCGGTCGAAGCTCAAGCTCGAGGTCGTCAAGATCCTCAAGAGCGAGGGCTTTGTGGAAGGCTTCATCGACAGCCCGGCCGAGGCCAAGGGCACGATCAAGATCTTCCTGAAGTACGATGGCGGTAAGCAGGGTGTCATTCAGGGCCTGAAGCGTGTCAGCTCTCCGAGCCGGCGCTTCTACGTCGGCAAGGATGAGATTCCCCGCGTCCGCAACGGGCTCGGTCTCGCCATCCTGACCACCCCGCAGGGTGTCCTCTCCGACCGTGCGGCGCGCAGCGCTGGCGTGGGCGGGGAAGTCCTCTGCTACGTCTGGTAGCGCCCCTACCGCGAGGAATCTGAAGATGTCTCGTATTGGAAAGCTCCCCGTCACGTTGCCCAGCGGCGTGACCGTGAACGTCGCCGACGGCGTCGTGCGGGTGAAGGGGCCGAAGGGCGAGCTCGCGCAGCGGGTGGCCTCCGGTGTGACGTTCGAGCAGGAGGGCAACCTCCTCAAGATCGTGCGCGCCGACGACAGCCGCCAGATCCGTGCGAACCACGGCCTCACCCGCGCGCTCGTCAGCAACATGGTGCAGGGCGTCACCAAGGGCTTCGAGCGCAAGCTCGAGATCCAGGGCGTCGGCTTCAAGAGCGAGGTCAAGGGCAAGTCGATCGTGCTCTCCCTCGGCTACAGCCACACCATCGAGTTCCCGTTCCCCCCCGGCATCACCATCGATGTCGAGAAGGGCACGAAGCTCACCATCAAGGGCAGTGACCGCCAGGTCGTCGGTGAGACCGCCGCCAAGCTCCGCTCGCTCCGCGAGCCGGACAGCTACAAGGGCAAGGGCGTCCGCAACGAGGGCGAGCACATCAAGCTCAAGGCCGGCAAGACGGCCAAGAAGTAGAGGGTCCCATGGCTTACTCTTCCTCGGGCGACGCACGCGAGCGGCGCAAGAAGCGCATCCGCAAGAAGGTGTTCGGCACCTCCGAGCGGCCGCGTCTCACCATTTTCCGTACCAACTCGCACATGTACGCCCAGCTCGTGGACGACGTGTCGGGGATCACCCTGGCGTCGGCGTCGACCTTGAGCGCCGAGCTCAAGGACCTCGAGGTCCACAAGGGCAACATCGAGGCGGCCAAGGCGGTGGGCAAGCTCATCGCCGAGCGCGCCAAGGCGGCGTCCATCGACAAGGTGGTCTTCGACCGGAACGGCTTCCTCTACCACGGCCGCGTGCAGGCGCTCGCCGATTCGGCGCGCGAGGCCGGGCTCGATTTCTGATCCTCTTTCCCGGGTGACGGGGGGCCGGACATCGTCCGGGAGCCCCGACGCCGCACGGAGTCGAACGTGAACAACAGGAAGCCCCGTCCTCGCAAGGCTGCGGAAGAAGTGCAGCTCATCGAGAAGACCATCTACGTGAACCGCGTCGCGAAGGTCGTGAAGGGCGGTCGCCGCTTCAGCTTCAGCGCCCTCGTGGTCGTCGGCAACGGCGCTGGTCGCATCGGTGTCGGTCACGGCAAGGCGAACGAGGTGCCCGAGGCGGTCCGCAAGGCCACCGAGCGCGCCAAGGGCAGCATGGCCGAGGTTCCCGTCCTCGACGGGACGGTGCCGCACGAGTCGACCGGCGCGTTCGGCGCGGGCAAGGTGCTCATCCGCCCTGCCAGCCCGGGAACGGGCGTCATCGCCGGTCCGGTGGTGCGCGCGATCCTCGACGCCGCGGGCTACCACAACGTGCTCACCAAGAGCCTCGGCAGCTCGAACCCCCACAACGTCGTTCGGGCGACGCTCGAGGCGCTCTACCAGCTCGAGTCGCCCGAGCAGGTGGCGGCTCGTCGCGGGATCTCCGTGGACGACGTGAACGCGAACCACAACGTCGGCGCGAAGGTCTGGGGAGCCCGCGCGGGCGCCCAGCACTGATCGGAGGATCGGATGTCTCGCCTCAAGGTCACCCTCTCCCGCAGCTCGATCGGCACCACCGAGCGCCAGAAGGCCACCCTCATGGGTCTCGGCCTCCGGCGCATCGGGCGTAGCCGCGTGCTCGAGAACACCCCCGCCGTCCGCGGGATGATCAAGTCGGTCCTCCACCTGGTCCAGGTCGAGGAAGTCGCGTCCCAGGACGCCTGAGGAATCCATGGCAAACGAACTCGCCAATCTCCACCCCGTCGAGGGCGCGCAGCGCCCGCGGACCCGCATCGGTCGCGGTCAGGGCTCGGGGCTCGGCAAGACTGCCGGGCGCGGTACCAAGGGCCAGCAGGCCCGCGGCGGCTACAGCCGTGCCGCCGGCTTCGAGGGTGGGCAGATTCCCCTCAAGCGTCGCCTCCCGAAGCGCGGCTTCACCAACGCCTTCGCCAAGGACTACACCGAGGTGAACGTCGGCAAGCTCGCCGGCTTCGCCGCGGGCACCGAGCTCGACGCCGCGGCGCTGAAGGCCTCGGGCGTGATCGCCCGTATCGGGCGTGACGGCCTCAAGGTGCTCGGCGACGGCGAGATCTCGGTCGCCCTCACGGTGCGCGCCGCGAAGTTCTCGGCGGGCGCCCGTGCGAAGATCGAAGCCGCGGGTGGCACCGCGGCGGAGGACGCTGCGTGAATCGCTGGTTCTCCGCGATCATGGCGATGCCGGATCTTCGGAACCGGATCCTCTACACCCTCGCCATGCTCGCGGTGTTCCGGCTCGGTGTGCATGTTCCGGCGCCCGGTGTCGATCGCCAGGCGCTCGCGGACTTCATCACCGCCAACCGCGAGACCATGTTCGGCTTGTACGACATGTTCAGCGGCGGGGCGCTGGAACAGTTCAGCATCTTCGTCCTCGGCATCATGCCGTACATCACGGCGAGCATCATCATCCAGCTGCTCACCGTGGTCCTGCCGCCCCTGGAGCGCCTCTCCAAGGAAGGGCAGCAGGGCAAGGGGAAGATCACCCAGTACACGCGCTACGCGACGATCGCGATTGCGCTTGCGCAGTCGCTGACCATCGCGGTCTCGCTCGAGCAGATGAAGACCGCCGCCAACGCGGACGTGGTCCTCAATCCGGGCTGGGACTTCCGTCTCCTCACCATGGTCACCATGACGGCAGGCAGCTGCTTCGTCATGTGGATCGGGGAGCAGATCAGCGAGCGCGGCATCGGCAACGGGTCGAGCCTCATCATCACGGCCGGCATCGTCTCGCGGCTCCCCGCGGGCGTGATGAGCGTGGTGCGGAAGCTGCAGCTGGGGGAGGTCAACCTCCTGCAGGTGACGCTCCTCCTCGGGCTCGTGTTCGTCGTCATCGGCCTCATCGTGTGGATCGAGCGCGGCCAGCGGCGGATCCCGATCCAGTACGCCAAGCGGGTCGTGGGGCGCCGGGTCTACGGCGGCCAGACCACGCACCTGCCGCTGAAGGTCAACACGACCGGCGTCATCCCGCCGATCTTCGCGTCCTCGGTGCTCATGGCGCCGGCGACGCTGGGCACCTTCTGGCAGAACGACGCGGTGACCGCCATCACGGCCGCCTTCGCGCCGGGCCACTGGTTGTACAACTACACCTACATCGGGCTGATCGTCTTCTTCGCCTACTTCTACACGGCGATGATGTTCAACCCGGTGGACGTGGCGGACAACCTCAAGAAGCACGGCGGCTACATCCCGGGCATCCGCCCCGGGAAGCAGACGGCCGAGTACATCGACAAGCTGCTCACGCGCCTCACCTGCGCGGGGGCCCTGTACCTGGCCGCGGTCTGCATCCTGCCGACGCTCCTCATCACCGAGTACGGTGTGCCGTTCTACTTCGGTGGCACCGGCCTGCTGATCGTCGTCGGCGTGTCGCTCGACACGGTGGCCCAGGTCGAGGCGCAGCTCCTCACCCGGCACTACGACGGGCTCCAAGGCCCGAGCGGCGGTGGTCGCGTGGGCGGTCGCCGGCGTCTGCTGATCGGTAGCGGGGCACAGGAGGCGGGATGAACGTCCTGTTGTTCGGTCCTCCAGGGTCCGGGAAGGGGACGCAGGCCACCGCGCTCGCCGAGGCGCTCGCGGTGCCCCACGTTGCGACGGGAGACATCTTCCGGAAGAACCTGAAGGAGGGTACGCCGCTCGGGCTCCTCGCCCGGTCGTACATGGACAAGGGCGCCTTGGTGCCCGACTCCGTTACCTGCGACATGGTTGCGTCGCGCCTGTCCGAGGACGACTGCGGGCTCGCGGTCCGCGAGATGGCCGTGGCGCCGCGGGGCGTCCTGCTCGACGGGTTTCCCCGGTCCACGCCGCAGGCGGAGTGGCTCCTGGGCTGGCTCGGGGAGCGCGGGCACCGGATCGACGCGGTGGTGAACCTCCTGGTTCCGCACGAGGTGGTGGTCCAGCGCATCTCCGGTCGGCGCAGCTGCCTCGGGTGTGGGGCCACCTACCATGTGGTCGCCGCCCCCCCAAAGGTGGACGGCGTCTGCGATCGGTGCGGCGGTGAGGTCGTTCAGCGCAAGGACGACGGCGAGGCCGTGGTGCGCGAGCGCCTCGACACCTACGAGCGGCAGACGGCCGCCGCGCTCCCGGTCCTCCGGGCGCACACCGTGGTCCACGACCTCGACGGCGTGGGCTCGGTCGACGAGATCCGGTCGCGCATCTTCGCCGCGCTCGGCCTCGGCTGAACTCGGGGGGCGATCGTGATCCCGATCAAGGAGCCTTGGGAGCTGGGCGTCATGCGTACCGCGGGCCGGAAGCTCGCGGAGATCGTGGCGGGGCTCCGCGAGCGCATCGCGGTCGGGATGGCGACCATCGACATCGACCGCATGACGGAGGAGGCGATCCTCAAGGCGGGCGCGAAGCCGGCCTTCAAGGGCTATCGCGTCGGCCGCGCGGTCTTCCCGGCCACGATCTGCGTCTCGATCAACGAGCAGGTCGTCCACGGGATCCCGTCCAAGCGTACCCTCAAGGAGGGGGACCTCGTGTCCCTGGACTTCGGGCTCGTATACGGAGGCTACTACGCGGACACGGCCTTCTCCGTGGGCATGCCGCCAGTGGCCGAGTCAACGGCACGCCTCCTTGACGCCACGGAAAAGTCCCTATATGAGGCGGTCGCCCGCGCCCGGCCCAACAACCGCATCGGGGACATCGGCCACGCCGTCCAGTCCTACTGCGAGTCGAGGGGCCTGGGGGTGGTGACCCAGTTCGTGGGTCACGGAGTCGGACGCAAGCTCCACGAGGAGCCGAGCGTGCCGAACTTCGGCAAGGCCGGCACCGGCTACCTGTTGAAGCCAGGAATGGTGCTGGCCATCGAGCCGATGGTCACCCTCGGCTCGCCGCGTACGCGGATCCTCAACGACGACTGGACGGTCGTCACCGAGGACGGAAGCCGCGCGGCGCACTTCGAGCACACCGTAGCAATCACTCCCTCGGGCCCCGAGATCCTCACGGCTCTCGAGCCCACTCCCCCGATCCGTTGAACCGGCGCAAGCCGGCGAGGAGACTCCAGTGAAGGTCAAGGCCTCAGTGAAGGTCATCTGCGACAAGTGCCGCGTCATCCGGCGGCGCGGTGTCGTGCGCGTGATCTGCGTCACCCAGAAGCACAAGCAGCGTCAGGGCTAAGGAGGACGCATGGCACGTATCGAAGGCGTCGATCTCCCGCGCAACAAGCGCATCGACATCGCGCTCGGCTACATCTACGGCATCGGCCGGAAGAACGCGAAGGACATCCTCGAGAAGGCCCAGGTGGACGGCGCGATCCGTACCCAGGACCTCTCCGAGGTGGACATCGCCCGGATCCGTGACGTGATCCAGCGCGAGTACCGGGTCGAGGGCGAGCTCCGCAAGGAGGTCGCGATGAACATCAAGCGCCTCATCGACCTCGGCACCTACCGCGGCCTCCGCCACAAGCGGGGTCTCCCGGTTCGCGGCCAGCGCACCCACACCAACGCACGCACCCGCAAGGGCCCCCGTCGCGTCGTCGCCAAGAAGAAGTAGCGGGGAGGATCGCACATCATGGCTACCGCATCTGCCGCGGCCGGCAAGAAGAAGGCCGCGAAGCGCGTCAAGAAGAACGTTCCGCACGGGATGGTCCACATCCAGTCGACGTTCAACAACACCATCGTGACCGTCACCGACCCCGCCGGGAACACCGTCGCTTGGTCGAGCGCGGGCGTGAAGGGCTTCAAGGGCTCCCGCAAGAGCACCCCGTTCGCCGCCCAGCTCGTGGCGGAGGACGCGGCGCGCAAGGCGATGGAGCACGGCATGAAGTCCGCGGGCGTCGTCATCAAGGGCCCGGGGGCCGGGCGCGAGTCCGCGCTCCGCGCCATCCAGAACGCCGGGCTCAAGGTGACGATGATCACCGACGTGACCCCGATCCCGCACAACGGCTGCCGCCCCCCCAAGCGGCGCCGCGTCTGATGGTTCCGGCCGGGCCTCTGGCCCGGCCTTCTTCACTACCCCATTGGCCCAGGCCAGCCACGTCGTCCCGACGCGGGGTGGTGCTGAACGGGTGATGAGCGTCGCGCGGTCGGCGACGCAAGAAGCCCGAACAGGAGCATAAAAATGGAACACGTCTACAGCAACTGGCGCAGCCTCATCAAGCCGAAGCGCATCGAGCGCGACGCGAAGTCGGGGGAGACCTACGGCAAGTTCGTGGTCAAGCCGCTCGAGCGCGGCTTCGGCATCACCCTGGGCAACGCGCTCCGTCGCGTCCTGCTCTCGTCGCTCCAGGGCGCGGCCGTCACCTCGGTGAAGATCGAGGGCGTCCTCCACGAGTTCTCGTCCATCCCGGGCGTGATCGAGGACGTGACCGACATCATCCTGAACGTGAAGGGGATCCTCATCCGGACCGACCGGACCGAGCCCTTCAACGCGGTGATCGACGTCGAGGGTGCTCCCGGCCAGACCCGCGTGGTCACCGCCGGCGACATCCGCTTCGACGGCGCGGCCGAGGTGCTGAACCCCGACCACGCGATCGCGACGCTCACCGGCGCGGGCCGTCTCCACATGGAGATGCGGGTCGCGATGGGCAAGGGCTACGTCCCGGCCGACCGGAACAAGAGCGAGGAGACGCCGATCGGGACCATCCCCATCGACGCGATCCACTCGCCGATCCGCCGCGTGAAGTACACCGTGACGAACGCCCGCGTCGGGCAGCGCACGGACTTCGACAAGCTGACGCTCGAGGTCTGGACGAACGGCTCCGTGTCCCCCGAGGACGCGGTCGCCTTCTCGGCCAAGATCATGAAGGAGCAGCTGCAGGTCTTCATCAACTTCATGGAGGTCGACGAGCCTTCCGTTGGTGAGGAGCGTGCCGAGGGCCCGCCCGTGAACGAGGCCCTGTACAAGCGGGTCGACGAGCTCGATCTCTCCGTCCGGTCGGCGAACTGCCTCCAGAACGCGGGGATCGAATTCATCTACCAGCTCGTCGAGAAGACCGAAGCCGAGATGTTGAAGACCAAGAACTTCGGCCGCAAGTCGCTCAACGAGATCAAGGAAATCCTCTCCGAGCTGGGTCTCTCGCTCGGCATGAAGCTCCACAACTTCCCGCGGAGCCGCGGCTAGCCGCGCTTCCGTTCGGAGTCTCCCATGCGTCACCTCAAGGCCGGCCGGAAGCTCAGCATCTATTCGGCCCACCGCAACGCCATGTTCAGCAACATGGTGACCTCCCTCATGCAGCACGGTCGCGTCCGCACCACCGAGGCCAAGGCCAAGGAGGTCCGGAAGATCGCGGACAAGATCATCACGCTGGCGAAGCGGGTCCCGCCGTCGAAGCTCGCGGGCCTCGAGGGCGAGGAGCTCCGGAAGGCGCAGGCCGACCGGGTGCACGCCATCCGCCTCGCGCGCCGGTGGATCACCGACCGTGACGTGCTCACGAAGGTGTTCACCGAGTACGCGGCGCTCTACGAGCAGCGTCCGGGTGGGTACACGCGCATCCTGAAGCTCGGCCGTCGGCCGGGCGACCAGGCGGCGATGAACCTCCTGGAGATGGTCACCGAGGCCTACCCCCCGGCGGCGGTCGACACCTCGGCCGACAGCGGCGGCGAGCAGCCCGCGCTCTAGGTTCCGCGCGGCCGCGCGAGCGGCCGCCGTCCAACCCACCTCCGCCCACGTCGGGGATCCTGACGTGGGCGGACGTGTGTCCGGCGCTGCCGACACGCGCGCCGAAGCGAAGTCGACGGGCGGTCGAAGCCGGGTGTTGGCACGGCGGGTGGCCGAGCGCCCGAGCGTGACGGACCGCAGCGGATGTTCGTCGCATTGGAGGCCACGTGCGGCCATGGGTGGCCCGATGCGGGCAGGACGCGGTAGGTGGGAGGGATGATGGCCGCCGTCGAGGAAGCGCAGCGTCGTCTGGACGCCTACATGCGGGAGCGTGGGCTCAAGCACACCCGCCAGCGCGACCAGATCCTGGACGCCTTCTTCAAGGCGGGCGGGCACGTCTCGGTCGACGACCTCCTCGGGCGCGTGCAGGAGCAGATGGCGGGCGTCGGGTACGCGACGGTCTACCGCACGATGAAGCTGTTCGTGGAGGCCGGCGTCGCCCACGAGCGCCACTTCAAGGACGGGCAGACGCGCTACGAGCCGGTCGTCGACGACGAGCACCACGACCACCTCATCTGCACCGTGTGCGGGAAGATCTTCGAGTTCGAGGACCCGCTCATCGAGCAGCGGCAGGCGGACATCGCGGCGGCCCACGGGCTTCGTGTCGAGAGCCACCGCCACGAGATCTACGGCTCGTGCAACGCCCCGGAGACGTGCCTGCACCGCGCGCGCGGGGGGGCGAGCTAGGAGCCTCCCCCGGCAGGCGCCATCTGCGGCGCCGCGCGAGGGCCGTCACGACGGCTCGGTCGGGTCCGGCCTCGACTGCGCGGAGCACACCTTCGGCGTGCCCGAGCTGCGAATCGCGTTGGCCCTCGGCCCCAGCGCCGGCTCGCCACGACGCGGCCTACCGGAGCTCGGCTCCAGCCCGCCCTGACGCCCCCCGACGCGACGAGGCGCGCCGCGGGGCGGAACCCGCGACACGAGACGCCTCGCGCCTCGGAGAGCCCGCCAGGGGCCCGCGGTCGTCGGGACGGGCCTGCGAGCGCGTGCGTGCGCGAGGTGCCCGGAGGGCGGCCCGGGGCGCGCAGGAGCGCGGGCCGGAGGCCGCTCGGCCGCCATCCGCCCCGGGCCGGTCGGCCCCCGCGCGGGGGGCCGACGGAGGCGCCTGCGCCGACCCCGCAGGGGACCGACCGCCGGCGTCTTCGCCGGCGGGCGCGCCCCGTCCGGGCGCTCGGTCCGGGCGACGCCGTCCTCGCGCCGTCACCTGAGCGACCGGCGGTCGGAGGACCGAGGCCAGCCAGGGCAAAAACACGAACGCCGCAGGGTGGTCCCTGCGGCGTCCGGTTGAGGGTGGTGCGCGGAGGGGGACTTGAACCCCCACAGCCTTTCGGCCACAAGCACCTCAAACTTGCGCGTCTACCATTCCGCCATCCGCGCGCGCACAGCCATTTACTCAGTCACCCCCAGCCGCGCAAGGCGCTGGGGGCGCATTCCTAGGGGGTCTTCGCGTCGCTGGGGGCGGCGCCGTCCGCCGGCGCAGGTTCGCCCGGAGCAGTCGCCGGAGCGGCCTCGCCCGTCGGAGCGGCCTCGCCCGTCGGAGCGGCCTCGCCCGCCGGCGGAGCCGCGGGGGTGGCAGAGGGAGCCGGCGCCGCCGGGGCCTGGCCGGGGGTGGACACGCCGAAGCCGCCGCCCTCTTCACCCTCCTGCAGCACGCGCTCGATGTCCTCGTCGTCCGCGCCCGTGGTGGGCGCGCCGCTGTAGAGCGCGAGCGAGATGCTCGTCACCATGAACAGCCCGGCGACGATGCTCGTGCCGCGCGTGAGGAAGTTGCCCGGCCCCGCCGCGCCGAAGAGCTGCGACGACGAGCCGCCGCCGAACGCCGACGAGATGTCCCCGCCCTTGCCCGGCTGCATCAGGATGATGAGCACGAGGAACAGGCACAGGATGACGTGCAGGGTGACGATGAAGATGTACATGGACCTTCCGAGCCCTCCGCGCTATCGCGCCGCGCCGCGCGTCGCCAGGATCGCCCGTCGGACGATCCCTATCGGACGCGCGCGCGTTCCCGACGCGCCTACCTGGCCCCCGCCACGATGGCGAGGAACTCGTCGACCACCAGCGAGGCGCCGCCGACCAGCGCCCCGTCGATGTCGGGCTGCGACAGGAGCCCCGCCGCGTTGCTGCCCTTCACCGACCCGCCGTACAGGATCCGCATTCCCCGCGGGACGAACGGCGGGTACCGCTCGGCGAGCCACTCCCGGATCGTCGCGTGCATCTCCTGGGCCTGGCCGGGCGTCGCCACCTTGCCGGTGCCGATGGCCCACACCGGCTCGTAGGCGATGGTGACCGACGGCATCTGGTCGGGCTGCAGCTTCCCGAGCGCCGCGGCGAGCTGCCGCCGCACGACGGTCTCCGCCTGCCCGGCCTCCCGCTCGGCGAGCGTCTCCCCGACGCACAGGATCGGCAGGAGCCCCGCGCGGAAGCAGGCCTGCACCTTCTTCTCGACGAACGCGTCCGTGTCGCCGAAGAGCTGGCGCCGCTCCGAGTGGCCCACGATGCAGTAGCTGACGCCCACCGCCCGCAACATCTCGCCGGAGATCTCCCCGGTGAACGCGCCGGACGGCTCCGGGTGCAGGTTCTGCGCCGCGACGTGCACGCCGCTGTGCTTCAGCCGCGCGACGACCGCCGGGAGGGCCAGGAACGTCGGCGCGACCGCCACGTCCACCTGCGCCTGCCCGACCAGCGCGCGCTTGAGCGCCTCGGCCAGGGCATCCGCCTCGGCCGGGGTCTTGTGCATCTTCCAGTTGCCCGCGACGAACGGGCGCCGGCTCACGCGCGGCTCCGGGCCCGGATGGCCTTGAGGCCGGGGAGCTCCTTGCCCTCGAGGAACTCGAGCGAGGCCCCGCCACCGGTCGAGACGTGCGAGAACTTCTCGGCCAGGCCGAACTTCTCGGCCGCCGCCGCGGAGTCGCCGCCGCCGACGACCGTGTAGCCGCCACTCGCTGCGCACGCCTCGGCCACGCCGCGCGTGCCGTTGGCGTAGGCGTCCCGCTCGAACACGCCCATCGGCCCGTTCCAGAAGACCGTCTTGGCAGTCGCCACGACCTCCGCGTACCGGGCGACCGTGGCCGGCCCGATGTCGAGGCCCATGTCGCCCTCGGCGAACACGTCCACCACGCGCGGCGGCTCCTGGCTGTCGAGCGACGTGTTCACGACGTGGTCGACCGGCAGGTGCACGGTCACGCCGCGCTCCTGGCAGCGCTCGAGCAGCCGCTGCGCGAGCACGAGCTTGTCGCTCTCCACGCGCGACGCGCCGACGGGCACGCCCTGCGCCTTGAGGAACGTGTACGCCATGGCGCCGCCGATCAGCAGGTGGTCGGCGCGGTGGGCGAGCGACTCGATGACGGCGATCTTGTCCGACACCTTGGCGCCGCCGAGGATCGCGACGTACGGCCGGGCGGCCCCCGAGAGGCAGCGCCCGAGCGCGTCGAGCTCCTTCTGCACGAGCAGGCCCACGCCCGCCGTGTCGAAGTAGCTGACCACCGCGGAGATCGACGTCTCCGCGCGGTGCATCGCCCCGAAGGCGTCGTTGACGTAGACCTCGCCGAGCCGCGCGAGCTGCTGGGCGAACGCCTCGTCCCCGCCCTTCTCACCGGGGTGGAAGCGCAGGTTCTCGAGCATCATCATCCCGCCGGG
The DNA here is from genome assembly GCA_964457335.1 of uncultured Enterobacteriaceae bacterium. Taxonomy (GTDB): domain Bacteria; phylum Myxococcota_A; class UBA796; order UBA796; family SXON01; genus CAJBVW01. The sequence continues at coordinate 43,745 of CAYWGD010000036.1, read as the reverse complement.
GATGAGCTCCTTCGAGAGGAGCTCCACGTCGTCCCCGACGATGTCGTGCGCGAAGAGGACCTCGCCGTTCATGAGCTCCGCGAGGCGCGCCGCCACGGGCTCGAGCGAGAGCGCTGGGTCGACGCCCTTCGGCCGGCCCAGGTGCGAGGCGATGACGAGCCGGCAGCCCTTGGAGCGCAACGCCGTGATCGTCGGCAGGGCCGCGCGGATGCGCGTGTCGTCGGTGATCTGCCCGTTCTCGAGCGGGACGTTGAAGTCCACGCGCAAGAAGACACGGCGGTTGTCGAGGTCGAGCGTGTCGAGCGTCGGAAGCTTCACGCGGCACCCTTCTGCGCGAGCAGCTTGCAGAGGTCGACCATCCGGTTGGAGAAGCCCCACTCGTTGTCGTACCAGGAGAACACCTTCGCCATGTGGTCGCCCATGACCTGGGTGATCTCGAGGTCGACGATCGAGGAGTGCGGGTTCCCGTTGAGGTCGAGGCTGACGAGCGGCGCCTTGACCGCGGCGAGGATGCCCTTGAGCGGGCCGTTCGCGGCCTCGACGAGCGCGGCGTTGATCGTGTCCTTCGTGACCGGCTTGGTGCTGTTGAACACGAGGTCCACGAGCGAGACGTTCGGCGTCGGCACGCGCACCGAGTAGCCGTTGAGCTTGCCCTTGAGCTCGGGGAGCACGAGGCCGACGGCCTTCGCGGCGCCGGTGCTCGTGGGGACCATCGAGAGCCCGGCGGCGCGGGCGCGGCGCATGTCGCCCTTGCGGTGCGGCGCGTCGAGCAGGTTCTGATCCATCGTGTAGCTGTGGATCGTCGTCATGAGCCCCTGCTCGATGCCGAACTGCGCGTGGAGCACCTTGGCGACCGGCGCGAGGCAGTTCGTCGTGCACGAGGCGTTCGAGATGATCGTGTGCTTCGCGAGGTCGAGCTTGTCGTCGTTCACGCCGAGGCACACCGTGATGTCCTCGCCCTCGGCCGGGGCGGAGATGATCACGCGCCTGGCGCCCGCGTCGATGTGGGCCTGCGCCTTCTCGCGCTTCGTGAACAGCCCGGTGCACTCGAGCACCACGTCGATCCGCTGGTCGCGCCAGGGGAGCTTCGACGGGTCCTTCTCCGCCGTCACGGCCACGAACTTGCCGCCGATCGTGAAGCCGCCGTCCGCCACCTGCACGGGCACGTTCCAGTTCCCGTGCACGCTGTCGTGCACCAGGAGGTGCGCGAGCTGCTCGGGGCTGGTGAGGTCGTTGATGTGGACGATCTCGATCTCGGGCACGCCCTGGGCGGACCGGAGGACGCACCGGCCGATTCGACCGAACCCGTTGATGGCGACGCGGAGAGCCATGATTCTCACCCTTGGAAGAGGCCCCCGGCTTAACCGCCCCGGGGGCTGGCGCCCTGGGGAATCGCGGCGTAGGGGGCGCGCGATGGCCCTCTTCGTATCGAATGTCGCGCTCCCGGACGACGCGCACGAGCCCGCGGTGGCCGCGCACCTGGGCCTCCCTCCAGGTTCGCTCCGGAGCATCGAGCTCTTGCGTCGCTCGCTCGACGCGCGCGCGCGCCCGCCCACCTGGCGCGGCACCTTCAAGGTCGAGGCCGACGGCGAAGCCGCGCTCCTCGCCCGCGGCATCCCCGGCGTGCGCGCCTTCACCGCCCGCGACGAGCTGCGCCGCACCGGCGAGGTGCCCGTCCCGAAGGGCCTCTCCTGGCCCTCGCGGCCCATCGTCGTGGGCGCCGGGCCCGCCGGCATCTTCGCGGCCCTGCGCCTCGGCGAGGTCGGCGCGCCCGCGATCCTGCTCGAGCGTGGCGGCCCGGTCGACGCGCGCGTGGCCGCCGTCAACGGCTACTGGCGCGGCAGGCCGCTCGATCCGGAGAACAACATCCTCTTCGGCGAGGGCGGCGCCGGCACGTTCTCCGACGGCAAGATCTACACCCGCCGTCGCGACGGCGAGCTCGGCTACGTCTTCAAGAAGCTCGTCGAGGCGGGCGCCGACCCCGGGATCCTCCAGGAAGCCTGGGCGCATCTCGGCACCGACAAGGTCCGCGCCATCCTGCCCGCCCTCCGCCAGCGGATGATCGAGAACGGGGTCGAGGTCCGCTTCAACGCCGCGGTCCGCGACTTCCTCGTGAAGGACGGCCGCTGCGTCGGCGTGCGCCTCGCGTCCGGGGAGGAGATCGTCGGCGGGCCCGTCATCGTCGCCACCGGCCACTCCGCCCGCGACACGATGAAGGCGCTGCTCGATGCCGGCGCCGTCGCCGAGCTGCGCCCCATCGCGATCGGCGCGCGCGTCGAGCACCCCCAGGCGCTCGTGGACGCCGCCCGCTACCCCGGCGGCCGCGGGGACCTCCCGCCCGCCTCCTACCGCCTCGCCGACAACGCGCCCGGCCAACGCTCCGCCTACACCTTCTGCATGTGCCCCGGCGGCATGGTCGTGCCCGCGGGCAACGAGGAGGGCCAGGTCGTCGTCAACGGCATGTCGTTCGCCGCCCGGCGCGCCATGTGGGCGAACGCCGCGCTCATCGTGCAGGTCACCCCCGCCGACTACGGCCCCGCCGGCCTCGCCGGCGATCCGCTCGCCGGTGTGCGCTTCCAGGACGACATCGAGCGCCGCGCCGCCGCTGTCGCCGACGGGCGGAAGGCGCCGGCCCAGCGCGTCGTCGACCTCCTCGAGGGCCGCGCCTCCACGGAGGTGCCTCGCACGAGCTACCCGCTCGGCGTCGAGCCCGCCGACCTCGCCGCGCTGCTCCCCCCCGCGGTCGTCGAGGGCATGAAGCGCGCCCTGCGCCACTTCGACCGCGACATCCCCGGCTACGCGGGCCCCGAGGGCGTCCTCATCGCCCCGGAGACGCGCACCACCGCGCCGCTCCGCTTCCTCCGCGGGGACGACCTGCAGAGCCCGTCGCTGCCCGGCCTGCTTCCGGTCGGTGAGGGCGCTGGGTACGCCGGCGGCATCGTGTCCGCCGCGCTCGACGGCTTCCGGGCGGCGGAGGCGGTCATCGCGGGAGTGGGCAAGGCCTGAAGGGCGCCCCGCCCGCGCGGACGCGGGCGGCGGGTGTCCTCCGGGCTCGGCGCGGGGCGCCTCGGTCGGCCGCCTGCGCGGCGGCCGACCAGCGCGGGCCGTTCGGCCACACGGCGGCCGTCGGCCCGGGGGCGTCGCGCGCCCGCGCTGCCCTCCGGCCTCCCTGGCGCGCGCTTCGACCGGCCTCGGCCTACCGGAAGACGATCGTGTACTCGCCCTTCTCGATCTTGACCTTGAGGCGCAGGACCTCGTTGTCCGGGCGGCCGGCGCAGCTCGTGCGCGTGAGCTTGGTCGTGATGGGCGCGGTGTGCTCGTCGAGCGCCGCGTCCATCTCCCAGGTGCCCTCTTCCTTGCAGTCGAAGGTCTCGCCGTCGGCGGTCATCTGCGCCTGGGCGAACCAGGTGTTGTCGTTGCGGAAGTCCAGGGTCTTGTAGACGAAGCCGGCGCCCGTCGCGTCGGTCGGCTTGAAGTCCTTCGCCTCGACGCGGATGAGGCGCTCCACGAAGGACTTGCTGTTGGCGTCGTCCGGGTGCTTGGCGCCCTCGACGGGCTCCTCGGCGGCGGCGTCGTACTGGGCAGCGGCGGCCTTGGGGGCCTCGGCCTTCTTGGCGCAGGCGGTGAACAGGACCAGCGTCGCGAGCGGCAGGATGGAGCGGATCATCGCGGTCTCCCTCGTAAAGTGCCTCGTCGCCTAATCTGTTTGCCGCGCGTGCGCACCACTTCGGGTTTGTCCATAGCTATGGATAAGTCGGCGATGGGATCCCGGATGCCCGTCATTCATGTAAATACCTGAAAGGACAGCTCGAATGGCGTGCTCAAAAGTTGAGCATACCGACTCGGGTCGGCCGGATTGCTTGATTCTCCACCGTTCCGGCACCGGATCGACGCAGGTTGTCCATAGCCGCGGGGGAGAAGTCCCTCCCGGGAGGGGGACCCGACCACGAAGGGCTTGACGCCGGGGCCCCGGCGGCGGACAACGGACCCGCGCATGCGCCGCCTCCTCCCCGTCGCCGTCTACCTGGCCCTCGCGATCGCCCTGACCTGGCCCGCGGCGCTCCACCCCGTCCGGGACGTGCCCGGCGCCGAGCGCACCGATCTCTGGGACGGGCTCTGGTCCCTCTGGTTCGTGTGGGCGCGCGTGTCGGAGGGGCAGCTCCCCTACCGGGTGGACGGACTCCTCGACCACCCGGACGGCGGCGTGTTGTGGGTCGCCGACCCCGTCAACGCGCTCCTCGCCCTCCCGCTGATCCCGCTCGTGGGTGTCGCCGCGGCGTGGTCCTTGCTCGTGATCGGCCACCTCACGTTCGCCGGCGTCGCCGCGCACCGGCTCGGGGAGGCGCTCTCGCCGGATCGCCGGTGGGCGGGCTGGGTCACCGGCATCGCCTACGCGAGCGCCCCCATGCTCCTCGCGCACGTGCACAACGGCGCCACCGAGGCGGTCGGGACGGGCTGGATGGCGTGGGCGGCGCTGCGGCTGGTGCGGCTCGACGCCGCGCCGACCCCCCGCAACGCGCTGCTCGCCGGGCTGGCCCTGGCGTTGACCACGCTCGCGCACTGGTACGCCGGCGTCGGCATCTTCCTGCTCGCGGGGCTCTACCTGTTGCGCACCCGCGCGCGACCCGGACTCCTCGGGCTGCTCGGCGCGCTCGCCATCGCCGTGGCGCTGGTCGCGCCCGTGGCGTGGTTCGCCCGCGCCGCGGCGTCCGCCGACGAGAACGTCGTCGGCATCAAGACGGACAAGGAGGTCGCGACCGTCCGACGCACCATCGGCCCCGCGGATCCGGTCGGCTACGTGATGCCGGGGGACTACCGCTCGCCCGACTTCCGCGAGCTCTCCCGCTACGGCGAGGAGTACATCCACTGCCACTACCTCGGCTGGGTGCTGCTCCTCGCCGCGGTCGCCTCGCTCCGGAGCCCCCGCGGGACCGGGGTGTGGTGGGCCGGAGCGCTGCTGGCGGCGGCGCTGGCGTGCGGCCCGGTGCTCGCGCAGAAGGGGGGCCCGGTGATCCTGCCCGGGAACCTCGCGGTGCCGCTCCCGTACTTCCTGGTGGAGCGGCTCCCCGGCTTCTCCTCGCTCTCGCTCGTGTGGCGCCTCGCGCAGCTCACCGTGCTCGCGCTGGCGGTCCTCGCCGGCCGCGCGGTGGGCGGCTCGCGGTGGGGGCTCGCGGTCGCGGCGGCCATCGTCGCGGAGACGGTGTGGATCTCCCCGATGGCGGGCCAGCGCGAGACCACCGACGCGCGTCTCGCCGGCCCGATCCTGGCGCTCGCCTCGGAGCCCGAGGGTGCGCTGATGAACTTCCCGGTCGCGGGGGGGCGCGCATTCCTCTACGAGCAGACGGTGCACCGGAAGCCCCTGACCGGCGGGCTCAACTTCCCGAACAACAACGCCTCGCGCCGCGTGTGGAAGGTCGCCCTGGAGAACGCCGGCGCGCCGCCCGAGAAGCTCGCCGAGGCGGTGCGGAGCAAGGCGCGGCAGCAGGGCGTGCGCTACCTCGTGGTCCACGTGGACCCGATGGCGCGCCCGGACATGCACGACACCGCGGTGCGCGCGCTCAAGGGCGCGTTCACGCCGATGGCCGAGGGCGACGGCGTGCGCGTCTACCGGTTCTGGTGATGGAGACCTGCGAGGGGCTGCGCGGGCCGCTCGACGAGCGGACCTTCCTCGACGGCACCGTCGGGAGCTGGCGTGCCGCCACCGCCGCGCCGGGGATCGTGGCGGCGCCCGGGGTCGTGTGGTCGCGAGCGGCCGTCGAGGCGCTCCGCGGCGGCGTGCGCGGCGTCCCCGCGATGACCTTGCTCGGGCCGATCGCGGCGCTCACCGGGGCGCCCGTGTGGATCGCGCGGATGGCGGACCTCCCCGAGGCGCGGCGCATGGCGGAGGAGTTGCCCGAGGACCGTTTCGACGCGCGGGAGCGCGCGCTCCCCGGCGTGGAGCTGCCGACCGGGCCGGTGAAGGTCGCGGACGCCTGGGTCCTGCCGGTGGGGCACTGGAACCAGCTCCTCTGGGCGAACCTGCTGGCGCTGGGCCCTTTCCTCTGGGAGCGGCTCGTCGGGGCCGGCCCGTGGGGGGCGCTCCGGCTCGCCTGGGGCGCCGTGCGCGCGGGGTCGACCGCCCCCGAGGACGTGGCCGCGCGCCTGAACCGGCTCGGCCCGGGCGCCCGGGTGCACCGCACCGCCACGGTCGAGGGCTGCGTGCTCGGCGCGCGCGCGCGCGTCGGGGCGGGGGCGGTGGTACGTGGCGCCGTGCTGGGGGAGGATGCGGTCGTGGAGGAGCTCGCGTTGGTCGAGGGCACCGTCGTCGGCCGGGGCGCGCGCGTGCAGCGCCTCGCGATGGCCAAGTTCTCCGTGATCGAGGACGCCGCCGCCTTCGCCGGCATCATGCAGCTCGGCGTGATCGGGCGGGGCGCCGTGGTGAAGCACGGCGCCGTGCTCATGGACATGGCGTTCGGGCAGGACGTGCGGGTGCGCGTCGGCGACCGGCTCGTGTCCGCGCCGCACGGGCTCGCCGGGGTGTGCGTCGGCGACGGCGCGGTGCTGGCGAGCGGCGTCCGCGTGGCCCCGGGCCGCGCGATCCCGCCGGGGCTCGAGATCCTCCTCGACCCGGGCACCGTGCTCACGCGCCTCGACCTCCCCGCCGGCACGTCGCGCGCGGTCGCGCGGGACGGCCGACTGGAGCCCGCGTGAGGTGGGGGGACGCGGGGCTCTCCGTGGTGCTGCTCGGCGGCTACCTCGGCATGCTGACGCTGCTCTGGGGCGCGATGATCGCGGGGATCGGGAGCTGGCACCGCCGCTACCGCCTCCCGGCCGCGGAGCCCGCCGGGCTCCCGCGCCTCTCCATCTGCGTCCCCGCGCGCGACGAGGCCCACCAGATCGCCGGCTGCGTGCGCGCCGCGCTCGCGCAGGACCACCCCGACGTCGAGGTGGTCGTGGTCGACGACTGCTCCTCCGACGGCACCGCCGACGTGGCCCGCGCCGCCGCCCCCGACGACCCGCGCCTGCGTGTCGTGCGGAACGCGCCGCCCCCGGCGGGCTGGGCCGGCAAGCCATGGGCCTGCCAGCGCGCTGCCGCCGAGGCCTCCGGCGTGCACCTCCTCTTCGTCGACGCGGACGTCGAGCTCGCCCCCGACGCGGCGCGACGGGCGGCCCTCGTGCTCCAGGAGCGCCGCCTCGGGCTCTTGAGCCTCTTCGGCACCTGGCGGCTCGACACCTTCTGGGAGCGCGTCGCCATCCCGGTGATCGGCTGGTTCGTGCGCGGCGCGACCGACGTGGGCGCCGTGAACGCGCCCGGTCGGCCCGAGGCCTTCGCGAACGGGCAGTTCCTGCTGTTCGACCGCGCGGCCTACGACGCCATCGGCGGGCACGCCGCGGTGAAGGGGGAGGTGCTCGAGGACGTTCGCATCGCCCGCGCCGCGAAGCAGCGGGGGCACGCGATCGGCCTCTTCTCCGCGCCGGAGCTCTTCCAGGTGCGGCTCTACCGGTCGCTGGGCGAGATCCTCCGCGGCTACGGCAAGAACTTCTACGAGGGCATGGATCGCCGGCCGCTGGTGGCCCTGGGCGCGCTCCTCTTCCTCTTCATCGGCGCGCTCCTGCCGTGGATCCTGCTCGCCGTCGCGCTCGTCCGGCCCGCGCTCCTCCTCACCGGGCTCGAGCCCACGGCGCTTTGGCTCGCCTGGCTGGCGCTCGTGTGCGCGCTCCCCGTGGCGTTCCGCTGGCGGGTCGAGCGCGTGGACGGGCGGAGCGGGGCCTACGCCTGGTCCCACCCGCTCGGGAACGTCGTCCTCGCGGTGGTGCTGCTCCGGACGCTCTTCACGGTCGAGACGAGCTGGAAGGGGCGGCGCTTCCACGACGGGAAGGCGGCGGGCTAGGCGCCTTCCCGGCGGTCGGCGCGTCCGCGTCCGCCGGAGCCTTCGCGACGCGATCCGGCTCGCGCGGCAGGGGCAAAAACGACGACGCCGGCCCGAGGGCCGGCGTCGTTCAAGGTGGAGCGGGAGACGGGACTTGAACCCGCGACAACAACGTTGGCAACGTTGCACTCTACCAACTGAGTTACTCCCGCAGTCGGTGGCCCCCTATTAACAGCCCCCCGCAGAGCGTCAAGGTGGCCGTGCGATCGAAAAACGTGTCTCCAGCTTTTCGATCTGGTGACGAGTCGGAGATCGTTCTGCTATGGTGCGGTGCCCCCCTCCGCAGCCGGAGTTCCGATGACGCGCCCGATGCTCTTCGCCCCCGCCCTGCTCTCCACCGTGCTCATGCTGGCGCTCGCCGGATGTGATGCACCGAAGGACGAGAATTCCGGGGAGACCGGTAGCGATTCAACCAACACCGACTCCTACGTCACCGCCGTCGACGGCGACGGCGACGGGATCACGGCCGCCGACGGCGACTGCGACGACGCCAACGAGGCCCTGTACCCGGGCCGCGCCGAGGAGTGCGACGGTCTCGACAACAACTGCAACGGCGTGGTCGACGAGGGCCTGCCCGACGCCGACACCGACGGCGTGGCCGACTGCCAGGACGTCGAGGAGTGCGACGGCGCCGACAACAACGGCGACGGCACCGTGGACGAGGGCTTCGCCGACTCCGACGGCAACGGCGTCGCCGACTGCGTGGGCACCGAAGTCTGCGACGGCCTCGACAACAACGCCGACGGCCGCGTGGACGAGGGCTTCGACGCCGACGGCGACGGGGCGACCCAGTGCGGCAGCGAGTCCGTGGCCGCCGACTGCGACGACGCCGACGCCTCCGTCGGCCCCGGCGCGTCCGAGGCCGCGGGCGACCTCGTCGACAACGACTGCGACGGCCTCGTCGACGAGGGCCAGTGGGCGGTCGGCGATCTCGCGCTCACCGAGATCATGGCGAACCCCGCCAAGGTGTCCGACCCCTCGGGCGAGTGGTTCGAGATCTACAACACGACCGACCGCACGCTCATTCTCAACGGCCTCATCCTCTCGTCGTCGATCGACGGCGAGGAGCACCAGGTCCTCTCGGACAACCTGATCTACCTCGAGCCCGGCGACTTCTTCGTCTTCGCGGGCAACCTCGACCCGTCCTCCAACGGCGACGTCGAGGTCGACTACGTCTATGACGGCGTCTCGCTGTCCAACGAGAGCGACGAGCTCGTGCTCATCGCCGACGGGCTGGTCATCGACGAGGTCTCCTGGGACGACGGCGCGCGGATGCCCGACCCGGACGGCGCCTCGATCGGCACCGACCTCGGGAACTACGACGCCGCGCTGAACGACGATCCGTCGCTGTGGTGCGCCGCGACGCTCCGCTGGACGGACGACCCGACCGGCGACAAGGGCTCCCCCGGCGCCCAGAACGAGTACTGCTCCACCTACGACCACGACGGGGACGGCTACAACGCCGACCAGGGCGACTGCGACGACGGCGACTCCACGACCTACCCCGGCGCGTGGGAAGGCACGGACCCGCTCGACAACGACTGCGACGGCGTCGCGGAGACCGCGCCGGTGGCCGTCGTGACGGCGTCCAGCAGCGGCAACACCTGCGAGCCGATCTCGCTGTCGTCCTCGGGCTCCTACGACATCGAGGGCCGGCCCCTCACGTACTCCTGGGAGCTCACGAGCGCCCCGGGCGGCTCGTCGCGCACCTCGTCGGACATCGAGACCACGACCTCGGCCAACCCGACGTTCAACCCGGACGTGGCGGGCGACTACGTGTTCACGCTCACGGTCAACGACGGCGGCACGGACTCCGCGCCCTCCTCGGTGACGGTGACGGTGGCGACGCGCTCGACGAACAGCGCGCCGGTCGCGTACGCGGGCGCCGACCAGTCGGCCTCGCTCACGTCCACCTGCTCGCCGGTCGCGTACTCCACGTCCTACAGCTGCGACGACTGCGACAGCCAGGACTTCACGCTCTCCGGCACCGGCACCACCGACGCGGACGGCGACGAGCTGACCTACAGCTGGTCCGTGGTCAGCGGCAGCACGTACGGCAGCCTCTCCGCGTCGAGCGGCTCGTCCGTCACCGCGACCGTGTCCGGCCTGTCGGCGACCTACGGCTCCACCAACACGCAGACGGTGGAGGTCCAGATGACCGCGCTGGACTGCATGGGCGCCTCGTCGACCGACAACATGACCATCACGGTGTCCTGCACCGGCAACTAGCCGCCGGAGGAAGGTACGGCCGCGCGTCGGGCTCCCGGCGCGCGGCCGTCGCCGTTTTGGGCGCGCCGGCGCGCTACTCCGCGCGCTTGGCGATGCGCAGGAGCGGCTCGCGGAGCGCGGCAGGCGCACCCTCGGCGGCCGCGCGCGCGGCCGTGGCGAGGCGCGTGGAGAGCACGCGGAGCACGTCCTCGCGCGAGGTGAGGTCGCCGCCCCCGGCGGCGCGGGAGAGCGCGAGCGCCACGGAGGGGCCCGAGCGGGGGTAGAGCAGCACGGCCCGGTCCACGGTGCCGCCCGTCCCGAGGAGGACCTCCACCTCGGCGTCGAGCGCGGCCGAGAAGGACGGCTCCTCCCAGGCGACGTCGAGCCGGTCGAGCGCGTCCTTCGCGGCGACGACCTTCCACGTGGCGGCGAGCGACGCGATCGAGGCGTCCCAGCGCCCGGCGGCGTCCATCGCGGCCACGCGGTCGAAGCCGGTGCACGGCGTGTCCGGGCAGCCCCCCGCCCAGCGGAGCGCGGCCTGGGCGAGGAGCGCGCCGCCGGTCGAAACGTCGGCGCCCGCGTCGGCGGCGAAGCCGGCCGTCGCCCGGGCGAGGAGCGTCTTCGTGGGGTCGCCGGCGATGCCCGCCCGCGTGCCCGCCTCGGCGACGAGCGCCTTGAGGGCGGCCTGCTCCTCGTCGCGGTCGGCCGCCGCGCGCATGGCCGCGATCCACGTCGCCTCCTGCAGCGCCGCGAGCGCCGCCTCCGCGGCGGCGGGATCGCGTGCGCCCTCGGCCCGCGCGAGCAGCAGGGCGCCCGCGGGCGTGGTGGCGACGCGGGCGTAGGTCGGCGCGGCGAGCGCGCGGGCCGGCGCGTCCAGCGGGATGCCGGGCCCGTCGAGCCAGCCGAGCATCACCTGGCGCTCGACGATGGTGAGCAGCGACTCGGGCTCGCCGCCCTGGAGCCAGTCGAGCGGCGGCCGCACCTGCTCCTGGCCGGGCTTGTCGGCGGGGAGCGGCAAGAGCCACGAGAACGCGACGGCGGGCTCGCCGAGCGCCGTCTCCAGCGCGGCGAGCCGGGCCCCCCGCGCGAAGGGCACGGCGAGCGTGCCGCGGTGGAGGGCCTCGAGGTCCGCCCAGTCCGTGGGCTTGACGTTGTCCCGCGAGGCGACCGCGCGGTACGCCGCGAGCGCGGGGTCGACGTCGCCGGTCGGCAGGCGTGGCCGCCGCACCAGCGGGTCCTCGCCCACCATCCAGGCGAGGCGCGCGGCGGGGTCGGTGGGCTCGGCCTCGGCGAGGACGGTGTCCTCGTCCTCGACCTGCAGCGCCGGCGGGATCGACCGGGCGCACGCCAGGAGCAGGAGCAGCATGACGCAACATAGCCACCGCGGTAGGGGGCTGCGGATGTCGACCCGCTTCGGCTCGCTCGAGGGCGAGGCGTCCGGACCCACGGACGCGCCCGTCACCGCCGTTCTCCTGCATGGCATCGGCCTCGGGCCGTGGTTGTGGGAGCCCTGGCTCCCCTTGTTCGCCGCCGCCGGCGTGCGCACCGTGGCGCTGCGGCTGCCCGGTCACGGGCCGGACGCGGCCAACGTCGGCCTCGCCGAGGTGATCGACGAGGTGGGGCGCGCGCTCGACGCGATCGGGGGGACGCCCGCGCTCGTGGGGCACAGCATGGGCGGGCTCGTCGCGCAGGTGCTGGCCACGCGCCGGACGCTCGCTTCGGTGGCGCTCGTGTCCCCGCTCCCGGCGGGCCAGGTGCGCGTCGTGCCGCCTCGCCGCGCCATCCTCGGGGCTCCGGCGCTCGCGCGGCCGTTCCTGAGCGGCGCGCCGCTGAAGATCGGCTGGTCGCTCTACCGGGGTGTCGGGCTCGACGTGATGGACGAGCCCACCGCCCGCGCCTGCTTCGACCGCACCTGCGCGTGGCCCAACCGCCTCGCGCGGGACCTCGCGTTCGCGCGCCCCGTCGTGGACGTGTCGGCGGTGACCGCCCCGGTGCTCGTGGCGATCGGGCGCCGGGACACGCTCGTCCCGTGGGAATCGACGCGGCTGTTGGGCGACCTCTACGAGGCCGTCACCTGGCGCTACGACGACCTCGGGCACATGGCGCCGTGGGAGCCGGGCGGCGAGCGCATGGGCCGGGACCTCGCCGCGTGGGTGGCGAGCCCCACGCGGCCGCAGGTGCTCGAGAGCGAGGGCTACGGCCCCGCGGAGGGTGTGGGTCACGCGGTGCGCCGGCAGCGCCGCGGCGAGGAGATGAAGCGGCGGAGCGCCTACGGGCAGAAGCGCTCGGCGCGGGGGAAGTAGGCGGTCGCCCCCCCATTTTGGGGGGAGCCGCGAACCCGATCGACACCCGGTACGTGGAACTCGGCATGATGCTCCTCCTCCTCCTCGGTTGCCCGACCGCCGACCCCGATCCGTGCGACGACAAGCCCGATTGCGACACGGGCGACACCGCGCCGGACGACACCGACGACTCGGCCGACGACACGGACGTCGACGACACCGACGACTCGGGGGACACCGACAGCTTCGACACCGGCATCGCGGCGATGTTCTGGGTCGGGGAGTTCACCACCTCCGCGGGCGAGTACGTGGACGCGCGCTTCGGCTACGGCGCCTACGGGCTCGCGATGGAGGACTGGGCCTGCTTCATCGACGGGACGCTCCCGTACGAGGGGGACGCGCCGGCGGGCTGCCCGGACTGCGACTGGGCGTTCGACCTCGGGCCCGCCACCGGCTCCGTGGCCTCGGGCGACTACTGCGCCGACTTCGGGATCTCCGACGGCGCCATCGACGGGTACTTCGACTACGCCTGGGGCTTCGCCAGCACCTACTACTACGACTACAACGGCACGCCGCTGCCGCTCGAGAACACGCTCGTCCTGTACGCGGACGGCGCCTGGTTCCCGTGGTCGTTCAACTACGGCGGCCGCTACTGGTCGTACGGGGACGCCGAGCACCTGGAGATCCAGGCGCCCATGTGGTCCGGCGGCGGGTACGCCTACTACTACTACTACCCCTGAGCCGTCGGCAGCGGCGCGTCGCGGTCGTCGAACACCACGACGCGCTCGGGCCAGCGGAGCGCGGCGAGCCCGCCGTCGAAGCCGCCGGATGACCGGCCGCGCGCCCGCTCGGCGTAGCGGCGGCCCACGCTGTAGTCGACGCAGAAGACGCCGCCCGACCAGGCGAACGGCGCGACGTCGTCCCAGAGGTCGCGCTTGCCGGGGATGTCCGCGCCGCGGCGGCGCCAGTAGTGGCCCACCACGGTGGGCCGGTCGACGGGGCGGCGCCACCAGCGGTCGCGGGTGACGAAGCGCCACTTCCCGCCCACGAAGAAGTGCTCGCCGGGCGCGAGCGGCACCTCGGCCCCCGAGGTGAGGAGCTTCACGGGGTTCCGGACCTGGTGGGCCACGTCCTCCTCCACGACGGAGGGGAGGTGGCGGTCGGGGCGGACGTGCTGGTCGAGGAGCCCGGCGTACGCGGCGCGCTCCCGGGCCGCGCGCTCGGGGACGCCGCGCACGGCGAGGTCGGCGTCGATGAAGTCGGCGAAGTGGGCCGCGAGCGCGGCGATGTCGCCCTCGGCGGGGAGCGCGGCCGCGCCGCCCTCGTCCCAGCAGGCGTGCACGACGCGCAGGTCGGGGCGCTCCAGCACGAGCGGGAGCTCGGCGAGACAGGCGCGGACGCGGGCGCGGTCGGCGGCGTCGGCCGTGCGCGAGCCGAAGGGGACGCGCGTCCCGCCGTGTTGCGCCGCGTCGGTGCCGTCGCCCCAGTACCAGCCGTTGCCCTCCTTGCGGTCCTCGGCGAGCAGGTTGAGCTCGTGGTTGCCGGCGACGCCGAACGCGAGGCCCGCGTCCCGCAGCCGGGCGAACAGGTCGACGACGCCGACGCTGTCGGGGCCGCGGTCGACGAGGTCGCCGACGAACACGACGGGCCGCCGCGCCGTGCGGCGCTCCGGGTCGACGCCGAGGCGGTGGAGGAGCGCGAGGAGCGCGTCGAGCTCGCCGTGTACGTCGCCGACGAGGTCGACGGGGCCGTCGGGGAGCGGCTGGATCAGGCGCGGCACGAGGGGAGCCTACCGCGCCGCGCGCGCGGTCACCCGCCGATCAGGGCGTCCAGGCTCCCCGCGGCGCGCGCCCGGTCGGCGAGCTCGCGGTGGATCCGCGAGGGGAGGGTCGGCCCACCGTAGATGAAGGCCGTATACAGCTGGGTCGCGGCGCAGCCGAGGCGGAGGAGCTCCAGCACCTGCTCGGCGCTCGACACGCCGCCGATGCCGACCACCGGCACGCGGCCGGCCGCGGCGCGCACGACCACCTCGACCTTGGACCGCGCGAGCGGCCAGAGCGGCGCCCCGGAGAGCCCGCCGGCCTGTTCGAGCCGCCCGGTGGTGCCGGGCCGGGAGAGCGTGGTGTTCGTCGCGAGGATGCCCGCGCAGCCCGCGCCGATCGCCACCTCGACCGCCTCGACGAGCGCCTCGTCGGCGAGGTCCGGGGCGAGCTTCAGGAACACCGGCGTCCCCTCGGCGGCCGGCACCACCGCGCCGAGGAGCCGCTCGAGCGGCTCCTTCTCCTGGAGCGCGCGCAGGCCCGGCGTGTTCGGGGAGGAGACGTTCACCACGAAGTAGTCGGCGAGCCCGCGGAGCGCGGCGAGGCTCGCGAGGTAGTCCGAGACGGCTTCCTCGTTGGGGACGACCTTGGACTTGCCGAGGTTCGCGCCGACGGGCGCCGCCTTCGGCCACGCCCCGGCCTCGCGGAGCGCCCGGAGCTGCCCCGCGAGCGCGGCGGCGCCGTGGTTGTTGAAGCCCATCCGGTTGATCAGCGCGCGCTCCTCGACGAGGCGGAAGAGCCGCGGGCGGTCGTTGCCCGGCTGGGCCTGCCCGGTGACGGTGCCGAGCTCGATGGCGCCGAAGCCGAGCGCGTCCCAGGTGCGGACGGCCACGCCGTTCTTGTCGAGGCCCGCGGCGAGCCCCACCGGGCCGGCGAACGTGAGCGGGCCGACCTTGCGCGCGAGGATCGGGTCGGGCCGGAGCCCGTCCCCCGCGAGGGCGCGGGCGACGCCCATCGCGCGGAAGGTCAGCTCGTGGGCGGTCTCGGCGTCCATCGCGAAGAGGATCGGCTTCGCGGCGGCGTAGGCGGTGTCGAGGAGCATGGCCGCACGGCTATCCCGGGCCCGGGGGTGCTACCCTCCTCCTCCCGACGGAGGCCGCTGCGGATGCTCCTCTCCCTCCTGGCGAGCGCGCGCGCCGCGACCTTCGCCATCGTCCACGCGACCGTGCTCCCCGTGAGCGGCCCGCCCGTCGAGGACGGCACCGTCGTCGTCACGGACGGGAAGATCGCCGCCGTCGGCAAGGGCGTGCCGGTGCCGACCGGCGCCGAGACCCTCGACGCCACCGGCCTGTACCTGATGCCCGGCATCATCGACGTGCACTCCCACATGGGCGTGTACCCCTGGCCGGACGCCAACGCGCACGGCGACGGGAACGAGGCCGTCGAGGCCTTCACCCCGCGGGTGTGGGCCGGGGACGCCTTCGACGTGGAGGACCCAGCCATCCCGCGCGCGCGCGCGGGTGGCGTCACCACGATCCAGGTGCTGCCGGGCTCCGCGAACCTGGTCGGCGGGCAGAGCGCGGTGTTGAAGCTGCGGCCGGCGCGGACCATCGGCCCGATGCGCTTCGAGGGGGCCCCGCGCGGCATCAAGATGGCCGTGGGCGAGAACCCCAAGCGGGTGTACGGCGGGGTCGCCGACGACGACCAGATCGAGACGCGCATGGGCCTCGCCGCGGCGCTCCGGGCGAAGTTCCGCGCGGCGCTCGACTACCGGGCCGCGCGCACCCGGCCGGCGCCGCCGCCGGTGGACCTCGACCTCGAGGTGCTCCTCGACGTGATCGACGACGAGATCCGGGTGCACCTGCACTGCTACCGCACGCACGACATCGACGCGTTCTTCCGCGTGGCCGACGAGTTCGGCTTCAAGGTGGCGTCGCTCCAGCACGCGCTCGAGGCCTACAAGGTGCGGGACCTCGTGGCGCGCCACGGGGCCGGCGTGGCCACCTTCGCGGACTGGTGGGGCTTCAAGATGGAGGCCTGGGACGCGATCCCCCAGAACGCCGTGCTCGTGTCGGAGGTGGGCGTGCCGGTCGCGATCCACTCCGACTCCGCGAGCCACGTGCAGCGGCTCAACCTCGAGGCGGCCAAGATGCTCCGCTACGGCTGGACCGAGCAGGACGCGCTCCGCTCCGTCACGCTCGACCCCGCGCGGATCCTCGGCGTGGAGGGGCGCGTGGGCTCGATCGAGGTGGGGAAGGACGCGGACCTCGCGCTCTACGACAAGCACCCGCTCGACGTGTACGGGAAGGTGCAGCGCACCTGGATCGACGGGCAGGTCGTGTACGACCGGCGGACCGAGGGGGTGCCGAATGGCGTTCGTTAACCGCCGACAGTTCCTCGTCGGGAGCGCCGCGTTCGCGGTGGGCGGCCGCGCGTGGGCCGAGGAGGGCGTGACGCTCTCGAACGCGCGGATCCTCGTCGGCGACGGGACCGAGATCACCGGCGGCATCCGCGTGCGCGCCGGCACCATCGAGGCCGTCGGCCCGGAGGTCACGGGCGGCGAGGACCTCGGCGGCGCCGTGGTCTACCCGGGCATCTACCTGGCGGGCGCGCCGCTCGGGCTCTTCGAGGTGGACCTCGAGGGCGGCACCCACGACGAGGGCGAGGGCAAGGACGACATCGTGCCCCAGGCGCGGGTGATCGACGCCTACAACCCGGCGTCGGCGCTGCTCCCCGTCGGGCGGGTCGGCGGCATCGTCGGGGCGCTCGTGACGCCCACCCGCGGCGTGATCTCCGGCCAGGCGGCGTGGATGCGCACCTTCGGCGACACCGTGGACGACGCGATCCTCGCGGCGCCCGCGGGGGTGTGCTTCGGGCTCGGCCACGCCGCGACCGGGCTTTCGGGCGGCCCGACGTCACGCATGGGCGTGGCGATGGTGATCCGCGACCTGTTCGACGCCAACCCCGTACCGGACCCGCCGGCGGAGGAGAAAAAGGGGAAGAAGAAGGAGGAGAAGAAGAAGGAGAAGCCCCCGACGCGGAAGGAGGTGATCCTCCACGCCCTCCGGCGTCGCGAGACGAAGGCCATCTTCTCGGCCGAGCGCGCGTCCGACATCCACGTCGCGCTCGACCTGATCGAGGAATTCGGCCTCGACGGGATGGTGATCGGCGGCGCAGAGGCGCACCTCGTGGCGGACCGCCTCGCGGCCGCGAAGGTGCCGGTGCTCCTCGGGCCGGTCACGACGCAGCCCTCGTCCTTCGACACGCTGCGGGCCCGCTACGACAACGCCGCGCTCCTGCACGCCGCGGGTGTGCGCTTCGCGTTCCGGGTCGGTGGCCCGCACAACGCGCGCGACCTCACGACGGAGGCCGGCATCGCCGTGGCGCACGGGCTCCCGCGGAGCGCGGCGATCGCTGCGCTGTCGGGGAACGGGCCGGGCTTCTGGTTGCTGGCCGCGGGGCAGGTCAAGCCCGGCTACGAGGCCACCTTCGTGATGACCGACGGCGACCCGCTGCAGCCGCGCACCCGCGCGCTCCGGATGTGGGGCCGGGGGGCGGAGATCCCGCTGCGGAGCCGCCAGACGGAGCTCTACGAGCGGTTCCGGACGTTGAAGTAGGGCTTCGGCGAGTCCTCCCGCCTTCGCGCGAGGTCTTCGGCACCGCGTCCGACCGGGGGCGTTGCGGGGGGCCGGGCCCCCCGCCCCAAGAAGAAGAAGCCGCACGATCACGCGCCTGCTCGCCGGTGTACGATGCCCCTCATGCGGTGCGCGGCCTTCCTCGTCTTTCTCGTGGCCTGCCAGGACAACAAGGTGGGCGCGTACAACACCCCGCCGACCGTCAGCGTGCTCGCGCCCGCGGACGGCGCCCAGTTCGATCCCGGCGCGCTCGTGGAGCTGTTCGGAGCCGCCCAGGACGGGCAGGACCAGGAGACCGACATCGCGATCTCCTGGTCGAGCTCGATCGACGGGGTGCTCGGGACCGAGCCGCCCGACGGGGACGGCAACGTGTACCTCGCGGTGAACGGGCTGAGCTCCGGGGACCACGTGATCACGCTCACCGCCGTGGACACCGACGCCGAGAGCGCGTCGACGAGCGTCGGCATCAACGTGGCGCCCGGCTCCAACGGCGAGGGCGCGCCCACCGTGGTCATCCTCGGGCCGACGGACGGCCAGGAGTTCGCCGCGTCGGACGGGGTGAACCTCGTGGCCGCCGTGACCGACGGCGAGGACGCCTACGACACGCTCTCCGTCGAGGTGATCGACGTGCCGGACGGCTCGGTGTGGACCGGCTCGCCGAGCGCGACCGGCTCGCTGACCGTGCCGCTCTCGCTCACGCCCGGGAACCACGTGCTGACGCTCAACGCGGTCGACAGCGACGGGAACACCGGCTTTGCGACGGTCTCCTTCGCGGTGGCGGAGGACGGCCGGCCGGTGGTGGCCATCACGGAGCCGGCCGACGGCTCGATGGTCGACCTCGCCTCGCTCGTGAGCTTCCGCGGCAACGTGAGCGACGACGAGACCGCGGTGGAGGCCCTCGGCATCAGCTGGTCGAGCGACCGGGACGGCGTGTTCGCGACCAACGGGGCCGACTCGAGCGGCGCGGTCTCGACCGCCTACGCGCTGAGCGCCGGCATCCACACCGTGACGCTGTCCGCGACCGACCAGAACGGCCTCGTGGGCTCCGACTCCGTCGTGCTGACGGTGGAGGATCCGCTCGACCGCGACGACGACGGCGACGGCTTCTCCGAGAACGACGGCGACTGCGCCGACGACGACCCGCGCTCGAACCCCGGCGCGAGCGACCTCTGCGACGACTCCGACAACGACTGCTCCGGCTACGTGAACGACCCGTACTGGGACACCTACGAGCAGAACGACAGCCGCTCGGCCGCGTACGACTGCGGCGAGGTCGACAACTCCTTCGGCTGGTCAAACTCCTCGCTCACGTTGTCCGGGCTCACGCTCTCGGACGCCGACGACGAGGACTGGTTCGCGTGGCAGGCGGACGACGAGATCTGGGACAACGTCAGCATCTCGGTGAGCGCGTCCGGGCTCGACACGCGCGGCGACTACGTGCTCGAGCTCTACGACGGCGACGGCAACATCGTGAGCTCCGACTCCGGCGGGAGCACGCTCACCGTCAGCTACACGGGCGACGTGTTCGACGACGACGAGGACGATTGGAGCGTGCGCATCTACGCTTCGAGCTGGCCGAGCAACGCCTGCAGCGCGACGTTCAGCCTCACGATCCGGAGCTGACCGACTTCGGCATCTTCTGGCTGTAGCGCCAGAAGCCCCAGAAGTACTCCGCCGCGCTCAAGAGCGAGAACGCGATCGAGACCCAGAGGAGCAGCATCCCGACGCTGTGCGCGTCGATGCCGAAGGTCTCGTAGTGGAAGACGAGGAAGCCGATGGCGGTCGACTGGTACGCCGTCTTGAACTTCCCGAGGCTCCCCGCGGCGATGACCATGCCCTCGCTCATCGCGATGGACCGGAGCCCGGAGATGGCGAGCTCGCGGCTCTCGAGCACCACGACCGTCCACGCCGGCACCCAGCCGTGCGGCACGAGCATCACGAGCGTCGTGAGCACCATCAGCTTGTCGGCGAGCGGGTCGAGGAAGGCGCCGACGACGCTCTGCAGCCCCCACTTGCGGGCGAGGTAGCCGTCCAGCACGTCGGAGAGCATCGCGCCGACGAAGATCACGCACGCGACGATGGCCTCGAGCCGGGACGGCTCGTTCCAGAGCAGCACCACCATGACCGGCACGAGGAGGCACCGGACGACGGTGATGGTGTTCGGGAGGTTCCAGAACCCCTTGGACTTGAACCAGGCCGGCACGGCGCCTCAGCGGGAGACGGGGCGCGTATCCCGGAAGTGCTCGTAGAGCCCAAGGACGCGCGCCACGTAGGTGGTCGTCTCGGGGTAGGGCGGGACGCCGCCGTGGCGGCGGACGGCGCCGGGGCCGGCGTTGTACGCCGCGAGCGCGAGCTTGTAGCTGCCGAAGCTGGACACCTGCCGCGCGAGGTAGCGGGCGCCGGCGCGGATGGAGGCGGGGGCGTCGAAGGGGTCCTCGAGGCCGAGCGCGCGCGCCGTGGCGGGGATGATCTGCATGATGCCCTGCGCGCCGGCGGGGGAGACGGCGGCGGGGTTCATGCGGCTCTCGGTGACGGCCACGGCCTTCAAGAGCTCGGCGGGCAGCCCGTTGGCCTCGGCGGCGGCGAGGAAGGCGTCGTCGTAGGCGTCGAGGTTCGCGATGCGGTCGAGGCGCGGCATGGGCACGCCGTTGGGGAGCGTGCGGCCGGGCACGGTGTCGCGCCACCAGAGCTCGAACCCGTCGTGCCGCGGCGAGTCGGTGAGCACCACGGTGCCGTCGGGCGCCGTGTAGGTGTACAGGTCGCCCGCGAGGAGCGGGAGCGCGAGGACGAGCCACACGTCCTCAGCGTACCAGATCGCGGTCGGGGCCCGGGGGACATCGGTGACCCTGCCCCACCGGGGGGCGCACTCGATCAATTTTTTTCCGGAGCGCGAAGACACGCACGCGAGCGCACGCCGGCGCCGCGACGCCCGGACGGCCGGGCCCGGGTTCTCCCGGGTTGGCGCGCGTGACTTCTTGCGTTGGGTGTGTATGCGCGCGCGGGCGCTGGCGCTCCGCGTGCGCTCGTATGCCTGCGACGAATCCGTGCTGGTGCGGATCGTGGGCAGGAATGAGCCCTCGGGGATCCGGTTTCGGGCGGTCGGCAGGCGGACGCCCTGCCCCTCGCACCAGGACGGGTTCCCCCCCACGGGGGAGGGGTCCGCCCGGGTGTGTCACCCAACTGGAGGACAGCCCCCATGGCTCCACCGCATCGCACCCTCCTCGCGCTCGTGGCGCTCCTCGCCGCCTGCGCGACCCCGTCCGACTCCGCCAAGACGCGTGAGGGCGTCTTCGGCCGCCCCGCGAACCCCGACGATCCCGCGAGTGACGGCTCCGGCTCCGACGGCTCCGGCTCGGAGACCCCGGGCGGCGCCGACGACACCGGCTCCGGCTCCGAGCCCGGCGGCTCCGACGGGTCCGCCGGCGACGACACCGGCGGCGCTCCCGCCGGCGAGCCCGTGCGCTTCGTGGCCCTCGGCGACGCCGGCACCGGCAGCGACGACCAGTACGCGGTCGCCGACGCGGTCGCCGCCGTCTGCGAGCGGAACGGCTGCGACTTCGCGCTCTACCTCGGCGACAACTTCTACAACGACGGCGTCACGAGCGTCGACGACTCGCAGTGGCAGGAGACCTTCGAGCAGCCCTACGCGGCGCTCGACTTCAAGTTCTACGCCGTGCTCGGCAACCACGACTACGGCAGCGGCGGCGGCGGCTTCGAGATCGACCGCGCGCTCGCGCAGGTCGAGTACTCCTCCCACTCCGACAAGTGGGTGATGCCGGACACCTTCTACACTCACACCAAGGGTGACGTCGGCTTCTTCGGGCTCGACACCACCGCGTTGGATTGGGCGAAGACGGAGGAGCAGGCGGCCTGGCTGCCCGGCGCGCTCGCGTCCACCAACACGAAGTGGAAGATCGCGTACGGGCACCACCCGTACATCTCCAACGGCGACCACGGGAACGCGAACGAGAACTTCGGTCCGTTCTTCGAGGATCAGCTCTGCGGGCAGGTGGACGTGTACCTCTGCGGGCACGACCACGACCTGCAGTGGCTCGAGCCGACGTGCGGGACCGAGTTCGTCGTCTCCGGCGCCGCCGCCAAGCTGCGCGACCTCGCCGGCAACGAGAACCCGAGCTTCTTCCAGCAGTCCCACCTCGGGTTCCTCTGGGTGGAGATCGACGGGAACACGTTCACCGGCGTCATCTACGACGACCAGGGCAACGAGCTCTACCGCCGCAGCATCCAGAAGTAGGCGCGGGGGCCGTCTCCCCCCACGGCCCGCGCCCTGGAGGCCGGACGTCTCGGCGTCCGGCCTCCCCTTCTTTTGACCGCTCCCAGGCGCCCGCCGGCCCGGGTTAGGAGGCGGCCCCATGCGCTGGCTCCTGCCCGCCTTCCGGCCGCACCTCGGCCGGCTCTTCGTGTTCGAGGCGCTCCTCGGGGCGGCCACGGCGCTCTCCCTGGGGAGCTCCTGGCTCGTCGCGCGCGCGCTCGACGTGGACGTGGCGGGCGGCGACGTCGAAGGGCTCGCGCGTACGGCGGGGCTCTACGCGGCGAGCGTGCTGCTCGCCGGCGGGCTCACCTGGGCCGCCCGCGTGGGCATCGAGGGCGTCGCGCAGGACGTGATGCGCGAGGTGAAGGAGCGCCTGTTCGCGCACCTCGTGGACCACGACCTCGCGCTCCACGACACGCTCCCGCCCGGGCGGCTGATCAGCCGCGTGTTGGGCGACACCGAGGCGCTGCGCACGCTGCTGTCGGAGGTGGTGCTCCAGGCCGGCCCCGACGCGCTCCTGTTCGTCGGGCTCCTCGGTGTGCTCGCGTGGCAGGCCCCGACGATGGCCGCGGTGGTGGCGGTCACGCTGCCGCTCTACGCGCTCCTGCTCGTCTGGTTCCGGCGCGTGTCGCCACCCCGCTTCCTGCACGCCCGCGAGGTCGCGGCGCGCCTTTCGGGGTTCGTGTCGGAGCACCTCCGCGCCCTCCCGGTCCTGCGCGCCTACGGGCGGTCGGACTGGATGCTCGCCCGCGCCGAGCGGCTCGGGGAGGAGAAGTTCGCGTCGGACTACCGCGCGGGCCTCACGATGGTGTGGTTCTTCAACGCGCTCTTCGCCATCCGGGCGCTGGCCTATGCCGCCATCCTCTGGGTCGGCGCGCTCGGGGTGGCCCGGGGCACGCTCACGCTCGGCGTGTTGCTCCTGGCGCTCGACTACCTCCGGAAGATGTTCGAGCCGTTCATCCGGCTCCAGTTCCACATCGTCACGCTCGAGAAGGCGCGGGCCGGCGAGCGGCGCATCCGCGAGCTGTTGGGGAGGTCGCCGACCATCCGCGCGCCGGTCGAGCCGGAGGAGTGGCCGGGCCTCCACGACGCCATCCGCCTCGAGGACGTGCACCTCGCCTACGTGCCGGGCACGCCGGTCCTCCAGTCGCTCTCCCTGGCGATCCCGGCGCGGAAGCACGTCGCGCTCGTCGGGGCGACCGGCTCCGGCAAGTCCACGGTCGTCCAGCTCCTCTTCCGCTTCCGCGACCCCGACGCCGGCCGCGTGACGATCGACGGCGTGGACGCGCGCCGCCTCGACCCCGCCGAGCTCCGCCGGCACGTGGGGCTCGTGCTCCAGGCCGTACACGTGCTCCCCGGCACGGTCGCGGAGAACCTCGGCGTGGACGACGCCGCCGCCGCGCGGCTCCTCGACGCCGTGGGGCTCGGCGCGCGGCTCCACCCGGACACGCGCGTGGGCGAGGGCGGCGAGGTCCTGTCCCGCGGCGAGGCCCAGCTCCTCTGCTTCGCGCGCGCGATCGCGACCGACCCCGAGGTGCTCGTGCTCGACGAGGCCACCGCGTCCATGGACCCCGGCACCGAGGCGCGCATCCAGGCGCTGCTCGCGGCGCGGGGGGGGACGCGCGTGACCGTCGCGCACCGCCTGCGCACCGTCGCGGACGCCGACCTCCTCTACGTGCTCGACGCGGGGCAGGTCGTGGAGAGCGGCACGCACGACGAGCTGTTGGCGCGCGGCGGCCGGTACGCGGCATTGTGGCGCGCCCAGCTCGCGGCCGAAGGGGCGGCGGCGTGAGCGGGTCCGCGAGATCGGGAGGCGCGCCCGCCGGCGAGTCCACCGCGGCGCTGACCTGGCGCTGGTTCCGGCTCGTCTGGCGCGGGCAGGGCGGGGACATGGCGTGGCTCCTCGTCGGGAGCGCGCTCACCGCGGTGATGCACGCCGGCTTCGCGTGGATGTGGAAGGTGGTCGTCGACGAGGCCCGCGGCGGCGCGATCGGCCGCGCCGCGCTCATCTGCCTCGCGGTCGGGCTCGGGCAGGCGCTCTTGTACGTCACCGTCCAGGGCACGCGGACGCGCGTGAACGAGCGAATCCAGCAGGCCGCGCGGCGGCGGGTGCTCGAGGCGGTCGTCGCCGCCGAGGCCGGCACCCTGGCCCGGTGGCGCACCGGTGATCTCGTCACGCGCCTCACCGACGACGTGAGCACCGAGAAGCTCGCGTGGTTCTTGTGCAGCGGCGTGTTCCGGGCCTACGAGGCCCTGCTCATCGTGATCGCCTGCGTGATCGGCATGGCGCTGATCGACCCGGTCCTCACCCTCTGGTCGATGGCGCCGCTGCCGCTCCTGGTCGTGGCGCAGGTCTCCGCGGGCCGGGCGATGGGCCGGCGCGCGGACGCCGTGCAGCAGTCGGTGTCGCGGGTGGGCGCCGTGTTGCAGGACGTGTTCGACGGCGTGCGCGTCGTGCAGGCCCGCGGCCTCGGCGGGCTCGCGCGGCGCGCGTTCGCGGACGCGGCGGCCGCCCAGGTGGACGCGGAGGTCCGGAGCGCGCGGCTCGCGCAGTTCCTGCACGTCCTGTTCGGCTACGGCTGGCAGATCGCGCTGGCGGCGCTCCTGTTCGCGGGCGGCGTGCGGGTGATGGACGGCGCGCTCGGCGTCGGCGACTTCGTGGCCTTCAACGGGTTCGTCATGAACCTCGTGTTCCCGATGTTCGACTTCGGCGCGTTCCTCGTGCGGTGGCGGCAGGCGGCGGCGTCGCTCGGGCGGCTCCAGGCGCTGGTCGACCTCCCTGCGGCCCCGCGCGTGGTGTCGCCGGTCGGGGACACCCTCCGCATCCCGGCGGTCCTCGAGGCCCCCCACCTCCGGCTCGACCTCGGCGAGCCGATCGAGGTCCGCCCGGGCGAGATGCTCGCGGTCACGGGGCCGGTCGGCGGCGGGAAGTCCACGCTGCTCGCCGCGCTCGCGGGCCAGCTGCCGCTCCGGGGGGCCACGCCCGAGGTGCCGGCGCCCGCGTGGGTGCCGCAGGAGCCCGTGGTCCTCTCGGTCACCGTGGCGGAGAACATCCTGCTCGCGGGCGGCGACGCCGACGCCCCGGGCCCCGGGCGGCTCGGCGCGCGCGTGCCGGACGTGGAGGGCGGCTGGGCGTCCCTGCTCGCCGCGTCCTGCCTCGCCGAGGACGTGCGCCGCCTGCCCGCCGGGCTCGCGACCGCGGTGGGGGAGCGCGGCGTGACGCTCTCCGGCGGCCAGCAGCAGCGCGTGCAGATCGCCCGGGCGCTCGGCGTGCGTCGGCCCGTGCTGCTCCTCGACGACGCCACCTCCGCGCTCGACGCCGACACCGAGGCCCGCTTCTGGGACGGGCTCGAGCGCGGCGGGCTGGTCGTCGTGGTGGTCACCCACCGCGCCGCCACCCTCGCGCGCGCCGACCACGTCGTGTACCTGCGGGAGGGGCGGGTCGAGGCGCGCGGCACGCACGCGGAGCTCGTGGCGCGGCACGCGGCGTACCGCACCGCCTACGGCGACGAGCGGTCCGACCGTTACGGCGCGGGCGCCCCGGCCCCCGCGGGCTCGGACGGCGCGGCCTGAGGCGCCGCGGGCGTCTCGGTGGACTCGCTCGGCGCCGACGCATCCGCGGGCGCGACCTCCGTGGCGCTCCCGGGGGCCGCCGCGCCGGGCGAGGGCGCCGCGTCCTCCTCCGGGGCGTCCGACGCACGCAGCACCACGAGCAGGTCCCCCTGCCGCTTGCCCTCGACCCAGAGCGTCGTCCCCGGCCGCAGATCCTGCACCAGCGACGGCTGCCCGCCGAGCCGCAGCGTCCCCGAGTCGCGCAGGTGCACGATCACGCGCTTGCCCTCGCCGCTGAGCACGAAGCTGCGCGTGGGGCCGTGCACCTCGGACACGAGCCCGGTCTGCCGCACGACGTCGGGCTCGGCGCTCACGAGCACGGGCGGCGGCGCGGGCGGCGGGTTCGGCTGGTCGAGGCCGCCTTCGACGCCGCACGCCATCAGGAGGAGGAGCATCATCGGCGGAGGATCCCCATGAGCTCGTCCCACTCGCGCTTCGAGAGCCCGCTGCCCTCGATGCCCACGGCCTCGCCGGCGAGCATCCGACGCACCACGTCGAGCATCTGCCGCGAGAGCGTGGCCGCCCCGACGCGGTAGTCCTCGAAGGCCTCCCACACGAACGGCACCCAGTCCCGCACGAGCCCGGCCATCGCCTCGCCGTACACGCGGATCTCGTACTGCGCGTGCGGGTCGATGCGGAGCGAGAGGAAGTGCAGCAGGTTGTGGAGGTCGATCTTCCAGTACCACTGCGTGTAGTAGTTCACGCCGAGGTTCATCCGCGCGAGCTCGCGCGCGAGCCGGTGGTCGTCCAGGAGCCGCTCGTAGGTGTCGTAGCACTGCTCGGCGTCGCGACGCAGAAGGTGCAGGACCTCCGCGGCGGCGTCGACACTCAGCACCTCGCCGCGCCCCTGCTTGTTGTTGGGGCTCTGCACGGCGAGGTCCTCGGGCCGCGGCAGGTAGAACTCCCGGTCGAGGATCGAGTAGCGGCCGGACGCCTCGTTCACGTTCGCCGTCCGGTGGCGGATCCACTGGCGCGCCACGAAGATCGGCAGCTTGACGTGCAGCTTCAGCTCACACATCTCGAAGGGCGTCGTGTGCCGGTGGCGCATGAGGTAGCGGATGAGCCCGCGGTCCTCGCTCACCTTCTTCGTGCCCCTCCCGTAGGAGACGCGCGCCGCCTGCACCACCGCCGCGTCGTCGCCCATGTAGTCCACGGCGCGCACGAAACCGTGGTCCAGGCAGGGGATCGGCTCGAACAGGCGTGCCTCGAGCGCGGGGACGGTGGGCCGGCGCGTCTCCGCGCGCTGGGCCTTCTGCTCGGCGAGGGCGGCCTGGTCTTCGGCGGAGGGCGACATCCGACGGGTCTAACAAGCCGCCGCGCGGCCGCGACGCCGGCCCATGCTACGCTCCCCGCCCGGAGGCCCCGTGTCCGACGCGACCGAATCCCCCGAAGCCCTCGCCGAGCGCGCGCTCAAGGCGCTCTCCGAGGACGATCCCCGCGAGGCCCGCAAGCTCCTCGTCGAGGCCGTGCGCGCCGCGCCCAACCGGCCCGACCTGCTCAACGCGCTCGGCGTGGTCCAGCTCCAGCTCGGCGAGCCCGAGCTCGGCAAGCCGCTCATCGAGCAGGCGATCGCCGCCGCGACCGACGAGGCCGCGCGCGACCCGTCGCGCAAGGAGCAGGCCGACATCATGGTCGAGGGCTTCCTGCTCTCGCTCGCGGCCGCCTGCGAGGACCTCGACGCCCCGGACGAGGCCGAGGCCGCGTACCAGCGCGTGCTCGCCGCCAACCCCGGCCAGCCGCGCGCGCGCCAGGGCTACGCGCACCTGCTGTTCGGCTGGGGGCGCATCGACGACGGCCGCCGCGAGCTGGGCCGCTACGTCGAGGAGGATCGCGACGAGGATCCCTTCATCGACGGCGCCGCCGCGTACCTCACCGAGCTCGCCCGCTTCGTGCGCGAGGACATCCACCCCGGCGAGTTCCTCAACGCGCACCGCGGCAGCTACGTCGAGATGTTCGACCACTACGCCGCCGAGCAGGCGAAGCTCGGCTGGATCGCCGAGGCCGCGCGGATGAAGCGCGCCCCGGACGGGCGCATCGTGCCGTCGATCCCCGAGGGCGCGCGCCCCTACGCCGCCGTCCGCGTCGACCTCGTGAACCCCAACACCTCCGAGATCGGCCAGGTCGGCGACCAGCCCATGGTCGTCGCGCTCGCCGACTACCAGGCGCTCGCCCGCGCCCCGGTCACCATCCCCTGGCGCGAACGGGCGTTCGACCTGCGCATCTCCAGCCAGGCCCCCTGGGACCAGCTCCCCGTCCAGATCCTCTTCGCGGGCCGCGCCCCCGAGGAGGTCGACGCGCTCATCGGCGACTGGTACTTCGCGGGCTGGGACGGCGCGTGGGGCAGCCGCGACGGGGGCCGCTTCCACTACATCTCCGACCCCGAGCTGCGTCGCGACGGCCGCGCCGTCGTCTACCACGTGGACATGGGCCGCTCCGCCGTCGCCGCCATCGAGGACCTCGTCCGTCGCCTCGAGGGCTTCCACGGCGAGTACCCGATCCGGACCGTCCTCATCGGGCGGGGGTTCCTGCCGGTCTGATTCCGGGCGCGCCCCGCCGAAGACGGCGGGCGTGGTGGGCGGGCGACCGGCGCCCGCGCCGCCTTCCGGGCTCCTCGCGCGGCGTGATCGTCCGGCTCGGCGAGAGCCGTTCGGCCCGCGCCGGTGTCGTACTCGGTGCGGCTCCTCAGGCGCCTTGTCGTATTCGACGCGACTCCTGCCGGGCACCGGAGCCGCGACGCTCCCGCGCGGCACCTACGCTGCCGCAGCGCCGGCCTCCGGCCGGCGGCTGCCCGAATTCCGCGCGTCCCCCGGCCTCCGGACCTACCGCTCCGCCACCCACTTCGCGAAGGTGCGCATCACGCCCTGCACCTCCAGGGTGTCGGGCGACTCCGCCATGACGCGGTCGATGGCGGCGGCGGTGGCCTCGTCCCCCGCGTAGTGCACGCGGTAGTAGTTCCAACGCTCGATCGTCGTGGACTTGTTGAGCTCCGGGTGGAACTGCGTCGCCCAGAACGGCGCGCCGTCCACCTTGAACGCCTGGTTGCGGATCTTCCGCCCGGTCGCGAGCAGCGTGACCCCGCTCGGGAGCCGGTCCACGTGGTCGTGGTGGCCGAGCTGCGCGTGGAACGTCGACGGGAGCGTGCCGAACAGGGGATCGGTCGCGGCCTCGGGGGTCAGATCGATGGGGAAGGCGCCGAGCTCCTGGCGGTCGTCGTCCCGGTTCACCTCGCCGCCGAGCGCGAGCGCGAGGCCCTGGAAGCCGAAGCAGCTCGCCCACGCCGGCACCTTCCGGTCCACCACGTGCACGAGGAAGTCGAGCATGTTGCGCACCCACGGGTGCGGATCGAGCACCGAGTAGGCGCCGGAGCCGCCGAAGAACAGGACGCGCGCCGCGTCGAGCAGCCGGTCGTCGAGCGGAGTCTCCGCGGCGTGCACGATCTCGAGCGGAAGCCCGGTGGTCTCCCGGAAGCAGCGGAGCTCCTGGCGCGCCATCGGGTCGTCCGGGTCGCGCAGGGAGATGAGGATGTCGCGGTGCATCCTCCCGGACTAACCCGCGATGGGGGGGCGCCGCCGACCTCGTGCCCGCGCGCCCGCGACGCGCGCCCGCGTGGAGGACGCCTCGCGGGCCCGATCCGGACCGTCCTGGGAATCTTCGACGCCCTGTAAGCTCCTCCCGGGTGCGCCCGTTCCCGTCGCGAACCCACCCCGGAGCCGCCCATGCTCAACCTCCTCGCCCTCCTCTCCTGCCAGGCCCTCACCGAGGCGAAGACGCCGGTCATCCCCGAGGCGAAGACCCCCGATCCGGTGGTCGAGGAGAAGGCGCGCCCGGTGGTGCTCCCCGCCGGCCAGGCCATCGTCCGCGAGTGCTACGCCACCGAGGGGCGCGTGAGCCGCAGCCGCGGCGCCCCGCCGCCCCCCACGGCGTCGCCCAAGGCCCAGAAGTCCGCGGCGTCCTCCGGGCCCACCGGCGGCGTCGGCACCATCGGCACCACCGGCTACGGGTCCGGGTCCGGGTACGGCGGCGGTGGCGTCGGAAGCGCCCCCTCCGCCATGGCCGCCGCGCCCCCGCCCGCCCCCGTGGCCCAGGGCGCGCCCACGGTCGCCGACGCCCCGGCCGCCGAGGCCGCGCCCATGCCCGATGCGAGCCGCCGGGCGGCCAAGGACGAGGGCAGGTCCGCCGCGCCCGCGGGCCTCGGCGACGACCTCGCGTCCGCCGCGCCCGCCGAGAAGGAGGCGCCCGCCCCCGCCGAGTCCGCCGCCACCGGCACCAAGGGCAAGGCCGAGAAGAAGGCCGACGACGCGGCGTTCCGCGCCGAGCGCGAGGAGCAGTCCCAGGCCTACGTCGACCCCAACCTCGACTGGGGCGCGACCATCTACCTCTCCAACGACGACTCCATGTCGCTCGCGAGCGCCCAGCGCCTCCTCTGGGCCATCCAGAACAAGGGCCCCGTCACCTCCTCGCAGGTGCGCCCGCACGAGCTGCTGAACTACTTCAGCTTCGAGACCGACCCGATCGAGCGCGGCGAGCTCTTCTCCGTGAAGGGCTCCGCCGAGCAGACCGAGCCCGGCGTCATGACCTTCGCCTTCGCGGTGAAGGGCGCCACGCCGCCGCGCGAGCCGCTCGACCTCACCGTGGTCCTCGACCGGTCCGGCTCCATGTCGGCCGAGGGCCGCATGGACTACCTCAAGCGCGGCCTCCACAAGATGGAGGACTCGCTGCAGCGCGGCGACCGCGTGGATCTCGTGCTCTTCGACCACGACGTGTGCACGCCGCTCGAGAACTTCGTGGTCGGGCGCGACGACCCGAGCCTGCTCACGAACGCGATCGCCCAGCTCCAGCCGCGCGGGTCGACGAACCTCGACCTCGGGCTGAAGGAGGGCTACCGCATCGCGAATGCGCGCACCGACGCCGGCGACCGCAACCGCCGCATGATGCTCATCTCCGACGCGCTGCTGAACACCGGCGACGTCGACCCGAACACCGTCTCCGAGGTCGCGAAGGCCTACGAGTCGTCCGACATCCGGCTCACCGCCATCGGCGTCGGCCGCGACTTCAACGACAAGGTGCTCGACATGCTCACGGAGAAGGGCAAGGGCGCCTACGTCTACCTCGGCTCCGAGGCCGTCGTGGACCGCGTCTTCGGCATCGGCTTCCCCTCGCTCGTGCAGACCATCGCCCACGACGTGCGCTTCGCCCTCGACCTGCCGCCCAGCCTCGCGATGAAGCGCTTCTACGGCGAGGAGTCGAGCACCGACCCCGAGGACGTGCAGCCCATCCACTACTACGCGGGGACCACCCAGCTCTTCCTCCAGGATCTGCAGCTGCGCGGGAAGCCCGTCCCGAGCGACCCCGTCACGCTCACCGTCGAGTGGAAGGACGCCGACACCGGCGCGGCGAAGAAGAAGGCCTTCACCACCACCGTCGGCGCGCTGCTCGACAGCGACCCGCGCAACATGCGCAAGGCCCGCGCGCTCATGGCCTGGACCGACCTCGTGCTCGCCCGCACCATGGGCGCCTCCCCCTGCGGCGAGCCCTTCTCCACCTGGCGCGAGCGCGTCGATCGCCTCGGCGAGGACGCCGAGATCCAGTGGCTCGACGGGCTCACGAGCCCCCTCTGCGGCGCCGACCCCGTCGTGCCGAAGCCCCCGTCGCGCGGCGTCGCGTTCAAGGTCAAGGTCGACAGCGACCTCCCCATCGCGGAGGTCGGCCTCACCTGCTCCGGCCGCACGCAGACCGAGTCGCTCTCGGGCAGCGACACCGTCGCCCGCTTCGCCAGCGCCACGCCCGGCGGCTGCACGCTGATGCTCCAGGGCAACGTGCCGATGCAGGCCCAGGTCGAGGTCCCGCAGACCGGCGGCGAGGTCCGCTGCACCGTGCGGGCGGGCCGGGTGAGCTGCGGGTAGGCCCGGCCGAGCCGTCGGGTCCTCGGGATCTTGGGGCGGGGGGCCCGGCCCCCCGCAACGCCCCCGGTCTCCCGGGGCCTTGGAGCGTTTTGCGCCCGAGGGGCCTACGCGCCCCACTCCAGCCGCAGCGCGAGCGTGTTCCGCACGCCGAGCGAGACCTCGGGGCCCCACCGCATGCGCTCGCCGCCGCGGAAGGCCCAGCCGCCGTACACGGTCCCGGTGCCGAAGAAGCCTGCGTCCTCCCCGTCGTAGTGCAGGTCGCGCAGGAGCAGGAGCCCGCCGCCGAACCCGCCGTACGGCCCGTGGTCGAGCCCGAAGCGCGGCCCGACCGTCAGGATGCCCTGCAGGTCACCGCCGAAGCCGGTGAACCCGCTGAACGCCTGGTCGTAGGCAAGGCGCACCTCGGGCTGCAGCCACGCGATCGAGGTGACCACCCGCACGTTCGCCTCGATCCCGAGCGCGACGCCGTCGAAATTGGCGGCCCAGGGCTTGTCGACCGTGGGCAGCGTCGTGCCGAGCCAGACGCGCGCGTCGTCCCGCTGCTGGTTCGGGGTGGGGAGGTAGCGGAGGTCGTCCGCCTCCTCGTCGTCCACGTCATCGAGGGCCGGAGGGGCGGCGAGCGCGGCCCCGAGGGGGAGGAGGAGCATTCCCCACGCTACACCCGAAAACGCCGAACGGCCGCCCCCCGAACGTGGGGTACGGCCGCTCGGGCGCGCGGGGCGCTACTTGCCGACGGCTTCGGTCTGCTCCTTGAGATCCTCGGTCACGAAGTCGAGCAGCGTCGTCGAGAGCTCGATGATCTGCTGGTGCGTGAAGCCTTCGGTGCGGAGCTGGCGGTAGAAGCTGCGCGCGACGGACCGGTTCCGGTTCCGGTAGAGGTCCTGGAGATCGGTCTGGGGCTGCATCGAGTGTCCTCCGGCCTGGGGAGTAGGGGTACGGGGGTGGTCCATAGCAAGCTCCATGCCGCCGGCATGTGCCGACGAAAACGGACGTATAACGGTGGGTTCCGCCCCGCCAATGCGTAACTGACTACGCGGTCGGAGCGGCCCGCTGCGTAATTCCCTACGCAGCGGGCCCCTTCAACCCGTGAGGAGGCCGATCCCCACCACGCCGAGCGCCGGGAGCGCGCGGGCAGGACCGTAGAAACCCGTATTGAGGCCGAGGAAGCCCGCGAAGCCGGTGGGGAAGCGCCGGAGCGCCCGGATCACGCGCCGACGCAGCCAGGGCCGGCGCGCGAGCTGGAGCGCGAGCCCCGTGAAGAACAGGTGGCGGCGGGTGATGCGCGCCCAGTCGGCCTCGTAGCCGGCGGGGTCGCCCGCGATCGTGCGCTGGACGAGCGCCGCGCCGCACTCCCACGCGAGGGACACCCCCTCGCCCGTGAGCGGGTCGAGGTAGCCCGCGGCGTCGCCGACGAGCAGCACCCGCCCGCGGGTGCGTCGCGCGACGCGCACGCCGAAGGGACCGGCGCCGCGCACGACGGACTCGGCGGGGCCGAGCCGCTCGGCGAGCGCGGGGAAGCGGGTCAGGAGCGAGTCGTGGTCGCCCTTCCCGCCGCTCCAGAGGAACGCGACGCCGACGCGCTCCGGGCCCACGGGGGTGACGTAGGCCTCGGCGCCGTCGCCCCACCACACCTCGACCTTGTCGCTCCACGGCCGCACCGTGAAGTGCCGCCGCACCCCGAGCCGCCGGCCCTTCAACGAGAGCGGCGTGGCCTCGATGCCCGCGTCCTTGCGCACCCGGCTGTGCAGCCCGTCGGCGGCCACGAGCCAGCGTGCCCGGATCGGTCCACGCGAGGTCTCGAGCCGCACACCGGCGGCGTCCTCGGTCCAGCCCATGGCCTCGGTGCCGTCGAGCAGCGTGACGCCCAGCGCCGCCGCCCGATCCCGGAGGGCCTCGGAGAGCGCGAGGCGGCGCACGCCGAGCCCCGGCCCGTCGGGGAAGGTGGCCTCGGCGACCACGTCTCCGTCGACGTAGCGGATGCCGGTGAAGGGGTGGCTGCCCCACGCGGGCGGCTCGACGCCCATGGCCCGCAGGCGCGCGACGCCCGGCGGCATGAGCCCCTCGCCGCACGCCTTGTCGACGGGGCCGCGGCACCGCTCGATCACCACCGCGGACTTGCCGGCGGCCGCGGCCTCGATGGCCACGCCGAGCCCCGCGGGCCCGCCGCCGACGATCACGTAGTCAACCTCCAAGCCGCGTCCTCCAGTGGGCGACCGTGCCCTTCGCGAGCGCCCCGGCGATCCGCCAGGGCGTGACCTCGTCCGGGGGTACGAGCTCCCCCGCCAGCCACCGTCGCAACGCCTCCGCACGGCGGATCTTCCCCGACGAGGTGCGCGGGAGCGTGCCCGGCGCGAGTAGCACGACGAGGGCCGGGTCGAGTCCCGTCGCCGCGAGGATGGCGGACGCGCACCGCGGCGCGAGGTCGACCGGAACGCGGACCGGGGGGTCCGGGGGGCCCTCGGCCCTTTGGCCGGGGGCGTTGCGGGGGCGCTCCCTGCCGGCGCGAACCCAGGGGGCGGCGGCGAGAACCGCGCCCCAGGACCCCCGCCGGTCCCCCCCAGAGGGGGCCCCACCAGCGGACCCGGGGCGCACGCCGCCACCCCCTGGGTCCGCGCCGTGGTGCGCCCCCGCCGCGGAGAGGAGCGGCTCGAAGGCATCCGCCCGCACCTCCACGAACACGACCAGCTGCTCCTCCTCGGCCTCCTCGGGGAGCCAGGCGACGGCGGCGGCGCAGCCCGTGCGCACGCCCTCGACGGCGTCGACGGCCTGCTCGATCTCGTGGGGCGCGTGGTTGCGGCCGCGGAGGATGAGGAGGTCCTTGGCGCGGCCGGTGACGTAGAGCTCGCCGCCGTGCAGGAAGCCGAGGTCGCCAGTGTCGAGCCAGCCGTCGCGGAAGGCGGCGGCGGTGCGCTCGGGCTGGTGCAGGTAGCCCGCCATGAGCGAGGGGCCGCGCACGCGGACGGGGCCGACGGCGTCGACCGGGGCGTCGACCGCCATGCCGGGGAGCGGCGTGCCGAGGCTGACGAGCTCGACGCCGCCCGGATCGGGGACGGCGCGGCCCTCGGCGAGCGCGGCGCGGTCGAAGCGGGTGGTGCGGAAGGGGGCGTCGAGCGCGGAGAAGGTGACCGCGAGCGAGGCCTCCGCGAGCCCGTAGACGGGGGTGAGGGCCTCGGGCCGCAGGCCCCAGGCGGAGAAGCGGTTCACGAAGCGGCGGAGCGTGGCGGGGGAGACGGGCTCGGCGCCGTTGAGCGCGTAGCGCCAGCGGGAGAGGTCGACGCCTTGGAGCTCCTCGTCGGCAATGCGGTCGACGCACAGGGCGTACGCAAAGTTGGGCGCGGGGCTCACGAGCGCGCCCGTCCGGCTGATCGCCCGCAGCCAGAGCGCCGGCCGCGTGATGAAGAGCTCGGGCGGCAGGAGCGTGAGGTCGGCCGCGCGCAGCAGCGCCACGAACACGGCGCCCACGAGCCCCATGTCGTGGTAGAGCGGGAGCCAGCTCACGCCGGTGTGGTCGGCGTCGTCGCGCAGGACCGCGCCGAGGATGGCCGAGGCGTTCGCGAGCACGGCGCCGTGCTGGAGCGCGACCGGCTTGGGCTCGACGGTGGTGCCCGAGGAGAACTGCACCAGCGCGAGGTCGTCCGGGCTGCGCACGATGGAGCGGCCGGGGCCGGACAGGTCGGCGACGTCGATGCAGCCGAGCTCGGGACGGGCCCGCGCCACCGTCTCCCCGAGGATGCGCCACATGCGCGCGTCGGTGAGGACGATGCGGGCGTGGGCGGCGGCGATCAGCGCGGCGGTGCGGGCGTGGTACTCGGCGAGGCGCCCGAGGCGGACGGGCGGGTAGAGCGGAACGGGGACGGCGCCGGCGAGGACCGCGCCGAAGAAGGCGTGGAAGAAGGCGGGACCCGTGGGGAACACGAGCGCCACGGTGTCCCCGGGGCGGATGCCCCGCTCGGCGAGCCCGCCGGCCACCCGGCGCGCGTCCTGCCAGAGGCGCGTCCACGACAGGCGCGTCTCCCGCTCGTCGCGGTCGAGGAAGCGCAGGCCGCGGCCGTTGTCGGCGTCGGCCGCGCGGACCAGGGCGCCCCCCAGCGTGTGCCCGGTCACGGCAGCCTCCGGCGGAGCACGGCGACGAGGTCGCCGACGCGCTCGATGCCGGCCTCGTCGCCCTCCTCGAGCACGACGAGGAAGTGGTTCTCGAGCTCCGCGACGAGCGTGAGGAGGCGCACGGAGTCGAGGCGGAGCGTGTCCACGAGCGGCGTGTCGTCGTCGAGCGGCCCGTCGTAGGCGAGGTGCGCGCGGGCGACGGCGGCGATGCCGGCCCGGATCTCGGCGTCGGTCACGCGGCCCTCCCGAGCGCGCGGTCCTCGACCGCGATGCGCGTGCGGAGGAGCGCGGCGTTCGCCACGGTGAAGAGGGCGGCGGTCAGCCACGCGCCGTGGATCAGCGGGAGCGCCACGCCCTCGACCGCCACGGCGAGGTAGTTCGGGTGCCGGAGCCAGCGGAAGGGGCCGCCCTCCACGGGCGCGAGCCCGGGGATCACGATGACGCGCGTGTTCCAGCGCCTCCCGAGCGTGGCGATCACCCACCACCGGAGCGCCTGGGCGCCGGCGGCCAGCGCGAGACACGTCCACGCCAGCCAGGGGATCCAGGGACGGTCGAGCAGGAGCACCTCCGCGGGGATGGCGAGCAGGAACGCCGTGTGGAGCGCCACCATCACCGGGTAGTGGCCCGCGCCGTGCTCGACGCCGCCGTTCGCGAAGCTCCAGGCGGCGTTGCGCTTCGCCACGACGAGCTCCGCGAGGCGCTCCAGCGCCACGAGCCCGAGGACGACGAGCCAGGTCACCATCGGACGAGCACCAGCTCGGAGCAGAAGCCCGGCCCCATGGCCACGACGAGCCCGTAGGCGCCGGGCGGGGGCGGCTCGGCGAGGGTCTCCCGGAGCACCATCAGCACCGACGCGCTCGACAGGTTCCCGACCTCCCGGAGCGAGCGCCAGGTGCGCGCGAGGGCGTCGGGCGGGAGCGCGAACACCTCCTCCATCGCCTGGAGCACCTTCGGCCCGCCCGGGTGGGCGACCCAGGCCGCGACGTCCGCGAGCCCGAGGCCCTGATCCGCGAGGAAGCGGTCGACGTCCCCGCGGAGGTGGCGGCGGACCATGTCCGGCACCTCGGCGGAAAGCACGATGCGGAAGCCGTCGCTCCCGATCCGCCAGCCCATCACGTCCTCGGTGCCGGGGTAGAACACGCTGCGGGTCGCGACGACGCGGGGCCCGCGCAGCTCCGGGAGCCGGGCGGCGCGGCGCTCCCCCACCATCACGACGCAGGCGGCGCCGTCCCCGAAGAGCCCGCTGGCGACGAGGTTCGGGATGGAGAGGTCGTCCTTCTGGAGCGTGAGCGAGCAGAGCTCGACGCAGAGGAGCAGCGCGATGTCGTCGGGGTTCCCGCGCAGGTAGTCGGCGACGCGCGCGAGGCCGGCGGCGCCCGCGACGCAGCCGAGACCGAAGATGGGGGTGCGCTTCAGGTCCGGGCGGAGGCCGAGCCGGTTCACGAGCCGCGCGTCGAGGGAGGGGGCGGCCACGCCGGTGACGCTCGCGCACCACAGGGCGTCGACGTCGGAGGGCTGGAGCCCGACGCGCGCCAGCGCGTCGGTGACGGCGGCGGCGCCCACGTCCGTGCCCACGCGCACGAAGGCGTCGTTCGCGTCGGTGAAGCCCCGCAGCGCGAGGTAGCCCTCGATCGGGAGCGCGAGGTGCCGCCCCCCGACGAGCACGTTCCGGTGCAGCTGCTCGATGCGCGCGACGTTGTGGTACCGCCCGGCCCACGCGGCGCGGAACGCCGCGACCAGGGTCTCCTGATCGGCGTAGTTGGCGGGAAAGGCGCGGCCGACCGTCGCGATGTGCACCGTCCCTCCCGCTCCCGATCTAACCGGGAGCGGGGGCGCGGGAAGGCCACGTCGGGAGCCCCGGGCGTCCGGGCGCGCGCTCGGGGCGCGCCGCTACA
Organism: uncultured Enterobacteriaceae bacterium; assembly: GCA_964457335.1. Taxonomy (GTDB): domain Bacteria; phylum Myxococcota_A; class UBA796; order UBA796; family SXON01; genus CAJBVW01. The sequence goes on along the minus strand of CAYWGD010000036.1, from coordinate 6,166 downwards.
GGAACTCGGGGAAAAGGCAGATCGGATCGGTCACCGCGCTCATCCCCGCGCTCGACCAGTAGCCGCCGCCCGCGTCGTTGCCGGCGGAGTCGTAGAACGACGTGGTGCCGTCGGAGTGGAGGTCCACGCCGATGGTGTCGTCGTAGGTCTCGCCGCCCGTGTAGAAGACAGGGTCGCAGTCGGTGCGGCTCGTGTCGAGCGCGAAGTGCACGTCGACGCCCAGGTCGCAGCAGGAGGCGCTCGTCGCGGTCCCGGTCACGTTCCAGATGATCTGGCAGTCGGTGGCGCCAGCGCTCTCCCAGGTGGCGTTCGCCAGGACCATCCAGCCCATCTCGCCCGTCCAGCCCGCCGTCTCGTCTCCGTAGAGCAGGAAGTAGGTGTAGGACTCGAAGCCGGGCGTGCTGGTGCCGCCGTCGGGGTCGGTGTCGCAGTACCCGTGCTCCGTGATCTCGTCGAGCACGGCGGTGATGTCGGCCTCGCCGGCGGTGTCGGTGTCCGTGTCGGGGCCGGTGTCCGTGTCGGGGTTCGTGTCCGTGTCGGGGTCCGTGTCGGTGTCGTCGCCGGTGTCGTCGGTCTTGCCGGTGTCGTCGGTCTTGCCGGTGTCGTCGGTCTTGCCGGTGTCGGTGTCGGCGTCCGTGTCGGTGTCGGAGTCCGCGTCGGTGTCGGCGTCGGCCTCCACGGCGTCTGCCACGCAGGCGCCGTCCTCCTCGTGGGTGCCGGCGCCGCACTTCAGCTCGTCGCCGGAGCAGCCGGAGAGGGGGCCGAGGAGAAGGGTGTAAGGGAGAAGACGGTGCATGGCGACCTCGCGGCGCGCATGATGGCAAACGCGGCCGCGGCCGTCCAGAGTCGGGCACCGGTGGACAGGCGCGCGCGGCTTTCGTAGCCTCCGCGGGTGCGACGGCCCGATCCCACCTCGCGTGTTTCCCGGACGTTCCTCGGCGTCGTGGGTGCCGTCGTGCTCGTGGGGGCGGGGGCCTGGCTCGGCGCCCGCGGCGCGGAGCGTGCCCCCGTGCAGCTCGCGGCCCTCGCCAGCGGCGGGCTGGCGGTGCTCGGGGCGGCGCTCGCGCGCCGGCGGCCGGGCTGGGCGGCGGTGGCGGCCGGCGGGGCGGGGCTCGTCGGCGCGACCGCCGCGAGCTGGGCGTACGAGGTGGTGTCCTTCCCGCACGTGGACCTCGTGCGCCCCTGGGGCATGGACTGGTCGCCGACGCCGCTCCTGCGCCCGACGCCGGGCCTCTTCCTGCTCCTGCTGGTCGTGGGCCGCGCGTTCGGCCCGCCCGGCCGCGGCCGCGTCCTGGCGCGCGCGCTCGGCGTGGGCGCGTGCGCCTACGTCGTCGGCTGGTGGCTCGTCCCGCGCTGGTACGAGATGGACCTGATCGCGCGGGAGGGCATCGTCCCGGACCTGCCGTCGTTCCTCCCGCAGCCCGGGCGGGTCGGGGAGGGGGACACGCCCGCCGTGCTCGGCGGCCGCCTCGTGCACCTGAACTGGACGCAGTACGCCTTCCAGATGGAGCCGCTCCGCGCCGCCTGGTACGTCGCGCACCGGGAGCTCGCCGTGGCCGCGCTCGCGCACGGCCTGCACCGGGAGATCGCGCAGGCGAAGGTGGCGGCGGGGAGCCTCGCGCCGGACGTGGCCGCGGCGCACGCCACCGTGCGCGCGGCGCTCTGGTCGGTGCAGCGGGGCGCCAGCGTGGCGTGGCTGTACGCGCAGGCGGCCGCGCTGCCGCTGCTCGCGGCGACGGCGCTGCGGCTCCTCTGGGGGCGGCCGGGCCCCCGCTGGGCGACGGTCACGCGGTGGGTGCTGCTGCTCCTGCTCGCGGCCGGGCCCGTCGTGAACCTCGCGCTCCTCGCCGGCGGCGCCCTGGCGGGGCTGCCGGACGTGCGGAGCGGCGCGCTGCGCGTGGTGCTCGAGTCCCTGGGCCTGCTCGCGGCCGTGTGCGCGGTCGACCTCGGCGCGGCGGCCTTCGCCCGCGTCGGGGCGCCGGCGAGCGGGGCGGCGGTCGGCGCGCCCCCGGCCGGCGCGGAGGAGGTCGCGTGATCGCCTGGATCCTGCTCCTGGTCGCGTGCGGGGAGTCGCCCGTCGCCGCCGCCCCGGCCCCGGTGGTCGCCCCGGCCGACCCCACCCGGCCGGACCTCGTGCTGCTCCTCGCCCCGGGCCTGCGCGCCGATCCGCCGCGGCTCGTCGGCGCGGAGGCCCGGTTCCTCCAGGGCCTCGGCGGCGCGCCCCGGCTGCGGTTCTCCGCGGCGTACGCCCAGTCGAGCGCCACCTTCGTGAGCCTCGGCTCCCTCTTCACGGGGCGCTACGCCACGAGCATCCCGCTCTGTGGGCTGTTCACCGACGGCGTGTCCGCGGCGGAGACCCGCACCCTGCAGGCCGACGCGGAGGCCTCGCGGCTCTGGTGCGCGGACATCCCCCCGTCGGTGCCCACCCTGCCGGAGGTCCTCGGGCTCTACGGCTACCGCACCGCGTTCGCCTCGGCCGGCGTGCGCGGCGCTTCGCTCCTCGCGCGGGGCTTCCAGGAGACCGAGGAGGTTCCCTTCGATTCCGAAGCCGGCACGGACTTCGGGGCGCTCGGCCGCTGGACCGCGGGCTGGTGGGCGGAGAACGCCGACGCGCCGCGGCTCCTCGTCGTGGCGGTCGCCGACCTCCAGGTGGTCGACCGTCCGCCGGTGCTCGACCGGATGGGCATCCGGCTCCTGCTCGACGGGGCCGTCCCGAACCCCACCCGCACCGACGCCGATCCGGCCTCGGTCGCGGCGGTGTACGCGCAGCTCGCGCAAGAGACCGGCGTCGGCCTCGCGACGGTGCTCGGTGGCCTGAACGGTCCGCGGGACCGGTGGGTGGTGGCGACGTCGACCAACGGCGTGAGCCTCGTCGAGCCGAGCGGCTTCTGGGACATGCCCGTGCCCGTCGCGACCACGAGCTACATGCTCGACCGCACCGCGCGCGTGCCGCTCGTCGTCTTCGGGCCCGGCGAGGCGACCGGGGTCCCCGCCGCCCCGGGCGCGCCCACGGGCACCGTGGCGACGCGCATCGTCGAGCTCCTCGATCTGGTGCCGACCTTCACGACCCTCGCCGGCGCGGTCCCCCCGGCCGGCATCCCCGGCGCGGACCTGCTCGCGGGCCCCGTCGACGGCGCCGGCGACGAGTTCGCCTACGGCGAGTTCGGGGACACGTTGCTCTACCGGGAGGGCCGCTACGAGGTCCTGTTCCGCGCGTTTTTGCACCACGGCACCGTGCTCGATCCGCAGCTCGACGAGCGGCTCCGCGCCGAGGTGAACCAGAAGCACCTCACCGTGCACGACGTGGTGGACGACCCGCTCCAGGCCGAAAACCTCGCGCTCCAGCGGCCCGAGATCCTCCAGTCGCTGCGCCAGGAGCTGATCCGCGTGCGGAGCGGCCCGGCGGCCCCACCGCGGGAGACCTGGGACGATCCCCAGCGCCTGTGGGAGATCCGCATGGCGCGGTCCCACGGCTACTGGTAGGGCTACTCGGCGCCGTCGATCCCCGTCGCGAGCCCCTTCTCTTCGGCCTCCTCGGGCGGCACCCACGCGATGCAGGTGACCGGGCAGGCGTCGATGGCGTCCTGGATCAGGTCCATCGGGCCGTCCTGGGCGATCGGCGTGGCCTTTCCGTCGTCCGGCAGGTAGTACACCTTGTCGGTCTGCTCCACGCAGGTGCCGCAGCTGATGCACTCGAACTGGTCGATCGTCAGCACCTTCCCGGCGGCCTTCGCGCGGGAGGAGTCGTTGTCGACGGGGCCCCAGTAGACCGCGCCGTCTTCGGCGGTGTTCAGCCCGATCCCCCCGCTGATCGAGGACAGGTCGCGGCCGTTCGCCTTGGCGCGCGCCACGTAGGCGTCGAGGTCGGTGGAGCCCGTGTCGGCGTGCAGCACCTTCTGGGCGACCTTCCCGGCTGCGGCCGCCGCCGCGAGCGCCGCGACGGAGCTCGTTCCCGCGGTCGCCGCTTCCGCCTTCGCCGCCGCGGCCTTCGCCGCCTCGCGCTCCGCCTTCGCGGCCAGGGCCGCCGCGGCGCGCTCCGCCTTCAGGGCCGCCGCGGCCTCGGCCTCGCGCTCGGCCTTCGCGGCCGCCTCGACCTTCGCGGCGTGTGCGCCGTCGTCGACCGCGGGCTTCGCCCGCTCCGGCTCCGGCGGCTCCACGGGCTTCGGCTTGGTCGCCTCCACGGCCACGGGCTTCGCCGGCTCCGGGTCCGGGGGGGCCACCGGCTTCGGCTTCGTCGCCTCCACGGCCACCGGCTTCGCCGCCTCCGGCTTCGCCGGCGCGCTGGGCCGCGCGATCGGCGTCGGACGCGACGACGGCGGCGGGACGTAGGGGTCCGCGGCGTCCACGCGCCGGCCCTTGATGTCCTCGACGACGCCCTTCAGGCGCTGCTTCAACCCCGACTTCAGGCCACCGAACATCAGCTCTCCGAGAGCACGAGGCGCGCCACCGGCCGCCCCTGGACGAAGTGGGATTGCACGATCTCGCGCGCGTCCGCCGCCGTCACGCCCCCGTACCAGGTGTTCTCCGGGTACACCACGATCGTCGGCCCCTTTCGGCACGGTCCGAGGCAGCTCGACGAGTTCACCTTCACGGTCTCGAACAGCTCCAGCCGCTCCACCTCGGCCTCCAGCGCCACGAGCACGTCGGCGCAGCCGCGCTCTCCGCAGGATCCCTTGGGATGCCCCGGGGGACGCTTGTTGGTGCAGACGAACACGTGGTGCTTCCAGGTCGGCATGTGCGCCATCCTACTCGCGTGCGGCCCGGCTTGTCCGTAAGCTACCCCCTCGATGCCCCCGTCCCGCCGGCCCGGCCTCGCGCTCAAGCTCGGCGCGCTCCTGACCCTCGCGGTCGTGGGCATCATGGTCCTCTCCTCGATCTTCACGCGCGCCTACGACGGGAGCGGCGACACCGCCTGGGTCGCGCTCGCGCTCGGCGTCGCGTTGGCGTTCGCGTTCGCGTTCGCGGGCGTCCTGGACTGGCTCGTGGTGCGCCCGCTGGTCCGGCTCGCGCGCCAGGTGCGGCGGATGGAGGAGACGGATCTCGCCGAGCCCTTCGTGGTCGCCGGCCTGGACGAGCCGCGCGAGCTCGGCGAGGCGCTGGAGCGGCTGCGACTGCGCGTGCTCGAGGAGCAGGCCCGCCAGCGCGAGCTCAACGAAGCCCTCGAAGAGCGCGTCCGCGAGCGCACCGCCGCGCTGGCCGCCGCGCAACGCGAGCTCTCCGACGCCGAGCGGCTCGCAAGCGTGGGGCGGCTCGCCGGGGGCGTCGCCCACGAGATCAACAACCCCGCCGGGGTCATCCTCGGGCGCGCGAGCTTCCTCCGCGAGGTTGCCGAGGAGTCGGGCGCCGATCCCGAGCAGATCGCGGACCTGCGCGTCATCGAGCGCCAGGCCGAGCGCATCCGGCAGATCACCGGCTCGCTCCTCCGCTTCGCCCGCGCGAGCACCGGCGACCGCCGCCCCGTGGACCTCGCCGACGTGGCCCGCGACGCCGTCGCGCTCGTGCGCATCGAGGCGCGCAAGCGGAACGTCGCCGTCGACACCGCCCTGCAGCCGCTCCCCGCCCACGCCGACCCGCACGCGCTGGAGCAGGTCGCCTACAACCTGCTCCGGAACGCCGTCCACGCCGCGCGCACCCGCGTGCGCGTCACCACCGGCCCCGGCGGCGTCGTCGTCGAGGACGACGGCGCCGGCGTCCCTCCCGAGCATCTCCCGCGCATCTTCGAGCCGTTCTTCACGACCAAGCCCCCCGGCGAGGGCACCGGGCTCGGCCTCGCCGTCGTGCACGGCATCGTCGCCGAGCACGGCGGTCGCATCACCGCGGAGAACCTGCCGGGCGGCGGGGCGCGGTTCCGGGTGACGTTGCCCCCCGGCGCGTAGGGTCTCGAGCGGGCGCGACCCCGCCGAAGACGGCGGGGTCGGGCGTCCTCCAGGGTCGCGGCAGAGCCGCTCCGTCGGCGGCCCGCGCGGCCGCCGACCGCCCCGGGCGGAGGAGCCTCCCGCGGCCTCCGCCCGAGCGATCCCGCGCCCGGGGCGCCTTCCGGCCTCCCTCGCGCGGCGGATCGCGGGGGCGTCGGTCGCGCGGGGGGGGGGGGGCCGCGCGGGGCCGCGCGGGGTGTCAGGAATTGCTCATTGACATTTGGCGCGGGGTGTCAGGGGCGCGGGGTGTC